>JACQLA010000001.1:0-2780 GCA_016204255.1 Candidatus Microgenomates bacterium
GAAAAAGATAAAATCACCATCCTTGCCGACTATGCGGTGCGAAGTGAGGAAATTGAAGTTGCAAAAGCTATCGAAGCGCAAAAGCAGGCAGAAAAACTTATGAAAGACGCAAAAGAAAAAGCAAGCGAAAAAGACTTTGCGCTGGCTGAAAGCGAGCTTCGTCGAGCGATTCTTGAGCTCAAAGTTGCCCACCGGCGAAAGCCAAAAACACACGTATGAGCTTAACCTTTTACGATAATGCACGTTCTTACGAAAAAAACTTTGAGAAAGGACCACCGCTTGCTTCTCAAAATATAACCCCGCCAAAACGAACTATCAAAAAAACGTCTAAATTCTTAGGTTTTGATATAAATCTTCCTTTTGGAATCCCTGCCGGACCGCTTTTGAACGCGAAATTTGTAAAATCTGCCTTTGAATGGGGATTTGATGTTATCCACTACAAAACCCAGCGAAGCGGTGTTTTTTCCTGTAACCCTTTCCCCAATGTGCTCTTTGTTGAGGTAAACGGAAATCTAACGCTTGAAAAAGCGAATAAACCATTGCTTGGACAACTTAAGACAAAAAAGAAACCTTTAGAATTTAATATCACTAATTCCTTTGGCAATCCCTCAAAAGGGCCGGCGTTTTGGCAAGAAGACATGAAAAAAGCACTGCGCTATGAAGGCAAAGGACAACTTTTAATAGCAAGTGTGGTTGGAACAATTAAAAAAGGGTTTTCGGAGGAGGATTACTATAATGATTTTGCCAAGACCGCAAAGCTGGCAAAAGAAACCGGCGTAAAAGTTATTGAAGTTAATCTCTCTTGTCCAAATGTGGCAAATGAGGGCGTCTTATGTTACAGTCTCGAAGCGGTTGAAGCAATTGTTAAAAAAACAAAGGAAAAAATAGGGGAGACTCCCCTACTGGTAAAAGTAGGGTATTACGCTAAAAGTCAACAAAAACTTCTTGAGAATATCGTGAGACGAATTGAACCCTTTATTGCCGGCATTGCCGCGATTAACACAATCCCCGCCCCGGTGGTGGATGAAAAAGGCAGCCAAGCCCTTCCCGGCCCTAATCGGCTAAAGGCAGGGATTTGCGGAGCGGGAATTAAATGGGCCGGGCTGGATATGGTACAGCGGCTCGCAAGACTTCGTGATAAACTCCATGCTGATTATGAAATTGTTGGAGTTGGCGGAGTAATGACGCCTTCTGATTATCGTAAATATCGAAAAGCAGGCGCCGACGCTGTCCAATCCGCAACCGCTGCCATGTGGAACCCTTACCTTGCCTACGAGATATGGAAACAAAACAAGCATCCCCTTTCTTAAAAGGATGGTAGCCGTTATAGAAAAATTTGCACAATTTCCGGTGGGGACACTGCAGACCTATTGGGATTCTAGGGCTTCGAAGTGGCAAACTCATGAAATCCTTACCGAGTATTTTGTTAGACTTGTTCGCGAAGCTCTTTCTCCCCCTCTTACAACTCTTTCCACGAACGATTCTATACTGGATGTCGCATCAGGAGCAAACCCCTTTCACTACTTTCCAGCAGAACTCAAAACGCGAATGCATTCGATTGATTTATCGCCTGCCGCCCTGGCGTTAAATCCTGCAGCTAAACGGATTATGGCGGACGTAAGAAATTCTCTCCCTTTTAGAGATAACTCTTTTGCTCTAATAACCTGCATCTTTGGCATGCGATATTTTAGAAATCAAGAAAAAGTAATTGATGAGATGGTTCGTCTCTTAAAACCAAGAGGACAATTGGTAATTATAGATTTTAAAAACTCATTTAACGAGGTGGCTGTACGCGATTTCGAAGCAGAAAAACTACAGGCCACGACTTATAATCATGCAGTAAGACTTGAGTCAAAAAGACTCTTTCCTGGTAATCCGGAATGTTCACCAATAGACATGTTAACCGGAATAAAATTATGAATTTTTTTAAGAAACTGAATCAGTCCATCAAAAAAAATAATTCTCTCCTCTGTATTGGACTTGATACCGATATTTCTAAAATTCCCAAACGCTTCTTAACGAGGTCCGACCTCGTTTTTGAGTTTAATAAAAACATTATCGACTTAACAACCGATTTGGTTTGTTGCTACAAAGCAAACATTGCTTTTTACGCAGCGCAAGGAATTCCCGGACTCAAATCCTTACAAAAAACTATTCGATACATTCACAAACATAATCTTCCCTTTATCCTTGATGCAAAACGTGGAGATGTTGAAAATACGGCCCAAAACTACGTAAAAGAAGCGTTTGATGTTCTTGAGGCCGATGCGGTTACGCTGAATCCATATCTTGGCTTTGATACCATTGAGCCGTTTTTGAAAAGAAAAGATAAAGGAATTATTGTTCTTTGTAGAACCTCTAATCCTGGCGCCTCCGATTTCCAAAGTACCGAGGTGTCAATAGGAAACCACCCCGGGGGTATAAACGAGGCTACACCTCGGGAAAAAACCGAACCGCTTTATATGCTTGTTGCAAGAAAAGTTGTAGAGTGGAATAAAAAGTATAAGAATTGCCTCTTGGTGGTTGGAGCGACATGGCCTACCGAACTTGAATTAATTCGTAAAATTGCGCCAGACATGTTCTTCTTAGTGCCCGGCATTGGAGCTCAGGGCGGAGATTTAGAACAAACCTTAAAGTTTGGACTCACAAAAGAAAAATCGGGGTTGACCCCGAAAAATTCGGGCTTGATTATCAGCTCTTCCCGCTCTATAATCTACAGCAATAATCCAAAAAAGAAAGCTCAAGAATTGCAAGAAGCAATTAACCGATACCGAAAATGA
>JACQLA010000005.1:0-199677 GCA_016204255.1 Candidatus Microgenomates bacterium
CTCATCCAGAAAAAGTACCCCCCGATGGGCTAAAGAAATCTCACCAGGTTTGGGATGAGTCCCGCCACCGACCAACCCGATATGGGAGGTTGTGTGATGAGGAGAACGAAACGGCCTGGTTTTAATCAGGGCCTCTCCTTTTGGCAGAAGACCACAGACGCTGTAAATTCTAGCAATTTCCAAGGCTTCATTAAAGGTGAGCTTTGGTAAAATCGAAGAAAGTGTTCGAGCCAACATCGTTTTTCCGGCGCCAGGCGGGCCTTTGAGCAGAATGTTATGCCCGCCGGCGGCGGCAATCTCTAGGGCCCTTTTAGCCTGTTCCTGTCCTTGGACTTCGACCATATCTGCTTCCCAAACATCATTCTGGTTAAAAAGATCATCTATGCGAATTTTAGCCGCCGGTTTTAAAAGTTTTTGTTCAGTTAAATGATTAAATAAATCCAAAAGTGATCCGGGAGAAAAAATTTTTGGCCCGTCAATAATTGAGGCTTCGCTTCGGTTATCTTTTGGCAAAAAAACCCGCTTAAAACCTTTTTCCTTAGCTAAAATTACCTGCGGCAAAACTCCTTTGGTGTGTCTTAATTTTCCATCCAGAGAAAGCTCGCCTAAAATTAAAGCATCGGATAAATCTGCCTCCAGTTGTCCGGAAGCTAAAAGAATCCCCAAAGCAATAGGCAAATCATAAGAAGGGCCTTCTTTAGGTAAATCGGCCGGCGCCAGATTAACGGTAATCCGTTTGGCAGGAAAATCCGCACCGGAATTTTTTAAAGCGGACCGTACTCTTTCTTTGGCTTCCTCAACTGCCTTATCCGGCAAACCGACGATATTAAAAGCAGGTAAACCCTGAGCGGCAATATCTACTTCTACTTCAATCGGCATAGCTTCCAATCCCACAACCGCCCCGGAAATTACTTTAGCAAGCATATTTCAAGTATATATAATTTCTGAGGAAATAAAAAATCTAGAATCCTATTGAAAATTTAGAGGATTTTGGCTCCGATCAAAACAATGGCGACTAACGCGCTATCTTTTAAAAAGGAGTCCAATTTGCAAAATTGTGATATATTTGGGGCATGAAAATGAAGGTGGGAATTATTACACTTCTTTTCTTAGTCGGGGGTTCAGCTTTTGTCGTTTCGCGGATCCTGGCCAATCCCGGCCGCTCGGATTTTTTAAGCCCTATTCCTGAACAACTACGCAATGAGCGGCTTTCGGCAACTCAGCCGCCGACTCCCACCGCCACCTCAACTCCCACCCCAACTTCAACACCTACGCCCAGCCCAAAACCAAAACCAAAACCCACTTTGACTCCAACTCCAAAACCGGTTATTCCCGCCCCCACCGATTTAGATCCGCTTTTTACCAAATACAGCCAAGCCTACAATATTAGTAAGGACTTACTTTTGCGTATTGCCAACTGCGAATCGGGTTTCAATCCTAGAGCGGGCACCAGCAAATACGCGGGGCTCTTTCAATTTTCGGAAGTCTTGTGGACACAAACAAGAAATCTGATGGGAGAAAATACGGACTTAAATCTTCGCTTTAATCCTGAAGAATCAATAAAAACCGCGGCTTTTATGGCCTCTCAAGGTCATCTCCCCATCTGGCCAAATTGTAGTAAGTAAATTACAAAACTAGCTTGTTAGAAAATTTTAGAATCTATTTTTCAATGTTGAATTGCTTTTGGGCATCTTGAATATATTGATTTATCAATTCGTCTTCAGGATTTAACTGAGACCTAATTTCTTCTAGTTTCATTCTCAGCTCATTTTCCATGGCATAAAATTCCTTTTGATACTGCGGGGTATGGGGACGTATATCCCAAAATGATTCTCCCCGCAACATTCTAAAAAATTGGTACATGATGACAAATTTTGGGTAGGATGCACCAAGTAGATCTGGAACAGTTTGTCTAGCTCGATCCATTTCCCTTTTAATTAACTTAAAAATGGCGTTAACTAATTCATAATATTTTTGCTCTTCAGAAATGGGGCTAAAAGTATCCATACATGGATAGTAGTAGGTGCTTTAAGAATATTCAATAGTAGTAGTTAACTAAATATGTACACCCTTACAGTATAATATAACATAATATGGTTATGGACGATCCAGATGATTTATTATTTGACGCTATTAAACTAAAAGATTATTACTCTCCCGAGGAACAAAATGCAACAGGCGTTGAATTTTCGGCTAAAGCACAAAAAGATAAGTTTCTCAGTTCGGGTGGTTCTTCACCCGAGACCAGGTCGAATGTTGCAATTAGCATGCTTCAGCGAAAAATATTAGCCCTCGGGCCTTTAGCTGAAGAGTATGATGCGTTAAAAACTAAAGAATTACAGGAATCGAGGTGGATAGTGGCGGGAAGAGAAGTTGAATTAGCTACTCCCACTCATGAATTATCCCCAACGTATGTTGAAGGTTTTGATGCTCTACCAAAATCTGTGCAAGAAACAACCGCAAAAATGATGAGGGAAATTAATGCTAAACGAGGACAACAAGGTTTACCAGCACTGGAAGCACATGGCACAGATAGGGCAAGATTTATCGGAATGTTAGAGAAAGGCGCTATGGATCGATCTCATTTTGGCTCATTCGAAATTAGCTATAACCCGGAGGAGTTACGTGGATTTTTCGATGAACAACCGGTATGGGTTATAAAACCAGCAAATATCGATACATTTCCTATTCCATTAAACCAACTTACTTTTATTTTTCCGCATCCAAAAGGAGAAATTAAAATATTAAACTCAGTTGTAGATAAACTGCGATCAGGAAGTTTAAAAGGTGTAGGGACTCATATCTCAAGTCTTCGGGAATTTGGACAATACATGTCTACTAATCAATGCAAACTACCTGCCGAAGTTAATCCCCCAGCATCCCCTACACCTCCATCAAAATAATAGTAGAGTTTCTTTTTTTGCTCTCTCTACGACCACAAAGCCACCTCCCCATCTGGCCAAATTGCAGTAAATAAAACTATCGGCGCTCCAGTACGCGCACAATTCCACTATTGGCGTCCACTTCGACCAAATCATCATCATGGATTTTTTCCGTTGCGTCATGAGTACCAACAATACAGGGAACATTAAATTCCCTGGCAACAATGGCCGCGTGACAGGTAATACCTCCAAAGTCAGTAACAATAGCTACACAACGACGGATTGCCGGCATAAGGTCAGGTGAGGTCATTGGCGAAACGATTATATCTCCATGATTAACTTTATAGATTTGGTCAACATTCTTGACAATCTTGGCCCGACCCACAGATTTTCCCCCGCACGCTACCATCCCTCGGACTTCAAATTTTGCCTTTCTCTGGACGCCTTTGGGAAAGAAAATCTGGCCACTAAAAACTTTTATTCCCACCTTAGGATCATAAGCTATGGTGCAGGAACGCTGCCTTATTTTTAATTGTTCACCTAACTCTGGCATTAATTTATCAATATGTAAAACTTCCTGCGGTACCGTTTGCTCCATCTGCATCATTGAAAGACCAAGCCTCTCACCAATAACTTTTAAATGTTCATGGAGAAAATAAGCAGCCTTCATCATGTATTTTTTACGAATGTCCTGCATCAAAACCATATCTTTTCCAACTTGGATAAGTTCTTTGGACAAAGACGTTGGATCTTTCATTCTGGTTGGTTTCTGCTTCACTTTACCAATTTTTTTTCTCACCTCCGTTTTGATTTCCTCCTCCGTTAGCCTATGGATCCCGTAATAACTGTTTCTAATCCAAAAGTAATTTTTTAGAATTGGAGAAATATCAATATTTTCGATTCCTTTTTGCTCTGCCGATTTTGCCATTTTCCAAAGTAAGTCTTCGTATTCTTCAGTAAAGGACTTTTCCTGAATAACAATCCTCTCTCCGGGTTTTAACAAACTATCAATATTAAAAGATATAAACTCGGGGATATAGGCAACCTTCCAAAAATTAATGTAGTTTTCGTAAAACGACCGATAATTTTTATGATCCCACAAAGTAGACGCGGAGCCATGAAAGTCTTTCCAAACTTGTTTTTTCTTAGCAAGATAAATCGGGATCAGTTTTTCGCCCAGTTTACGAAAATCACTCATGCGGAAAAACCAGGCGACATTATCATAGTCAAAAACTAAATGAGCGGCGGGGAATGAATAACCATAATACTGTTTCATCGGCGCAAGACCGGCCTCTAACGTAAGTACAAGATGATGTATTCTTGAGGGCCGTTCCCATTCATACCAGTCGTGTTCGGTAAAGATTTCCTTAAGAGGTTTCGTCAATAAGGATGAGATATTAAGTTTATAAAAAGTGATGTTCCCTACTTTTTCGACAGCTATTAACCCTATCTCTGCCATTTTTTTGACCTCTGTCGAGACGAGGCGCTTGTTGGTATTGGTTTTTCTTGCAATTTCATTAACTCGAAACTTATTATCTTCGTTGTCAAGAAGAAGTTTAAGCAACGCAACTCGTGATTGGCTACCAAAAAGCCTTGCAATAGTCTGAATGTCGGCCATAGACACCAATTGTATACAAGTGGGTAATATTTGTCAACAAACCTAAAGTTGATTCCTTATATGGTGTGCTAAAATACTAGTATGGCACGCGGCGAAGGCGATCCTTCAGGAAAAGGTTATCCCGAAGAAAAAAGAAAGCTTCTTAGATCAGTCTCTTTATCACCCACAGCAGAGATGTGGTTTAATCAACTAAAAGAAAAGACCGATCAAAACGAGCTATTACAAACTGCTGGTGAACCTGAATCGTTCTATATACATGTAGTTGCAGTGGCTCTTATGGAGACCGTCAGACGTAGTCAACCTCGTGGGATTCCTGGGACTCAGTCGCTTGAATCAATAATTAAATTCATCGATCAGGATGCTCCAGAGGAAGAACAACTATTTGATGCTGAGTTTCTTCCTTTTTCTTGCACTTGGGTTGCTGAAAAATGGCTGAAGGATCATTTAGATTCGAAGCCGGCTCAAATTATAAAATCAGATGGACTATCAGCGCCTCTTTCCATCCATGCGAAACTTTTCTTAGAAATGTACCAGAAATTTCTTAAAGAAGAGGGAATATCACAGAGAAAACCAGCTTTTAATGTAGTCGCTATATCGCCTCAACAATTGTAGGATTTCCTCAGTTCATTATTCCGTCAAGATGTAGTTCCGCAGATCGGATTTAGAATGGTCTACTGTGGTCTAACTTATGTCCCCTCTTGCCAGCTGGCGAGGTAGTGTTTTTGCTCAGGAGTTAAACGATCGATGCCAACGCCCATAGCTTGGAGTTTTAACCGGGCGATGGAAACATCAAGTTTTTGGGGTAAGACATAAACTTTATTTTTAAGTTGGCCTTTATTTTGTAAAAGCCATTCAACCGCCAGTGACTGATTGGCAAAACTCATGTCCATCACTTCGGCCGGATGGCCTTCGGCCGCAGCCAGATTTACCAGTCTTCCTTCGGCCAAAAGATAAATTTTTTTGCCGTTTTTTAAATTATATTCTTCCAAATTATTTCTAATAGTTCTTTTTGTTTTCTTATTTTTCTCCAACCAATCAATATCAATTTCTACATTAAAATGGCCGGTATTGGCCACAATCGCGCCATCTTTCATTAAGGCTAAAGTGTTGGCGGCAATAACGTGTTTATCGCCGGTGGCCGTAATAAAAATATCGCCGATTTTAGCCGCCTGTGAAAGCTTCATCACCCGAAACCCGTCCATCACCGCTTCCAGGGCCTTAACCGGATCGACTTCGGTAACAACGACATTAGCGCCCATTCCCGAGGCTCTTGAGGCCACTCCCCGTGAACACCAGCCGTAACCGCAAACGACAAAAGTTTTACCGGCCAAAAGGATATTGGTTGCCCGGATAATACCATCAATGGAAGACTGCCCGGTTCCGTAGCGATTGTCAAACATATGCTTGGTATCGCTGTCGTTAACCGCCAAAACAGGAAACCGCAACGCTTTATCTTTTTCCATTGCCTTAAGCCGGATAACGCCGGTGGTTGTTTCTTCGGTTGAACCGATAATTTCTCCGATCTGACTTTTTCTTTCTTTGTGAAAGGCCGAGGTTAGATCGGCTCCATCATCCATTAAAATCTGGGGGTGGAAATCGCAAACGCTATGAAGATGCTTATAATAGGTCTCGTTGTTTTCGCCTTTGATCGCGAATACCGGAATTCCAAAATCTTTAACTAATGAAGCCGCCACCGAATCTTGAGTGGATAAGGGGTTGGAGGCGCAAAGCGCGACATCAGCGCCGCCAGTCCGCAGGGCAAGCATTAGATTGGCTGATTCGGTTGTAACGTGTAAACAGGCGCCGATGACTAGACCTTTAAGCGGTTTTTCTTTTTGAAAACGCTGGGTAATCAATTTTAAAACAGGCATCTGGGCTCCGGCCCACTCAATTTTTAGTTTGCCTTCCAGAGCAAGTTTCGGGTCTTTAATATCGTGTTTTACGGAGTTATTTTTATTCATAGGCTTATATTTAGTTAAAAACGCAATAATTTTTGCATCATACCATAAACCTAATTCACAATACTATAGCCTCTTTAAATGCCGCCTGATATCTCTTTTTAAATTGAATTATATTAAACTTATGTTTCTGTGTTCCGTACTGTTCAACAGCATAAGTCCCCACTGTGGCTCCGATTTGGCCGCAGGTTTTAAGCGGATATCCATTTAAATAGCCGGCTAAAAACCCGGCAATATATCCATCGCCGGCGCCGGTTGGATCAACAATTTGACGCGGTTTTACAGTTTTTGCCATTATCTTCTGGTCTTTAGTTTCGATCCGGGAACCTTTTTCGCCCAATGTCGTAACTAAAATCTTTACCTTGCTTAAAATTTGCTTTTCCGATAGACCCGTTTTCCGAGTAATAAGAGTCAACTCATAGTCATTGCAGATTAAAATTTCAGCCCTATCTATTCCTTCGCGTAATTGTTCGGGAGTGAGTCGCGGAATTTGTTGGGCGGGATCAAAAAGATAGGGAACCCCCAGGCTTTTCGCTTCTTTTATAAATTTCTCCATTGCCGCCGGTACGGTTGGGGAAACAACAATAAAATCGCAAGATTTGGCCCGTTTTGATGATTTTATTGACAAGCGACTATCATCGCTCATCCCGCCTGGATAAAAACCGGCGATTTGACAGTTATTTTTATCGGTAATCATAAACATATTGGCCGTAAATTCATCGTCAACTTGATTAACTACAGCCATATCAACCCCCACCTTCCGCAAATGTTTCTCATAAGGTCCGAAGTCCCTTTTTCCGGCGGAAGAAAAAATTATAGCCTTTTGTCTGAGCAAAGAAAGGTTGTAAGCAATATTCCCGGCAACGCCGCCAAAATTTTTACTGAAATTCTCGGCCAAAAAGGAAACTGAAAGAGCCTTAATTTTCTCCGGAATAATATTCTCTTCAAATGACTGGGGAAAATCCATAATATGATCAAAAGCCAGGGAGCCGGTAACGAGGATATTTTTATGGCTATTGGTATTCATAACCCTCTTGCGCATCAATCTCTCTCAAAAATCAACGATAATTAAATGAGATACAAAAGCTAGGAGAAGACACAAATTGAGGTATCTTTCCTAAAAGGAAATCTTTTTCTAAAGATTTGGTTCGTATGAAATTAGGCAATGACTAAAATTGTAACTAAAGCTAAAAAAGCGACTATGCTTAAAGTTAAAAGATCATCATGTGGGAAAAGACTTGCCTTCCTCTTTTTGGCCATTTAGCCACCCCCTTTCTAACGTAAAAGTGACCCTATTATATTTAGCTTAACTTTAAGCCTTTAACTTGTCAATTCTTTCCTATGGTCACAATGGCATCGTAGGAGGCAGAAGAAGAAAGAGTGGCCGAGGTCGTCCCCAGTTGATACTTCTTTCCCAAATCTTCTTTCAAAAGCGTTAAGGTTTCCTGACTTTTTGCTTCAATTACTGTTTTTTCGAAATCCGGCATTTTTTCGGCATTTCCGGTTGACTCAATAGTATAACCAAGACCCTTTAAATAATCGGCGGCTGATCCGGCAGCTCCTTTAACTCCACCGCCATTTAATACTCGTACGGAAATTGCTTGCCGCTTAAGTTCGGCGGCGGTTGTAGCCGCTCCCTGGGTTGAACCCATAGTTGGTGTTGGCGAGGGTTTTTTAGTTGGAGTGGGGGTCGGCTTTTTTGTGGGAGTTGGCGTGGAAGTGATCTCGGGTGTGGGAGTGGGAGTTGGTTCGGGCGTTAAAGTTGGTGTTGGCGATACTTCTTCAACAACTTCTTCGGTAGACTCTTTACCTAAAGTAAATTTATAAGCAACTACTCCGCCGCCAATAATCAAAACTAAAGCCACAACCGTTATTGCCAACCAAAGATGCTTGCGCGAGGAGCCTCCCTGAATATTTTGGAGACTTTCCTGACGGGAAAAAGTTGCTCTCTCTTCCATAAGTGGGGCCTATTTTAACCCGACATTTATTTTTTTTCAAGCCCCGATTATTTGTTATTCTCTACTTTTCCAATAACTGTTTCGGGGCTACCATCTTCTTTTTCAACGGAAAAAATTTGAAAATGCTGAGCATCAGGATAGCGTTCCATCCTTGTTTTAACGGTTTTTTCCAAACTCACCCGCATCTGACCATCCCCAACACCCGGAAAACCACCGCAGTTTGAACCATGAGCCGCCCAACCCATTTGACGCGCTCCATGAGCGTAAGCATAATCAGCAGTTTTGGTACTATCTATTGCTGGTGCCCCGCCTGCTGTCGCCTCAATCCAGTAACCCGTCGCGGGTAATCCTGTAGCTTCTTGAAATTTTTCCTCCACCTCAGAGTGGAAACGCCGATCAGCACACATTTGTAAAAATCCCCTGGGTTGACCTCCTGACATTTAGAACCTCCTTAAAGTAATAAATTTAGGCGTATAAGGCTGGAATCTTAGCAGATCCAGAATGTTTTTGCAAGCCTAGACCAATGGTCGTGTATATCTTTCCTGGGAAACTTGTAGGGCTTTGACCCGATTTTGAGTCCGACAATCAGGTAATGGGAGAGTTGTGGCTAAAAAAGGGCGGCTAATGTGCCCTTCGATCGTCAGCTTAACAATGATTTGATGATTTGCCAAGGAGGTAAAATCCGATTCTTTATAAAGTTGATCAAATTCATAGAAAAAACGGCGGGCGTCACCCGCTCCAACAGCAAAAGACATTAATGTTCCGGCATTGCCTAGAATAGCCGCCTGAACATCTTCCGAAACTTGAGCTATATACTGGTTAGCTAAAACTAGATTGAGCCGATATTTCCGGGCCTCCGAAAGAATTTTAATAAAGGAGGTAGTAGCAAAATTTTGAAACTCATCGACATAAAGGAAAAAATCGCGTCTCTCATTTTCCGGGATACTAATCCGCGACATGGCCGCCAGTTGAAATTTAGTAATGAACATCGCTCCTAAAAGGGCCGCCGCATCCTCACCCAAGCGCCCCTGTGAAAGATTAAGAATCAGAATTTTCCCTTTATTCATAATTTCTTCAAGGTCAATAGTTGACTGCGGCCGGCCGACAATGTTACGAATAAGAGGTGAAGAAAGAAACTGTCCAACCTTATTTAAAATTGGCCCGGTAGCTTCAACCTGGAGATTAATTGGCATCCGTTCAAATTCATTTATCCAGAAATTTTTAATCACGTTATCGGGAATTTTTTCGACAATTTTCTGACGGTAGTTTTTATCGGAAAGAAACTGCGGGACCTCCAGAAAACTTGCGCCCTTTACGTCCAGTAGGGCAAAAAGACAATTTCTTAAAATATGTTCAAGCCGGGGACCCCAAGTTTGAGCATAAAGTTTATGAAAAATGGCAATAATACCTGAGACAACCAGTTCCTTTTGTGCCGGATTCTTAACTTCCAGGGGATTAAGAATAAAAGAACGGGCTTGATTTGAGGGATCAAGATAAACCACGTCATTTATTCGAAACGAAGGAATATAATCTAAAAGAATCTCCGATAAATCACCATGCGGATCAATAACTGCCAACCCTTCTCCTTTACGAAAATCCGAAATAGCCATATTGGCTAAAAACGTAGATTTCCCCGTTCCTGTCTTACCAATACTATAGATATGGCGGCGGCGATCCTCTCGCCTTATCCCAAAAGTAGTCGGTTTATTTTTAAATTCTGTCCGGGCGAAGAAGTTTATATTTTCCTTGTCGGCGTCTTCGGCCACCGGTAAGTTTTCCGGCGGCTCAGAAGGCATGCTTTTAATCCATGAAAGATTGGAAACTTTAAGTCCCGCCGGAGGATGCCAAAGACTGGCCACCTCGTCAAGATTAAATATATGATTTCGGGGTATAAATGCGGCTTTTCTTAAAAGAATACTTTTTAAAAGTTTACCCTTTTGCCAAAGCATGGGTTTTTTAAATGTCAAAGAATTGGCTTCGGCGGAAAAAATACCAAAAGCGCCAGTTAAAGAGGACAGTAAGGATTCTGCGCGCTCCTGATCTTTAGCGGAGGTCAAAAGTCTAATTCCGACTTGAAAACCAGCCTGACCAATTTTTTGTTCGATGAGCTTATTTGTAACCTGTGTTTGAAAGCGAACTGAGTCGGGCGTGTCTTTTACCATCGCCCGCCAACCTTTATTTTGCCAGGAAGAGGCTCCAGTTAAAACCATTTGGAAAATCATTTTTTCGCCTGGACCGGCCTTGCTTAAAGCGGCCAAAATCGAAGACAGGGGATCAGAATCTTTAAAACTACGCCAGGTACGCAAGGGATAATAGAAGGGTGCGCTTTGAACCATTTGTCCAAAAGCCAACCGCTCCCCATTTTTAAAAGCCAAATAATCTTTTACCGGAGTAATAACTGCCAGTGGATATTGGGCAGCAATTTGACTTTCAAAGTAGGAAGCATTTTTTTGGGGCAAGATAACAAACAAATGAATTGACTGATCAACGACCGCAATTTCTAAAAATATCGTTGGTTTTTTTAAAAAAAGCAGGCGATCCCAAAGAGAGTATCCAACTAATGATATTAGATTAGCAAAAAATGAAGAGGCTACCTCAAGTGTTTCCTCTGTATCCCGAGGAATTTTAACCTCTAGAATCGTCCTTGATTCAGAATCTGTCATGCCTAAATGATACCACAAACAATAATTTTTTCCCAAAATATTTTTAAACCTAGCCTCAATATGCTATAATGTACCTGTTTAGGAGGCAGGACGATTGCTCCGCCTTTGGCGGAGAGGAAAGTCCAGACCGCAGGAAGCAGGGTGTCCCCGATTTAATCGGGGAACGCGAAAGCGCTAGTCCTTAAACTCTTTACCCACATGTAAAGTTTAAGGCGGATCCCGAATTAACGGGATACGAGAGCAACAGAGACGAGTGGGAGTGAAACGGGCAATCCTCCCCGCGGCAACCTCCGATCGACCCGCTTTCCCCGATTTATCGGGGGATTAAGGACGCTTCCCCGAGGGTCAAAGTTTGAGGGCACCATAAAAAATCCCGACGGTTATCGGGAAATAAAGTGGTCCCCCGATTTTATCGGGGGGAGATAGATGATCGTCACTCTGAGTCCGCCAGCTGGCGGGTCGAAGAGGAACAGAATCTGGCTTTAGATAGGTATTACCCCGCCTTTGGCGGGGGAACTATCGCAAGACAGTTCTGTTGAAAACAGAATCTGGCTTACTCGCCTCCTAAACAATTCATTCTTTCGTCATTCTTTTCGGTTCTGAAAAATATCAAGAAGAATAATTTTGGCCATTACAAAAAAGGGGACTGCTAAAAGAGCCCCTAGTGTCCCCATTAATTTTGCCCCAATCATTAAGGCCAAAATTGTCACCAACGGATCAATCCCCACCGCTTTTTGCATTAATTTTGGAACAATTAGATTATTTTCTAATTGCTGTATTACAAAATATAAAGCGGCGGTAGCCAAAGCCAGAAGGGGTGAGATAGTTAGAGCAACAATCACCGCCGGAATTGCGCCGATAATAGGACCTATTAAGGGTACGATTTCCAAAAATCCAGCGAATATTGCCAAAGGTAAAGCATAGGGAATGCGTAGCAAAGACAAACCAATATAAGCTAAGAGGCCGATGATAATCATCAGTAAAACTTCACCCCTCAACCAGCTTCCCAAACCCTTTTCAATTCGATTTAAAAGTTGTGTAAATCTTTCTTCCTGCCCGAAATTAGAACTTAAAATCTTGGCTAGGTTACGCCAGCGCAAAAGAAGATAAAAAGTGAAGACAAAAACCGTAAAAATAGTTATGATGTTACCAAAAAATCCTATTGTATAGCGAAAAACATCTCCCCCGAAAAAGATCGTCCTTGAGTCAAATGATTTTAAAATTTCTTGCGTGGGAAGCTGATAGAAAAAAAGCCGATTGACGGAATCAAATAGAATCGGCAGGCTCTCGCCCAGTTTTTTAGTCTGATCGATCAAGGGAGGCACAAGAAGCCCTATCCCCCCGCCCAAAATAATAAAAATTAAAAAATAAATAAGAAGAATTGAAATGGGTCGAGGCACCCTCTTCTGGGCTAGCCACTCAACCGGCGACTGTAGAGCTGAAACCAAAATTAAAGAAACGAATAACAGGAGAATTATTTCCCGAATCTGGATAAGCAACCAAATTGAAATGATCAGGGCGAAGGTAAAAAGAATGGTTTTATGAGAAACCTCAATTTTGCGCGGCACAAAAGGATTCTATCATGATTTCTATTTTTTTGTCAAAATCGGGCTGAGTAATATCAAACCATTTAATCTGTTTGTTTTTTTTAAACCATGTCATTTGCCGGCGAGCATAACTATGCTCATCATATTTCCAGCGACTAATGGTCTCGCTGAGGTTTTGTCTTCCCTCAAAATAAGGTCGCCATTCAAAATAGCCGTGTCCAGACATTGATACAAGATTCCAAGAATAACCCTTACCGATTAATTTTCTAACTTCTTCTTCAGCACCCATTTTAATTCTCTCCTCGACCCGCTCATCAATAAACTGATAAAGAATTTTAAATGGTGCTTTTAAACCGATCATTAAGACCTCGAAATTAGTTTCCTGACTTTTCTCTTTGACTTGTGGTTTTCTCATTTTTTCCGCTATCTCGATTGCCCGAATCAATCTCCGGGGATTTTTCCGATCCGATTCATTCATTGCCTGCCATCTTGTGGTCCAGGCTTTAGATAAAATTTCCCCCAATTCATCGATTCCTAGCTCACTTAATTTTTTCCGTAACTTCCAATCCGGAGGTATACCTAAGCTCTTTATGTCTTCCAGTAATGCTTTTATATAAAATCCCGTTCCCCCCAATAGGAATGGCAGTCTCCCCCGACACCAAATATCTCTAATAACTTTCCAGGAAAGATCATAATAATCCGCTGCCGTAAATGACTGATCAGGATTTACTACATCCAACAACCAAACCGGAACTTCATTAAACCGGTAGGGCTTTATTGCTTGGCTAGCGCTAATTTTAATTTTTAATTTTTCTTTTCCAATTTTGGTTTTAGCATCTTGAGGCAAATCTTTGCCAGTGCCAATATCCATTCCACAATAAATCTGGCGCGAATCGCATGAGACAATTTCCCCACAAAACTTTTGGGCCATTTGAACCCCCAACTTTGTCTTCCCCACGGCGGTCGGGCCGCAAATTACAACAATTTTTTCCATGATTCCTCTCGTTAAAATTAACTAATTTTAGCACATAAGCTTAAATTCTCGTTGTCTTGACAATTCTTTATTAAAATTCAATAATTAGCTCATGATTAAGGAGCGCCATATTTGGTTTTTATTGCGTTTGACATTGGGTTGGCTTTTCCTTTGGGCATTTCTGGATAAACTATTAGGATTAGGTCTCTCTACTCCCGCAAATAAATCCTGGTTAGCAGGTATCTCTCCTACTGCGGGCTTTTTGAAAAACGCCACCACTGGCCCATTCGCTCCGTTTTTCCATAGTCTTGCAAATAATACTTTTGTCGATGGGCTTTTTATGGCAGGGCTTTTGTTAATTGGCCTTGCCCTGATTTTGGGCATCGGTTCAAAAATCGCGGGCTTCACTGGCGCGCTACTTATGATCTTAATGTGGCTTGCTCTTTTGCCACCTAAAAATAATCCTTTTTTGGACGAGCATTTAATTTATTTAGTTATTTTTCTTGGCTTTGCCACGCGAAAATCCGATCATTGGTTCGGCTTGGGAGAATGGTGGTCTAAAACATCATTGGTCAGGCAACATCGTTTTTTAGAGTAGCCTCTCTGTTCTACCTATTTATCGAGCATTAAACCTCGTGGCTTTCACTTAAGATGAAAAAGAAAATTTTTTGGCTCTATATCACTGTCTTTATTAATATCATCGGTTTTGGGATGATCTTTCCCATCTTGCCGCTTTTTGCTGAAACTTTTCATGCTTCAAGTTTTGAAATTGCGCTTTTGGCATCAGTTTTTTCATTGGCCCAATTTTTAACCGCCCCCTTTTTTGGAAGACTAGCCGATCGTTACGGCAGAAGGCCGCTTTTAATTTTTTCGGTTATCGGATCAATTATTTCTTTTTTACTCGTTGCCATTGCTCCCAATATTGAAATCCTTTTTTTCTCCCGCCTCCTGCACGGTTTATCATCAGCCGCCAACTTTCCTATCGCCGCAGCTTATATGGCCGACGTTACTTCAAAAAAGGAAAGAGCGGGCTATATGGGAAAGCTGGCGGCAATGTTTGCCCTAGGATTTGTCGTTGGGCCTCTCTTTGGCGGCATTTTAGGCAACCAAGGATTCCCCTTAGCATTTTCTGTAGCAGCAGGAGTTGGATTTATTAATTTACTCCTGCTTCTTATTTTTCTACCTGAGTCTTTAACTCAAAAGGCGGAAAAACTGGTTTTACGCGAGGGGATCTTTAATTTTAAATCCATCTACCACGGACTGCGAGGCGATTTTGGTTTATTATTTTTTCTTCTTTTCGCCTGGGCTTTTTATGTTTCCAATTTTCAGGTGGCTATTCCTCTTTTTGCTGAGGAGAGATTTTCTTTTGGGCCCTTGCAAAACGGGTTTTTCTTTTCCGCCACTGGCGTCACCGCCAGCATCAGTCAGTGGTTTTTGCTTCCCTTTGCAGTTAAAAAAATCGGCGAGATTAAAACAATTTTTATCGGTATCATTTTAATGATTTTTGGACAAATATTAGCCCCCTTCAGCCCGACAGTTATTTTTTTCTATCTCTTTTTCATTATTTCCATCACCGGTAGCGGCTTAAAACGCCCGACTATTAATGCGCTTTTATCGGAAAAAACTAAAGAAGGGCAAGGAACTACCATGGGCTTGGCCTTTTCTTTTGAAAGTCTCGGCCGAACATTCGGACCTTTAGCGGCAGGAATAATAATTGCCCCACTTGGACTTTCCGCGCCCTTTTGGCTAACGGCGTTTGTACTTTTATTTGGTCTTTTTCTTTTTTGGAAGATTGAAATGAGAAAAGAGATTAGCGAGAACCAAACCGTCCGGAAACAGTTTGCCAGTCAAGAGCCTTGAAAAATGCCGCGATGTAATCCGCACGCTTCAACCCATAATCCAGCATAAAAGCATGCTCAAAAACATCCATAACTAAAAGAGGTGTCGCACCAGCAAGATGCCCAACGTCATGCTCGTTAATCCAAACATTGAAAAGATGGTTAGTTTTTGCGTCAAAATAAAGAATTACCCAGCCAATTCCACGTATCGCGCCGATGCCTTTAAAATCTTTCTCCCAGATTTCATAAGAGCCGAATTCCTCGATAATTTTTTTAGCTAAATTTGACGATTGGTCTAAATTTGATCCCTTTTTTATGAGGTTTCCGAAGTAATATTCGTGCAACCGCATACCGTTAAATTCCCAGCCGAATCTCCGGTTTAGTTCCGAATATTCCGGAGTTCCGATCTTACCGTCTTTTTTCATCCCAATAAGAATATCGGTTAACTTATTAGTATTGGTTACGTAACCCTGATAAAGAGTGAAGTGATTTTTTAAAAGTTGATCGCTAAAACCCGGGGTTCCTAAAAGATTTTCAAAATTTTGAAGTTCAAACGTGGTCATTTTTCTAACTTTATTTTATCATTTTCACGCTCAAAGTCAATTACTCTTTTCCTTGTTTGACCTGTTAATTAGTTTTTCTAAAATTAACCACCTTCTTCTTTTTTCCCGATGAGGAATATTATCTTTTAATCTTGCCGCCGCCGTTTGAGGCCGTGGGGAGTACATTGAGATGTACGCTATCTCAAATCCCACCTTTTTACACAAATCGACAGTATTTTGAAATTGTTTTCCTGTCTCGCCAGGAAATCCAACAATAATATCGGTCCCAATTTTAATATCCGGAATTAATTGTTGAATCTTAGTTATTAAATCTAGATACTGCTTTGCAGTATATTTACGATTCATTCTTTTTAAAATCTCGTCATCTCCTGATTGAACCGGCAGATGAAGATAGCGATCGATCTTAGGTAAACTTATCGCCCGGATAATATCATCAGTCAAATCCCAGGGGTTGGAAGTCATAAATTTAATCTTTTTAAGTCTCGGAATTTCGTGCAAGGCATACAGCAACAAAGCAAAAAAACTATCTTTATCACTATAATGATATATATTATTAGAGTGGTTATACCGGTGGTGATTTTGTAAGGTGGTTTTCCCCTGGGGAGAAAAATCATTACCATAGGAGTTAACATTTTGGCCAAGAAGTGTAATTTCCCGATAGCCCCGTTTTACTAATTCTTCAACTCCGCAAATGATTTCCTCCATTGGTCTTGATCTTTCTCTTCCCCGAGAATACGGAACCACACAATAGGTACAAAAATTATTACAACCCTCCATAATCGGTACCCAAGCATGAATTGGCGAATAGCGTATAGTATATGGCGTATGGAGAGTAAATTCTTCTATTTTTTTAAACTCATCAACTTGGGGCATCTTTTCTTGTAAGAATTTTTGAGGTAAACGCAGCATACATCCGGTAACTATTATTTTGGGTTTTTTGGCCCCTTTTTCCGATTTAATATTTTTAATAAAGCCTAAGGCTCGATCTTCGGCTGTCTGGCGGACAGAACACGTGTTGATAACTATCTCATCCGCCTCTTCAATATCTTTAGCTGGTAAAAACCCCCGACTTTGATAAAAACCGGCGATTTGTTCTGAGTCGGATTTATTCATTTGGCAGCCAAAAGTTTGAATATAATATTTCATCTTTTTATTTCCGAGAAAAGTGTTCCTAATTTTACCACGAATAAAGAAATAGTTAAATTTATTGAGGCCGAAGAGGAAAACTTGATTTTTCCACCAAAATATCCTATAATTCGCGTAGCGAACCAGCAGTGAACGCAAGTAAGCGCTCTAATTACGGAATAATTAATAACTTCGGTATAATACCAGAGCGTCTAATTCGATATTGAATAACCTATAGCTATGAAAATTACTAGTTTGTTTATCGCCTTTCTTTTTGTGTGCATGTTCTTTTTATGGACGGCTCCTCAAGCACGAGCTTCTGAGGGAAAGGTAGAACTTCGGAGCAATACGGGTCAAAACGACCGCTGCTTAGTCACGTCTACTTTTATGAAAGAACTAAATTATACTCTTTTGGTAAATTGCCGCGATCTTACATATCCGCCTGCGCCAGACAAACTTGCTTATGTCCTTTGGTCAATTCCTGTCAGCGGCAACAAACCCGAAAAAATCGGTGAATTAGGTCTTGGAAAAGCAGAATTTAAAACTAAAAATGCCTTCTCCACCCTTTTTGTGACCAAGGAAGTCAGCCTTAATGTCCAAAATCCATCTGAACCTGTTGTATTACAAGGACGAGTTGAGACAATCGATTTTTTGGGCGCGCCAACCAGTCCTACGCCTACTCCAATCATCACTAGCCCGACACCTTCATCTATAGCTACAGGGGGCGGACAGTTAATTTCGACTATCCGACGAATTGCCACAATATTTTTAATAAGTCTTTTTGTCATTATTATTTTTGCTGCGGCTATAATCATTACTCTTCGAAGATCTCGTAGCTAAGCTAGCTTGAGGCAGAAGAGTAGTGTCTCAAAGAGAATTTCCAAAACCATAGACTTACTCCAAAAAAAGTTATTCCCAAAACCAGGGCAACTAAAACAAGGTTAAAAGATAATAGATTCATTATGGCCTTTGCCGGAAAAGTGACCATCACCCCTATAGGAACGACAAATGTTAAAAAACCACGAATAGGCTCCCGATAGATATCAATTGGCAAACGACCCATATTTGAAAGATCCCGATAAAGCATTATCGTGTTGTCTACCTCGGTGGTCAAAACCCCAATAGCCGCCACCAACGTATGAAAAGCAATGGATATTAAAAACGCATTAAAAACTAAGAGTAAATAAAGAAAAATATTCTCGAGAGCAAGCGGCCCTAGTTTCCCGGCGGCGTAGATTAGAAAAATGATTAAAGGCGGCAATGATAAAAGATCAAGAATATCTGCGCCACCGGCTAAAACACGAAACAGAGGATTAATTGGTTTAACTAAAACTAAATCAAAATTGCCGCTTACAACCAACAATCGGAATCTATAAACCTCACGCAAAAAAAATTGGGTCAAAGAATCAATAAGATTGAATGTTAAAAAGAAAAATGCCACTTGCCAAAGATTATAACCGGCAATAATTTTTGTTTGACTGGTTAAAAGTAGAAGAAAAATAAAGAAAAAAATAAAGCGTAAAATCTTTCCGGTAAAGAAAAAGGCTGCTCCAAAACGGGAAATTAACGAAACCGATAATGAAGCAGTTGTCATTATCCACCAAATTTTCAGATATCGTTTCAAAAAGACCAAAGAAATCACTTCCCCTCCGCAGAATAAACTCTTAGACCTTTTTCCCAAACTCTGTTAACGATCTGGCTAAAAATTAGAATCCAGATAAAAGAAATAAACAAACTTTGAATAACTTGAAAATTATTCAGCTGCCCTAAATAAATTTTTAACGGAAAAAATTCTAGATAAGAAAGCGGTAAAAATTTAACTATTCTGTATAAAAATTCCGGTAAAATATCCAAAGGAAATAGTCCTCCCGCAAAAAATTCAACCAAAATGAAGAATATGAAGCGTGGTGCCCACACCTCTGGGCTCCAAAAAGCCACCAAACCCAAAAGAAAATTAATGTAAAAGTAAAGAACAATAGCCAAAATAACGCTGGCAATAAAAAATAAGAGATTAATAATATCAGTTTGTAAAAACAATGGAGGCCTTAAAAGAATGATAATTAAGGTTAACTCAAAAATGGCAAAACTTATATTCATTGATTTATCGGCTAGGTCGCGGGTAAACCAATATTTAAGATAGCTTATGGGTTTAAGCAAAAAATTGGTTAGATTCCCCTGGTTAATTTCGTCTCCCACACTAATGGTTCTTGAAGAAAAAACAATAGCGCGTAAAATTGCTGTCCCCAAAATATAGGTTAAAAGCAGCGATTGACTATAACCAAAAATCTCGCCCTTTTGGTTTTGGAAAATTGACCACCAAAGAAAGTAAATTGCCAATAGCTGTAAAACCGTCCTCACTCGCCACATTATAAAATTAAGTCGGTAGGTAAAATATTCATCCCAGGTATTTTTAAAAACTTGCCAATATTTTTTCATTTAGCCCTGCTTTTCTGTGGAAAAAATTTGCCGAATTACTTCCTCAATTGGTGGCTCTTCGATATTTAAATCGGCAATAGGGAAGTTTTGAAGAAGCTCGGCGGCTGCAACGTTAGATGATTCTCTTGGAACCATAAGTGTTGCCTGAGGAAAATCAAGATTTCTTATTTGACCAATCTTAGATACTTTTTGAGTATCCACGGGTTGACTGAAGGTCACAGACAGAAGTTTATAATCGGCAAACTTTTTAACGATTTCTCCAAGCAAACCATCATAAAGAATTCTTCCTTTTTCAATAATGATTACCCGCCGGCAAAGCTTTTCCACATCACCCATATAATGGCTGGTTAAAAGGATTGTGGATTTAAAATGACGATTATATTCGCGGATAAAATCTTGGATTCGCTCTTGCATAATTACATCTAAACCAATCGTGGGTTCGTCCAAAAATAAAATTTTTGGGCGATGAAGAAGAGCCGCGATAAGTTCACAGCGCATTCGCTGTCCTAAAGAAAGTTTGCGACTGGGAACATTAATAAAATCGCTGGCATCTAAAAGATCAACTAAATCATGAAGGTTATTTTTAAACTCGGCCTCGTTAAGTTCATAAATTTCCTTGTTTAAAAGGAACGTTTCCATTGGCGGAAGATCCCACCAAAGCTGGTTTTTTTGGCCCATTACAAAGGCAATTTGCTTCAAAAACTCTTTCTCTCGCTCAAAAGGAGTAAATCCCAGAATATCAATTTCGCCACCGGTGGGATATAAGAGCCCCGCCAGACATTTTAAAGTCGTCGTTTTCCCCGCACCATTTGGGCCAATAAAACCGACTAATTCGCCTTCGCCTATTTCAAAAGAAACTTTTTCAACCGCTTTAATCAGGTTGTAACGACGGTTAATTAAAGAGGCAATCGAGTTCCAGACTCCTGCCTCTCTTTGATAAACTCTGTAATTTTTCTGGAGATTCTTAACAAGAATTATTTCCATCGATGAAAACACATACAGAGAGAAACCCAAATAGACTTTGGGTTCTCTCTTTAGGGATTTTAAACAAACCTCTTCGGACTGAAAGTCCGAAGTTTTCTTTTCAAAGTTTACATGAGTCCTGTAAAAAACTCGAGTCTTCCAGTTTTACTCCTGCTTACCGAAGAAGTATTTAATCTTTGCCTTCATCTCCCCGATTAAATCGGGGAGTTTTCGGCAAGACGATTATAACTTAACGAATTGCCTTCTTTAAGGCCTTACCGGCAGTGAAACCGGGAGTTTTTCTCGCCGCGATAGTTATCACTTCACCGCTGCGAGGATTTCTTCCTTTTCGACTGGCACGGGAACGTACCATAAAAGTCCCAAACCCAGTTATTACAACCTTTTCGCTTCTTTTAAGGCTATCACGAATAGTATCTAAAAATGCTGCTACTGCTTCTCGGGAAGCTTTACTAGTAAGATCAGCTTTTTTTGCCACCGCTTCAATGAGATCCGCTTTAGTCATTTCTCTCACCTCCCTCCAGGCAGATAACTTCTTTCTAAAGTCGATTTTCTTTTTGAAAAATTCGACCTAGGTTAAATCCAAAAAAACGATAGCATATCTAATTTAAAATGTAAAGGTTTAATGCGCTAAAAATTGATTTTTAGGATCGACTTCAAAAGGGGTTTTTCTACACCACGCTAGAAATGAAGAAAACGGGTCTCCTTGATAATATTCTGAGTCCGAGGCCCAAAACGACTATTTTGCGACTTCAGTGGCCCGCAGCTCCCGAATCACAGTAACTTTTATTTGTCCGGGATAAGTCAGCTGTTTTTCGATTTCATCCTTAATCGTTTTGCTTAATATAATTGCGGTTGCATCATCAACTTTCCCCGGATCAACAATTACCCGCAGTTCTCTACCTGCCTGGAAGGCATAAGCCCCAACCACTCCCTGCTGTTTTTGAGCAATTGCCTCAAGATCGGTTAAACGTTTAATGTATTCTCCGTAGTCCTCTAAACGAGCACCAGGCCGCGCGCCGGAAATCGCATCAGCAATGTAAACCAACACTGATTCTAAAGAAGAGAAGGGCTTGTCTTCGTGATGCTCTTCAACGCAAGCGATAACCTTAGGAGGCATATTATTTTTTCTCAAAAGATCGACAGCAAGTTGCACATGACTCCCCTCCTCATCAGTAATCACTTTGCCAATATCATGCAGAAGACAACCAAGTCTAACTACATTTACTTCTGCCCCCAACTCTCTGGCCAAAGCTATCCCTATCTGTGTCTCCTCAAGGGTATGAGCGATCATATTTTGGCCGTAAGAAAAGCGGTATTTAAATCTTCCCAAAAGACTAACCTTGTCTGCGGGTAAATTGTAGACTCCAACCGCATGGCACAGTTTTTCCCCTTCTTCAAACATAATTTTTTCAATATCCTTTTTAGTTTTAGCAACCATTTCCTCAATTCTGGCCGGCTGGATTCTTCCGTCGGCGATCAAGCGTTCTAAAGAAACTTTGGCAATCTCGCGCCTGACGGGATCAAAAGAAGAAAGGCGAATCTCTCCCGGAGTTTCATCGATATCAAAATCAACGCCCGTGGCCTGCTCTAAGGCTTTGATATTCCTTCCTTCCTTACCAATAATGCGTCCCTTTATTTCCTCATCAGCCAGTTTAATCGTGGAGACTGTATATTCGGCTACATAATCTGTGGCTCCATGAAGCATGGCATCGGCAAGAATTTCGCGGGCTTTTTTACTAGCCTCTTCTTTGGCTTGAGCTTCGGCCTCCTTAATCCTTTTGGCCTTTTCTTCACGGAGATAATTATCGAGGGAATCAAGAATTAGCTTTTTTGCTTCTTCAGAAGTTAGACCGGCTGCTCTTTCAAGTTTAGCTAACTGTTCTTGTTTAACTTTTTCAATCTCGGAGATCTTATTTTTTAACTCATCTTCCTTAGATCTTAGATGATTTTCTTTTTCCTCCAAAGAGGTGATACGCCGCTCAAGGCTTTCTTCTTTTTGGGTCAACCGTTGTTGAAGTAGCAAAACTTCATTTCTTACCCTTCGCGCTTCTTCCTCCGCTTCCTTACGAATTTTAAAAGCCTCATTTTGAGCTTCCAAAAGAATTTCCTGAGCGCGGATTTGAAATTTATCGGATGTCGTTTCCTGGGGAACTCTTTTTTTAACTTCTTCTTTAACTTCTTCTCTTCTGACTTTTTCTACCTTTGGTCTTTTTTCTTTCTGTCCGACAATAGTCTTTAAACGACTGAAAAACGATGGCATACATCCTCCTTAATAAGCTCTGGTAAACTTGTTAAATGGAAAACAACGAGGAGAACAAGTTAAAGACGTTCGCGGTAAAAATGATTAAAAGATATTTTGCTTAGTGAATTTCTCATGAAATTTTTTAATTTAACCTGTTGCCCTCGAAATTTTACCAGTTAAATTTTACTCTTTCCCCGAGATTTCGTCAACAGCACTTTTTATGACCTCCCAACTAAAACCCTGTCTCATTAAATATTTAGTTATTTTTTCTTTCACCGCTTGGGGAGGCAATTTCTGCCAAATGGAAAGCTTCTTTTTTAGTAATTTTTCCGCCGTCTGTTTATCACTATTTACTAAATTACTCTCTTTAATTTGCGCAATTAATTCTTGGGAAATCCCTTTTTGTCTCAATTCTTGCAATAATGCCCGATAAGACCGGGGTCGCAAAATATTTCTCTGCTCAATCCACCAACGGGTAAATTCCCAATCATCCAGGAATTTATCTTTTTCAAGCTCTTCAACAATTTTTTTCGATTCTTCTTCGTCAACTTTTTTCCGCGAGAGAAAATCAATAACTTCTTTTTTGGTTCGCGGGCGGAAAGATAAAAATTTAAAAACTTTATCAAGGATTTTTTTCCTTCCAGAGATCTCAAAAAGATTCTCAAGTTGATTTGGAAAAATTTCCTGTCCCACGTCTAGTTTTTCGGCAAGAACAGTTTCTAAATCTAAACCGAGAATAAATTTATCATCAATATAAAGATTCATTCTGGCGGAATTTTTCTTTTGAGGTATTAAAGCAGTAATTTTCCCCACGGGGAATTTAAGCGGCCAGCGCTTCCTCTTTCAGTTCCTTACCCATCACCACTGAAACTTGGGTGGTTTTTGCTTTTTTCCAAATTGCGTCTTCAATGTCTTTGGCCAAACTTTTCTTCTCACTCAGAGTCATCTTAGCGGCTTCTTTTCCTTGACCAAGCATTATATCATTAAATTTAAAGAAGGCTCCGGATTTATTAATGACGCCCATCTCCACTCCGACATCAATCAGACCGCCCTCTTTGGAAATACCACTGGCCATGATATCAAATTCGGCCATTCTAAAAGGAGGGGCCACTTTATTTTTAACAATTTTAACCCGATGCCGCGAACCGATAACCCGATCACCATCTTTAAGAGTTTCTATCTTGCGGGTATCAAGTCTAACTGAGGCATAGAATTTCATAGCCAAACCTCCGGGAGTTGTTTCCGGATTACCAAACATCACCCCAATTTTTTGGCGAAGCTGATTAGTAAAAATTACGACCGTTTTTGATTTGGAAATAACCCCGGTTAATTTCCTTAACGCTTGCGACATTAAACGAGCTTGGACCCCAACCATTGCATCACCCATCTCCCCTTCAATTTCCGCCCGGGGCACTAAAGCCGCAACCGAGTCAATAACTAAAACATCAACTCCACCGGAGCGAATTAAGGTTTCAGCAATTTCCAAGGCCTGTTCACCAGTGTCCGGTTGAGAAATTATAAGATCATCAAGTTTAACCCCAATTATTTGAGCCCAAAGCGGATCTAAAGCATGCTCAGCATCAATAAAAGCCACCACTCCGCCTTCTTTTTGTGCCTGAGCAATAACCTTTAAAGTAAGTGTGGTTTTGCCGGACGCCTCCGGGCCGAAAATCTCGATAATTCGCCCGCGCGGTAAACCACCAACACCCAAAGCAAGATCTAGGGGAATCACATCGGTGGGGATAACTTCAATTTGTATTTTGAAGCCGCTTTCTCCAAGTTTCATAATAGCACCCTTACCGTATTGCTTCTCAATCTGTTCCATTGCCAAGCGGATTGTTTGAAGTTTAGCGTTCTTATCGTTGTTGCTGGTCATATCAAATTTTACACCTTAAGCGCTCTCATTTTACTATATTTATGGTAAAATACAAGCGGTATAAACGGGGTGTAGTTCAGTTGGCTAGAATGCACGCATGGGGTGCGTGAGGTCGGCGGTTCGAGTCCGCCCACCCCGACCAAAAATGATTCTATACTTATTCCCCCTGAATTCAAGGCCCTAAAAGGGGCCTTGAATAAAAACTTCAAATTCCCAAATTTACCATTAAGGCTGGAGTTTCTCCGGAAATTGTTTTACTATTCCGTCTGAAAATGCGTCTGCCATTCGTAGCGCCTGATCATGGATTCTATCATAATCGGCTATTCCAGCATCAAAATTTCCGTTGGCCATATCCATCGCTTCTTGTTTTGTCAAATCAACATGTTCCCGCAGCGCACCAGTTACCGTTTCTGCTGGCCAATTTGGATTAACACTGCTCAAAAGAGTCCCTATCTCACCTGCGTTTTGATACGCTTTATTGGTGATGTCGGTTACAGCCGTTTGATCATTGACCTTGATTGCCCGGGTTAACTCAATAAATCCTACAATATGCGCCTGCAGCAACTGAGTCAACTTATTTCCCGATTCCTCCCCATAATAAGGTTTAATTGCAGTCCCAATATCCTCCTGATTTTTAAGTAGTCTTGCGGCTACATTACGGGCATCCGGTGAGTTGTTGATTTCACTTATCAGATAAATCCGAGTCCAAGTAATATGGTCTTCCCAAAGTTTCCGCATGTCCATTCTCAGCATCATTTCTTGAATTGAAATGGTTGTTTTAACCGGCTGAGTCTGAGTTTGAGGCTGAACAGTGCTCATACTTGGCTGAGCTTGGGACATAGTTTTTTCTCCGCCACCGAAAACTGCCAATACTAAAAGACTACCCGCTACAACCCCCATCACAATATTTTTCATTCTTCTCACCCCCTTCCAAAGAAACAAAAGCTATTTTTCAGCTTTATTTTAACTTTCTTTTATAAAAGGGGGAACTATAGAAATGTAAGAAAATTATAAGAACAGTGCTTATTTCATATGGAGGAAAAGGGGCCAAAAGCGCGGATTTTTGTTTGTGAGCTTTTAGCCAAATCCATTAGACACTGTTGAAATCTCAAGGTGAAGTTTAGTCTTAAAGAATCCCACTCTTCTTTTTCTGCTCGCTTACGAATTATTCTTTTGATTTTTCTTTCTTGCTTTGGTTGAAAAATATCGCCTCCAAAGTAAGATTTAACCATTCCGACTTGTGCATTAATATGCATCCGTTCTAAGACAAGATCCCAAAGCATTTTTTTTGAACCTTCCTGATCACTTGTAAATTCCAAGCCGTCGATTAAGTCACCAATTACAGTTTTTCTTTGGTTTTCCGTTAATTGGGGATAAGAGGAAGCGCGGCCGACAATCGCCTGGATTTCGATGTCAACCTCGGCTAGCTGCACTCTTAGTTGGCCAAGCCAAATATCACCTTCTGCTTTGGGAGAATTTTCCTGCCCCATTAAAATTACTCCTAGAGGGCTTAATTATATCCTATAGATAAGGTGATAGCAAGAGATGAAGTAACTAATTTATCTCTTTGGACTTTGTTTCTTTGCTCTCGCTCTACCGGCTTGACCAGCCTTTCTTCGCTCTCTGGCGCGCGGATCGCGAGTCAAAAAACCATGTTTTTTAAGAATAGTGTGATATTGATCTTTATCGGCCGAATTTAGGGCCCGGGAAATTCCATGAACAACAGCCGAAAGCTGTGCAGCCTTTCCTGAACCGACCACTCGAACAAAAATATCAAATCGATTTAGATTATTGGTAGCTTCTAAAGGAGCCAGATAGGATTTTTTGGCGACTTCTCCCGAAAAATATTGCTCAACCGGAAGTTTATTAACAATAATTTTACCCTCTCCACCAACTTGGAGTTTAACACTCGCAATAGCTGTTTTCCGCCGGCCAGTTGCCGCGTAAAAGGACTGGCTTTTTATTTTCGGCTCTTTTTTTAATTCTTCTGTTTTGGTAGTTTTGGCTCTAGGCATTTTTAAAAAAATTATTTTTAATTTTTAAATTTATCGTTATAAGGATGGTCTGCGCTTGAAAAAACTCGCAATCTTTTAAGCATCTGGTCTCTTAACTTGTTTTGGGGCAACATTCCCCGCACGGCATGAAAAATAATTCTTTCGGGTTTCTCCGCCCGCCATTTGGCCAGCGACTCCTGACGAAAACCGCCTGGGTAACCCGAGTGGCGATAATATTGTTTTCCTTCTTCTTTTCTTCCCGTAACACTTATTTTTTGGGCGTTTATAACAACAACATAGTCACCGCAATCAAGATTACGAACAAAGTAGGTTTTGCTTTTACCCATTAAAAGTTGAGCAATTTTGGTTGCAAGGCGTCCTAAAACTTCGTCCTTCGCATCAATCAAATACCATTCTCTTTTAATTTGATTTTCTTTCGTGGATTTAATCATTTTTTCTTCACTACCCTTTTTTGCTTTTGAGTTTTTTCCGGCTGAATTTTTTTCTCTTTGGTTTTAGACTTTTTAGCTTTTGGCTTCTCAGCTTCCTTAGGCTGTTCATCAATAATCCATTTCATTAAAACTATCGGGGCGTTATCTCCTTTGCGTGGACCGAGCTTAATCATGGTTGTAAACCCACTTGATCTGGCAGCAAAATTCAGAACGGTCTGAGAAAAAAGCTTATCGGTAGCTGACTTACCTACGCTAGCCATTAACCTTCGTCTCGCCTCCAGTGTCCCCTTTTTGGCCTGACTTACGACTTTATCAACCTCTGCTTTAATAGCTTTTGCCTTGGCTTCAGTGGTTTTGATTTGCCCATGCAGGATCAAGGAAGAAATAAGATTTCTAAAAAGAGCTTTCCTTTCCTTCGTAGTCCTACTTAATTGTCTGCCAAAAATTTTATGTCTCACAAATTACCTCTCTAATTAAATTTTAAGCGCGATTCCTTTTTCACGCAGTTTTTCTTCAATCAAAAGAAGCGATTTGCCGCCCAAATTTTTAACCTTGCCTAAGTCCTTGTGTGAAGTACCTAAAAGTTGGCCCACGGTTTCAATTCCACCGTTTTTAAGACTATTTACAACTCTTACGGGCAAATCAAGTTCTTCCAAGGTCATTTTAAGTATTTCTTCTGAGACTAAAGGCGAAAAAGCAACAGCTTCCTCGATAACCGCTTTTGGCTGATAAATTTGTAAAAAATAATCAACCAGAATTTTGGCTGCCTCCTCTAATGCTCTTTTTGGTTCGATTGTGCCGTCGGTCCAAATCTCTAAAACAAGCCTATCTAAGTTGGCCATTCTTCCTAAACGCGCGGTTTCAACCCGATAATTTACCCGGGTGACAGGACTAAAAGCAGCATCAAGAGGAATAACCCCGATTGTTCCGGTTTTATGTTCCTCTGCTAAAGCATAGCCAAAACCCCGCTCAATGGTAAGTTCGGCATCAAGTGAAGAGCTTTTATCGGCCAAACTACCCAAATAAAGATCACCATTCATAACCTCTGCCTCCGAAGGACTTTCAATATCTGCAGCGGTTATTTTTTTAGGTCCGCGGGCGGAAAGAATTAATTTGACCGGCTTATCGGTATCGTAAATTTTAACTCTGACTTTTTTTAAATTTAAAATAAGTTCTAAGATATCTTCCTTTAAACCCTTCAGAGTTGTAAATTGATGTTTTACCCCGTCAATTCTAACGGTGGTAATAGCCGCTCCCGGTAAAGAAGACAGCAAAACCCTTCTTAAAGCATTTCCCAGTGTATGACCATAACCCGGATCCAAAGTTTCCAAACTAAACTTTCCGTAGTTTGGCGTCTCTTCTTTAGCAATAACTTTAAATTTTAACCCAGACATAACATTGCTCCTTTCTTAATAGAGAAATAAAAAAATTAAACTCTTCGACGTTTTTTGGGTCGACAACCATTATGAGGAATCGGAGTTACATCCGCGATCATCATAATATTAAGACCAACTGTTTTCAATGCTTTTAAAGCCGTATCGCGCCCGGCGCCCGGCCCTTTAACAAAAACTTCCACATCTGCCATACCCATCTCTCTGGCCTTACGGGCAACATTCTCCATCGCCATCATAGCCGCATAAGGGGTTGCCTTTCGCGCTCCTTTAAAACCGGATGCGCCCGCACTGCCCCAGGCAACAGCATTCCCGCCAGCATCAGTAATCGTAATTAGCGTATTATTAAAAGTCGCTGTGATATAGGCTCTGCCGCGACTAACCTGTTTTTGCACCTTCTTACTTGCCACCTGTTCCTCCTGTTTGCTTACCTTTATCTAAAAGGCCCATTTTTTCGGCAACTTTCTTGCGAATCGCCCCAATTGTTACCCTTTTTCCTCTTTTGGTCCGAGCGTTGGAACGAGTCCTTTGGCCGCGAGCCGGTAAACCTCTAGCATGCCTGAGCCCGCGATAAGCCCCAATTTCCCGCAGTCTTTTAATATGTTCTTGAACCTCTCGTCTTAAGTCTCCTTCGACCTTGTGGGTCGTAATGATTTTTTGTAAGCGGTTGACCTCTTCTTCTGTCAACTCTTTAACCCGACGCTGAGGTTCAACCTTAGCAGCCTTTAATATCGGGCCAACATTATTTCTCCCTAGACCATAAATAACGCCAAGAGCAATATCAATTCTTTTTTCTTTTGGAAGGTCTACTCCAGAAATTCTTGCCATATTTTATCCTTGTCGCTGCTTGTGCTTTGGGTTTTCGCAAATCACATAGAGCACACCGCGACGCTTCACAATTTTACATTTAATACACTGTTTTTTAATGCTTGCCTGAACTTTCATTTTTAAAACTAATTATTTATAACGATAAATAATCCTACCCTTTGTCTCATCATAAGGACTCATTTCAATTTTAACTTTGTCTCCGGGAAGAATTCGGATATAGTTAATCCGCATCTTACCTGAAAGATGGCAAAGAATCACCCGCTCATCGGCGAGTTTAACTCTAAAAAGAGTATTAGGTAGGGCTTCGGTTACGACGCCGTCAAGCTCAATAGTTCCTTGATGTGTCATCTAAATCGACTTTGGTAATTTTAACAGATTTCATTTAAATCGTCAACACTATCGGCCCATTGGCAGTAATAGCAACTGTTTTTTCAAAAAGACCGCTTAAACTTTTATCTTTTGTTCGAATTGTCCAAAAATCCTTATTACTGGAAACAATCTCAGGCTGTCCTTCATTATAAATAATCTCAATTGCCAAAGTCATCCCTTCTTTCAATGGCGGAGTTTTTTCGATTTGCCTAGTTAAAACTCCTGGTATTTGCGGGTCCTCGTGAAGCTTTCGACCAACCCCATGGCCAACAAGGGTTGGAACGACACTAAAACCTGCTCCTTCAACTTTTTCTTGAATTGCAATCGAGATATCTCCAATATGATTACCTACTTTTACTTGCTCAATTGCCGTTTTTAAAGCTAATTTACCAATATTAAGAAATTCTATTTTTTTCTTGTTTTCAACTTTTTCTAGCTTTGAATCACCAACAATAACAGTCCAAGCCGTATCTGTATTAAAACCTTTATAAAGCAACCCTATATCTATTCCTAAAACATCACCTTCTTGAAGCCGATAATCGCTCGGTAGCCCATGAACAACAACGTCGTTAACACACATGCAGGTCGCAAATTGATAATTTGCCACTTTTTTAAATGAAGGCTCCCCGCCGGTTTTAAGAAGTAACCTCTCGGCCAATTTATCCAACTCGGAAGTAGCAGCCCCGGGCTCAACCGCATCTATAACTTGTTGCAAAATATCACCTAAAAACTTCCCCCCCTGGATCATCAACCCAATTTCTTCCTCGCTTTTAAGAATAATCATGCCAGCCCCAATTCCTTAATCTTTACCATTACTTTTTCTACGGTATCTTCCACCGTATCATAGGTAGTGTCGACTACAAAAGCATCTTTAGCTATGATAAGCGGTGAGGCTGTTCTTTCAGTATCCTGACGATCGCGCTCTTTTGTATCCGCTAAAGTTTCCTCAAGGGTTTTATTTATCCCCTTTTTTAAATGTTGCTGATGTCTTCTTCTGGCTCTAACTTCCAACTCGGCTGTAAGAAAAATTTTTAAATCCGCGTGTGGGGCGATATCGGTGGCCACATCCCTGCCTTCGATTACGGCACTTTGATCCTGAATCATCTTTTTTTGCCGGGCAACCATTTTTTTCCTCACCTGAGGCATAGCGGCAATAATAGGCACAGCACTGGTGACCTCCGGAAGAAAAAGCCTGTCATTAACTAATTCTTTTCCTAAAAAAACTTTCGTCCCTTCAGAAGAAATACTGAGATTAATATCAATTCTTTTTAACAAATTTAAAACTTCTTTCTCGTCGCGAAAATCTATTTTCTCTTTTAAAGCAGCCAGCGTTAGGGCTCTGTACATCCCGCCGGTGTAAAGATAAATAGCTTTAAGCTTCCGCGCAAGAGCAATCCCCAGCGTTCCTTTTCCCGATCCAACCGGCCCGTCAATGGCAATAGTAAATTTATTAGGCATTCAGTCATTCCTTTTTTTATTAAGGTACGCCCTAACTAAATGACGCACTTCTTCAATTGGTTTTTCACCATCAATTTCGACTAGAATCCCTTTTTGCCGATAATAATTCAGAACCGGTTCGGTATACTTGTGATAGGCTTCAATACGCTTTCTCACAGCCTTTACTGTTTCATCATTACGAAGCTCATCATTACGATAAGAGAGTCGCCAAAGAGCCTCACGATCGGAAACCCGCAAATAGACCACACCATCGATTTCCTCTTTAAATTTTTTGGCCTGAACAAGAGTTCGGGGAAAACCATCCAAAATGTATCCCTTTTTGTAGGATGGTTTTTTTAGATATTCCTCAACAATTTTAATAGTTTTGGAGTCAGGGATGAGAAGACCGGCCCCCATTGTTTCTTTAACATATCTTCCCCATTTAGTTTTTTCTTGGGCAATACGACGGAAAATATGGCCCGTTGAAAGATAAGGAACTTTCAACTCTTTACTTAAAAAGTTCCCTTGTGTTGATTTTCCTGAACCTTGAATTCCCATTAAAATAATTCTCATATATTTCAGGTAAGATAACCTGCTCCTTTAATTCATTTTTTGCCCCGAAAATTTCGGGGCAAGATAAGTTATAACCTTTATTTTTAAATTTTATGGAAAGCTTTATTCTTTAAGAAAACCTTCATAACTGCGCATGATAAGCATCGATTCGATTTGTTTGGCAGTTTCCAAAATAACGGAGACGACGATTAAAATCCCTGTTCCACCGAGCATCATGGTAGTAACACTGGTGAATTGACGAGCCACGGAAGGCAAAATTGCAATTAATCCTAGAAAAATTGCCCCCACTAAAGTGATACGGGTTAAGATGTAATTAAGATAATTGGCGGTCGGAGCCCCCGGCCTGATGCCTGGTATAAATCCGCCGTGTTTTTGAATTTCCTGGGAAATTTTTTGGGGATTAAAAATTACAGCGGTGTAGAAATAAGTGAATCCAATTACTAAAAGAAAATAAAGAAAATTATAAATAAAGCCATCGGGATCAAAAGAACGAGTAATAAAATTTGCCACACCGGCGAGACCAGGGTTGCTTACCGTAGCCAAATATTGGCCGATTAAAGAGGGCAAAAGAATTAAAGAAACAGCAAAAATGATCGGGATAACCCCCGCTTGATTAAGACGTAAGGGTAGATGAGTAGCCTCCCCACCATACATTCTAGTTCCCCTTATTCTTTTTGCATATTGAATAACAACCCGGCGAGTGGCTTCGTTAACCAAAACAACAGAAGAAATAACGCCAACGCTCATGATGAGAAAAACGACCATATTAAAAATGTCCTGACCGCCGAAAGTTGTTGCTGTTTGACCCAAAACAACTGGTAGGCGACCAACAATTCCAGCAAAGATTAAAAGAGAGATACCATTGCCAACGCCCTTTTCGGAAATTAGTTCTCCAAACCACATTAAAAGAACTGTACCGGCGGTCATGGTAACAATTATTGTGGCTAAGGAAATTGGAGACAATACGCCGATAATTTGCTGGTTTTTTAAAAGAGCGTAAATTCCCAAAGCTTGTAGAGCCGCCAGAGGAACCGTTAAAAATCTTGTATATTGATTAATTTTTCGCCGGCCATATTCTCCTTCTTTACTTAACGCTTCCAATTTAGGAAATACAAGAGTTAAAAGCTGGAAAATAATTGAGGAGTTGATATAAGGGTTTAAACCTAATGCCATAACAGAAAAATTGGCCAAGGTACCACCGGAAAAAATGTCTAAAAGTCCTAAAAACTGATTTTCGCTAAAAAGTCTTTTTAAAGCTTCCCGCTCAACACCTGGAATAGGAACGTGGGCGAACAGCCGAAAAACGAAAAGCATAAAAAGGGTGAAGAGGATTTTACGCCTTAAGTCGGGTACTTTCCAAACATTAACAATCTGCTGCAGTATCGATTGCATAATTAGTCGTTGACGACTTTTCCACCAGCCTCAATAATTTTTTTGGCTGCTCCCTTTGAGCACGGAAGTTTGACGGTTAAAGGAATTTTTACCTCACCTTCACCTAAAATTTTTACCCCGTATTTTTCTTCACCTTTGGCAATTATTTTCTGGGCTAATAAGGACTGCACATCCACAATCGCATTTGGTTTTAAAAAATTTAAAAATTTAACGTTTAGCCCAAAAGGATTTTTTCTAAAAGAAACGTTTCTTCCTCTGCCTCGACGTAAAGGCAAGCGTTTAGTCAAAGCAAGTTGACCGCCTTCAAAGCCGAATTTTACTTTTCCGCGTGCCTTTTGACCCTTAGTTCCTCGCCCAGAGGTTTTTCCCCGTCCCGAACCCTCACCAATACCTAAGCGTTTTTTTGATCTGCGGGTAATCTTTGGTAATTTTGCAAGCTCCATTTATTTATTCCTTTCTTAATTGACCCAGGGCCTCCAGTGTTGCGTACACATTCGAGGCCTTATTCTCCGTTCCTAAAACTTTAGAAACCACATCTCTAATACCGGCGGCTTCCAAAACAGACCTTACCACCCCTCCAGCGATTATCCCGGCCCCAGGAGGAGCTGGTTTTAAAAGAATTTTGGCTGCTCCCCGTTTAAGATAAACTTCGTGGGGAATAGTTGTCCCCTTCATTGGTACGTCAAGAAGGTGTTTTTTGGCATAACTTGATCCTTTGCGAATTGCGTCTGCAACATCAGCGGCTTTACCCAGGCCTACACCAACGCGTCCCTTTTTATCACCAACTACCATTAAAACCGAAAAGCTTATTCGATTTCCACCCTTAGTTTTTTTCGAAACTCTATTCACCTGAATAACTTCTTCTTTAAATTCTTTATCTTGAAAATTATCTACCATATAACCTACCTTTAAAAACTAATTATATAATCAGTCCTTTTCCCCGCGCTCCCTCTGCCAGCGCCTTCACTCGCCCATGGTATCTATACCCCGAACGATCAAATGCGACTTTTTTTAGTTTTTTGGATAAGGCCTTCTCCGCCACAAGTTCGCCGACAAGTTTTGCCCGCTCTAACTTAGTTTCTTTTTCAGTTTTTTTCAATTCCTTCTCGCTTGCGGCAGCAATGATTTTCCCATCCGTATCAATTATTTGCGCGTAAACATATTTATTGGAACGGAAAATAGCCAATCGTGGCCGGTTACTGCGGGCGATAATTTTTTTCCGGGTTCTTTCTTTATGTCTTACTCGACTTTTAAATAAACTCATTTTCCACCTCCTACCGCTTTGGCGGTCTTACCGGCTTTTTGACGAATCTTCTCACCCACATACTTAATCCCTTTTCCTTTATATGGTTCTGGCGGTTTCAGACGGCGGATTTTTGCCGCGGTCTCACCTACCAATTGCTTATCGCTTCCCTCAATAATTATTTTGTTTTCTAAAACTCGGCAGGCTATTCCCTCCGGTGGGGCAAATTTAACTGGATGGGCAAACCCCAGAGTCATGGTTAAAACTCCCTCAGCAACCTGAGCCCGATACCCCACGCCTTTAATTTCTAATTCCTTTTTAAAACCCTCTTTTACCCCTTTTACCATATTGGCGACTAAACTTCGTGTTAGACCATGCAATGATTTTGCGTTTTTTGAGTCGTTTCTTCTCTCAACAGTTAGAACATCATCTTCCTTTTTAATTTTTATTTCCGACGGAATATTAAAGGAAAGTGATCCCTTTGGCCCAGAAACCAAGATTTGATGCTCTTTAAGAGTAGCTTCTACACCTTCAGTTATTTTAATGGGTAATTTTCCAATTCTAGACATAGTATCACCAGATTTTACAAATCAATTCTCCTCCAACACCCCGTTTTTTAGCCTCTTGACCGGTCATTAAACCGCCGGAGGTAGAAAGAACTGTTATCCCTCTTCCCCCCAGTACTTGCGGAATATGATTTTTATCGACGTAAATTCTGGTGCTTGGCTTTGAAACGATTTTAAGCTCCTTTAAGGCCGCATTCTTTTTTAAGTATTTAAGATCAATTAAAATCACTTTTTTATCGTTAGCTTGAGTTGCTACGCCTTCCAAATAACCCTCTTTAGCAAGAAGACTAACTAACCTCTCTCCTACTTTTGAGTAGGGGACTTCAATTCTTTTCAAATGCGCCAAATACGCATTTTTAATTTGGATCAAAAGATCGGTAACAGTATTTCCTACCATGATGCTTTTTTCACTCCCGGTAGTTCCCCTTTATGAGCTAACTCCCTAAAACAAAGTCGACAAAGACCAAACCGGCGGATAAACCCTCGTGATCTGCCACAGAGCTGACATCGGTTGTGTCCGCGGACGGAAAATTTTTGTGCTTTTTTAAATTTGACAATATCTGAAACTTTAGCCATATATTTTATTTTACTTTAATTAACTTTTTTTAAACGGCATCCCTAAAAGTTCTAAAAGCCGTCTTCCCTGTTCATTATTTTTAGCTGTTGTCACAATAGTAATCTCTAGCCCTCTGATTTTATCAATTTTACTATAATCTATCTCCGGAAAAATAATCTGCTCGTTAATCCCCAAATTGTAATTTCCGCGTCCATCAAAAGAATCGCGATCCAAACCTCTAAAGTCTCTTACTCGAGGCAAAACTATATGAATTAATTTTCCGAAAAAATCAAACATTCTTTTCCCTCTAAGTGTAACCGACAAACCGATAGTATCCCCGACACTCAGCTTAAATCCGGCGATAGCCACTTTAGCTTTATTAACTTTCGGTTTTTGGCCGGAAATAGTCGTTAGCTGCTCGGCTACGGTTTCTAATAGCTTTTTATCTTTAGCCGCTTCCTTAAGACCGATATTTAAAACAATTTTAACTAAACCCGGAACTGCCAGAGGATTTTTAATCCCCAGCTCCTGAGCAAGCTTGGTTTTTACTTCTTTTTGGTAAACGTCTTTCAAATTCATAGTTCCTCTTTGCATTTACGGCAAATGCGTTTTTTTTGATCATCTATCTTATAACCAATTCTCGTTGGCTGACCACAATGTGAGCAAATAAGGGCGATATTGGCAACAGGCAGTGGTTTTGTAATATCAATAATGCCGCCGGGTTTCCCCTGACCACGAGTTTTCAGATGGCGTTTATACATATTTACACCCGCCACCAAAACTTTATCCTCGCGGGGAAAGATTTTTTCGATTTTCCCCTTTTTACTCTTATCTCTTCCGAGAGTAACAATTATTTCATCGCCTTTTTTAAACTTCATAGATTTCCCCTATAACACCTCAGGAGCCATACTAATGATTTTTGTAAATCCCGCATCTCTTAACTCTCGCGCTACGGGACCAAAGATTCTTGTTCCTCGAGGGTTTTTGTCCTTTGGATTATCAATTATTACTACTGCATTATCGTCAAAACGGATATAAGAACCATCCGGGCGCTTAAATTCTTTTTTTGTGCGCACAACCACTGCTTTAACCAATTCTCCCTTTTTAACCATTCCGGTTGGCTGAGCACCCTTAACCACACAACCCACAATTTCGCCAAGGTGGGCAAATCGACGTTTAGAACCACCATAGATGTGGATTAACATCAATCTTTGGGCTCCCGTATTATCTGCGACTTTAAGAATTGTCCGGTGTTGAACCATTTTTTTAACCTTTTTTCAAAACTTCTACCAATTTGAAATGTTTAGTGGCCGACATTGGCCGGGTTTCCGCAATTTTCACCCGATCGCCTATTTCAGCCTCCTGGTTTTCCCATAAAACTTTATACCTTTTCGTTTTTCTCACCATTTTTTTATATAAAGGATGGGGTCGGCTCGAATCCACCTCGACAATGGCGGTTTTAGGTGTCTTTTTTGAAACAAGCTTCCCGATTAAAATTTTAGGCATTAATTATCTCCTTTTCACGAATTGTGGTTAAAATTCGTGCAATATCTTTTCGCAACAAAAAAATCTTACGGACATTTTTTAACTTTTTAGTCGAAAGTTCCAGTTTTAAACTAAGCAATTCTTTTTTTCTTTCGCCAAGAAGAGCTTTTAATTCTATCAAATTTTTACTTTTTAAATCTTTCAGTTCATTTTTTTTCATATAGAATTTTTATTCACGACTAACAAAAGTTGTTGCAATTGGCAACTTATGCGAAGCTAACCTCATTGCTTCCTGAGCCGTTTCTTTGGTTATACCACCCATTTCAAAAATTATTCTTCCCGGACGAACTACCGCTACATAGTCCACTACATCTCCTTTACCTCCGCCCATTCCAGTTTCCGCCGGTTTATGCGTTATAGGTTTATCGGGAAAAATTCGGATCCAAATTCTTCCTCCCCTCTTGGTGTAGTGAGTCATGGCGCGACGCGCGGCCTCAATTTGTCGACTACTAACCCAGCCTGATGTCTTTGCCTTAAGGGCATATTCACCAAAACTGATTTCAATTCCTCTTTGGGCTGAACCACGCATCTTACCGCGGAATTGTTTTTTAAATTTTAATTTCTTTGGTGCCAACATAATTAATTTTATGGTTTACAGATCCAGACCTTGACTCCGACATAACCTGATTTGGTTAAAGACGGGACGGCAGCAAAATCAATTTTTTCCCGAAGGGTCGTTAAGGGAACTCGACCCTCTTGATATTTTTCTCTTCTGGAGATGGTGGCGCCGGCAATTCTACCTGAGAGCATAATCCTTACGCCACTGGCGCCTGCCGCCATTACTTTTTCGATTGATTGCTTCACCGCTCTTTTATGGGGAATTCTTCTAACCAATTGCTCAGCAATGTTACTTGCAACTAGCTGGGCATTCAAATTGGGCTCCTTAACCGGCTCAACTTTTAGATCCAGCTTTTGACCTCCCTTTTTATCCTCCGCAACATTTATAATTTTCTTTAAGTAGTTTTTCAGTTCTTCCATTCCACTTCCACCGCGGCCGATAACTACACCCGGGCGGGAAACATGAATAATAATTTCCACTTTATTTAAAAGTCTTTCAATTTCAATCTGGGCCACACCCGCCGTTTTTAGTCGCGACATTAAGACTTGGCGGATTTTTTTGTCTTCCAAAACTAAATCACGATATTTCCCCTTCTGGGCGAACCAGCGGGAATCCCAATCATTAATAATGCCTAAACGAAAACCTCTTGGGTTTATCTTTTGTCCCATTTAATCCTCCAAAATCACTCTAATATGGGCAGTCCTTTTCTTATACGGATGGGCTCTTCCTCTGGAAACCGGTTGCCAACGCTTAAAAGCGGGCCCAGTCGTAACTTCAATTGATTTAATTTTAAGATTATTCTCTTTAAGTTTGGCGTTCTCCGTTGCATTGGCAGTTGCTGATTTTATAATTTTAATTAAGGGTGTCGCCGCACTTTTAGTAATTAAGGCAAGCTTGGATAAAGCCTGACCCGGGGCTAAACCCCGTAATTGGTCCGCCACCAAAGCAAGCTTCCGCGGCGACATTCTAACATATTTGCTTTCAGCCAAAACTTGTGTCATAAAAATGCTTAAGTCTTTGAAATCTCCCGGGCCACAACTCGACCATGACCTTTAAAGGTTCTTGTTGGTGCAAATTCGCCTAAACGATGACCAACCATAGCCTCAGTTATTAAAACCGGGACATGAATGCGACCATTATGGATCATTAAGGTAAGGCCAACAAACTCCGGGGGAATCTGAGAAGATCTAGCCCAAGTTTTAATCGGCTCTTTTTTTCCAGTTTGGCTCATGTTTTGAACCTTTTTTAAAAGTTTGGGGTCAATATATGGACCCTTTTTTACACTTCTACTCATATTATTTTTTTCTTTTAACAATATATTTATTCGAATATTTATTTTTCTTCCGGGTTTTTTTACCCATGGTCGGCTTGCCCCAAGGCGTTTTCGGCGAAGGCATCCCCACGCCAGAGCGTCCCTCACCGCCACCATGAGGATGGGAGGCGGGATGTTGGGCAACCCCTCGAACAGTCGGGCGAATTCCCATTAAGCGCTTTCTGCCGGCTTTGCCAATTTTAACATTTTTCCAATCAAGATTACCCACTTGCCCAACGGTTGCCAAACATTTTCCTAAAACTTTCCTCACCTCGCCTGACGGAAGCTTAAGATGAACAAAATTATCCTCATAGGCTGCCACTGTAGCATAAGTCCCTGCGCTACGGATAATTTGTCCGCCCTTGCCCGGTGCTAATTCAATGTTGTGTACTAAAGTACCCACCGGAATATTGATAAGTCTTAAGGTGTTCCCGGTCTTAACCTCTGCTTTATCTCCGCTAACTATCTCATCACCCACCTTAAGACCTTCCGGGCGAAGGATATAGCGTCTTTCACCATCGGCGTATTGAACTAAAGCCACATCAGCCGTACGATTAGGATCGTATTCAACCGCAATCACCTGAGCCGGTAAATTGAATTTATCCCTCTTCCAATCAATTAGCCGCAAAAATCGTTTTTGGCGGCCTCCCTGATGACGCATACTGACATGACCCTGTGAATCTCGCCCTGATTTTTTTGGTAGAATTCTTTTTAAGTGTTTCATTTTAAATCTTACTGAGTAACTTCAAAAAGGCTAATTTTTTGATCGGGTTTTAGGCGGACAATCGCCTTTTTCCATGGGCTTTGCTTCACCTCGGCCCGACGCCGTCCCACTTTTTTGGTTTTACCCTTCATAATGACCGTTTTTACGGCCAAAACATTAACTTTAAACTGATCTTCAACTGCTTTTTTAATTTCCTTTTTATTGGCTTCTTTTACCACAACAAATGTGTACCAACCTAAAGAAGCGATTTGCAAAGATTTTTCCGTAATGACTGGTTTAGTTAAAATTTGATCTTTTTTCATTGTTTAGCCGTATTTTTTTTGACTGCCTTTTTTTCTTCACTATTTCCTTTTTCCGGAAGAAAAGTTTTCTCAATTTCAGGCAAAGCATCTTTTAAAAAAATTATTTTCTTATGACTTAATATCTGGTAGGGATTTAAAAGAGCCGCTTGCGTTAAGGTTGCCCCCTCGATATTTCTGGCGGCTTTCATTAGATTCTCGATTTTTTTCGGCAAAACTAGTAAAACTTTTGCCTTTGGCGTCTCAAGTTTCAAATTTTTGAAAATCTTTACCATTTCCGCGGTCTTTGGCTTAATAGCTTCAAGTCCTTCAATAGCGAAAAGCGCCTTTTCTTCAAATTTATCTGACAGGGCACTAAAAAGGGCTCTTCGACGCATTTTTTTAGACATCTTCAGTTCAAAATCACGCGGTTGGGGGCCATGGGCAATCCCACCACCAACAAAAATTGGGGCGGTGGCTGCTCCATGCCGGGCACGACCCGTACCTTTTTGAGCGTACATTTTTTTAGTTGTGCCACGCACTTGACCACGAGTCTTTGTTGACTGGGTCCCCTGTCTTTGATTAACTAAATAAACCCTGATTGCCTGAGCGATTAGTTTCGGATTAATCTTGGCACCAAAAATTTCTTTGGCCAAAGTTACTTTCCCTACAACTTTACCCTCAAGATCTAAAAGGTCCAGTTCCGGCGATTTTATTTTTTCTTCTTTCGGACTAACTTTTCTTGGCATATTACTAACCCACTTTTCTGATCAAAATCAAGGAATTTTTGGCTCCCGGAACAAGACCGGTTAAAACCAAACTGTTTTTTTCCTCGTCCACTGATAAAACGCTAAGATTTTTAATTGTAATCTGATCTCCACCCATTCTTCCCGCCATCTTTTTTCCTTTATAAACTCTGCCCGGAGTGGTTCCGGAGCCAATAGACCCTGGTGCGCGCTCGCGATCGGATTGACCGTGAGTTCTCGGACCGCCATGAAAACCCCACTTTTTAACTCCACCGGCAAAGCCTTTTCCTTTGGAAATTCCTACAACTTCAACCACATCACCTGGGTTAAAAACTTCTCCGACCTTAATAGAATCACCAGGCTTTAGCTTGTCAATTGCTGTCTCTTCAATTCTCACTTCCCGCAAAAAACGCGGCGCTTCCACACCTGCCTTTTTCGCTCTTTGAGTTTCTGTTTTGTTAAGGTGCTTTTTTTTACCAAAACCAATCTGAATAGCCGTATAATGATCTTTTTTATCCGTTTTTATTTGCAATATCGGACAAGGACCGGCCTCAATTATTGTTACCGGTAAACGCTTACCTTCCTGGGTAAACTTTTGGCTTTGCCTAATTTTTTTTCCCAAAATTGTATTTATCATCTTAAAATCAAAAATGGCCCCGGTTGGGGCCTTTTAATCTCCCACCCATCCGTTAAAAACTTTTAAAAAATCGTTCTCATCTTCAAAAGGATTTTAACAAATCTCACCACCATTTTCAATTCGGCCCACCCTAATATGATTGGGGTTTTACATTTTAATTTCGACGTCAACACCGGCCGGAAGCTCTAAATGCATTAGCGAGTCAATTGTTTTATCTGTCGGCTCCACGATATCGATCAGTCTTTTATGCGTTCTTATTTCAAAATGTTCTCTGGAATCCTTGTCGGTAAATGGCGAGCGCTGAACGGCGATTAGACTCCTTTTAGTCGGCAAGGGAATAGGCCCCACGACACGAGCTCCGGTCCGAATGGCCGTATCAAGTATTTGTTGACAGCACCCATCGATGATGCGTGCGTCATAAGCTTTTAAACGTACGCGAATTCTACCTTTTGGCATCTAATAAACCCTATTACTCTTCCTCGCTAGGCAGCCAGAATACTCTAATTAGTATTAGACAGTTGACAATTAGCTAATGATCTTTGAGATCGCTCCGGCGCCGACGGTATGCCCTCCCTCACGGATAGCAAACCGCAAACCTTCTTCCATAGCGACCGGCGCAATCAACTTGATTTTCATTTTGGTATTATCACCCGGCATAACCATCTCAACACCTTCGGGCAAGGTCACCTCGCCCGTTACGTCCGTTGTACGAACATAAAATTGAGGACGGTAACCAGTGAAGAATGGGGTATGACGACCGCCTTCTTCTTTGGTCAGAATATAAACCTCTGCCTCAAATTCTTTATGAGGTTTAATCGTTCCGGGCTTGGCCAAAACCTGACCGCGCTCCACTTGTTCTTTTTCAACTCCTCGAAGAAGGATTCCGACATTATCGCCGGCCTGACCTTCATCAAGTTGCTTATGGAACATTTCCACACCCGTAACAATCGTTTTTTGAGTGTCTTTAATACCAACTATTTCTATTTCCTCACCAACCTTAATTTTCCCCCGTTCAATTCTTCCGGTAACCACGGTTCCGCGGCCCTTGATTGAGAAAACATCTTCAACTGACATCAAAAAGGGCTTTTCTAGCGGACGCTCGGGTGTTGGAATATATTCATCGACCTTATCCATTAAGGCCATTATCTGACCGCACCATTGACAATCTCTTTTACCACATCCACATTCCAAAGCCTTAAGAGCTGATCCCCGAATTAAAGGAATGTCTTTACCGGGAAATTGGTACTTATCCAAAAGTTCCCGAACTTCCATCTCAACCAAATCCAAAAGCTCTTTATCATCAACCATGTCGACTTTGTTTAAAAAGACTACCATGGCCGGCACGTTGACTTGACGAGCCAAAAGAATGTGCTCTCGAGTCTGTGGCATTGGGCCGTCAGGAGCCGAAACCACCAAGATGGCTCCATCCATTTGGGCCGCGCCGGTAATCATGTTTTTGATGTAGTCGGCGTGTCCAGGACAGTCAATATGGGCGTAATGACGCTTTTCCGTCTCATATTCAAGGTGAGAAATAGCGATGGTAACGCCTCTTTCTTTTTCCTCAGGAGCGTTATCGATATCAAAAAAGCCCATCGCCTTAGTTGAACTACCAGGCTGTTTTGATAAAACAGTGGTAATGGCTGCGGAAAGAGTAGTTTTTCCGTGGTCAACGTGACCAATGGTTCCAATATTAACGTGTGGCTTAGTTCGTTCGAACTTTTTTTTGGCTTCTTCTGCCATAATTTACCTCCAAATATTTTTAATTAGTAATTAATTTGTTTTTGCTCCAAGTTTATCTTTGTTAATAATTTGTTCTTGAACATTTTTAGGAACTTCCTCATAATGAGAAGGTTCCATATAAAAACTGGCTCTTCCTTGCGTAATACTTCTCAAAGCTGTGGCGTAGCCCGACATTTCCGCCAGAGGCACCATAGCTGTAATTACTGTTGCATGACCCCTTTTCTCCGTTCCTAAAATTTGTCCCCTTTTGGCCGAAAGATCGCCGATGATATCTCCCATAAATTCCTCAGGCGTTGTTACCTCAATCTTCATGATCGGTTCAAGAAGGGTCAGATCCGCTTTCCGAACCGCGGCCTGCAGAGCCTGGGAACCGGCAATTTTAAAGGCAATATCTGAGGAGTCAACCTCATGATAGCTACCGTCATATAGAGTTACCTTCATATCTGTTAATGGGTATCCGGCCAAAACCCCACCATCCATCGCTTCTTTAACTCCTTTTTCGGTTGGCGGAATAAATTCCGCCGGGATTGACGCACCTTTAATGGCATTGACAAATTCATAACCCTCGCCGCGACCTTTAGGTTCAACCCGAAGAAAACAGTGTCCGTATTGACCGCGACCGCCGGATTGGCGAATATACTTACCTTCGGCTTCAGCCAATTTTTTAATAGTTTCCTTATAAGCTACTTGCGGGGCACCAACATTAGCCTCAACTTTAAATTCCCGAAACATCCGGTCAACCAAAATCTCAAGATGCAGTTCGCCCATCCCGGCAATAATTGTTTGCCCGGTCTCATGGTTGGTTTTAATTTTAAAGGTTGGGTCCTCTTCAACTAATTTTTGGAGGGCATAACCCATTTTTTCTTGATCAGCTTTAGTTTTGGGCTCAATCGCCAAAGAAATAACCGGATCCGGAAATTTAATCGACTCCAAGATAATTGGCGCATTTTGGTCACATAGGGTATCGCCGGTGGCGGTTTCTTTCAAACCCACGACGGCAATAATTTCACCTGCTTTAGCTTCAGTAAGCTCTTCTCTATGATCAGCATGCATCAGAAGCAAACGTCCAACGCGCTCCTGATGTCTTTTTATCGAATTAAAGCAATAAGAACCAGATTTTAAAGTGCCAGAATAAACCCGCACGTAGGTTAATTTTCCAACGTGTGGGTCAACTTGAATCTTAAAGGCGAGGGCTGAGAATGGGCCGTCTACTTTGGCCTCACGCTTTTCCTCCTCACCTGTTTTTGGATTATAGCCAGAAACCGCAGCGATGTCAAGCGGAGAAGGCAAAAAATCAACGATGGCATCAAGCAGGGGTTGAACTCCTTTATTACGCAGGGATGAACCGCAGTAGATAGGTACAAGTTTATATTCGACCGTTGCTTTTCTTAAACCCCTTTTAAGTTCTTCTATTTCTAACTCCTCACCGTTTAAATATTTTTCCAGAAGCTTATCATCGGTTTCACAAATTTGTTCAATTAATTTATGGCGATATTCTTCAACATCCTTTTTCAAATCCTCAGGAATCTCGTCGCTTACCTCAAATTTAGCACCCAGTTGATCACTACCCCAAATCATAGCTTTTCGGGTTAAAAGATCGACTGCGCCCTTGAATTCCTGTTCCCGGCCGATCGGCAAGGTCATAATCGCGGGATGGGCACCCAAACGATCGCGAATCATCTGAACGGTGTTTAAAAAGTCCGCCCCGATTTTGTCCATTTTATTAACAAAACAGATACGAGGGATATGATAGCGGTCGGCCTGATGCCAGACCGTTTCCGATTGCGACTGAACGCCTTCTTCAGCGTCCAAAACCGTTACGCCGCCGTCCAAAACGCGCAATGACCTTTCAACTTCAGCGGTAAAATCAACGTGTCCCGGAGTATCGATAATGTTAATGCGGTGATCTTTCCAATAAGTAGTAGTGGCCGCGGAAACGATGGTGATTCCACGCTCCCGTTCCTGAGCCATCCAGTCCATAACGGTTGTCCCCTCGTCAATGTCACCGATTTTGTAAGTTTTACCGGTGTAAAAAAGGATGCGCTCGGTAGTTGTCGTTTTACCTGCGTCAATATGGGCTATAATGCCGATGTTTCTGATTTTTTCTAATGGATATTCTTTTTTAATGTCTGCCATTTTCCCCTTAAAAAAACTTCCCTTTATGGGAAGCAATTTTAAACAAAATTTAACCAAGCTTCCCGGTTAAGTTTTTTCCTGCCCCCTCAATATTAACAACAAACCTTTTGTCGTTAACATAAATTTATAATATTATAACATACTCTCATGCTAGCCTTTTACCATCTGAAATGAACAAACGCCTTTAGGCAGGAACTACCGTAATCTTTTACTCTAAAAACTACCATCTAAAGTGTGCGAAAGCCTTATTTGCTTCGGCCATACGAAGAGTATTGTCGCGTCTTTTAACGGCTTCGCCTTGATTTTGGACAGCGTCTAAAATTTCGGCGGATAATTTTTGATCAAAAGTTCGATATTGAGATGACGGTCTTTTTTTAGCCGCCTCTAAAATCCAACGAATCGCCAGAGCCTGTCTTCGATCACCACGCACCTCAACCGGAACTTGATAGGAAGCGCCGCCTACGCGTCTTGAGCGTACTTCAACCCGCGGCCCAACGTTATTAATGGCAGACTCAAAAACTTTAATCGGATCGTCGCCCTTTTTACCAATTTCCTTAATCATCCGATAAACTAGCCTCTGAGCGACAGTTTTTTTCCCATCGCGCATTAAGCGGTTAGTCAATCGGGCGATCAATCGATTTTGGTAAATTGGGTCAGGAACCAAGATTTTTTTTCTAATTTTTCCGGATCTGGACATAGGTTTAAGCGGTGGTAGCAGCTTTCTGCGGACCTTTACCTCCTTCTCGTTTAACTCCATATTTTGAGCGGGCTTTCTTTCGGCTTTCAACGCCCAAAAGATCAAATTTCCCTCGGACAATATGATACTTTACGCCCGGCAAATCTTTTACTCTTCCTCCTCGAACCAAAACAATGGAGTGCTCGCTAAGGGTGTGACCAATACCACCGATATAGGCTGTAACCTCCTGTTTATTAGAAAGACGGACACGGGCTACCTTTCGCAGGGCCGAGTTCGGTTTTTTCGGCGTCATGGTTTTAACCACGGTGCAAACTCCCCGTTTTTGAGGAGAGGTATAAGTCTTCATTTTGCGCTCGCGGGAGTTATAAAATTTTCTCAACGCCGTTGCGCGAGCCTTTTTCTTTAATTTTTTTCGACCTCGTCTTACGAGTTGTGAAATAGTTGGCATAGACGTCTAATTTTACCAAATTTTGGCCTTAAATTCTACTCCTCAATCACTGCTCGATCAGGAGAGGTGGGAATTAAACGGCCGATAATAACATTTTCTTTTAGACCCAACAGATGATCTTCTTTGCCTAAAATAGCGGCTTCGGTTAAAACATTAATTGTCTCTTGGAAAGAAGCGGCTGAAAGCCAAGAATAAGTACACAAAGAGGCTCGACTAATTCCCAAAATTACCAGTTTGGCCGCCGCCGGCTCTCCGCCTTCGGCTAAAATTTTAGCATTTTCTCCCTCAAAAAAGACCTTGTCAACAAGTTCACCCGGTAAGAAAAGAGTATCACCCGGGCTGTCAATTTTAACTTTATCGCTCATACGGCGGACAATAACTTCAAAATGTTTGTCATTAATAGGAATTCCCTGAGTTTCATAAACGTTTTGAAGTTCGGCAATTAAATATTCTTGAGCCCGGCGAAGACCAGAAACGTGTAGAATTTCATTAATATCTAAAAATCCGCGTGCCAGCTGTGTTCCTGGCGAAACTAAATCGCCGTCTTTTACCACCAATTCAGAGGTTAAAGGTACTAAATATTCTCGCTCCTCCGGTGGCTTAATGCCGACGCTTTTAACCCTGACTTTGTAACCCTCCGCCGTGTTTATAACTTCCACTTTGCCGGCAATTTCCGCCAAAGGTGATAGGGTCTTGGGTGATCTTGCTTCAAATAACTCCTCTACTCTTGGTAGTCCTTGAGTAACGTCTAAACCCACAACGCCGCCGGTATGGCGAACTCGAAGAGTAAGTTGAGTTCCTGGTTCACCAATCGACTGGGCGGCAATTACTCCTACCGGTGTACCGATTTCTACTGATTTTCTTGTTCCTAAGTCGCGACCGTAACAAAGAACGCAAATACCGTATTTGGCTTGGCAGGTTAAAGGCGAACGGGCATTAATTTTGTCAATTTTTGCCTTTTCCAGAAGGCTGACCATTTCTTCGGTAATTTCCTCGCCTTTTTTAACTAAAACTTTTTTAGTCTTTGGATCAACAACTCTTTGTAAAGATATTCTTCCTAAAATTCTTTCCCCGAAAGTTGTCCTTCTTGTTTCCTGACGAACTATTTCCAAACCTTCACTTGTTTGACAATCTTGCAGGCGTACAATCACATCATGAGAAACATCAACTAGCCGCCGGGTTAGATATCCGGCATCGGCTGTTTTTAAAGCGGAGTCGGTTAAACCCTTCCTTGAACCCCGGGCCGAAGTTACATATTCAAAAATTGACAAACCCTCTTTAAAGGAAGATTTTGTGGGTAAGGGCACGATATTCCCCAATGGGTCAACCACCAACCCTCTCATGGCTGACAATTGTTTTAACTGATCCCGGCTGGCCCTGGTTCCTCCAGATTCAATAATCAAACGGGTGCTGTTTTCAGCCTCATATGAGTCCCAAGTTAAATCGGTTACTTTTTCCGTGGTATTAATCCAGATCTCATTTACCAATCGCCTTTTTTCTTCCGAAGTAATCAGCCCTTCATGAAAGGTTTTTTCCACACCTGAAATCTCATCTTCGGCTTCCTGGATGAGTTTTTCTTTTTCCGGAACAGTCTTACAATCAGCAATACCCACCGAAACTCCCGATAGGGTGGCGGTGATAAATCCTAGCTCCTTAATCTTATCGATAATTAATACGACCTCTTCAAAGGAATAACTTGCCAAAGCTCTGGTAACCAGATTTTTAATTGTCGCGGCCTTGACATTTTCATTGATAAATCTTAAATTCTCAGGCAAAACCTCATTAAAAAGAACTCTTCCGATCGTAGTTGTTATCTGTTTCCCGTCGATATTGACCGTAATTAATTGCCTTAGCCCAATTTTCTTACTTTGATAAGCAAAAAGCGCTTCTTCTGTTGAGGTAAAAATAGTTTCTGCCTCGGCTTCGTCGGGATTAATAGTTGTAAGATAATAACAACCGACTGCCATCTCTTTATTAGGAATAGTTATAGGGGAACCATCACCGGGCTTAATAAGGTTGGTTTTGGCAAACATCTTGCTTACCGCTTCCTCTTGAGCCCGTGAAGACAAAGGCACATGAACGGCCATTTGATCGCCGTCAAAATCAGCGTTATACCCAGAACATACACAAGGATGGATAGCAATTGCGTTTCCTTCAATTAGGACTGGATAAAAAGCTTGTATGCCTAATCTATGAAGAGTTGGAGCGCGGTTAAGTAAAACCGGGTGATTTTTAGTGATTTCCTCCAAAATATCAAAAACTTCCGGTGGTCTTTTTTCCAAAAATCGCTTGGCCGCTTTAACGTTTGGCGAAAGGCCACGAACAATAATTTCTCGCAAAACAAAGGGCTTAAACATCTCCAGGGCCATCTCCTTGGGCAAACCGCATTGGTTAAGGGTTAAATCCGGATTAACGACAATAACTGACCGACCAGAATAGTCCACTCTTTTTCCTAATAAATTCTGGCGAAATCTGCCCTGTTTTCCCCGCAACATATCGGATAAAGACCTGAGTGGAGCAATAGTTGTCCGACGAGCCGGTCTTTGAGTGGCATCAATTAGGGAATCCACCGCTTCCTGTAACATCCTTTTTTCATTCCTTAAAATAATTTCTGGTGCTCCTAAATCAATCAGATACTTGAGCCGATTATTGCGGTTAATAACGCGTCTATAAAGATCATTAAGATCGGAGGTCGCAAATCGGCCGCCGGTTAGTTGAACCATCGGTCTTAAATCAGGAGGTAAAACCGGTAGAATCGTAAGAATCATCCAAACCGGAGAGATACCTGCTCTTTTTAAACCCTCAACCACTCTTAATCGCTTAGCAGCTTTAATATAGCGTTGACCACCGCTTTTATGAATTTCTGTCCGAAGTTCCTGAGCTAACTTGGCCAAATCGACTTCTTTTACTGCCTCCAAAATGGCCTCCGCTCCCATACCGGCTTTAAAGAATCCATCGATCCCGTAATCTTGCATTTTCAAGTACTCATCTTCGCTCAAAAGGGTGAAGCGTTTAAGACCATCCACTCTTTCCCGAAGATTACGGAAAATTTCCTCAACACTTTTTTCGTCCTGGCTGATTTTACTTTCAAGATTTTTAATTTTTTGTTTAAACTTCAGCTCAATTTCGGTTTTGGCTAATTCCAATTGCTCTTTATTCTTAACTTTTGCTTTAAGATTTTTAAGCTCTTCGTCCTTCTCCTGATCAAGTTGTTTTTGTAACTCTTTAACTTCCGATTTAAGTTCCCGCAGTTTTTGTTCCATTTTTTCCGGTAAACCGTCGATGATTTTCTTTTTTTCATCTTTATCTATTTCGGTTACCAGATATTGAGCAAAATAAACAATTGACTCAAGATTGCGAGGAGTGATATCTAAAAGTAAAGAAATTTTTGAAGGAACACCCTTGAAAAACCATGTGTGAACAACGGGGGCTGCCAGAGTGATATGCCCCATTCTTTCACGTCTGACTTTAGATTGTGTTACTTCAACACCGCATTTGTCGCAAATAATTCCCCGGTAACGAATTCGCTTATATTTGCCGCAGTAACACTCCCAGTCTTTTGTCGGACCAAAAATAGCTTCGGAAAATAATCCGTCTTTTTCCGGTTTAAGAGTTCGGTAGTTGATGGTTTCGGGTTTAGTAACTTCGCCATAGGACCAGTTTTTAATGTCCTCTGAGGAAGCTAAAGTAATTTTTAAACCCTTGAAATCAGCGATATTTCCAAAGGCGTTTTTATGATCCATTTTTTATTCCTCCTTGCTTTCTTGATCGGGAGTCGCGCCATTTTCTGCTTCCTGTTTTTCTTCTACCGATGCTGACGCAACATTTGAATCATTTTCTGCAATAACCTCTTCGCCCGAAGCCAAAGCCAATTCCTCTGCAATCTTTTGAGTCTCTTCTTCGGTTTTAATCTCTTTTTCGCTAAGAATTTTTGTGGCGGCAGCGATAACTTCGGTGGGAGTAACCGAAAGCCCCAAACTTTGAAGTTCTTTTACTAAAACTTTAAATGATTCCGGGATCATCGACTCGGGGATATCAACGCCCTTAACAATGGCCTCAAAGGCTTTAGTACGGCCGACCACATCATCAGATTTAATGGTTAGCATTTCCTGCAAAACATAAGCTGCCCGATGTGCTTCCAGGGCCCAAACTTCCATTTCCCCCAATCTTTGTCCACCCATTTGGGCCTTACCGCCTAACGGTTGCTGGGTTACTAAGGAGTATGGACCGGTCGAACGGGCATGAGTTTTATCCTCGACCATATGAATAAGCTTCATAACATATTCTTCGCCAACCACAACCGGCTGTTCAAAATATTCACCGGTTTTTCCATTAATTAACCGCGCTTTCCCAGAAACCGGCAGGCCGGCACTCTTCATAATTTGAATTAAAGTAGTCTCTGACATTTCTTCAAAAGCTGGAGCCACTATTTTTGAATCCAGTTTCTCCGCCGCCCAACCAAGGTGAGTTTCCAGAAGCTGCCCTAAATTCATACGAGCCAAAACTGAAAGTGAAGAAATAATAATATCAACCGGTGTACCATCCTCTAGATAAGGCATATCAGCCTGGGGAACGATTTTTGAAATTACTCCTTTATTACCGTGGCGTCCGGCCAGCTTATCACCTACAACTACCTTGCGAATCTGGGCCACTCGAACAATAATCTTCTGATTGGTACCGGGCTCCAGCTCATCTCCCTTTTCCCGATCTAAAATAGATATACCGACAACAATCCCGTGTTCACCATGAGGCATTCGTAAAGATGTATCTCTTACCTCTCTGGCTTTTTCGCCAAAAATCGCCCGCAGAAGTCGCTCTTCAGCACTCAACTCCGTCTCGCCTTTAGGCGCGATTTTGCCGACCAAAATATCGTCCGGCCCAACCTCCGAACCAACCACGACAATTCCCTTTTCATCGAGATTTTTCAAATCCTCTTCCCCAACGTTAGGAATGTCACGAGTGGTTTCTTCCGGTCCAAGTTTAGTCTCAACCACGCTGGTTTCATACTCTTCAATATGAATTGAGGTTAAAAGATCTTCGTGAACAAGCCGGTCAGAAACCACAATAGCATCTTCGTGGCCCAGTCCTTCAAAAGACATATAGGCGATTTTCAAATTTTGACCCAGGGCCAAACGTCCATTTTCACATGTTGGGCCATCGATTAAAATTTGACCTGCCTTAACTTCATCTCCCACTGAAACCAATGAACGTTGATTGTAACAGGTATTTTGAGTGGTGCGTTTAAATTTTTCGATCAGGTAAGTATCCTTCTCGCCATCGCGCGTCTCAACGATTAAAGTACTTCCATCAATATAGGTTATTTTACCGTTTCTTTCGGCCTTAATCACCCGCTGCATGGATTCCGCAACAATCTTTTCCATTCCAGTACCGACAACGGGCGCTTTAGGAGCGAGTAAAGGTACTGCCTGACATTGCATATGGCTTCCCATCAAGGCCCGAGTCGCCTCATCATGAGCAATAAAGGGAATTAAAGATGCCGAAGTCCCCAAAACTTGGCGCGGGGTTAAATCAATAAAATTGATTAAATCTATGGGTACTTCCAAAAAGTCTCCTTGATAACGGGCGGGAACCCTTTCCTCTTCAAGATTACCGTTTTTATCAATTCCAATACCAGCATGGGTGATGTAATAATTTTCCTCGTCATCAGCCGTCAGATAGACAATTTCATCTGTTATTTTCATCTTAAGTTTTCCGCCCGACTTTACCGGAACTACCTTCCGATAAGGAGTCTCTAAAAATCCGTACTCATTAACTCGCGTGTACAAAGTCATGTAGGTTACTAATCCGATGTTTGGCCCTTCAGGCGAACGAACCGGGCAAATACGACCATATTGAGATGAGTGAACATCGCGAATGGAGAAGGAAGCTCTCTCGCGAGAAATACCGCCCGCACCCATAACGGATAAACGTCTTAAATTGTCGATTTCAGAAAGGGGATTAGTCTGATCCAAAATGGTTGAAAGCTGCGAAGTACGGAAAAAGTCGTTAATAGCAGCAATCACCGGTCGGGCGTTAACAATTTGAGCCGGGGCCAAAAGTTCGGTCGGACTTACCAAGCTCATTTTTTCCTTAATTGCTCTCTCCAATCTCAAAATTCCCGGGCGAAAAGCTTGGAGCCCAACCAACTCACCCACACAGCGCACTCGCCGATTACCCAAATGATCAATATCATCAATTCGGCCTTCTCCATTTTGCAAAGCAATTAAATATCTAATGATAGCAATCACATCCCCCTTACTCAAAATCCAATTCTCGGGGGTGTTAGGACGATCGGTAACATCAAGTCTTTTGTTAAGTTTGTAACGTCCGGCTTTTCCTAAAGAATACCGTCGCGGATTTAAAAATAGATTAGTGAAAAAGTCCTGGGCATTACTTAGGACAATCGGCTCACCCACGCGCATTTTTTTATAAATTTCAAGCATCGCTTCGGGGGTTGATTTAGTGGTATCTTTTTCGATTGTGGTTAAAAGATATTGATGATCCTTATTATTATCGACGTCGGAAAAAAGATTAAGAATCTCCTCGTCTAAACTAATACCAAAGGCCCGCAATAAAATAGTTAACGGAAATTTTCGGCGGCGATCAATACGGGCAATCAATAAATTATTACGAGAAACGGTAAATTCCAGCCAACAACCGCGTAAAGGCCGAATTTCGGCGGTATGAAGCATTCTTCCGGTAGTCGCGTCCGGAATACCCGTAAAATAAGCGCCGGGAGAACGAACCAACTGGTTTACCACACAACGCTCAATGCCGTTGACGATAAAGGTTCCATTATCAGTCATTTTGGGTAAATCGCCCAAAAAAACCGATTGCTTGGTTTTCTCACCGGTTTGTTTATTTGTTAAAACAACATCAACCTTCAGGGGAATATCATAAGTAAGACCTTTTGCCATCGCCTGTTGAGGGGTGAGACGGGGTTTTCCCAATGAATGTTTTTCAAAACTCAGGTTCCAGTTTTTTCCGGTAAAGTCTTCTATAGGGGAAATTTCCTCTAAAACCTCAGGGATCCCTGTCTCTAAAAAATCCTTATATGATTCTCTCTGGATCAGAGTTAAATCCGGCGTGGGCAAAAGACTATCCTCTTTACCCAAAACGAGGTAATTGTTAGAATTATTATTCTTTGGCATCGGGAATATTTATTGAGTAAATTTAAAATTGAGTAACCTAAAAAAGGAGACTCGCGCAAAAACGACAAAAGAAAGCGTACCCCACGTACGCCATCGCATATTAAATTGAAACTATTGTTCTTATAGCACAAGAAAATTATTTTGTCAATGGCCAAGTCCACCAAAAACTGATAAGCTGTTATTCGAATATGTTTAGATCATGGGTAATGAAATTTTTAATCGTCTCTGCACTGGTAGGTATTCTCATTTTTATCGGCTTTTTATATTTATTCAAAAATTTGAGTTTTGATCCCGAGCCTCCCAAAATCTCCTTTAAACCTTTTAAATCTTCCGTGGGAGAGGTTTTTAATCCCGAATCTCCCTCGCTTAAAAAGATTTTCTCCCAGGATCACCAGTGGATTGCTACTTTATCTGCTGGAAAAATACGCACCCTAAAAGCCACCGGAGACGTGATTTTGGCTCGTTCCGTCAATTATAAAACGGTCCAAAATCGCAATTTCGGTTGGCCGTTTGAAAAAACAGACGAATTTTTAAAAAATGCGGATATAGCCTTCATTAATTTAGAGTCTCCTCTTGTTAAAAATTGTCCCGTGACCAATACAGGGATGATTTTTTGCGGCGATGAACGCAACATAGAGGGACTACTTGCAGCCGGCGTAGACGTGGCAAGCTTGGCTAATAATCACGCCGGTAATTACGGCTTTGATGGAATTAAAAACACAATTAACCTGCTAAATTCTTCGGAGATTTTAACCACCGGAGTTAATGGTCCGATTTTTAAAAAAATTCGTGGTTTGCGTTTTGCCTTTTTAGGCTACAACGACATTGGGCATGAAGAAAAGGGAATTTCGTGGGCGGCAAATAACAAAGTGGCCGAAGGAATTAAGACGACTCGCTCCCAAGCGGATATTATAATCATCGCTTTTCATTGGGGAACCGAATATACTGGCCAACCGAACACCCGACAAAAAGAACTTGCTCATCTGGCCATCAATTCGGGCGCGGATTTGGTAATCGGCAATCACCCTCACTGGATCCAGCCAGTTGAGATTTACAAAGGAAAATTAATTACTTACGCCCATGGGAATTTTGTTTTTGACCAGGAATGGAGCCAGAAAACTAAAGAAGGGGTGGTTGGAATCTATACTTTTTATGATAAGCAGTTAATTGATGTTGAATTCTTGCCCGTGGAAATAGCTGATTACGGACAACCTTATTTTTTGGAGAACGAAAAAAAGAATTTAATCTTGAAAGAAATGAAAAACGAAAGTCTTAAGCTATCCGAACAGTAAATAGCTTCAGGCTTCTTCGCCAGAAGCGTCCAGGGGAAAATTTTCTCTTTTTCTTGCGGTGGAATTCCCATAATTAAAGTTATTAATAACATAAGATGGCCGCTGCGTCAAGATGCTAATCATAGCAATTTAGCCTCGAATTTGGTAAAATATGGCAACCTGGAGGAGATTTTTTGATCTCAGTTAAAAGATGAGGAAGAAAATTGCAGTCGGTATTTCCGGTGGCGTAGATTCGGCAGTCTCCGCCGCTTTACTTAAAAGAAGCGGCGATTTTGACGTGGTCGGCGTTTACCTGCATTGCTTTCCCGAATCCTTCCAAAAAACTCTTAGCTGTACTGATAAAGAAGACTTCAAGACGGCCCAAGAAGTTGCCAAATCCCTAGATATCCCCTTTACTTTTTTCGATTTTGAAAAAGAGTATCAGGAAAAAGTGATTGATTATTTTTTTCATGAGTATCAGGCGGGAAGAACTCCTAACCCCGACGCAGTTTGCAATAGGGAAATAAAGTTTGGTCTTTTTTTAGAAAAAGCTCGAAAGGATTTAGAAGCAGATTTTATTGCTACTGGTCACTATGCACAAGTTAAGAGCAATCATTCCTATCATCTTCTTTCCGGCAAGGATGAAACAAAAGATCAATCTTACTTTCTTTACAACCTTAGCCAAGAACAATTAGGCCGAGCTGTCTTTCCAATCGGAAATTATCTTAAAAAAGAGGTGCGCCAAATGGCCAAAGGTTTTGGCCTGCCAAATTGGGCCAGAAAAGACAGTCAGGGTATTTGTTTTTTAGGCAAAGTCAGTGTCAAAAAATTTTTGGAGCAGAGAATCGAACCGAAAAAAGGCGAAGTTGTTGATAAAAACGGCCAAGCTATCGGTGAGCACGAAGGGATTTGGTTTCATACTATTGGTCAAAGACATGGCTTTAAAATCACCAAGAATATTAAGGAAAGGGTTGAAAACCATATTATTCTCCCCCTTTATGTCATTGATAAAGATATTGAGAATAACCGCCTGATAGTCGGCTGGGGTAAGGAATGCGAAAAAGATCGTTTTGAAGTTGAAAAAATTAACTGGATAAACAAACCATCAGAGCAAGCTATTTCCTGTCTGGTCCGTATTAGGCACCTAGGTCAACTTTATCCTTGCGAGATAAAAATTAATAATGGTAAGACGGAAGTGATTTTAGATGAATCTGCCTGGGGTATTGCCCCCGGCCAGGTAGCGGTATTTTACAAAGAAACAGAAGTTTTGGGCGGCGGAATTATTGTTTAATTTCTCAGATACTTTCTGACATTTTCATTATGCTCATCGAGGGTTTTAGCGTAGTGAGTTTGACCGTTAAGATCGGAAATGTAGTAAAGATAATCTGATTTGGCAGGATAAGCCACAGCTTGAATTGCAGCCAGGCCAGGATTGGAAATTGGCGCCGGCGGTAAACCAGCATTAAGATATGTATTATAAGGCGAGCTCACTTTCAGGTCATCCAGCGTTAAAGATTTTTTCCACCAGGTTTTTTCTTCTGACTGATAACCTAGCGCGTATTGGACTGTTGCATCAGTTTGAAGTGGCATTCCTTGTTTTAACCGGTTAAGTAAAATTCCTGCAACAATAGGCCGATCCGTATCGTCCCACACCTCTCTTTCTACAATCGAAGCTAAAACTATTGCTTGTTCTTCTGTCAACCCCTCTTGTCGCACGGCATCCTTCAGGTTCTGATCAAATTTTTTATTAAAATTATCAAGCATTATTTTTGTCACGGCTCCAGAAGATGCTTCTTTGGGAACAGCATAGGTATCGGGAAACATGTAGCCACTTTTTGCTTCTTTTAAAAAGTTTGCAGAAGGTATATCAAGCTCTTTTTCCACTAAAGAGGCTATTTCTTCATTTCTCCACCCTTCAATCGTGGTTATCCAAATATCTAAAGTTCCGTGAGATAATTTCTCTAAAATTGTGGGCAAGCTCATTGAGGGTGAAAGGCGAAAAGTTCCGGCTTGAATATTTTTCTCAGCTCCTTCCTTTTTAACAAAAAGAAAAAAGGCCACTTTAGAACGAATCAGATCTTCATCTTCAAGATTGCGAGCAACTTCATTAACATTTTCCCCTTTTTTAACAACAAAGATCTTCGCCTTTTTATCACTTGAGTTGGCGGGCTGAAGAACCTGTTGCCACCAATAAAAAACCGCCGCCAGGAGAATTATTAGTAAGAGGGGAGTTAATAAGATTCTTCTTTTCACGCTTCAACCTCGGCGATCAAAGCCCGACGGTATTTTTTTGTACTTAGATCGAGTACATAAATTCTTCCGCACTTACAAGTAATTTGGTCGTCGGCAGATGACTTTTTAGTTCCACCTCTTAAAGGAGCTCCACAACCCACACAGCGACCATTTGCCAAAAGCCATACTTGTATTGGACTGACAACTTTTTTAAATTTCATTCTCCTCCTTTAATTATTCAACTTTATAAATTGGAAGATTTTTTAAGGTTTCTCTCGCTTCCTTAATCTTCCACTTATCAGACGAATAAATTACGAATAGTATATCACCTTTGTCTATTTTTTCTCCAATTCTCCGGGCTAAAAAAATTCCTGCTTTTTTGTCTTCAGGGGAACCCAAAATTCTTCCGATGACGCTCAATTGCTTATTATCAACGCCCGTAACCTTGCCATGACGTGTTGCCTCCACCTCAAACTTATTTTCGGCCATTTTCAATTTTTCACTATAAAAATTTGGGTCGCCTCCCTGTTCATGGACAATCTCACGCATTTTTTCTAAAGCCTTTCCGCTTTCAAGTATTTTTAAGGCTGTTTCTTCTCCGCCCAACTCTTTGTCTTTAGATGAACCGAGACAAAGATCCAAAAGGGAACCCGCCAACTTTAAAGCCTTTTTCTCTAAGGCTTGGGGACGATCCGCCCGTTGTTCTAGAATTTTTAAAACATCTAAAGTTTCTAAAACCGGGCCGATTCCCTGACCGGCTGGTTCGCAAGTTTCGACAATCTCAACCCCAATTTTCATTTTGAATTTTCGAGCTAAGTAGTAGAATTTCTGAGCGATGAGTTCGGCATCCTTTAAGTGGGTAGTTTTCATATTGGGGCCCACGGGAACATCAAAGATAATATGATTGGAGCCGGAAGCGAGTTTTTTGGCCATGATGGAAATGATAATTTTATCAAAAGACTCAAATGCTAACGGTTCCTCAACCTGAATAATTACATCATCAGCCGGCGCAATTCCTAAATGTCCACCCCAAACAATGCAACCGCCAATCTTATTGACTATTTTTTCTATCTGACGAGGAGTAAAGTTCACGGGCGCTAAAACTTCCATTGTGTCTGCGGTTCCTGAGGGAGTCGTGATTGCTCTAGAGGAAGTTTTGGGGATTTTAAAACCGGCGGCGGCGATAATCGGCACCAAAATCATCGTTACTCGTGTTCCAACCACCCCCCCAATCGAATGTTTATCCGCCACAATTCCTCTAAAATGAAGCCTTTCTCCTGTTTCGGCCATAGCCCGGGTTAGGAAATAAAGTTCCTCATTCGAAAAACCTTTCTGGAAACCGGCGGCGGCAAAATAAGTGGTTAGAATCGGCCCAAGCTTTTGATTTGCAATTTCATCCATCAGAGCAAAAACTTCCCGATAATTTAAGCGTTTGCCGACTAGTTTCTTTTTAATGGCTTCAATCGCCAATGATCTTAATTCTTCCATAAATTTACTATTGGGCGTCTAAGAAGCTTTGAAGAATAAGGGCGGCGGCGGCGGCATCTTCCCGACGACGTTTTTTTTGCCTGACCCCGGCCTCAATCATTTTTCGCAACGCCTCTTTAGATGTTAATGTTTCGTCCCAAAATTCAACCGGTATTTCACAAGCTTTGGTAAGTTTTTGCCCGAACTCTTTTTGTCTAATGGCCATCTTACCTTCACTCAGACCAATAACAATTTTTCCAATTTGTTCTCTTTGGCAAATAATTTTTATTTTTTCTCCAATATTTTTTGTATTTTCTTCAATTCCTAATGGGGTGGCTAAAAATCCTGATGAGATTGCCAACCCTATTTTTCTTTCGCCATAATCAACACCTAAAATATTCATAGCTTCTTAAGTCTTGCTTTAATAATTAATCTTTTCCAGTAAGTTCCAGGAGGAGTACAGGTTACAAGATATAAATAACTGTCATCACCCCGTTGTTGTAGGGTTGAAAATTCGTCTGGATTGATAATTTCCTGACCGAAGATTTTATAACGATATTCTACACCATCTCGATTGACCGAAATTTCATCATTTTCTTTTAAAGTATGGATGGTGGAAAAAATAGTTTTGTAGCTTTCGGGGTCAAAAAATTGCGGAAGGACTGAATGTCCAAAAACAACCGCCGTACCATATTCTCCGGGAAGAGCCGTACCACCGTAATGGATAAGGCTCTTATCCAAATCCAAACCCCCAATTAATACTTTTGCGTTTTTGATTTTTAGTTTGGGTATCGAAAGCGTATAGGCTTCACCGGAATTAGTCGCCTCATGTAAGGGAACATCTGTAAACCAATTATTGGCGTATCTTAAATTTTTACTACTGACCAATGGTTTTGAATCCGGGGCCTTACTAACTGGCAAGGGTCGAATAATTTCAAAATTATCAAATCTTGGAGCATAAATTAAACGCCATTCCAGAAAAGGCCAAGCCAGCCATGAAAGTAAACCCAAACCAAAAAATAGGCAAGTTAGAGCAATTATTTGAAAGATAGGAGAGTGCGTCTTCCTCTTTTTAATATAAAGATATCGCTTCATAATTAATTGGAAGAAACTTCGATGGCGATATTTTGAGGACGGTATGGAAGAATAATGAGCCCCGCAGGTATTATTCCGGGGGTTATTTTAATATCAACATCTTTCACACCATTAATATTTTTAAGATAGTCCTTAACGGGGGCAATTTTTTTCCCGGTAATATCCCTTTTAATTTTTTCCTGATCAACCTTTGGTGAAAGATTGGCCTCAATGATTACTTTAATTACCGCTTGCTGATCATCCACCTTCTTAACCTCCAATATCTCCATTTTAATTTCTTCATTCCTGATCTCGTAATTTTCATTTGCCGCTTCTTGTGTATTTTTCAAAAGAATTTTCTTAAGATCATCCTTACTGTAGGCCAAACTTTTAAAATTCAGTGTTAAATCAAGATCAACATCGTTTGCCTCGTCTCCCGCTTCTTTATTAAATTTTTTCTTCACAACTTCGGAATTAACTGACGGTTCAACAATTTCTTTGTCAGAACTAATTTTTCCCCGCAAATCAGCTTTTGCTTTTTCCTCAAGTTCTTTGGTAAGCTCGCTTAAAAGTTTTTCCTGATCGCCTTTAGCAACGGTTGAAACTTTTTGGCTTGTTCCCCCGGAAAAATCATTTTCATTTTTAGCAAAATAAGAAGAAGTGGGATAATCTTTAAAAGCAAAGTTTACTCCGCCCGGCAAATTACCATCGGACCCAATATCTTTGGCGGTAACTTTGGCTTTGCTGCTGGAAAAGCTTGTTGAAAAAGCGGCGGTCGAAGCAATTGATACTTCCTCATCAAGACTAAAGGCTAAATTGCCTGAGGTCAAAACTGTTCCTTTAGAAAACTTTTTCTCGTTCTCGGTTTTATTATAGATAATCACTTCGCCTTTGGCTGGATCCCCAATTGTTTTTTGCCCCGTTGTTTGAGCCTTTTTATTACCGCTTACTTCGGCCTCAACTGTTTCCCCGGCAATTTGTCCCGAATCTTCTTTAGCACCACCTGTAGCAACGATTATTTCTGTTTCCTTTTTTAAAGATTTTTGCTCAAAAGAAATTACTACTTTTGCCTTGACAAAATACCAATAAAAACTGCCTAAGATTCCGCCACCAATCAAACCTAAAATGGCCAGCGATAAGAAAATCAACCTGATCTCTGTAAAAAAGCCAAAATGTAAAGTGGGTAAGGAAAACTTAGGCAGAGGAATTGCGGGTATTCGAAATGAAGGTATAAAGTTAAAAGATCTTCGGGGAGCCAAACCCTCATCTTCCTCCACCAAATCCTCCTTTCTGTCCACCTTTGCCGGAAACGTCTCTTTTTCAATTAGCACTTCCTCTCCCTCTTCCTGCTGCTCATCCATTTCCAAAACGTCTTTATCTTTGATAAAGCCCACGTTTTCTTCAACGGGCCTATCAGATTCATCTGCCAATTCTGCCTCCTCATGTTTTTGCTCTTCTTTCACCAACTGGCTTCTGGTAATCGGTCTAGCGGTGGGCTGTGACAGAAAATCGGGGCTAAAATTTGTTATCCCCATTTGGGCTCCAGAGGCGATTACTAAAGATTTAATATCTGTGTTTTTTTCCAAAATTTCGATTTTTGGCAGATGTAAAAAGGGAAGTTCTTTTGGCCAGTGGTGGGCAAGAAGATCATCTTTAATTGTCTCTAGGTTCTTTTGGCTGTTATAGAGGATAATCCGCGAAGGCAAAACCTCAACATTGGGAATTTCCTTCAAAGCCGCTTCTATACTTTCAGCTAGGTCTTTTTCGCCATCTGGCTCAATCGATTTAATACCTTCTATCCTTCCCGCTCGCGTTAAAATCATCCGAGATTTTTTTTCGCCAAGCTCCAAAAATATAGCAGTTGGCGGAACGCCCTCAATTTGCTTAAGATAGTTAATAATCGCTTCAAAAAAGACGATAAAGCCAAGGGGTTTTAAAGAAAGTTGCTCACACAGTCTTTTTAAGTTAGGGAGATGGGGTTCGCCAATTTTATTATTACCGGCCGTCCAATCCGAAGGAATACCGAAGATAACTCTTTCAATATATTCTTGAGGAACATCGGCCGAGGCTCTAACTATTGCTTCATCGGCCGCCTGAATTACCTCATCCCATCCGCCGGAAACGTCTATGCTTGAAATATCAACAAGATCAATCTTCTCTTCTTTTTTTTGCCAGACAACGGCTTTTACTTCTTTCTCTTTTATCCCTAAAGCCAAGAAATAATCCGGTTTTTTATTCTGATGAGGAAAAATATTTTTAAAGAGGAAGGGCAACTTCATTTTTAAGTTAAACCGGCATAGATTCTTCTTACACCGCTACCGACTGATTGCTCTCGAGTTATTTTAAATCTTCCCAAACTTCCTGTAAAGTCAACGTGGGGACCACCGCAAACTTCCCTGGAAAAAGAACCGATAGAATAAACTTTTACCTTCTCACCATACTTCTCTCCAAAAAAAGCCAAGGCCCCAGATTCAATCGCTTCATCATAGTTCATAATTTCCATTATAACGGGAAGGTTTTCTTTAATTTCCTTGTTCACCAGTTCCTCAACTTTTTTAATCTCTTCCTCGCTTAAGGCCTGGGGGTGAGAAAAATCGAAGCGTAACCGCTCGGAAGTAATATTACTCCCTTTTTGCTGGACATGCTCTCCCAGTATTTGCCGCAATGCGGTATGCAGAAGATGGGTAGCAGTATGATATTTTGTTACGGTTTCCGATTGGTCCGCCAAACCACCTTTGAACATTCCTTTTTCAATTTTTGACGCTTCTCTATGTTTATTCAAAGCTATTTTATATCCTTCATTAAATTTAACTATGTTAATTCCCATCTCTTGGGCCGTACCAAAAATCACGGGCTCAGGCAGCCCTTTACTTTGATGGAAATAATATGAGGCTGTCCCACTTAAGGTAGGACCTGATATCGGTGCGGACGGAAAACCTAGAGAATCTTTAAGTTCAGGATATTCAACAATTAAGTCATTTTTTGTCGCTCCGCTATCAATCTCTTTAAAAATATCTTTTAGAATTTGGATGTCTTCACTTTCGCTAACACCATAGATTTGGATTATTACATCCTGAATCTTATTATAAGCAGTATTACCTTTAAGCTCTGGGTATTGTCCCTGGTAGATTAGATTAATTTGGCTAATAATTTCATTTACTAATTTCTGTTCTAATTGTTTGTTCTCTTGTGTAATTGCATTGGTAATTAATCGCTTAGCGACAGATCCTCTACTGTCTCGCGAAATTGGTTCAACGTTTTCCGCCAATACAAATACAGCAGCTTTTAAGTGATCTGCAATTATTCTTTGTGATCTTTCAGAATAATTATTTTTAGATTTTTTTATTTCAGTAATTATCGGTTTAAATAAATCAGTTTCATAATCACTTTTCTTTCCATTTAAAACAGCCAGTGTCCTCTCTAAACCCATTCCTGTATCAACGTTTCTTTGAGGTAAATCCTCTAAAGTACCATCTTCTTTTCTATTAAACTGCATAAAAACATCATTCCAAATTTCCACCCATCTGGAATCTTCATTTGGTTTACCTTCCGGTTTACCTTCACCTGTCCAATAAAACATTTCCGTATCCGGGCCACAGGGGCCACTAGGATTTTTATATTCTCCGCTATCCTGTTCTCCCCTGGCTGTTGGCCACCAGTTATGGCTTTTGCCAAAATAAAATATTCTATCTTCCGCAATCCCTAAACTTTTCCAGACTTCAGCTGACTCTTCATCTTTTGATGCAATTTCGTCTCCGGCAAAAACGGTAACAGCCAGTTTTTCTATCGGTATTTCCAGCTCCTTTGTTAAAAACTCAAAAGATAATCTGATTGCCTCTTTTTTCCAATAATCACCAATTGACCAGTTACCCAGCATTTCAAAAAATGTGTGATGGACTTCATCCCCGACTTCTTCGATATCATCTGTCCTTAAACATTTTTGGACATCAACTAATCTTTTACTAGGCGGTTCCTTTTGTCCGGTAAGATAGGGGATTAAAGGCTGCATTCCGGCGCTGGTAAATAAAACTTTTTCCTTACCGACTAATTGCTCTTCCCCTGAAGGAACTAAAGATGCAGAAGGAATTTCCTGATGTGGTAAATCGGGATGATTTTTAAAAAAATTAATAAATTTTTGTCTTAGTTCTTGAGCTTGAACATTCATTTTTAATTAAATGTTTAGTGTTTTAGCCATCAATTATTGCTTTGCACGAAATTAGGCGCCCCGAAACTTCGGGGCTTCACTCAAATTATACTTTAAAATCAGGGTGGTGTAAATTTAATGAAGCTAATTAAGAAAGCCTGGGGATTCCGCGGCGGGGAATGTTTTTAAAAAGATGGCGTTTTATCTCGCGGCCATGTTCTTGAATTACTTTGATATGATCCAAAGAGGCTGCTTCTAGATCAAGCAGTTTCATTAACTTTTGGATCCTCTGCCGTTGATTCATAATATTGCTTAGTTTATAGCTGTTAGGTCTTCGTTTACTCATACCGCCCTCTCCCGTAAAAAACGGTCGTAGTAACTTAATGGCTTGGCGGACACCCCGTGAATAATTTTTTCATTTTCTTTCTGCTTCTTACTACTTCTTTTTACTTTAAGAGATTTTTTGTTATTTATCTTGAAATGCTCTTCTTTTTGAATCCATTTATTTCGTCCGGAAACAAGTTCATGCGTAGCAATAATTTTATTTTGAAAATAAATATCGATCTTTCCTAACCCATGATCGCTTCGTTCTTCAACGATCACTTTTTTTCTTGCAAAGTCCTCCGGTACGGAATAAGAATTACATTTATATTGAACCATCGCATATTTAGTAACGTATCGCACTGATGAAAACGAGGTTTTGTAGTGTTTACTTGTATCTGGAAATCGCAGATGCTTTTTCTCCAGCTCGAATCGGAGGAAAGGCATCTCTCCGGTTGACCTATGAATGCGTCTGTGAACCTCTGCATCAAGCCAGTAAGATACCTTTTTATTCAGTTCTTCTAGCGAGAAGAAGTCCCTACCAAACTTCATTCCCTCCATAAAATCATTCCGGATGTTTTTTATAACAGCTTCTACTTTTCCCTTACCTCTTGGCCAATAGGGGTACGCTAACATTATCTGAAAAGCATAGTGTTTAGCAAAATCTTGAAATTCTGTATTATATATAGGCTTTAGATTGTTATTTCTGTCTCTTTTTAAAACGACAGTTTTCATATTATCGTATAAAATAACTTTCGGCGTTCCTAATTGTTCAAGTGCATGAATATGGCAATTTAGAAAAGTTTGGAGGTTTTGTCTAACCGTGAATTCGATGTACTTCATTCTACTGTAGCCGAGGGTGTATGCAAAAGCATATAATCTTTCTGTTTTATCCTTTATCTTAATTTTGCCAAATGATCCCCAGTCAACTTGCGCTTGTTCTCCAGGTTGTGTCTCATAACGCTTAACGAATTTTTTCTCTTTCCCTCTTTTTACGTTGGCAATCAACTTCATATATCGATATACTTCCATGTAATTCCCCTTATATCCTTCTTTTTGTAGCTCGCGATATATTTTTTTCACACGCATAACGCCTTGACTCTTTCTTTTCTGGATAAATTGTGTGAACTCATGAAGTCTCCGAGGAATTGTAGTTAACTCTTTAACTCGATCATTGTTTTTAGAAGTTTGAGAATCCCTAATTCTGTAAATTGTCGTAAGGCTTCTATCCATATATCTTGCTATGTAAGAGATAGAATACCCATTTTTTATAAGCTCTTTTATTTTAAGATTTTCTTGACTAGTTATCATAAACTAGAGGATTATATATCTCTAGCCTATAGCTGTCAATATTCGTCTCCGTGCAACAGAAAAGGATATCTATGGTGTAAGTTTTCAAAAAAAAGTTAAACTTTTTAGCCTCAACAAAAATGTAAAATTTGTAAAATTGAGGCTAATTTTGTTTACCAAAATTTTGAAAACTTACAAGCATTGCCTTCAACAAAAACCTTATGAGCATAGTCGGCTAATAATCTTACTTGCTTTCTCAAGGCAGCAATCATTTCATCGCGTGAGCGGGGAATTGTCGATGACCTCATTTGTTGCCTTCTGTCTCCAGTTTCTTAGGAGCACGCGTAACAGTTAATCTATAGACTTTTGCTATTAAGAGGCCTGGGCGGAACGGTCCTCTTCTTCCTTCAGCTCTTTAAGGTGCTCGAGGATCCACATTCGCGTCAGCGTGTCGGATGGCTAGCTCCGCATTATACGTTCCCATTGGCAGCAGCCCAACGCTATGTGGTTGAGCGGGCGCAATCTTCAGCGGTCCGCTCCAACCGCTTATTAGCCAGCCTCGTGCGCATCTTTTATGAGAGATGCGATTTGATTTCTGGCATCCAGCAACGAAGCCAATACACTGAAAGCCACAGCCTGAGCCTCCGTCGACGGCGCCTTCAAATCTGGAACCATCATAGCAATCATCCCGGCCGCATTCGCCGCGAGCACACCGGCGTCTGAATCTTCCAGGGCGACGCAACGCTGAGGCAGTACACCGAGGCGACGCGCTGCTTCGAGATAAATATCGGGGGCGGGCTTTCCATTGATTACCTGATCCCCCGTAACAACCTGCCTGAATCTGCCTTCCAACCCGGCTGCTCGCAAACTAAGGGTTGCATATTCCAAATCACTTGATGTAGCGACCGCCGTAGGAGTCGTATTTTCGTCCAGAAATGATAAGAGTTCATTCAGTCCGGGTTTCGTCGGGATACCGGAGGCTTCGACATCGGCTCGCCATAATTCAGGCCAGCGAGCACGAAATCGGGGTAATGGGAAGTCAGCGCCATAACGCTCCAAGATCACGGTCTCGCATGCAGGAATGGGCTGGCCAAGAAGAGTAAAATAGAAATCGTCCTCGAAGGTGTAGCCACACTGGGCCGCCGCGTTCTGCCACGCCCGTTTGTAGATTGACTCGGTGTCAAGCATCAGTCCGTCCATGTCGAGGACAACTGCAGACACTCTGCGTCTTGGTATCAGCACTCGTCTCTGTTTCGCTAGCAATTGCTTCACTGGTGCAAATTATTTAGCCATATCCTACCCCTTCAGGCACTCTAGCGCAACCACAAGATGCCTGGAGACCAAGGTGTTGGAGGCCGGACACGCAGAAAGGGCCCATAATGCGGATTCTAGGAACGTCCGAACGAAAGGAAGGCTAGGAAAGGCCCGGGTCACCTTACTTACTTGCGGAAGTGCCTTATCAACGACACCCCGAACCAAACTGCGTTGAGAAGAACGCCGTAAGCGCCCGGATATATCAGGTCACTCAGGTCACCGAATTTCTGGACCTTTAGACCGAAAACTATGAAGGGGACAAACATCAGGATGGTGGCCATGGCCCTGGCGTCATCCATGGAGTCGGCGATGAGGTCAGCCACAGTACGCCCAGTGGCTCTCGGAAGAGCGGCACCCGGCTTCGGTGAGATAGTTTCCTCTACATCTTGCTCCGAAGGAATGCTCGTCAGATCTCGCTGTTTTAGTTCACCTGCTTCCTTTAGGCGTAGCCCTTCCGGGACCGTGGTGGGCTGCCGGCGGTCAGGAGAATCATCAAACTCAAGAGTTAAGCGCTTGATAGGCATGGCGTTACACACCTACCATAGCGGCCATGTTTTCAACTTTGATCCATGTTGATTGGACGGCGGCCTGTAAGAGCCGAGGGACTTCATCATGCTTTAAATCATCCGTTCGATAGAAATCTAGGTCAACGAAGAAGCCAGCCCTCTCAAACTCCTTAGAGTCGAAGCTGAAGTACCGCCGAGCTTCGTCTTTGTGAATAGGTCCTCCGGCGACACGCACGTCGAAGCCTTGGTCTTTCAACTCGATGACAAATTGCATATCAATCTGTGCCGCTCCGATGACTTCCCGCACCCTATCTGTGTAGAAGGTTTGAAAAACACTGCGGTTGATGTCTTCGAATCTCTTATCGCTGGGGACAAAAACCTTAGTGCGTGCCCCGAAACGTTCAAGAGGCGGCAGTCTGTAATGTTTATTCTTTTGGAGAGTGCGCCAAAAAGAACCGGCTCGATCAATGAAGAAGTTCCGTGTCTGAGGGTCGTAAACGAGGTAGCCAGCGCTTCTGTAACCAGCGAAGGCCCCTTCTTTCTCAACCTTGCCTGGCTTGTCGCGGAAGCTCACGACGTTCGGCTCGATATTCCAATGAGGTAGAAAGCTGCTCTCCCGAATGTAGTCGGCAACGTAACCGCGGACATCAAGGAAGCTGCCAGAAGGCGTGTATCGAACCTCCAGAATCTGCTCGGCAAGCATCAGCTTCTCGGCCTGTTTCTTCGGCATTGCTACCCCCTATTGACTAATGGACACCTCAACTACTTGAAGTGCTGGGGTATTATAGCACATTTGAGTTAGCCGACCGCTAGGTATCTTGATAGGCAGCGAACTATGGGGACTTAAACGAATCTTGGCAAGAAGAATAGCGGTCAAGGGCCGATAAGGGGCGTTCCCGGAACTACGTGGGCCTATGAACTGAGGTTAGCGGTGCGAGCCCCGAGAACGACAGATGCTGAGAGGACTAGTGCTCGCAATCGTGAGAATCAGTTATTGCAGATGGGCCATTATGCGTGCAACAACGTTCTTTATCCCGTCTCCTGCAACTTCGTGTTCCCATACTCTAATGACGCGCCATCCGTTAGCTTCTAACAGAGTTGTCTGACGACGGTCGCGGTTGACTGTAGCCCGAATTTTCTCATCCCACCAAGCTGCGTTAGTCTTAGGGAGGAAAAAGTGAGTGTCACACCGATGCCAGAAGCAGCCGTCAATGAAGACACACAGCTTTTGGCGTGGGAAGACGAAGTCAGCCTCGCAACGTATAGCTGGCTCAGGACGACAAGCTGTGAGATAAGACACTCCTGCGTCGGTCAATGCATGTCGCAGTTGGGTCTCTGCTTTAGTCTCGTGTCCAACGTTCGCTAGCATAACTCGGCGAACACGGGGAGATGAAGCAGAAGGGGCCCTTGACCGGATTGATTTACCGTTCACGGTGCTGCTGTCTCCTCGTTGATATCTTCGGGCAGAGCGGATTCCTCTGCATAATCGGCAGGCTCAGGGCTTCGATTTATAATTAAAGTTTCTCCTTCGATGTTTATCACAAGTTGTGATGGATTCATCACCAGTGTAAGTGCCGGCAGTTCTTGTGTAGCTTCCGGCACTTCCTTAAGGAGTGCCTCGATTGGTTCACGAACATACTTTTCAAGAAAGCGACTCATAGTGGGACCAGCCATTGAGTCGAGGTGCTGCCAAGCCTTGTCTCTGTAAGTTTTCAAAAAAAAGTTAAACTTTTTAGCCTCAACAAAAATGTAAAATTTGTAAAATTGAGGCTAATTTTGTTTACCAAAATTTTGAAAACTTACACTACGATAATCTGGGAATTCCGCGTTTGGGGATATTTTTGAAAAGGTGTCGTCTTATTTCTCGTCCATGTTCCTGAATCACCTTAATATGATCTAAAGAGGAGGCAATTGTTTCGGTGGCGGTTTGAATAATTTGCTCTTTAATTGGTTCCTCTTCTTTTTTGACTTCTTCCCCAATTACATTCTCAATTTTCTCAGCCTTCTCAACTAATTCCTCGCCCTTTTCTTCCAATTCCTCCAGCCACTGGGGTAGTTTTTCCAAAAAATCATCTCCCTCTTCCTTTAGTCTCTTTTTAATCTCCTTGCCTTTTTCAGTTTCCAGAAAAATTAAGATTCCGGTGGCCAGTACCGCCCCCCAAATCAAACCTTTTATAAATCCTCTGATTTCAGTAAATTCTTCTCGCATTATTTTATTTACTTGTTTATTTTCGCCAGGAAACAAACTTGCTTATTTTCGTAAGGAAAAAGCTCGTCTATTTTTGCAAGAAAACAAGCTTGCTTATTTTTTTTCTTTTTTAAGTCGGGCCACGAAAATTTTGAAAATCTTTAGTCCAGTCTTAAGGCCTAAAAAAGTCCCGATCCCGGAACCGGTGGGTAAAGTCATTTCTTCAGAAATTTTTCCCATATCGGTAAGAATTTTATTCACATTTTCAACCGTTTTTTTAAATTCTTTAAGAATTTTGATAACCTCAAGGGCCACCAAAACTAAAATTACGGTTAAAACGCCAATAATAATAACAAAAACAATTTGTGGTATTTCCATTGCTTTTCTGAGGAGAAAAAAGATAACTAATTTATTTTAGAATATGGTCAAAATTTGTCAACTACTAATTCCAATTTAAACTCATCAAGGGATAAATTCTATATTTATTTTTACCTTCTTTTCCTTGCCTAATTTATTTTTAGCGACAAATTCCAAATCATTTGGGCCAGGAACTAAATTAAAGGCTTGTGTAAAAGAACCATCTGGCTCCAACATAATCTTTTGGCCGTTTAAAAAAAGTCTGGCGTCAGGATCAGTTTTACCTTTTAGGTCGATCGTATCTTGTCTAACCTGATTACTTTCTTTTAAATTCTGTATCGTTAACGGTGGTGGTTGAGTAAAGGAACGATATTCTCGATAAAGATAGCCAAAGAAAAGTGACAAGAGAAAGAAAAAGGAAAAAATAATCAGTTGTGAGGCCCTAAATCTAAAAAACCCTGGCCGTTGAGCGGGAACCAGACCTTTAGGCAGAATTCCAAGATTTTTCTTTTCATCAAATTGGCGTCTGAAAATGGCTAAAACTTTCGAGGACGAGAGTCCTAAAAATTCACTATAGTTTTTAATAAAGCCTTTTATGTAAACAGAGGAGGGAAACTTTTGATATTCATCTTCTTCAATTGCCCGCAGAAATTGGGCGCGGATTTTAATTTCTTTTTCGACTTCTTCCAGGGTCAGCTTTTTTTCAATACGGGCTTTTCGTAAAATTTCCCCAACACTTTTCATTCTGTTTGCTCATCTTGCTTCTGTAAAAGGAACTCCTCTGCATTATGAATTAAAACATCGCGGGGTTTAGATCCTTCTCCAGGACCAATGATTCCCGCGTTTTCAAGCTGATCAATAATTCTGGCGGCCCGGGCATAACCAACTGAGAGACGCCGTTGTAAAAGAGAGGCGGAAGCTCGATCATACTGGCAAACTGCCCGCACAGCCTCTTCAAATAAGTCGTCTTTGCCTTCGTCTGACCCGCGCCCCCCGCCCTTCCCGCGCCAAGCCAAAGGCATAGACGTGACCTCTTCTGTATACTCCATAGGCAGACCTTTAGCCTTCAAAAATTCAACCATGCGCTGAATTTCTCCTTCGGAAACATAAGTTCCCTGTATTCTTGCCGGTTTGGCCTGATCCGGTGGAATATAAAGCATGTCTCCCCGTCCTAAAAGTTTCTCTGCTCCCGGCATGTCTAGAATAACCCGTGAATCAATCATTGAAGAAACATTAAAGGCAATTCGGGCCGGGATATTGGCCTTAATCAAACCGGTAATAACGTCTACTGACGGTCTTTGAGTAGCTATGATTAGATGAATGCCTGTAGCGCGAGCCATTTGAGCAATTCGGCAAATTGCATCTTCCACTTCAACTGGGGCAAAAGCCATCAAATCCGCCAGTTCGTCGATAAGAATCACGATATACGGCAAAGCCTGAAACCCGGAAAGTTCGTTATAACCATCAATATTGCGAACATTAACGGAGGCAAAAAGCTTATATCGTCGATCCATTTCGGCCATTGCCCATTTAAGAGCTGACAGAATTTTTTCTGCTTCAACAATCACCGGGGTTAGAAGATGAGGAATATTATTATACATCGTTAATTCCACACGCTTGGGGTCAACCAAAATAAGCTTCACCTCCGAAGGGGTCGCCCTAAAAAGCAAGGAGGCAATAAAAGAGTTCAATAAGACCGACTTACCCGAGCCAGTTGTTCCGGCAACCAGCAAGTGGGGCATCTTGGCAATATCGGCGGTAACCGGGTTCCCCGCCACGTCAAGCCCCAGGGCAGTTACCAGTTTTGACTTGGAATTTTGCATGATTTCTGAGGAAAGCATAGTTTTCAAAGTCACAAACTCCAAAGAACGATTGGGTATTTCAATACCTACTAGGCTTCTACCTGGAATAGGCGCATCAATTCTGATTTGCCCGGTGGGTGCGGCCAGTGCCAATGCCAGATCATTGGAAAGACTGGTAATTTTAGAAAGTTTTGTGCCCAAAGCAATCTCCAGAGCATACTGGGTTACTGCTGGTCCAAGATTTACTTCCACCACTCTTGCCTCGATACCAAAACTTCCTAAGGTTCTCTCAATAATGGCTGCGTTTTGCCTTAAATCACCTCTTTCAGCCTTTTTGCCCGGCCCGGCGGACAAAAGGGAAAGCGGCGGATATTCCCAAATTTCTTTATTTTGAGTGTTGGCGATAACCGTGGTTCCTAACTCGGATCCAGCCGTAGCCGACGGCGGAGGAGACTTTACGGCCTGCTTTACATCTGCCGTTTTACCTTTTAAATCAGATTTTTCTGTCGGAAAAACTAGTTTTGATTTTTTCGGAAAAGGGGAAGAAAAAAATGTTTTTTTAAAAACAGCCTGAAATTCTTTAATAATTTGCGTTAAGATCGAAAAAACCTGATCGATCGAAGTGTTTAAAAAGACTACAATCCCGATAAGCGTTGCACCCAAAAGGATAATAAAGGCGCCAAATGAGGTTAGAAGGGTCGCCATGTTAAACCACACCTCCTGACCTAAAACCCCGGCCCGGGTCAAGGTAATTAAAGAAAGCCACAAAAGGGTTGAGCCAATAATTACATTGGGTTGACCAAAGGGGAGCTTAAGTCGAGTAAAGAAAAAGCCGAAAAAGGAAAGAATAAAGGGGAGAAAAATTATTCCCCAGCCAAAATTCTTAACTCCCATTAAATAAAGTGTGGCCAAGGGCGGTTCTTTTTTTAAAACTGCCAGACCCATAAGTCCTGCCAGACCAAAAAGGAGAATTGAAAAGATCGTATAAACGGTTTCTTTTTTAAGTTTCAATTTAAAAGCTGAGTGTCGCCGGTATTTTCTTTTCATTTAATTAAACTTCCACCACAACTGGTAAAATTAGTGGTTTTCTTTTTGTTTTTTGGTAAAAAAATTTCTCCAGGCTTCCTTCAAGATTTCTCCTTAAAAATTGCCAGTCTAAAACTCGGCCATGATAGGGCGCCAAACATTCTTTAACTACGCTTTTTGTCTCCTCAATTAGTTTGCCCGACTGTTTCATATAAACGAATCCTCGGGATACCACGTCGGGCTCAGCTACCACCTGACCGGTTGCCTGATCAACCGGGACAATTAAAACAACGATGCCGTCAGCCGACATCATTTTCCTATCTCTTAAAACGATCTCGCCGATATCGCCAATACCCAAACCATCGACTAAAACATTTTGAACCTCAACCTTACCATCAATATGTGCCTGACCCGTAGCTGAGAATTCTATTATATCACCGTCTTCCGCCAAGATAATTTTATCCTCAGGGTATCCCATCCCCTGGGCTAACCGGCTGTACTGTTTTATATGCCGAAACGTCCCGCCAATGGGTATTATATATTTCGGTTGAGTCAAGCCAATCATCAGCATCAAATCACCGGCGGCTCCATGACCGGAAACATGCACATCCTCTAGAATATCCGAGTAGGAAACATTTGCCCCACGTTTAGTTAACGTGTCAATTAAACTGTTAACGGCATTTTCATTGCCGGGGATCGGATCGGAGGAAAAAACTACAACATCTCGCGGCTTAATTTTAACAAACCGGTGGTCGCCGTGAGCGATGCGCGAAAGAGCTGAGCTTGCCTGACCTTGACTACCAGCTACCAGTAAAGTTATCTCCTTTTCGGGATAACGGGGAAGAGCTTCGGGTGATACAATATCGTGTTCTTCAATTTTTAAAAATCCAAGCTTTTGCGCCACCTCAACGCTTTGTTCAAGACTGCGGCCGATAAAGCTTATTTTGCGATTGTGCCTTAAGGAAACATTAATCGCTTGTTGTAAACGGGAGATGTTAGATGATTGAGTAGTCACAATAAATTTACCTTCGCATTTTCTTAATTCTTTCTCAAATGTCTCTTCAATCATCTGTTCAGAAGGGGTGTATCCGGGCTTTTCTGATCTTAAGCAATCAGACAGCAAACATAAAACCCCTTTTTTTCCGGCCTCAGCAATTCGACCAACCTCAGGAAGTTGTCCATCAACTGGTGTCCAGTCAAACTTAAAATCGGCGGCATGAAAAATCGTACCCACTGGAGTGTGGATAATTAAAGCTGAGGCATCAGGAACAGAATGAGTAATATGAGCAAAGTCAATTTTAAAAACACCCAGCTCCAGTGTTTCTTGCGGTTTTACAACCTGAATATTCTTTTCCAAACCCCACTCTTTTAACTTAACCTCGGCCAAACCTGCAGTTAAGCGCGTAGCAAAAACCGGTACGTTAAGCTTAGGTAAAATATAAGGTAGGGCGCCAATATGATCCTCGTGTCCATGGGTCAAAACAATTCCTTTTACTTTGTGCTTTCTTTCCAAAAGAGAGGAAACATCAGGAATTATTAAATCAACTCCCGGCATTCCCTCATCCGGAAAACCCACACCACAATCAACCACAAGAATATCATCACCATATTCATAGATATACATGTTTTTGGTGACATCGCCTACGCCTCCTAAGGGTATGATTTTTAGTGCTTCGTTTTCTGACATTTTATTTACCTCTACCAACTTGGTAAGAATTCATTAATATTTTGGGCAGTTAGTTGAAACTTCTCCCCTCTCCCCTCCACTTTCATCTTGGCGACTTTACGGCAAATCCCCTCAATTGTTCGCTCCAGTGTCCTGATTCCGGCATCAAATCCTAAGGGACGCACGATTTTTGGCCAAAGATCGGAAGTAATCGCTAAATCCTGGGGGGACAAACCGGAGTCTTTAAGTGATCGCGGGAAGACATACTCGCTTCCTATTTTAATTTTTTCTTCATCAGTGTAAGAAGGCATTTGCATCGGCTCCAACCGGTCTAAAACCGCCGGCGAAATGTTGGTTGTGTTGTTGCAAGTAGCAATAAATAACACTTGAGACAAGTCAAAGGGATAATCTATATAATGATCGATAAAAGAGACGTTTTGTTCAGGATCCAAAAGTTCGAGTAAAACTCCCATAATGTCACTACGTGCACTTTCTGCCACCCGATCAATTTCATCAAGTAAAATAACTGGATTTTTGGTTCCGCAGCGTTTTAAAACCTTAACCACCTGACCGGGTTCTGCGTCAGGATAGGCCCGCGATTGACCACGCAGCTGCAAAGCATCTCCCAAGCCCCCGAAGGGGATCCGGCCAAAGTTTCTTCCCATCGCTTCAGCAACCGAATATCCCAGTGTTGTTTTACCTGTTCCTACCAACCCAACCAGACAAAGAATCGGTGCGTGTGTAATATGACTCTGGTCTTCGGTTTTTTTGAGACTGAGAACAGCCAAGTACTCTAAAATTCTTTCTTTAATTTCTCCCAATCCAAAATGATTTTTATCAAGGGTTGCTCGGGTAGTTTTTAGATCAAGAGTGTCTTCGCTCCTTCTATCCCAAGGCAAACCGCAAATCCAGTCAATATAGCGAGCGATTTGATCATACTCGGCTGAGTAACCACCCATTTTTGCCATTCTTCCTAAGCGCACAAGCATGGCTAAAATTTTTTCTTTCAACTCGGGCGGTAAAGAAGTATTTGAGACTTTCTCTTCGAGTTGCTCAATCTCAACAAACAAGTCCTGGGCAGTCATAAAATAAATAAAGGATTATATTAAACGCTTGTTTTGCAAGCTACTAATTGCTTTAGAAAATTAGACGGCTCGCTACGCTCACTACTAATTTACTTCAATTAGACGCTCTGCAATGCAGAGCTACTAATTTACTTTGTAAATTATAACAAACAATGAGGGAAAGGCGCAATTTGGTGATTAAAATCTTGATCTTTTACGAAAGCGGTCTTGAAAACCACCGCCTGGACGACGATGGTGTCCGGGGGCACTAGAAAATTTTCTCTCTGGACGACTGTCTCTGACAACTTTTTTAGCATCTTCGCCAAAAAGCATCGAAAGGTTGATTCTCCCTTGATCGTCAATTTCTATCACTCTGACTTTTACCTTTTGTCCAATCTGAACCACCTCTGATGGTTCAGAAACAAAACTGGTTGACATTTGAGAAACCCTGACTAAACCTTCTTTTCCGGGCAAAATTTCAACAAAAGCTCCGAATGGTAAAATTCTTTTAACTTCTCCTTCAAATGTCTCTTCCGGTTTTACTTCCCGAGTCAAACCCTGAACCCACTGGACAGCCTTCTCAATATTTTCGGCTTTCATACCGGAAATTGTTACTTTCCCATCGTCTTCTACATCGACAACCGCTTGTGTCTCGGCAATGATTTTGCGAATAATTTTACCACCCGGGCCGATTACTTCACCAATCATTTCAGTAGGAATATGTAAAACAGCGATTTTAGGAGCATAAGAAGAAACTTCGGATCGATAGGTAGGAATTATATTAAGCATTTTTTCCAGGATAAAAAGCCGGGCCTGGCGGGCTTTTTCCAAAGCTTCGACCAAGATAACATTTTTTACTCCCGAAATTTTAATATCCATTTGTAAAGCCGTGATCCCATTTTTTGTTCCGGCCACCTTAAAGTCCATATCCCCATTGGCATCTTCGGTGTAAGCGATATCGGTTAAAACTACATGTTTTTCACCATCGGTCATAAGCCCCATGGCGATTCCGGCAACCGGTTCTTTAATCGGAACTCCCGCGTCCATAAGAGACAACGTCGAGCCACAGACAGAAGCCATAGAGGTCGATCCGGATGAGGAAAGAACTTCAGAAACCACGCGGATGGCGTAGGGAAACTTTTCCTCGGTGGGGATAACCGGAACCAAAGCTCTTTCAGCTAAATTACCATGGCCGATTTCCCGGCGCCCAGGAGCTCCCAACCGCCTTACTTCCCCAGTTGAGAAAGGAGGGAAATTATAATGATGCATGTATCTTTTTCGCTCTTCTCCCTCCATGCCCTCAATTAACTGTTCCAAAGTGGGAGAACCAAGGGTTACAGCGCTTAAAACTTGCGTTTGGCCGCGTCTGAAGATGGCTGAACCGTGGGCTCGGGGTAAAACGCCGACTTCTATCTCCAGCTCGCGGATTTCATCAGGTTTTCTTCCATCGAGTCGATGACCCTTCTTTAATATTTCCTGACGGACATAAGATTTAAACTCTTCGAAAAATATTTTGGCTAAAACTTTTTTCTCAATTTCTTTTTCGGCGAATTTTTCCTCAAGTTCCTTAAGGGAATGGTCTCCCCAAGTCTCATCCAAAGCTACCTCCGGATCCTGGAGCTGAGGCAAATAATCATTCTGGATGGTTTTTCTCAATTCGCTAATGACTTCTTCTTCGTCTTCCTTCTGAACCATGGTGGCTTTTTCTACCCCGACCTCTTTACGTAAATCTTCAATTAAGTCAATAACTGGTTTTATTTCGTCCTTGGCCTTTTTCAGGGCTTTGGTCATTGAGTCCTCATTCACTTCGCTTGCCTTTGCCTCAACCATAACGATGGCTTCGCTGGTTCCCGAAACGACCAAATCCATTTCCGAAAGCTCAAGTTCTCCATTTACCGGATTAATAAAAAAGCTATTTTCTTTAAGTCCTAAACGGACGGCACCGATCGGACCATTCCAAGGAATATCAGAAATGGCTAAAGCCGCCGAAGTAGCAATAATTGCCAACACTCCCGGATCGTTTTCGGAATCAACGGATAAAACGGTAATAACTACTTGGACCTCATTGAAAAAATCTTTAGGAAAAAGAGGGCGGATTGAACGATCAACTAAGCGACCGTTAAGAATTGCCTCCTCCGAAGGCATCCGTTCACGCTTTATAAAACGGGAGCTGGAGATTCTTCCGCCGGCGTAAAGTCGCTCCACGTAATCAACACTTAAAGGAAAGTAGTCAAGATCTGCGCGAGGGCTAGATTGACAAACCGTTACCAAAACCATTGTGTCGCCATAACGCGCCAAAACCGCGCTATCAGCATGTCCGGCAAGATGTCCCGTTTTTAAAGTTAACTCTCTTCCTCCAATTTTAATCGACTTGGAAAATTCTTTAAGTTTTTTAAAAGATTTCATAAGTTTTTATTTTTGGAACTTGCGCAGAGGAAAAATGCACTGGAGATTTTTGCAAATTTTACCTTCTATTTAGCAAGGTTAAGTTTCTCAATAACTAGTTTATACCTTTCATCGTCCTTTTTAGCAAGATAATTAAGAAGTCTTCGTCTTTTCCCGACTAAAGAAAGAAGCCCTCGCCTTGAGTGTACATCATGGGAATGGGTTTTTAAATGCTCAGTTAAATTTTTAATTCTTTCCGTTAAAAGAGCCACCTGAACTTCAGGGCTACCAGTATCGGTTTTATTAATTTGATATTCAGTAATAATCTTTTTTTTATCTTTATCAATTGTTGTCATATAATTTAAGAGAAGTCAGAGCTCTTATAGACCTTGGGCTTAAACCAATCTGATGGTGTAGTAGGCTCTTCCTTTTGATCCTCGGTTCTATTAATTTTGGGCAAAGAAGAATTTTGTATTCCAATGTTTTTGGCCTGGCGGTGTTGCTCTATGATAGGAGCACGCTTATTAACCCCGCTTCTTTTGCCACCGGCGCGTAAACAGGCAGCTGCGGCCTCAAAGGCCTCAGTTGAAGCCAAAGGCGAAGCAAACCCTTGAGTGGCAAAATCAATGCCCATCAAAAGGTTTGTCGCTATATCCGCGTCAAGACCAATTCCTAAGCTTTTTAGCAACCAAACTACGATCTCGCTTGTTGAAGAAGCGTAGGGATGGAAAAAATTGACTACACCGTATTGCTTATTCTCAGGATTATGATCGATAACGACCACCGGGCGATTAGCAAATAGAGCCTGTTCTTCTCGATAAAAGGAGCCCAAATCGGCCAGATCGGCGGTAGATATAATGAAAATCAGGTCAGCGTCAACACCCTGGTAAGAAAACTTAACTTTATCTTGAGAAAGAAGCCTAGTCTCATTGCGAGTCTGGATAACAAGATTAAATCTATCACCTTCGATATTATAACTGACTTTTTCGATTGAACCTTCCGTGTAGGGAAAAGAAACAACCAGGTTTTTATTCCCTAAAGCATCTTTAAGCTTATTGATTCCGATTAAATTACCAAATTCGACAGTCGGCGCTTTGGGACAAGCCACAGAAACTGTTTTTCCCATCTTTCCTAAGGCCAAAAAAAGGCCCAAGCTGGCACCTAGACTATCAAGGCTGGGATTTTGCCCAGTAAGAATTAAAATATTCTGAGCTGAGGCCAATAGTGGCTGTAATTTTTCAATAGTATCCTGTTTCATAATAAAAAAGTCTGTTCCAAGACTTTTAAGTCGCAGTAACTGCGACTTAAAATGCGAAATTCATTTCGCTGCTGAGTTATTGCTATGACTTATAGGATATTAACACATCTCCGGTTTGAAAGTCAAGTGGAGAAGTCAAAAGAACCCCGCACTCCTTCCCGATTTCAGCCTTAGTAATTTCTTCTTTTAGATGTTTTAGCGATCGGATTTTACTCCGCCCGATCTCCTCCTCTAGGCGCAAAATTTTGACGCTGTCGCCTCGCGCCAATCTGCCTTCAACAACTCGACAACCGGCCACTGTTTCTTGCTCAAAAGGGAATTGGGCAATAATCTTAGCTTTCCCCATGATCTCCTCACTAATAATTTTTACTGCGCCTGTAATTAGTTTATTAAGTTCATCCAATAGCTCATAAATAAGTCTAAAAGTTTTTATCTTCACGCCTTCCACCTCGGCAAGCTTCAAAATATTGGCTGAGAGTTTGAGATTAAATCCTATAATAATTGATCGGCTGGTTTTTGCCAAAAGAACGTCTGACTCGGAAATTTCACCGACTCCTTTGTTAATAATTTCTAACCCCGGCGGCAAAGAGTTGAAAACGGCCTCTAAGGAACCTGCCACATCGGCCTTTAAAATAATCCTTATTTTTTTCTCAACCTCGTCTCCAGTCGGTTTACTGGCCCCTGCCTGCTCAAAATCAGATACTTCACCCACGGGTGGAACCTGCTTTAAACCAAGGATCTCAACCGGTTGGGAAGGCCCAGCCTCCGCAACTCTTCTCCCGGTGTCGTCGATCAAGGCCCGCACTTTACTTTTAACTCCGGCCAAAGAAATCATGTCGCCCACGCGAAGGATCCCGTTTTGAACAATCACGGTGGCCACCGGCCCTTTGGCTTTGTCAAGCTTCGCTTCCACAACGGCCAATTTCAATTCCCCGGTAAAATCTGCTTTTAATTCGGCCATTTCTGCAACCAGAAGAATCATTTCTAAAAGATCTTCAATTCCTTGTCCTGTTTTGGCGGAAACATTCACGCAAACTACATCGCCACCTAATCCTTCAGGCAAAATCCCCTCTTCAGCCAGTTGTTTTTTAACACGCTCGGGATTGGCTGTCGGCAGGTCGATTTTATTTAAGACCACAATCATTGGAACCTTTGCTTCCTGAATATGTCTAATCGATTCTTTAGTTTGGGGTTTTACTCCCTCGTCAGCCGAAACAACTAAAATGGCTAAATCGGTAACTTTTGCTCCCCGCGCCCGCATTTTTATGAAAGCCTCATGTCCGGGCGTATCAATGAAGGTTATTTTTTTTCTTTTGCCGACAGGGCCGACTTCTACCTGATAAGCACCGATGCTTTGAGTGATCTGTCCGACTTCTTTTTGGGCGATTTTTGTGCGGCGAATAGTGTCTAAAAGGGTTGTTTTCCCATGATCAACATGACCCATAACTACCACTACTGGGGGCCGACTTGCAAATTGATTTTTATTTTCACTGCTGGAAAGTTTATTTTTAACCATAGCTTTTATGGCAATTTAAATGGGCGCAAGAGTGCTACAGAAAAGAAGTGGGCTATTCCTTTTTAGCTTTTGTTTTCTTTTGTGTCTTTTTTTTGGCCGAAGTTTTTTCTTTGGTAGATTTTTCAGTTTTTTTGGTTGTTTTAGTTTTAGCGGAGGCCTTTTTCTTTTCCTCTTCGGCTTGAGTTTTCCCCTTGATATCAATTTTCCAGCCCGTTAGCTTAACGGCTAAACGTACATTTTGGCCTTCTTTACCAATAGCCAGAGAAAGTTGATCATCTGCGATGATTGCTTCAGCCGTTTTTTCCTCTTCCTGAAGAACAATCTCTATATCTTTAGCGGGTGAAAGAGCATAGGCGATAAATTTAGCTACATCCTCGCTCCACTGGATAATATCAATTTTTTCCATCCCACCCAACTCATTAATTACCGTTTGCACTCTTACACCCTTTTGCCCGACACAGGCTCCCACCGGATCAACTCCGCGTTGAGTAGAAAAAACCGCCACTTTCGAATGACTACCAGCTTCCCGGGAAATTTCTTTAATCTCCACAGCTCCGTTTTGGATCTCCGGCACTTCCCGGCGAAAAAGACCAGACACTAAACCCTTGTGGGCGCGGGAGACAATAATTTCTGACCCCCTCATCGTCTGCTTAATTTCGACAATATAGAAGGTTAATCGCTGATTCAAGTGGTAATGTTCGTTTGGAACCTGTTCATGGGGCGGCATCACACCTTCGCCCCTACCGATATCGACAATAATATTGGCCCCATCAAAACGTAGAACACGACCGTTTACCGCAGTCCCGACCTTGCGGCTATAATCCGATAGAATAGCTGTTTTTTCCGCCTCTTTAACTCTTTGCAGGATAACTTGCTTAGCAGTTTGGGCAGCAATCCGGCCAAAACCGGGAGGAGTTACGTCCTTACCTTTATGTAAAATATGAACTTCGCCATTTTCCGCGTTTAGATCCACTTCGTATTCCTCAATATTCTCTGCCTCCACGGGCTTTTCCTTGCGGTAGGCAGTCAAAATTGCCGCCTTAACGCTTTCCAAAACCACATCCGGTTCAATTCCCCGTTCGGCGCATACCTGATTTAGGGCTAAAACGAATTCTGATCGAACAATTGCTGGCATCTTTTTTACCTCTTTTTACAAAAAATGGCGGGGTTTCCTCCCACCAATCGCCTTTTTTCTTAATTCTTAATCTTGTCTTTAAGCATCAAAAGTATACCACTTTTCCCCAAATAGTCAACCTTTCGAAGTTGACTTTTTCCCCTGTTAACTCTACTCTAAAATTAGACCATGATGGAAAGGGGGTGATAAAAAATGAAAATGTTGCATTTTATTACTTTTACCCTTGTCGTTATCGGCGGCATAAACTGGGGGCTGATTGGCCTTTCAAATCTTAATCTAATTAATTCGATCTTTGCCTCGGCACCCAGTCTTGAAAAAATAGTCTATATTCTAGTGGGCATTTCAGCTTTATATCTGATTCTCACCCACAAGAACGATTGTAAAATTTGTGGTAAATAAAACCACGGTTCTAAGATAAAAATAGATTATAACGGCGTTTTCCATTCTTACTTTTAACAAAGCGGGAAATAAATTTTTTTCCAAAATTTCTTCTTTTAATTCCCTGTGTTTCTCGTACAACTCCAAAGTGATAAAATAAATAAAATTAACAATGACTACAATTAAAAATCTGCAGAAAGAGGTTTTGAAGTTTCGTAATGAGCGGGATTGGGCTCAATTTCACAACCCAAAGGATAGCGCCATAGCGATGGTTTCTGAGGCGGTTGAAGTTCTGGACCATTTTAAATGGAAAAACGAGCGTGAAATTCAAACATTTTTGGCAAAAAACAAAAAGAAAGTTGGGGATGAGCTGGCGGACGTTTTTTTCTGGGTTTTACTTATGAGCTACGATTTGGGAATTGATCTGATCAGCGCTTTCCGAGAAAAAATGAAAGAAAACGCTCAAAAATATCCAATTGAAAGAGCGAAAGGTTCAAATATTAAATACACGGAGTTCGAAAAATAAGTTTTTAAGATCTGAGGCAAAAATAGCTGCCGATACCGGAAAGCTCGGCAAGCGTGAGAAATGGCGAATAAAAGGCTGAGGCCGAGCCTCCATCAAGGTTTTGGGCTTCGGTAAATTCAACCCCAATATTTTTCTCAAAATCAGTAAGCACGCCTGGTAATTTAGCCAAAAATGGCCCCTCAAAGAGGGAATCTCTGTTGTAAAAGACTACAAAATAAGCTTCATTTTTATCGTCAATCGCAACAACAATCCGTCGCGCCGCCTCATCAGCGATTATTTGCAATTTCTGCTCCTCCCTGTCGCTTTTAAGAATTGGTCCTGATTGCAAAGCCAATCTTACGTTTGGGGGAGAAAAAAGCATGATAGCGGCGCGCCCATTTTTATCGATACTAAAAACTCCATCGAAAAGTCGACTAGCAATTCTTTCTTTGATTATTTCGCCTTCGCTTACAAATAAACCCACCGGCTCATTTTCTTTAGTATAAAAACCAGCGCTAATAAGACTTTGACAATCTTTTTCCTGAAATAATTTTTGAGCGCTTAATTTTTCTTTAAAATTGGGGTAAAGAAAAATATTTTCCGTATCGGAAGCCTTCACCCAGCTTGCCCGAAACTGCTGCCCACCGCTTTCAAAATCTATCACTTGATCCTGCTTTATCGGTGTCAAAGTCGGCGTCGGCGAAACAACAATGTCAGTTGCGACGAAAGATGGCTTGAATATAAAAAAGAAGGATAGAATTAAAGCCAAACTGCCTGAAAAAATAATTTTTTTCACCAATCTTATTATACTATGCTTCTGATAATCATCCTCTTAAGCACTTCTATATATTAATTAAAATATTACATGCTTCTTACTCAAGATTAATAAAAAGATTCTATTATGAAAATGTTATGAAAATAATAATTCTTCTTTTAAGTTTTTTCCTTTTTCTCACCGCTCCAGAAATAGCTTTTGCTCAAAACAACACCGAAGAAAAACTTATAACCGTAGATATAGACAAACAGATGCTTTATGCCTGGGAAAACGGCCGGGTGGTTAACCAATCGCTTGTTTCCACCGGGCTTATCCGGACACCAACGGTTAAGGGCAGTTTCCAAATCTATCGGAAAATTCCCTCTCAGGCAATGCGCGGATACTCTCTGGTAAACGGCTGGTATTACCACCCGAATGTACCCAGCGTTATGTATTTTTATAAAGCCTATGCCATCCACGGCGCCTATTGGCACAACAACTTCGGCCAACGAATGAGTAACGGCTGCGTCAATTTGCCCCTACCGTTTGCCCAATGGCTGTTTAACTGGGCCCCAAATGGAACCAGGGTCGAAATTTCCTAATCTCACTTCTATAAGATAGAGCTTAATAATCCCATTAGCTTTACTAATTGTGTTATAATAAATACTATGGGGAATGAAATTAGCTCCGATTCCAGAGAAGCATATCGCTATTTTAGATCCACTTTAAGAAGAACGGGTAATTTCTGCAGTCAGCACGGAATTGCTCGGAAGCAATTTGATGTATTTGTTGCCGCTGCTAATCAAACATCTATAAATCAAGGCGAAGATATTCCTTCTGATGAATCAGTCTTAAATTCTAATGAGCAGGCGGTTCGGGGTCTCGTCTTTCAAATGCGTCAAGAATTGCATTGCGGCCTAAAAAAAGGAAGCATAATACCAAGACACGCGAGAAAAGCAGCAAGTGCCTGGGGCTTAAGATTAGATTCCTGGGCAAAAGGAAAAAAACAGAAACGAGAAATTCCCTCATTAAGAAATTCTACAGAAATGGGCTTTCTCAGACCACTTTACCCAAAAAACCTAAGACTTAAAATTAGAACAAGATAACCCATTTAAAACTTTTATCAGCCTAAAATTCAGCTCTTTACGGTAATGACATTTCCTTGTATAATTTGAGAAGAAAATGGCCAAGTTTATTTTAGGTATCGCAATAGTTATAGTCTTGGGAGGAGGAGCATTTTTTATGCTAAACCAACAAGCCCAACAAACCTCCCCCACTCCTGCTTCTGAAATAGAAGTAACGCCAACTGCAAACATAACAATTACTTCTCCAACCCCAGCTGCTGAAACGACTAATTCTACAATTAAAATAACCAGCGCTGGGTTTGAGCCAAAAAATTTAACAGTTAAAGTGGGTGCGCGAGTAACCTGGGTAAATAGCAGCGGAAGTTTGACAAATATTTCTTCAGCTACACATCCAACCCATCAAGTTTATCCACCACTAAACTTGGGTAATCTGCCGGATGGACAATCTGTTTCTTTGGTCTTTGACAAGTCCGGTTCGTATACTTACCATGACCACCTAAACCCGAATAAAACCGGCGTGATAGTGGTCGAATAAATTAAAACCAACCGCTTCCCTTTTTGTTTTTATTCAATTCTTCAAATTCTTTAAGCAGCTCTTTCTGCTCACGACTAATTTTTTGGGGCACCTCAACAAGAATACGTACATATTGATCACCACGGCCGCTACTACGCAAATGAGGAACTCCTTTTCCCCGTAATCTTACCAATGAGCCGGGCTGGGTACCAGCCTTGATGTTTAATTTCAGTGGGCCATCGATGGTGGGTATGGACACCACCGCTCCCAAAACTGCCTGGACAAAACTGATAGGAAATTCGATGACCAGGTCATCTCCCTGACGATGAAAAACCTTATCCGGGCGCACATCCAAAACAAGATCAAATTCTTCAAATCTGATCCTTGAGCCATCAAGGACTCCGGCGGGAATCTTAATTCTCTTTCTTTTACCAGCAACCTCGACTTCTTTCTCCGCTCCTTTAACCGCCTCTATAAAATCAAGGGTCAAGGAATAAGCTGGTTTTCTTTGCCGCCGGCCAAAAGGTGAGCCGCCAAAAAATTGTTCAAAGATTTCAAACGGATCAGAAAATCCTCCAAAGTCAAAATCACCTTGACCCCCTTCTCCACCGGAAGTATAGTAAGTATAAGAAAACGGCCCCTGTCGATAAGTTCGGCCCTGATCAAACCCTCCAAAAGGTCCGCCAGCCCCTCCCGCGCCACCCTGGGTAAAGGCGGTATGTCCAAACTGGTCGTAAGCTGCTTTTTTCTCCGGATTGGATAAAATCTCGTAGGCTTCATTTATTTCTTTAAATTTTTCGTGGGCATCGGAAGCTTTATTATGATCCGGATGATACTCAAGAGCCATTTTCCGATAGGCTCTTTTCAATTCTTCAGGGCTTGCGTTTTTATTAACACCCAAAATTTGATAGTAATCACGCTTATCCATATGTATTTACATGTATTCTACCACCAAATGGGCCGCCATTGGCGGCCCAAATTTATTTTTTCTTTTTAAAAAAGGTTAACCTACGACTTCACCCTCTTCGATCTTTTCTTCAGCCTTTTTCCCGGTTTTTGTTCCGTTTCCCTCTGCCTCAGCCTGAGCTGTTTCTCCTGGCTGCGGACTAGTAGTATCTTGAGCTGAATCGGCTGAAGTATACATGGCCTGCCCCACTTTTTGTAAAGAATCAGAAAGATCTTTGGTCTTGGCCTCTAAATCTTCCTTTGTACCGGTTTCCAGAACGGCTTTTAGGGCAGCTACCTTCTCTTCAACTTCACTTTTGATTTCAGCCGGGACTTTATCGCCCCCCTCCCGCAGGGTTTTTTCGGCCGTAAAGATTAAATTATCGGCGGTATTTTTAGCCTCAATCCTTTCTTTTTTGGCCTGATCTTCGCTAGCGTGAGCTTCCGCCTCTTTTGTCATCCGCTCCACTTCATCTTTACTCAAGCCGGTTGAACCGGTAATCTTAATACTTTGTTCCTTACCAGTTGCTTTATCCTTAGCTTTAACATTGAGAATGCCGGAGGCATCGATATCAAAGGTCACCTCAATCTGAGGAATACCTCGCGGCGCCGGCGGAATCCCGTCTAAAATAAACCGGCCCAAGGATTTATTGTCAGCGGCCATCGGTCTTTCTCCCTGCAAAACATTTATTTCAACTGAGGTCTGGTTGTCAGCCGCGGTTGAAAAAATTTGTGACTTGCTCGTCGGAATAGTGGCATTTCTGGAAATAAGCGGTGTGGCCACCGCACCTAAAGTCTCGATCCCCAACGTTAACGGCGTCACGTCAAGCAGCAAGACGTCTTTAACCTCACCACCCAAAACTCCACCCTGAATAGCGGCCCCAATTGCTACAACTTCATCAGGGTTAACCCCTCGATGAGGCTCTTTGCCAAAAAACTTTTGAACGGCTTCCGCAATTTTGGGCATGCGCGTCATACCACCGACTAAAATTACTTCATTAATATCGCCGACTTTCATCTTGGCATCTTTTAAGCAGGCCTCCACCGGTTTAATGGTTTTTTGAACCAACTCATCAACAATTTGTTCAAGCTTGGCCCGGGTTAGCTTCATAGTTAAATGCAGAGGGCCGGCGGATCCCTGAGTAATAAATGGTTGATTTATCTCTGTTTCCTGAGCAGAAGACAGTTCAATCTTTGCTTTCTCGGCTGCTTCCCGAAGTCTTTGAAGCGCTTGAGGATCTTTTTTTAAATCAACATTATTCTCTTTTTTGAATTCATCGGCAATATAATCGATGATTACTTTGTCAAAATCGTCTCCTCCCAAATGGGTGTCACCATTGGTGGCCTTTACTTCATAAACTCCCTCTCCTAGCTCTAAAATAGAGATGTCAAAAGTCCCGCCGCCTAAATCATAAACTGCCACCGTATGGGCCTGTTTTTTATCCAAGCCATAGGCTAAAGCGGCGGCTGTCGGCTCATTAATAATTCTTAAAACTTCCAAACCGGCAATTTCCCCAGCCTGTTTAGTGGCTTGTCTCTGAGAGTCGTCAAAATAGGCCGGAACGGTAATAACTGCTTGTGTGACTTTTGAACCGAGGTAAGTTTCGGCGTCGGCTTTAATTTTTTGCAAAGTCATAGCCGAAATTTCTTGGGGGGTAAATGTTCTTCCACCAACTTCAACAACTGCCATTCCCTCGCGGCCCGATTTAATAGTATAAGGCAACCATTTCATATCGTGTTGCACCGAGGAGTCAGTGAATTTTCGTCCCATTAATCTTTTAATTGAAAAAATGGTTGATCTGGGATTAACAACCATCTGGCGTTTAGCCACATCGCCGACAAGATGTTTAATAGGCTCAACAACCGAAGGAATAACGTTGCGGCCTTCGGCCGAATGAATAATTTTAGGGGTGCCACCTTCCATAACGGACATTGCCGAATTAGTGGTGCCTAAATCAATACCAATTATTTTTCCCATAAAATCCTCCTTTTATATGTAGTCGCCCTTTTGTAGTTGATCAAGGGCTAGTTCTTCTGCTTTTTCTTCAACTTTTTTCTTTCCGACGTTGACTTGGGCATGTCGGATAACTTGATTATTTAATTTATATCCAGCGCGAAATTCCTTTACAACCTTATTTTCCTCTTCCCCCGGCACTATTTCTATTGCCTCCATCTCTGCCGGGTCAAAAATTCTTCCCGAAGTCTCAATTTTTGACAAACCCTCCTTTTCCAAGACCTGATATAGGTGCCTTAGGGCCAAATTCAAACCCTCATCTTTTAGATGCTCGGCGGCTCTTTCAAAATCGTCTAGGCAGGGCAAAATTTTTAAGACAATTTCCCCGGCCGCTGATTTGATTAATTTTTCTTTTTCTTCTTTTGCTCTTTTTTCTAAATTCTGATAGTCAGCCAGGGCTCTTTTCCATTTTTCTTCAAATTCTACCCTTTCCTCAGTAATTTTTTCATTTTTGTCGCTTCCCTTTTGTTTACCCATTTTAATCACCAATTTTTAGTGACCTCAGTAATTAAATCTCCAAAGTACCGCACTGTAGGAATGATATAGGGATAATCAAGTCTTACCGGTCCGACAACACCGATGGCGCCTGAATACTTGGATCCGGCTTGATAATGACTATAAACAAAACCGCAGGAGCCTAAAAATTCCCCCAGTTCCTCTCCGAGCAAAATATGTATTGGCTCTTCGCTCTCAATTGCCTGGGCAAAAAGATTCTCCCAAAAATCTACCCGGTCCAGCATGAAGAGGAGATTTTTTGTTAAATTGATATCGTAAAATTCGGGCATTGCTAAAACATTGGCCATACCCGAGGCAAAAAGATCCCCCTCGCTATTAGTGGCCAAGGCTAAGGTTTTGGTTTTTTCGGCTAAAAGGTGAGTTGCTTCCCGTAAAAGCTTGTTTAATGAATGGCGATAATTCCAAACTTTCTCTTTGACCGCCACTTCCTCGCGAACACTAACTTCTTTAGTCTTCATCAGCTCGCGAATATAAAACTTTAGGCCAACAGGCGTAGGAACTCGTCCGGCTGAAGAATGGAGTTTTTTCAAAAATCCGGCTTCTGTCAGCTTAACCATCTCATTGCGAATGGTCGCCGGCGAAATTCCTAATTTAGGATATTTTTTCTCAATTGTCTCCGAACCGACCGCTTCCGCACTTTCGATATATTCTTCGATAATTGCTTTTAAAAGTTGAGATTGGCGTAAAGTTAAGTCAATCATATTTATCTAAAAAAGCCATTAGCACTTATATAACACGACTGCTAATTTTTGTCAAGCCCCGAGCCTTTTATGGCGCAGACAAAAATGTAGAGGCGATTTCAGCCTCGTCTCTTTTGTCAAGAGACAAAAAGCTTACCACCAGCATCACCTTTACAGGTGATGATTTATCAGCCTTGGCAAAATATGTTAGTGCCGGAGTAATAATTCTACAAACTTCTCATCCAGTCATTTCAAAATTAAAATCTGCTTTTACAAGATTGGGGTTACCTACTCCTAAAGGATTGTAGTGGCTGTCAGTTTGCATAAAAAGTTAACACTTTTTTTAGCCTCAAATTTGCAAATTTTGCAAACTCCCGAGGCTAGAAATGTTTACCATTTCGTGCAAACTGACAGAAGTTTATATTTTTTCCTCGAGAAGCTCTTCCTGTTGACTTAAAACTCTTCGCCAATTACCAATTTTTCGGAAAACAACTAAAAATCCCTCCGCCTCCTTAATCTCCAGTAGCCAAGCTAAAAAAAGATAGCTTATCAAGCCAATAATAGAAACAATCGTTGTTTCCATAATTAAATCAACTGTATATTTAGTATCAAAAACAAGCTGATCAAAAAGCTTAAGCGGCCCCCACAGGAAAAAAGCCATCACTAAGGATGCTGTCAGAATTTTAAATGCCGGCAAGAGGAGTTCCCTTCGATTGAATTTATCGACTTTCCCGTCTAGAAGAATCAGAAGGAAAAAAAGGTTGAGAAAAGCCCCAAGTGAAGCAGAAATTCCCAAACTCCAAACAGGAAGATTTAAAAAGCGGATAAAAACAATGCTCATTAAAACATTTATTCCAACCGTTATTAAATTAACTTTTAATGGTGTCTTGGTATCATGAATGGCATAAAAAGCTCGCATTAGAAGCGAAGACCCTGCTTGAGCGATAATCCCTAAAGATAAAAAAGCGAGGGTCCATCCCGTTAGAAATGTGGCCTCCCAGGTGAAAAGGCGAGCACCAAAAACTAAACGCGTTAGCGGAGTATGCAAAATAAACAGTGCGGTTACGGCCGGTACGGTTAGAAATAAGATTTGGTGCAGGGAAAGGAGCAGGGTCGATTTAAATTCCTCAATTTTATTTTGATTTTTTACGACTGAGAGCGTGGGAAAGGCTGCTTGTGAAATTGCAGTTCCAAAAAGATTAAGTGGAACAAAGGCTAAATGCTGGGCAAAGGTTAAAAAAGTGATACTGGAAAGAGATATTAAGGAGGCTAGTGCAGTATTAACAAAAAGGTTGGTTTGCTGGGCGGCCAAGGCCAAGCTTCGGGGCAACATTAGCCGGCCGATTTCTTTTACCCCCGGATGAAAAAGATTAAACTTTAATTGAGGACGAAAACCTAATTTATAAGCCAGAGGCAACTGTATTAAGAAGTGGAAAAAAGCGCCCAGAATTACCCCCAGCATCACCCCATAAATTCCAAATATTGGAACTAAAAATATAATACCAGCAATAATCCCCAGATTATAAAAAACTGAGGCTACGGCTGGTAACAAAAATCGTTGAGAAGATTGAAGAATCCCCGTTAAGAAAGAAGAAAACACAAAGAATAATTGGGAAAGAAGAATAATTCTGGTCAGATTAAGAAAAAGGTCCAAATGCTCGGGTTTTTCACGAAGGAGCCCCGGAACAAGAAGAAAAGAAAGAGGTTTAAGAAACAAGAAAAAAACTAAAATTATTAAAATAAAGGCGACGATGGCTATGTTTAAAAGCGACGCAGCTAGTTGCCAAGCTTCTTTTTCATCTTTTTGCCAGTAATTTGTAAAAACTGGAATAAAAGCCACTGATAGGGCGCCAAAAATTAGAACCTGGAAAGCAAAATCCGGAAGACGAAAGGCAGCAAAGTAAATACCGACTAGGTCTGGAGTGAAGTGGCTCGCCATTAAACGATCCCGCACCAACCCCAAAAATCCCGAGGCCAAAGACATAAACATGATAATCGTGGCGGCAGAAAGAATATCTGCTTGTTTTGAAAGAAAAAAGGCAGTCCCGTTCTTGAAAATCCTTTTTACCATTTTCTTTTTTTTAGCCCTCGAAACTATTTACCCTATTATTTACCCATCGTGTTTTTCCATCCTTTAATCGCGCCGATTGCCTTTCTAATTTAGTTTTGCTATAATCGTTTGCAAACTCAACGTATAGCTTTAATCAAAAGCGCGTTTAACTGAATAAAAACAACGTGTGGCGAAAACTTAGTTTCGCATTTTGATTCAAAAAATACAAGGCCTACTTTAAGTGAAAAAGTTCTTGGCGGATGGCTTTGTGTTAAAACGTAGGTTTTTTCATTTTAACATAAATTAATTATTTAAAGTAAAGGAAACTATGCCATTAATTAAATCCGCTATCGAGAAAATGCGGCGCGACCGAAAAAAGACTAAGCAAAATAAAAGCAAAGCCCTATCTTTAAAGGGAGCTATTAAAAAGGCGCAAAAAGAACCTAAAATAGAAAATATTAAAAAAGCGATCTCACTGCTTGATAAAGCGGGTGCTAGCCATCTTCTTCATAAAAATAAAGTTGCTCGTATAAAATCTCGCCTTTCTAAACTGACAGAGGATTCCCCAAAAAAGGCAACTCAAAAGGCCAAGCCTGCCGGCAAGGTTAAAAAGGTAAGATCAAAAAAGGCTACTAAAACCAGCTAAATACTCCTTTGACAATTAAGGTTAAAATCAATACACTTAACCTAAGATGTCTGTTTCCAAAATAAAGGTTAATCTTCTCCCCCGTAAGGAGCTAGAACAAGGGTTTTCCGGGAAATTTTTGGAGTGGGTGCTTAATTATGGGCGTTATATTATTATCGGGACCTTTATCATTGTTCTTGCGGCCTTCTTATCCCGTTTTAAGCTGGACTATGATCTTTCAAATCTATCGGACGAAATTAAAAATAAACAGGAAACAATTAAACGATTTGGCGATTTAGAATTAAAAGTAAGAGCGCTACAAAGTCGTTTGGCGTTAATCAAAAAAATTCAAGGAGAAAACCTGCCTTACACAAAAGCCTTAAACACCCTTTCCCAAATAACCCCGCAGGATGTTATTTATAGTAAATTGGATTTTACCTCTTCTAAAGTCAGTCTTTCTGCTACCGCCCTATCTTTAAGTGGTTTTTCAACATTCATCGAAGAGCTTAAGGCTTCTAAAGCATTTACGTCAATAAATTTAGGAAAAGTGGGGCAGGGAAAAGGCGGGATTGAATTTAGTCTTAGTGCCGAGTACAAAAAATGATGCCCAGTTAAAATAAATGACCGATACAACTTCTCTTCGCTATCGTAAATATTTTAAAGACCTTCGGCCAGCGCTTCAGAAACCGAAAGTTAAAGCGTATACAATGCTCATCTTTTCCCTATTGGTGCTTTCATCATTTAGTTTTTTCGTTATCCGGCCAACCGTTGAAACGATTCTCGAATTGAATCGTAAAATCAAGGACTACCAGACTCTCAATCGTAAGCTGGACGAAAAGATTAAAAATTTACAACAGGCCCAAAGAAATTATCAAGAGATACAGCCTGAAATCCCTATCGTTTTGGCGGCCCTACCTCAACAGCCTGATTTTCCTCCCTTTCTCAAGGATCTTGAGTCTATGGCTTCAGGAAGCGGCGCAATGGTCGACTCGCTTAAATTCCAAAAAATAAATCTCACTCCGCAGCTTCAAGCAAGCGGTTCTTCTCAGGCCGCACAAGCAAACATTAAATTTGACCTCGGTTTCATAGGCGGCTATACTGAATTTTTAGCCTTTCTAAATAAAACTGGGCAACTAAAAAGGCTTGTTAATTTTGAATCCTTCAGTCTCGAGGCCGGCAAAGGAGGAAGCGCAAGTGGTGAGTTAAATATGAGTCTTAAAGGAACTACCTATTTCTTTTTAAAGCAGAAGGGAGAATAATGAATAGTAAAGATCTTTTTTTAATCTCTTTACTTCTATTCCTCACGGTTACAGCCTGGATTATTGCTGGTGTTTATCATAAATCAATAGATTCAACTCTGACACCTACAGATCGTAAACTTATTGAACCATTAAATCCTGCTCTTGATAAACAGGTAATTTTAGATTTAAAATCGAGCTATGGCCCTTAATTTTTTACCCAAAGAGAGAAAAATCCCCACTCTGATTGGAATTTTTGTTCTGTTGATCGGAATCGGCGTAACTACTTATTTGACACAAACTGTTCCGCGATTTTTTCTAAAAGCGCAGCCAGATATTTCTCCTCAGGATGTTAAAATTACCAATGTTTTTCCTAATAGTTTCACCGTATCCTGGATTACACCCGGAAAGCCATCTACTGGCTATGTGACTTATGGGCAAGGTAATTCGTTAGAGAGTAAAGGTTTAGATATAAGAGACAAGGGACTCGAAGCATTAGGTCAATATATTATCCATTATGCTGAAGTTAAAAATCTTCAACCTCAAAGCACTTATTTGTTTAAAATTATCTCCAATAATAAAACTGCCAATAACGGAGCACCTTATAAAGTCACTACAGCACCTGAGCTAACCTCCCCACCCACCATGGACCCGATCCATGGTTTGGTTTTTGCCGAGGATGAAAAATCTCCTGCTAAAGGAATTATATTTTTAACCATTGGACAATCGGCAATCCTATCAACTTTCATCAACTCTTCAGGTAATTGGCTTATTCCTTTAAATCTATTACGCACCGCGGATTTTAAAAATTATTCTCAAATAAAGGAAAATGATTCTATTGAAATTTTTGCTCAGGGAGAACAAAAATCGTCCCAAGCTATGGTGTCACTTGCTAATAGCTCTCCTGTCCCGCCCATTATCTTGGGAAAAAACAGTGACTTTCGCACGGCTAGCACGGCTTCTCCTACTCCATCGGTTACTCTCCCAACGCTTACGGAAATACCATCAGGCAACCTTGGCCTTACCACCCCCGCTACCAATGCCGCCGTCCCCGGTCAACCATTTTTTAGAGGAACCGGTCTTCCTGGCCAGAAACTTCAAATTAAAGTAGAGTCCCCGACAACGTATAGCGGTCAAGTGACTGTTGATCAAAACGGGAATTGGTCTTGGCAACCACCTGCAAATCTTCCCCCCGGCCAACATACAGTAACCATTACCAGCACCGACCAAAGTGGAAATTTAATGACTATCGTGCGTAAATTTATAATTCTAGCCAGTGGGACACAAATAACAGAAGCTGCCACTCCTTCTGCCACCCCAACTTCTGTCCCGACATCAACACCCACTCCCGCTCCTCGGGCGACGGCTTCTCCTACGGCAAAACCATCACCAACCTTAACTCCGACACCAACCCCTACTCCGGTTCCCCCCGGTCCAACCGTTAAGCTATCGCCAACACCAATTACAACATCCTCTGCTATCCCTCAAAGCGGAGATCTTTTATTCACTTTAATTTTAGCCACCGGCGGATTTAGTTTTATTCTTCTAGGCTTCTTTCTTTTGAGGAACTACAATTATACTTTACCCGGATGAATCGATAACTCATTTAAACTGAATTTAAGGAGAACTTGCTAGTTCGTTTTTTAAAAAACTCCTGATTTCATCCCAATTACCAACCCTGGGTATTAAAACCCAAGCGCCATTGTGTTCCCAAACAGGAGGGTTAATTAAAAGTCCTTGGCGGCCATTTTTGGGATCCCCCCAATCCAAGACTAAATTTTTTGTTTTGGTAGCACTAATTTTAGGGAAAATTTTTACAAAATCATCAAAATCTGAAACTGGAATATCGGTTTCAATGCTTTCTCCAAGGCTTTTTTTCAGATTAACAATCTTTTCGGGATTCAACAGAATCTCGTAGGAAAAGGTTTTATTTTTGAGTGCTAGTAAAAGATTTTGTTGTCTGGTTGATCGGGCAAAATCCGTACCCTCATCGTCTTCGGCATGACGAGACCGGGCATATTTTAAAGCAACTTCCCCATTCATATGCTGCTGACCCTTTTCAAAATGCAGATGTTCAAAACGACATTGGTATTCTGGGTCTCCACCGCAAAGATCCTCTTCCTTGCCCTCAATAGGGTACTTGTAATCATCAAATGTCTGCGCTATATCGATGTCAACGCCTCCTAAAAGATCAATTGTTTTTTTAAAACCGTCAAAGTCCATAACCACTGCATAATGGACAGGTTGATCTAATATATCGGCAACAACAGCTTTAGCCAAAACTAAGCCCCCACCGGGCCGCTTCTCTTCCGCCGAAGCGTAAGCGGTATTAATTTTCCCTTTTAAATCATCGATCCAAATATCGCGAGGAATAGAAAGAAGTGTAACTTCATCCTCTTTAAGGTTTATGCTTACAAAAATCATCGTGTCTGTTAGATCCTTTCCTTCATGATTCCCCCCTGCTTTTCCCAAAAGCAAAATGTTGGTTCGCCCCGAATTTGACTTTAAAGAAAGCGATCGGTCTGTTGCTACAGACCATAAAATGGATGGAATGCTGGAAAACTCCCGCAAAAATTGCACTGTTAGAGGAACTATTTTGAATAAACCAATAATAAAAAGGCCGATGAGGACCCCGACCAGAAAAAGACGAATCTTAGGCAAAAGCTTAAAAAAACGGCGTCTTATTTTAGGCGACATGATTAGTAATTGATAAGAACTCTTGAGAGGAAAGGCTGGCGCCTCCTACTAAAACACCATCAATATGAGGTTGTGAAACAAAACTATAAACATTCTCGGCATTAATACTTCCACCGTAGAGTACTTTAAAATCACCTTTCTTTTTAATTTCCGCGGCAACGCTATCAGCGTTTTCCGGCGTATCAGGCCTACCTGAACCAATTGCAAATAATGGTTCGTAGGCCACGATCTTTACCCCTTCTGGAATAGACATTTGACTTTCAGAAATACAATAAACCGGATTTATCCCGTTTGCGAGTGCTTGCCTGACTTTCTGCGCCAAAATTTCATCCGTTTCCCCAAAGTTTTTCCTCCGCTCCGAATGGCCAATGAGTGAATACTCTACTAAGCCCCTAAGCATTTCTGCCGCTACTTCTCCCGTATAGGCCCCCTTATTAAACTGGGAAACATTTTGAGCTGACAATTTCAACGCCAGGCCTTTTTCGCGAATGAATCTTGCCAAGAAGGAAATATGGATAAAAGAAGGGGCTAGAATAATTTCTAAAGCACCTCCAGAGCTCCAGTTTTTGACAAAATCCTCGACCCAAGCCAGGGCCTCTTCGGTACTTTTGTTAGCCTTCCAATTGCCTAAAATAATTAAGGGTTTCATATGTTAAAATATTAACATTCTCTCCCTGCCTTCAGGCGGAAGTTTTAAAAGATAGAGACTTTTCTATCCCTCACGTTTACAACAATGGGTTTAATTGTAACATGAAATCGTTTCTTCTTGAAGATTTAAATAGTCAACAGCAATCAGCCGTAAGTCAAACAGACGGTCCAATTTTAATTCTGGCAGGCGCCGGATCCGGCAAAACCAGAGTCTTAACCTATAAAATTGCCTATCTTATTGCCCAAAGCGGTGTCAGTCCGGAAAATATTTTGGCTTTAACTTTTACAAACAAAGCCGCCGCCGAAATGAAAAACCGAATTAAAAAATTAGTTGCTCGTTCCCCTGAGGCGACCTCCAAATTACCTTGGGCAAGCACTTTCCACTCATTTTGTGCCAGAATATTAAGAATTGAGGGCAAACATATTGATCTGGCGCCAAATTTTTTAATTTACGACCAGGCTGATCAAAAAGAGCTGATAAAAGCGGTGCTAAAAAAACTTGATCTTTCCCCCAAGAGCTTTTCCCCGGCGTCCGTCTTAAATACCATCAGCGGAGCTAAAAACGAACTAATTTCTGCTTTAGAATATTTACAGTACGCAAAGGGTTTTTGGCAGGAAACTGTCACCAAGATTTATCTGGAATATCAAAAAGCGCTAGTTGCCAACTCGGCTTTAGATTTTGATGATCTGCTTTTAAAAACAAATGAGCTTTTTCAAAAGAATTCTTCCGTCTTACAAAAATACCAAGATCGCTTTCATCATCTTCTTATTGATGAGTACCAAGACACAAATAACGCTCAATACCAATTAGGTAAGATGCTTGCCGGAAGATGGCGAAATATATGTGTGGTGGGCGATGCCTCTCAAAGTATTTACTCTTGGCGGGGAGCAGATTTTCGAAACCTCACCCGGTTTCAAGAGGATTTTCCTGATTTAAAGATCTTTAATCTGGAACAAAATTACCGATCGACCCAGAAAATTTTGGATGCCGCCTACGCCGTTATTACTCACAACCAATCTCATCCCATTCTAAAACTTTGGACCGAAAATCCAGGCGGCGAAAAAGTAAATCTTTATAGTGCTCAAAACGAACATGATGAGGCAGAATTTATCGCCAACACCATTATTAATTACAATGGTGTTCTTGGAGATTTTGCCGTTTTATATCGGACCAATGCCCAGTCGCGTGTTTTGGAAGAAGTTTTTTTACGCTCAGGACTACCCTATGCGCTCGTAGGAGGAACCAGATTTTATGAACGGCGGGAAATTAAGGATGTTTTAGCCTATTTAAAAATCTTCCATAATCCTAAGGATACCGTTTCTCTTAATCGGCTTGAAAAAATAGGAAAAACCCGTCTTAAAAAATTTATGGAATTTAACGAAGTCTCGAAAAAAAACCCCGAGCGAAATTTAACAACCTCTTATCTTCTTGATCAAATTTTGACAATTACGGGCTACCTAGATCTTTACGATCCTAAAGTTGAAGAGGAACTGATGCGGCTTGAGAACATTAAAGAGCTTGGAAGTGTGGCTCAAGAATTCCCTGACTTAGGCCAATTTCTGGAAAATGTGGCGCTTGTGGAGCAGGAGTATCTGCCCGACAGCTCAGCTCAGATCGAACAAACAGAAAGAATAACTCTTATGACTCTCCACACGGCTAAAGGTCTGGAGTTCCCGGTGGTGTTTATTATCGGGATGGAGGAAGGAATTTTTCCCCATTCAAAAAGCCTTTTTGATAAACAAGAACTTGAAGAGGAAAGGCGTCTTTGTTATGTTGGCTTTACCCGGGCGAAAAAAATGCTCTATCTGACCCATGCTGCACGCAGACTTTTTTTTGGCACTCAAACCGCCAATTTTATTTCCCGCTTCGTTTTAGATCTGCCGGAAAATTTAGTTACCCCGCTTTCTAGTCAGCAAACTCTACGCCAGGGCAGTTTTGGGTAATCCATCGACGATATTCTTTTTGACAAAGGTCAAAATTTGGGTTTTTAGGGTCAAGAATTGGCATGCAATTAATCGTTTTAGTCGAAGGACATTTGAATTTTTGTTCACCGTAGAACTTCATGCTGGAAATCATTTCAAGATAAATCTTATCTAAATTTTCGCTGGGATTTTTTGCGATGAGTTCAAAAACTTTATCGTGTTCCTGAAAGAAAATCCGCACAACCGGATAATCCCATGACGAGGCTTCCTGAAAAGTTAGAAAAGCCTCATGATCCCCAACATTAAAATTAGACTTAGTCGGGATCTTTTTAAGATCTACGTCTTCATGGCGATACCAGCGCAACCAGGTGGGAATCGCCACTTTTTGCTTGTTTCCCCAAACAACGACTTGAAAATTTCCTTCTCGGCCCTCAAGGTTAACTTGCTGCCAGATCATACCGTCTGGCAGGGTTTTAAGCTTGGCGGCATTCTCAATATTCCATTCAGTCTTTTCCCATCCAGGCGGAAAATTTATCTCATACCCATGTAAAGAATTTAGATAAGTCTGCCAGATTAGAACAGTCGGGGTGGGAGAAAGGGTGGGGAAAAGCCGGGGGAAATTTTTCTCATTTTGAAATGTTTTTCCTAAAAATAGAGCGGCAATCACTATTAAAACAATCACACCAGCTACTAAAGGGAGTATTAAGGGTAACCGGGTCTTCATTGATTTTATCTTAGCATAAATGCGTCAATAGAGTATAATTGAGAAGTAAACAAGTTTCTTACTTCCCGTCATTCCGAGCGTAGTCGAGGAATCTTTTTCATCAAGGTCTTTAATTAGATCCCTCCACGTTGGTCGGGATGACGACTGCGAAATTTGTTTGATATTATTATGCTCACTCGAGAAACACTAGCGCCTGAAGAAAAAGAAAAATATAATAAGCTTGTTACTCATGTTCTCCAATCCTGGGAATGGGGAGAGTTTCGGGAAAAAACCGGTGTCAAAGTTATAAGACCGGGTCTTTTTGAAAAGAACCGTCTTATCACCGCTTATCAGCTAACGATCCATTCGATTCCCCATACTCCATACACTGTAGGCTACTTACCTAAAGGCCCTGTGCCCGATGAACAAATGCTTAGTGCTCTTGAGGATATTGGTATGGAAAATAACACCATTTTTTTTAAACTGGAACCAAATATTACTATTAACCAGAAACCGGTGATTAACAGCCGACTGACTTCTTCCCCACGACCTCTTTTTACTCGCTATACTTTTCAAATAGATCTGAGGAAAAGTGAAGAGGATCTCTTAAGACAAATGAAGGAAAAAACTCGCTATAATGTGCGCCTGGCCCAAAGAAATGGCGTTAGGGTCGCAGAAAATAATTCACCGGAGGCTTTTGAAGTTTATCTACGACTGATGCAAGAGACTACGCAAAGACAAAATTTTTATGCCCATTCGGAAAAATACCACCGACTTATGTGGGAAACACTTCAAAAGGCCGGCATTGCCCACTTGCTGATCGCCGATTATAACAACGAGTCGTTGGTCGCCTGGATACTTTTTGTCTTTAATAAAGTCCTTTATTATCCCTATGGCGCTTCATCCACTGTTCATCGCGAAGTGATGGCCTCGAATTTAATGATGTGGGAGGCGATGAAATTCGGGCAAAAAATGGGTTGTGAGAAATTTGATCTTTGGGGCGCATTAGGTCCGGAACCTAATCCGAAAGATCCGTGGTATGGGTTTCACCGTTTTAAAGAAGGTTACGGTGGAGAGCTGGTGGAATTTGTCGGCAGCTACGATTTTGTTTTGAACTGGCCTCTTTATAAGCTTTACAATCTGGCTGATAATCTTCGCTGGGGACTCCTCCGACTTAAATCACGAATTAATCCCGGTTAAACTTTCTATCAACCTTCGAAAATTGTATGATCGAAGATAAGAACCCGCTTTCCTCGATTTGTCCTTCCTAAGGTATTCACTCTATCACTATGAACCACGGAATTAAGCCTTTCGAGGGCTGCCATTGATTCGGCTGATCCCACCGGTGCATTAGCCATAGCACAGAAGGCGGCTATTTCCTCATCTTTAGCTTCAGCCATTGCCACCTTTCGCTCCCCATCGGTTTCCTTAACAACCTTGATTATACCTCTTAAATATTCTTTAACTTGCGGCATTTATTTTCACCTCCTCTCAAATAAAACTAAATCTTAATTTTTTATTTTAACCCATTCAATCAGGAAAAGCCAAAGGCTCTTTTGATAAGACTTTTAATTGTCTCAAACCCACGGATTTGGCTGATTTTTGATCTTTTAACCGGCGGATAAGCAACGGTTATGACTTTCGCTTTTAATTTTTCAGGAAATGATGGTAGCGCTTCCCACCTAAGTTGTTTCTCATAAGTTGAAGGTTTAGAATAAGAGATTTTTATATTAACAAGTTTATCACCGATAATTTCAATCCTGTCTAAATCTCCCTCACCCAAATTTTCTTTTTGACATAAAGAAAGATAGCCGATTTTTTGCGGATCAAAACCCATGACCCGTGCCGCCGTAAAATCCGCGGCTAAAAAATCCAGGCTGGCAATTGCAAACTTGCTTTTTACCGCCACCCCGCCCACCGGCCCGTTTCCGCCCATCCCCTCAAACCCATCAATAATTGATAAGTTGGGATGAACTTTGCGGGCCAAATAAGTTAAGTTCTGATTAAACGCTTTTAACCCCTGATGAATAAGAGGCGCGTAATTTAAACTACCGACAACAACATTTTTTAAAGAAAGGGTGACTATTCCAACATCGTGAGTTTTGGCGGGTGTTGCCGAAATTAGAAAATCGGATTCCAAAACAGTTCTAGCAATACCGATCTTAATTTTTTTAAAACTGGCATCGTAAATTTCTTCCGTTAAAAACTGCTCTTCCGCCAGATCCACCAAATCGATATCATAATCTTTTTTTAAATCATAATAATGATAATTTTTAAAACCCTCCTTCGTGGTTCCCACTGCCGCTTTTTCGGCAATAATTATTTTTCCTTTATAAATTGGTTTTAGAAAATCCAGGATCGCCCGAATGGTTTCGACATGGGTGGCAGCCAGCTGATTGTAGACGGTGACGAAATTAGGTTTGACAACAATCCTCTTTTTGCCGGCAGTTTTCCTTTTAATATCTTCTTCCAAAAGTCTAAGAGTGGATAAAATATTTTCCCGGCGGGATTTACCAATAGCTAAGGCAACTTTCGTTTTCTTCATAGAGGCTAATCAGTATCACAAAGAAGCTTATACTCGCAATATTTACAAAGCTCGCTTTTGGTACAACGGAAATCAGATTGAGCGATTTTTTCCGCCCAAGAAAAAATTTCTTCTTTGGCTTTTTCCAACTGTTCTTTAGTCCGCACTGTTGTTATCTTTTGGCTATTTTCAAAAAAATAAAGGCTCAAAAAAACTTCCTCCGGTTTTTTGCCTAATGGCGGCTCCAGCACTTCAGTGGCGGCCAAAGCGTATATCGTCAACTGTAAATTTTGATCAACTTCCTTTTGACTGGGAGGACGACTACCGGTTTTATAATCAATAATTTCAATTTTTCCATCTCCTAAGGAATCAACCCGATCAAGCCTTCCCACAACTCGAAAACTCCTCAGAGGGAAAACAAAAGATTTTTCCAAGGCCAACGGGGTGATTTGAGAATCCTTTGTTTTTAGCCAAAACTCGTGCAAAAATCTTTCTCCCTGTTGAAAGAGTAAATCTTCATGCTTTTTACTTTTATAACCCTCCCCAACCCAGTTTTCCTTAAGTAGGGCTAAAAGTTTCTCTTCTCCCGGATTTTTATCAGTAATTTTCAACCGGTAAAAATCCCGCAACGCCGCATGTAAACTAATGCCAAAAGATTGAGCAGATGAGGGAGGGGTGGGAATTTTTAAAATAAATTTTAATTTATAATGAAGAGGGCAATTCATAAAGGCCTCAATTTGAGAGTACGAAAGATAGAGAGGTCGAGAGTTCAATCTATTAACCGCTGTTTCCGGCTCCACCGGCTTAGCCCATTCTAAAAAAGAGAGTTGTTTACTTGAGGCGTTGATTTTTTGTTTCCCAAATACTTCTTCTCCTAGCGCCTCCCCTACAAAGGGCGAAATTTTTCTTTCACGTTTACCCTCACCATAAAAATTGGCCGATGTTAAAAAAAGTCGATCTTTAGCTCTGGTCATTCCGACATAAAAAAGCCTGCGCTCTTCCTCTAAATGAGCATCGCCCTCGGGCAGAATTTCTTTTATTAAATCCTGGGGAATGGGAATTTGCTCCTGGCGTTCAGTTGTAGGAAAACGCTGGGCAACCAAATTAACTAAGAAAACTACCGGAAACTCAAGGCCCTTAGAAGAATGAACTGTTAAAAGATTAACGGCGTTTACTTCCGCCCAATCGGTATCTGAAGCCTGGGGTGATTCCCCCAATTCCTGTGACATTTCAATCCAGTCAACTACCGCCGAAACGGCAGCATCCTCGTGGGTAACTTCATAACTTTTAATTTTTCCAAAAAACTTAGAGACGTTTTGGGCACGCTTTTCATCCTGGGCATTTTTATACACCGTCAAACTAGATAAAAGACCGGAGTCGGAAAGGAAATAGTAAAGGATTTGGCCAGCGCTTTCCTTGGATAAAAGTTTCAGATGACGATTTACCATCGCCACAATTTTTTCTAATTTTATTTTTGTTTCCTCACTGATAATCGGTCTGGTGTTGGCTATTAAGCGGCCATTTTCTTTTCCGGTGGCCAACTCACAGGATTCAAGTAAGGAAAGGTTGGTTTTTTTAGCGAAGCTTGTCAATGCCGCTACGTCCCGGGCGGAAATCTCAAAAATATCCATTGCTAAAACCCGATAAAAAGCAACCGAGTCTTCAACGTTATACAAAACCTTAAGGTAGGCAATTAAATCCTTTACCTCCGGCTGACGGAAAAGCATTCCCGGTCCTAAAAATTGATAGGGGACCCCCGCACGAACCAAAGCCCGGGTAAAAGGTTCGGCGTGAGAATTGGCCCGAAATAAAATAGCAAAATCTTTAAATTCATAGTTCGTTTTTTTAAGTTGTTTAATCTTTCGGGCGATTTCTTCAGCTTCATCTTCGACTCGCTCCGCATGAATCCACTCCACCTTTTCCTCGTCCACTTTTCTCATCCGCTTAAGATTTTTACTAATCCCCAGTTTTACTTCCAGGGTATCGGGATCGTTAAATTTAATCAGGCGATGAGCGTGATCAAGAATAGTTTGGGTTGAGCGATAATTTTTGGTCAAAATAACTTGTTTGACTCTCTTGTACTCCTCCATAAATTGTAGAATATTGGAAATAGCCGCCCCGCGGAATTTATAAATTGACTGAGAATCATCCCCAACAACCGTCAAATTGGGATTTTCCATAGGAGGAGCTAAGATTTTTAAAAGATTGTACTGGGCAAAATTAGTATCTTGGAACTCATCAACCAAAACATATTTGAATTGCTTTTGATATTGACTCAAAATATTTGGTCTGGCGCGAAAAAGTTTAAGGGTATTGGCTATTAAATCGGCAAAATCAGCCATTCCTCCCTTAGTTTTAAGCTCTTCATAAATTCGGTAGGCCTTGACCAATTCTAATATTTTTTTCCTTTCTTCCTCTGGCAGATTTTGACCCTTAGTAAAATTTAGGTATTCTTCCGGCTCGATATCTTCATCTTTGAGCCGGGAAAAATGCTGGAGCATCCCCCCAATAAATTTATTTGGGTTGCCTAAAGGACGGAAGTAATTCAGCTCAAATTTAAAAAGACTGGCTCGTAGAAAAATTATCGTCTCTGCCTCCGTCATTAAGCGATAATCGGGGCTAAGACCAATATGGACTGCCTCATTCCGAAGGACCCGATCGCAAAAGGAGTGGAAGGTGGAAATCCACATCTGAGTGTAGCCGTAAGGCATAGCTATATCGACTCTCTCCTCCATTTCCCGCACCGCTTTTTCAGTAAAAGTGAGGGCTAAAATTTCGGCCGGGTGGGCCAGATTTTGGGAAATCAACCATTTAATCCGCTCTGTTACCACCGTTGTTTTGCCGGTTCCGGCGCCGGCAATTATTAGAAGGGGACCCTTGTCATGTTTTACCGCCTCCAGTTGTTCATCATTCAATTTTTTTTCGCCGTTGCTCACCGCCTAATTTTACCATAAAAAATGCTTCGGTCTGATTAAAATTCGATTTCTTGCTGTTTTCTTACACATTTTTGATTGCTTTTTGACTTTAAAAGTGCAAATTATAACCGTGGGGGCAAACGTCTGGAAACATTTAAAAATTAAAATTTAACCGGGCGCCCCACACTTAAAGTACAACTCTCGCTATGTGGAGATGATTCCCTAAGGCGAGAGTTGTTTTTTTGCTATACTTAGCATTATGACCTTATGGAGAAGTTGGCAGTATAAGAATCTCACGATCTTTTCTTTAGGCCTCGCGGTTGCCTTCGCGTTATCAAGGCTTGAAGGATTCCATAATTTTTACTACATCTGGGCGGCTTTGATTATCTTGGCGCTTTTATTGCCGGAGGGCTTTTTGTTTCGACTTTTACCGTTGGCACCGGCATCATTATCCTTTTAGTCCTGACTCAAACTTTAACCCCCCTGGAAATAGCTGTAATTGCAGGGCTGGGGGCGGTTTTGGGTGATTTTACCATTTTCCGGCTTGTTAAAAACAACCTGACAAACGAGTTAGTAAACATTTACAATCATTTTGACAGCAATCATCATTTCAAAAGACTCCTTCATTCAAAATATTTCAGCTGGACCTTGCCGGTTGTCGGTGCGCTTATTATCGCCTCGCCTTTGCCGGATGAATTGGGCGTAAGTTTAATGGGAATTTCTAAGATGAAAACTTATCAGTTTTTAATTATTTCCTTCATCTTAAATACCATCGGAATATTTCTGGTTGTTTCAGCCTCTTTGGTTTTAAAACCATAGTTTCTTAAAAACTTAGCTGTTTTCAAGTGCTTGATTTTGCTCATTTTGAGGTTCGTGTTAAAATTAGCCTTATAATATAATACTAAAATTTCTATTTAATTTATGAAGCAGACCGTCCTTGCTGTTTTTTTTATTGCCATAATTGTCAGTCTTGTCGCGGTTTCTTTTACTATAAATCAGGTGGGTCAAGAAGAAAAACGGCTAAGTGTTGATCTCCAACATCGCTCAACGCTTCTTGCAGAAAGTCTTAGGGAAACCATCGAACCAAACTTTATAAATAAATCAGATAAGTATTTGCAGGATGTTGTAGAAAAGTTTGCGAATAAAGAAAGATTTGCCGGGCTGGCTGTCTACGACAATAAAGGAATTGTCATTGCTATTTCTTCTAGTTTGCCCAAAGAAATTTCGGAGTCACAAAAAATTGCTTCTGATGTTATGGATGGCGACAAAGCCAATGGCGACTTTATCACCTTTGGTGATAAAAAAATGTACCTTTTTGCGATTCCTCTTCGTGATGAAAAAAGCGTAGTTGGGGCATTGATGATTGCACAAAATGCCGGGTATATCGACTCACGCTTGCAAGAAATTTGGAGAAACAATTTAATAAGATTATTTGCGCAGGTTTTTCTCCTATCAATTGCCGTGATTCTTTTTTTACAATGGGTTATTTATAAACCTATGCGGAATCTGGTGGAATCTTTAAGGCTGGCCCGATCAGGAGCAAGGTCCCTTGCTATTCCAATCCATCCATTTTTCCAACCACTGGCTAAAGAGATTTCAAACATTAATCGCAGTCTTATAGAAGCGCAGTTAAGCGCCAGCGAGGAAGCAAGAATGAATCTGGAAAAATTAGATTCTCCCTGGACCGAAGAAAGATTAAAGGAATTTGTAAAAGATATCTTGAAAGATAAATCAATCGTTGTGGTTTCAAATAGAGAACCATATATTCACACTAAAGTCGGGAATAAAATTAATTATTATTTTCCGGCAAGCGGCATGGCAACCGCAATTGAACCAATGATGCAGGCCTGCGGAGGAACTTGGATTGCTCACGGAGGCGGAGATGCCGACAGACTCACAGTTGATAAGAATAATGAACTCCAGGTCCCGCCTGATGAACCAAAATATACCCTAAGACGAGTCTGGCTAAGCGAGGAAGAAGAAAAGGGATATTATTATGGTTTTTCCAACGAAGGAATGTGGGCTCTGTGCCACATAGCACATACTCGGCCTATTTTTAGAAAAAACGACTGGGAGGAGTATAAAAAGGTGAATGGTAAATTTGCCAAAACTGTGCTTACCAAGATACGAGATCTTCAAAACCCCATCATCTTGATTCAAGACTTTCATTTCTCTCTTTTGCCGCGAATGATCAAAAATAGCAGGCCCGATGCAACAATAGGACTTTTTTGGCACACCCCTTGGGTCAGTGCAGAGTCCTTTAGTATCTGCCCCTGGAGAAAAGAAATTTTAGATGGTATGCTGGGCGCCGATTTAATCGGCTTTCATATTCAGCTTCATTGCAATAACTTTATTGAAACCGTTGGAAAGGAGCTTGAATCTTTGATTAACTTTGAACAATTTACTATCACTCGAGATGACCATATTTCATTAATAAAATCTTTCCCCATCAGCATTGCTTTTTCTAACGGGAAGTCACAACAGCAAAAAGAAAACTTCGATAAGGAAGGACTTTTAAAAAGCTTGGGGATAAAAACAAAATATATCGGAGTTGGGGTTGACCGCCTGGATTACACAAAAGGAATTTTAGAGCGCATCAAAGCAATTGAAATTTTTCTTCAAAACTACCCCTCATATCGGGAGTATTTTACTTTCATTCAAATCGCCGCACCAAGCCGGAGTAAAATAAAAAGGTATCGGGAGTTTGCTCAAGAAGTAGAGAAAGAGGTAGAACGTGTTAACTCACGCTTTAAAATAAAAAATTGGAAACCGATAATTCTTATAGAAAGACATCACAGCCATGAAGAAATTAATCAGTTTTATCAACTCGCTAATTTTTGCTTGGTGACGTCTATCCATGATGGGATGAATTTAGTGGCCAAAGAATTTGTTGCCGCAAGAAACGATGAAATGGGTGTGCTTATTTTAAGCCAGTTTACTGGTGCTTCACGGGAACTAAAAGACGCCCTGATTGTTAATCCATACAATGGAGAACAAACTGCTGAAGCAATATACACTGCTTTGTCTATGAGGGCTTCCGAACAAAAAAAGCGCATGAAAAAATTAAGGGGAACCGTTAGAAACTATAATGTCTACCGTTGGTCAGCTGAGTTTTTGAAAACTTTAGTAAATTTAAGCTAATCATGAAGGTCTTTCATAAACCTATAAAAAACGATTATTTCCATGCGCTTCAAAGGCTTGAAATGGCCTTAAAAAAGGATGATTCTCAAAATTTAGATCTTCGCGAGTTCTGGAAAGGAGTGGTTCGAGACCCTGAAGGACGGTGGACAAAATATTGCGCCCAAGGAATTAAATATTTTAAATACGGTAAACAATCTAGACCAAATCTAACCACTAAAGAAGACTTTAATTTCATAATCGCTGCAATCAAACAGGAAAAAGCCTTTCTTAAAGGTCTTCAGAACAAAAGCTTTCGTAACTACAAACACTGGCTTATTACCCTACATAAAAAACAGGCCTATAAAGGCCATGGAGGCAGAATTTTGCCTAAAAGGAGGATTTCAATGGGCGAACACAGCAAAATAGTTAAAGATGCTGTTTTGCCTTTAGCAAAAAAATATTCCGACCCCTATACCAATAGCGGTTTACAAGTTCTGCGGTTAGCCGGAATAGGTCGGAATGGACGGCCTATGGATGAGTGGAAAAACAAAAACGAAGTTATCCATTATTATCCCGACCCAGATTATTTTGATGATTACCTTCAAATAATGAAAAAAAAACTGCAGGAATTTACTTACGAATCAACAAAGCCTTTTAGCATGAACATTTTAATTTTAATTGCAAACTATTTCCAGTATGGCGTTAACACGCACCTGTTTGAAGACATTAACCAAAGCTTGTTCGCCAACCAGGCAAATGCGATGCTAAAATACTTGGGATTAAAACCGGTTGAGCAGGGAATTCTTGATTTTACAGCGATGAGATTGCAACCGAAAAACTTTGCAAGATACTTCATTGATGAAGTGAAAAAGGCCAATCCTAACAATCATTTTTATGAAAAATAATTTACAGAGTTTAGAAAACTTAAAAAGCAGTCTTTTAAAACTTAAAAATCCGCAAAAAGCCAAGCTTCTTTCCCGATTTTTTAAAACCGGCGATGGAGAATACGGGCAAGGCGATATTTTTCTGGGACTCACCGTTCCGCAACAACGCCAAGTCGCCAAAAATCATTCCCATTTAACCCTAAGTGATTTGCAAAATTTACTTTCCTCAAAAATTCATGAGTATCGGCTGAGTGCACTTTTTGTTTTAATGGCCAAATACAAAAAGGCTGACGAAACAGAAAAAGAAGAAATTTTTACTTTTTATCTTAAAAACACTAAAAATATCAATAATTGGGACTTGATTGATCTGTCTGCTCCAACCATAGTGGGGGATTACCTTCTCAATAGGGATAAATCCATTTTATTTAAACTGGCAAAATCCGAAAGTTTATGGGAAAAAAGAATTGCCATTCTTTCTACTTACACTCTTATCCGCAATAACAACGTTTCTGAAACTTTAAAAATCGCCGAAATTCTTTTAAAAGATAACCACGACTTAATCCATAAGGCGGTCGGCTGGATGTTAAGAGAAGTGGGAAAAAGAAATCAGAAAGCAGAAGAAAATTTTTTAAAGAAACATTATAAAATTATGCTCCGGACTATGCTGCGCTACGCCATCGAAAAATTCGGTGCTGAAAAAAGAAAATTTTATTTAGGAAAATAAATCATTCAAAATTTACTTAAGGTAAACTAGTCAAATCTGAGAGCGGAGAGCATCTGGTTAAAAGTTTGAACAAGGTTTTGTTTTATGGAGCTTTCATTGTCAACATAAAGAGAAATTATGTAAGACAAGTCGTTTTTGTTGAAAAATATCTTATGGGTATAAAGTTTAATCCCATTCGTTCTATCATCTTCCACCCACTCAATTTTATTAGCCTTCACTCTTCCTAAATTGATTTCAGCTGCGCGACTACCCGCACGGCTTTCCGCATTGCTAATTAGCACATCAAGTGGGGTGGATCTGACTGCAATATCAATCACGCCTTTACCAATAAAATTTTTCGCCTCTGGACGAGAAATAGAACGAGAAGAGAGCAGTTCGGAGTCGGGCGCCTGTAACTCTGAACTTAGAAGCATATCAGAAGGGTAACTTACCTTAAATCCATATTTTTCATTTTTATAAATTTTCCAGCCAGTAGTGTTGCCAGCTTGGTTTTGATCCAAAAATTTGAAGGTAGAGAGGATTTGATCAACACCTGTTATGTATGAACCACTATACTGTTTTATTGTTGGCCACCTAACTATGTAAAAATAGTTTCCTTGCAAAGCAATAAAGGTCGTTATTGATTCAAATGCGTCGAAATCAAATTGTATGCCAGTTAAGGACCCATAGGTTTTTGCCACCCTATTTGCCACTGACGTTGAGGGTTGTATTGTGGCTTCAATCGATTTGATATAGTCGTCTATTGTATTTATTGTTCCCACGCTCGTATCTCCTTTAGACATTCTTGCAATGGTAATAGAAAAACCTGACCTGGTGTCAGAACCTTGCTTATAATCGGGAGCCGTAATAAAGACACAGGAATCATTTGAATCCTGGATAAAATATTTCTGCGCGTTCCATTCCTGTGGATATTTTACTGAAAAACTACAAGATGATATATATGTTTTCCAATTATTAGTAGTTGGGTCTGCGGACTGGGTAATTGACGGTTCGGGGGCAAGGATTGGAAAAGGAGAGGGGCCCTTGAATGCTTGTTTTTGGGAATATTGCCAGCCGGCGTAAAAAATACTTGTGGCAAGTAGTGCTCCGATAACTAAGAAGCCAGTCATCCAAAATTTTCTGAAAGGAACCACTATCGGTCTTTCCGCCGAATCCGACTGAATTTTCTGATCTGAATTATCTTCTTCCATTCCTATAGTTTAAATCTATCTTCGGAAAGTTGTCAAATTAATGTCATTTCGAATGGAATGAGAAATCTAAAAAGGGCGCATCTAAACGATGCCTAAATGCGTCTGTCATTGCGAGGAATCTCGCCAGAGGCGGATGACGAAGCAATCTAGATCGGGTAGATTCCTATATCAAGATTGCCAACGCCTCATTTTATTCGGCTCGCAATGACGTAAAGGAGCAAACTATAGGGACTCAAAAGATAATACTGGATTGGGGGATTAATCTTTCACTGTTTCCAGTTGGCTGATTTCCTCGTCGGCGACACTTTCGCCTAAAGATTGTGTGGAGGTGAGTTTTTGGCCAAGCATGGTAAAACCAGAGGCAACATTACTCATCTGATTATAGGCATTTTGGATATGACGTCCCAAAACCCCCAAATTTTCATCGACCTTATTGTAATCTTTTTGAATCGCGCGGATAGCAGCCAAAATTGCTCTTGCCCGGGACTCGATTTTTTGCCCCTCAAATGACATTAAAATTGCCTTCATATAGGCGTAAAAGGTCATCGGCGAAACCGGCAAAACTCCTTTTTTCCCGGCGTAATCAAAAAGATCAGCATTGTTGATTATTTCGTAATAAATAGTTTCAGAGGGGATATACATTAGAGCATAATCAATTGTTCCTTCTTCAGTTAAAATATATTTTTTAGAAATATCATCAACGTGTTTTTTGACATCACGGACAAATTCTTTTTCCACGATCTTTTTCTCGGCCTCGTCTTCAGCGGAGGCCATTTTGCGAAAATTTTCCATAGGGAATTTGGAGTCAACGGGGATAATGCCCGCGGCAGTTTTAATCGCTGCATCCACCATCGCTCCGGATTTAAAACTGTATTGTAAATGAAAAGACTGTTTAGGCAGCATTTGCCCCAAAAGCTCTTTTAAAACCTGCTCGCCGATGTTTCCCCGCAGTTTGGGGGAGCGCAAAAATTCCTGGATATCTTTCATTCCCCGGCCGATCTCCGACATCTCGCCGATATTTTTTTGGACCTGGGAAATAACCCGGGCGGCATTATCGAGTCTTTCGTTTAAGGATTTTGTCGAAAGAGCAATGCTTTGGGAAAAAACTTTATTTTGATCGTCCATTCGCGCAGAGGTGGATTTAAGCCATTCTAAAAGTTCTTCGTTGGGACCATTTTTTTCACCAATTTGGGAGATTTTTTTATTTAACCAGAAGGCTAATCCCGCAAAGGTTAAAAGGACTAAAGCCAAAAGGAGATAGATTTCATTTCCCATAAATTTAAGGACTTTGGAAGTTTTTGTATTTTATCATTTTTTAACATAAAATTAAATTACAACTAATTCTGTCATTCCGAATGAAATGAGAAATCCCGCCTTGTTGCGAGGCAGGTAGGCGCGAAGTGCCTCAATTCACGCTTCGCTAGATTTCTCGCTGGAGTTTACACTGAGCGTGACGAATGTGCTCGAAATGACGATGGATTATTTACAATTAAACTATGCGGCGGCGACAGAAACTGGGTCCTAAAATTTTTTTCGCTCTTCTTTTTTGGTTAGGCTGGGTTTATCTTGTTTTAAGAATTCCTCCTGATAAATTTTACCTTTTAGTTTTGTTTTTCTTTCTTTTTTTTATAGCTTCGGGGTTAACTTTTTCCTTGATTTTAAAAAACCGGCTTTATGGTTTTTTGTTTGCTGCAATAATCACTGTCTTTTTGCTTTTACGGATTTTAAAAATGGCCAATATTTTAAATCTTGTCCTACTTTCATCTTTGGGTTTAACCTTGATACTCTTTTTTTGGTCACCCAGGCACAAAAGAAAGTTACCGCCACAAAATTTTCCCCAGCCTTGAGTTTGTGCTAGAATAGGCTGCATATGACTAATAAATTCTATTTGACCACCGCCATTCCGTATGTGAATGCCAAACCCCATATCGGGCATGCCCTGGAATTTATCCAGGCCGACTGCGTAGCACGCTATCATAAACTTTTAGGCGAGGATACGCTGCTGCTTTCCGGCGCCGATGAAAACAGTTTAAAAAATGTCCAGGCCGCCGAAGATCGGGGAGTGCCGGTTAAACAGCTTTGTGACGAAAATTCCAAGGCTTTTTCCGATTTATTGGAAAAATTAAACGTTTCCGTCAACATCTTTCAACGAGCCAGCGAAAAAAAACATTTTGAAAGCAGTCAGAAACTTTGGCAAAGGTGCCAAAAAAATGGGGATATTTATAAAAAATCTTACGAGGGTCTTTATTGTATTGGCTGTGAAGCATTTTACACCGAAGATGAATTGGAAAATGGCCTTTGCCCCGAACATAAAACCAGACCGGAAAAAATCAGCGAAGAAAATTATTTTTTTAGACTCTCCAAATATCAAAAGCAGATCGAAGAGTTGATTGAAGGCGATGAGTTAAAACTTATTCCCGCAACCAGAAAAAACGAGGCTCTCGGTTTTATTCGGGGAGGACTTGAAGATTTTAGCATTTCCCGCTCGCAAAAAAGAGCCCGCGGCTGGGGCGTTCCGGTCCCAAACGATTCTAACCAGATTATGTATGTTTGGTTTGACGCTTTAAATATTTATCAAAGCGGTGTCGGTTTTGGCTGGGATGAAAAAAGTTATCAACAATGGTGGCCGGCAGATTTACATATTATCGGCAAAGGAATTTTAAGGTTCCATGCGGTTTATTGGCCAGCAATTTTACTTTCCGCCGGACTTCCTTTACCCAAATCGATTTTTGTCCACGGTTATATAACTGCCGGCGGACAAAAAATTTCAAAATCTTTAGGAAATGTTATTGACCCGATTGAAATGATTGAAAAGTATGGTGTTGATTCATTGCGTTATTACCTTCTACGCGAGATACCAGCCTATAGTGATGGCGATTTTTCAGAAAGAAGATTTAAAGAAATTTATAACGCTGATCTGGCTAACGGATTAGGCAATTTAGTCGCCCGAACTGTAAAACTTTGCGAAAAGATCGATACTGAATTCAAACCTCTAAAGGCGGCTCTTTCAGAAGATTATAAAAATGATTTAGGTTCTTTTTGCTTCGATGAAGCTTTGGCCACAATCTGGGACGAAATAAGAAGCCTAGATCGGTATTTAGAAAAAGAAAAACCCTGGCTGATTAGTGATATTTCAAAGCTCTTTCCGATTCTTGAATTTACTGTGGGACGAATTCTACAAATTGCCTATGAACTTCAGCCATTTCTTCCTGAAACAGCAGAAAAAATTCAAAAACAATTTGCCGGGCCACAAATTAAATCCGGACCGCCGTTATTTCCTCGATTGTAAGCATTAAATCATAAATAATAGATAATCTTTATGCTAATTGATACTCACGCTCACCTAAATTTCCAGGCCTTTACCGCTGACTTCCCCGAGGTTTTAAAGCGGGCCAAGGAAGAAGGCGTGGAAAAAATAATCAACGTTGGCGCCAGTTTGGATTCAAGCCAAAAAGCCGTTGAAATATCTCAAAAATATGAAGGACTTTATGCTTCGGTCGGAATTCACCCCCATCACGCCGAAGAAACACTAAAGAACTTCGGTACTAAGGAACTTAAGAATAAATTAGACAAATTAGCCCAAAATCCTAAAGTTGTAGCAATCGGCGAAGGCGGCTTAGATTACCACATGTATAAAAACGGCGGTATCGCCAACCCGGAAAAACAAAAAAAACTTTTTCTGGTTCACCTTGATTTAGCACAAAAATTAAATTTGCCGCTCATCTTCCATTGTCGAGACGCCCATGATGATATGCTAAAAACTCTTAAACTATACACTATACACTCTACCCCATATGCCATCCAAGGAGTTTTTCATTGTTTTTCCGGTGATCAGGATTTTTTGGAAAGTGTTTTAGAGATGGGTTTTTATGTCGGCTTTGACGGCAATATTACTTACAAGAGCGCCCAATGCTTGCGCGATTTGGTCTCTTCTACCCCCATTGACCGTCTGCTTCTAGAGACAGACTGTCCCTATCTGCCGCCTGAACCCTTCCGTGGTTTGCGCAACGAACCTAAAAATGTTAAGATTGTGGCTGGGGCAGTGGCTGAAATTAAAGGACTGCCCTCTAAAGTTGTGGCAGAAAAAACCAGCGAAAACGCCCATAGACTCTTTAAGATATGAAATTTTTTGATCGTCTTTTTAAACGCTATCCGATTAAAACCATGCGTGCTCTGGAAATTATGCCGGGCCTACTTTCCTGGTCGTTGATCCTATTCCCCTTTTGGGGCTCGCTTCTGGTTCCTATTGCAATTGCCTACTTTCTGATTTTCTACAACATATTTTGGTTTTATAAATCTTTCTATATGGCTGCAACGGCCATTTTGGCTCACCGAAAGATTGAAGAATCACAAAAAATTAACTGGCTGGAAAAAGCGAACAAGTTGGCGAATTTTGAAAAAGTCAGACATCTTATAATCATCCCTAACTATAAGGAGAAGGTAGAAAAATTAAGAGACACCATTCAATCGCTGGTTGATCAAAACTATCCTAAAGAAAATATGGTTATTGTTTTGGCTATGGAAATACGGGAAGCTGGAGCTCAGGAAAAAGTTAAAGTTTTAGAGCATGAGTTCGGAAAAAAATTTGGTCATTTTTATGCAACTTTTCACCCGGCTATTGCCGGAGAAGTGGCCGGAAAATCCTCAAATGAAGCCTGGGCAGGCATTTGGGCGAAGAAAAAACTTGTCGATGAGTTAGGATACGATTTGGATTACATAACCGTCTCCTCAGTAGATGCCGATTCAATATTCCATCCACAATATTTTGCTTATTTGTCTTTTGAATTCTTAAAAGCGGGTGAAAAACGCTATCTTCATTTTTGGCAATCGGCTAATGTTTTACACAATAATATCTGGCGCGTCCCCGCCCCAATCAGAACTTCCTCAATTATTTCTTCCGTTTGGCGAACCAGTGTCCTATTGAGACACGATCGTCTAATTCCCAACTCTACCTACTCCCTAAGTCTTAAAATGCTTGATAAAGTTGGTTATTGGGATATTGATGTTATTCCTGAGGACTACCGAATTTTCTTCAAGGCTTTTTACAAACTCGAGGGAAAAGTCGAAACCAGACCCATTTTTTTAACCACTTCTATGGACGCAGCCGAATCAACAACATACTGGAAAAGCTTGCTTAATAAATATGAACAAGAAAAACGCTGGGCCTGGGGCGTTTCTGATGACCCTCTTTTTATTAAATGGTGGCTAACCGTTCCCAACGTATCCTTTTGGGATAAAACTGTTCATCTGATTAAAATTTTGGAGGATCATATTCTTTGGCCGGTTAACTGGTTTGCAATCACCATTGGCGCCAATATAATTCCTTTCTTAAATCCCCAATTCAGTCGAACGGTTCTTGGTTACAATTTACCAAGATTTTCCTCCTTTATCTTAACGACCTGTGTTTTGGCCCTGGCCGTAATTTTAGTTATCGACTTGCGTCAAAGACCCAAGTCGCAACAGTCCCCAATCCAACGAAAATTACTCACTGTTTTGGAATTTATTTTAATGCCCTTCACCTCTTTTTTTCTTTGGGCCCTGCCTGGAATTATTGCTCATACACAACTCATGCTTGGGAAAAGATTGGAATATAAGGTTACTGAAAAAGTTTAGAAGCTACTTCCATGTTAGAAAAAATAGAAAAACATCTAGATTTAGGTTTTCTCTTAGCTTTATCTTTTTTTCTCAGACTCCCCTCTCTTTTTGAACCCTACCATTATGGAGATGAAGGAATTTATGAAGTTCTAGGGCAGGCAGTTTCTCAAGGAGGCTTACTCTATCGCGACGCTTGGGATAATAAACCACCGTTTCTTTACTTAATTTACGCCGTTTTTAGCGGCGATCTCTTTTGGGTCAAGTTTCTCTCTTTAGTTTTCTGTCTTTTAACCATTACTGTCTTTTATCTTTTGGCAAGGAAAATATTTACATCTGGCCGACTAGCCTTACTCTCAACCCTAATCTTTACACTACTTTTCTCTCTCCCCTTTCTTGAGGGTAATATTGCCAATGCAGAAAACTTTATGTTACTACCGATCATTTTTGCCTTTTATCTTGTATTTCGCTATTTTCCCAAAAGTAACAGATTTCATTTTTTAAGCGCTGGTTTTTTACTCGGCTTAGCTTTTCTTCTTAAAATCGTTGCCATTTTTGACTTTGCCGCGCTTGGCGTTTTTCTTCTGATTGGACTTTGGGATAAAATATTCCCTCCTTTAAAGTCAAATAAAATCTTTAAAAAACTTTTAAATTTCAAGCCAGAAATGGTCTTTCCTTTACTTTTTCTTTTCGGAGGTTTTATCCTACCAATTATCGCAACCTTCATGTTTTTCTTCTTTCAAGGATCTTTTAAAGATTTTCTCACCGCCGCTTTTTCCCAAAATGCAAATTATGTCGCCGCGGGCAACCAGTTATTTATCCCTCAGGGCTGGTTGCTTTTTAAGCTTTTGTTGCTTGCAATTTTTTGTCTCTTTCTTCTGCTTAAACGCGGATCTTTTACAAAGGGACAGCTTTTAATCTTTCTTTGGTTTGGTTTTTCTGTATTCAACGCTCTTTTTGCCGAAAGACCGTGGATTCACTATCTTCTGGTTTTAATCCCGGCGCTTTCTTTACTTTTACTCTTTCCTTTCCAAGAAAAAAAATGGAGGAGATTTACTTTAGCTATTATTATTTTTACTTTTTATCTTATTGGGTCTCGCTTTTGGCTCTATGGAAAAACATTTACCTACTACGAAAATTTCTTTTCCTTGATAGCCGGAAAAAAATCGGTTGAAGACTATTATTCTTTTTGGGGGAATCACGTTAATCGCGATTATCAGGTGGCGCAATTTTTAATGGCTAAAAATGGAGGCTCTGATCCGATTTTTATTTGGGGAGATAATGCTCAAATTTATGCCTTAGCCAAAAAGCCAGTAGTCGGTCGTTACTCGGTCGCCTATCATATTACTTTCTATCCTCAGGCCTACCAAGAAACAATAGAAGCCTTGAGTCAAAAACAACCCAGATATATTATTATTCTTTTACCACAAACGGCTCCTTTAAAAGATATCGGGGTCTTCATAAGCCAGCACTATCGTCTTCTTTTCCAAACTGAAGGTTTTATTGTTTATGAAAAACAGCTTTAAAAAAATTCTTAATAACCCTCCCTATCTTTGGGGAATCGTTTTTACGGTGGTTGTTATTCTTTTCTCTGTTTTTCTTTTAGTCTTAAATTGGCAGAATCTTCCTCCACAAGTTCCTATTTTTTATAATCGCCTTTGGGGGGAAGACCAACTGGGAAAACGGGAAGAACTTTTACTGCTTCCATCAATCGCTTTTGTATTTTTCATAATCAATATCCTTCTGGCAACAAAAATTTATTTAAAAGAGGGTCTAATTTCTTTAATTTTGATTTGGACTGCTTCCTTCTTAGCATTTGCCGGGATCTTCACTTTACTGCAAATTATAAGGATTGTTGGTTAAATTTATGGATGTTTTTAATCCTTTTTTTCAAAATTTTCTCCTTTTTCCCTTCTTAACAGCTTTTATTTTTTCCTTTATTTCTACCCCTTTTGTCATTCGTCTGGCCCGTTATTTTGAACTGGTTGACAATCCTAAGGTAAGAAAGCACCCCGCGCACGTCCATAGTCACACCATTCCTCGAGCCGGAGGATTAGCGATTTACTTCGGAATTATTATTAGCGTCATTCTATTTTTTCCTTTCTCGAAACAGTTATTGGGAATTGTGGGTGGGATGACCGCTCTTATTTTTATTGGCCTGCTAGATGATAAATTTGACCTTAATCCTTATTTCCGCTTAGTAACTAACTGTTTTGCGGCGCTTTTAGTCATCGGATCAGGAATCAGTATCGCCTATATCACCAACCCCTTTGGAGGAATCATCCACTTCGATACCCTGAGGATAAAATTTAACTTTTTCGGACCGCACTCCATTATAGTATGGGCAGATCTTTTGGCCCTTATTTGGATTGTCTGGTGTATGAACATGGTCAACTGGTCAAAGGGTGTAGATGGGCAAATGCCGGGCTTTACCGCCATAAGCGCTTTCATTTTAGGAATTCTGGCCTTTCGTTTTGCCATCGGCGGTGATTCATCTCAATGGTTTGTGGTTGTCTTCAGCTTTATCGCTGCCGGCGCTTTTTCCGGTTTTATCCCTTTTAATTTTTATCCGCAGAGGGTAATGCCTGGCTATGGAGGCGGGAGTTTAGCCGGCTTTATTTTAGCAATACTGGCTATTTTATCCGGCGCAAAACTTGCCACAGCCATTTTGGTTTTGGGTGTTCCTATGGTTGACGCTTGCTACACCATCGCCCGAAGAATGTTTAGCAAGCGTTCTCCTGTTTGGGCTGATCGCGGACATCTCCATCATAAACTTATGGATCTTGGTTGGGGTAAACGCCGGATTGCTTTATTTTATTGGCTGCTCTCTGCTATACTAGGGGCGGTTTCTTTGAATCTCAATAGCCGGGGTAAATTTTTTGCCATCGTCCTTGTTGGAGTGCTTTTAGGAGGTGTTCTTTTATGGTTAAGCTTTTGGGCTACCTTTTCAAGGCAAGCCGACCGAAACAATGGTTAAAAAACCTTAGCCTTTTTGCGGCAATAGTTTTCACCGGGCAGCTTTTTACTCCTGAATTGCTTAAAATCAGCCTTTTTGCGTTTGTGATTTTTTGTCTCCTTTCTTCCAGCTCCTATTTAATTAACGACGTAATTGATGCCAATCGTGATCGTTTGCATCCATTTAAAAAATTACGCCCCATTGCCTCGGGAAAGCTCTCCCGCAATTTCGCCCTAGGGGTGGCCTTAGCGGAAGTTATTTTCGCTCTTAATTTTTCTTTACTGATAAGCCAAGGGTTCTTTTTAATTGCTCTAACCTTCTGGATGCTCCATATGTCCTACTCCTTTTTTCTCAAGAAGGCGACAGTAATTGACATTTTAGCAATAGCAACCTGCTATATCCTGCGAGTTTATGCTGGCGAGATAGCCACCGGTTTTCACCTCTCTGTCTGGCTAATGCTTTGCATTATTTCTCTTTCTCTCTTTTTAGCCATCGGCAAAAGACGTTCTGAACTCACTCTTTTGACTGCCCACAATGAATCAATTTCTGCTAAAGTTCGCGGGACTCTTTTACATTACTCCGAAAAACTGCTGGACGTATACACTGCCATTTTTGCTAACGCCATTTGGATAACTTATGCCTTCTTTACCTTTTTGGAGCGTCCACCAACTTACGGCTGGCTGTGGCAAAGTCAATGGGGACAGTTTTTGTATTCTTCCTACGCCGACCGCAAATGGCTTATGGCCACTATTCCTTTAGTAATCTATGGTATTATGCGATACCTGCAGCTTATTTATGAAAAATCAGAGGGTGAATCCCCGGAGGAAGTTTTGCTCTCCGACAAACCTCTTTTGTTTACGGTGATTTTTTGGAGCTTTGCGGTCGTAATTATCATTTATGGACTTGGTTAAAGTCCATTAATCTTTTGTCCGTATTGGGAGGAAATCCAGCCCTCTTTTTCCTCGCCATCCTCATTGTACTGGATTTTAAACCAATCTTCCTGCTCTTCAAGCAAAGGATATTCTTCATTGGGCTTAATTTTGGCCGCTTCGCTGGCGGCAACCGATGGCTCGGTTCTGACCCGCAACCATCCAGTAGGAGTTTTAAGAATTTTAACCTTTAAAACAGCACTCTCGGAGGCTATTTTGGGGACTTCCTGAACAGTTCCCGCAAGCTTTACATTGATCAAAAGTTTATATCCGGCCGCTGTCCTAATAGTTAGAGTTCTTTCTTGATAACCGGGAAAAGAAAAACGTAACTCATGGTCGCCACTTTCATAACCGCCCAAAACCTTGGGCGCTGTCCCCTGATCTTCACCATCAATCGAAAAGCTCGCGCCATCCGGATCTGATAAAACCATTATTTCTCCTTTTTTTTCATTAGTTTTTTCTAAAGTTAGGATCTCCCCTACCGATTCCTTTTCTGTTGGCCCAAAAAGATAATTTACCGAAGTTAAAACCCGAGGATAAAGTTTAACTTTCCGCTCAACAATAGAGCCGTTATTCTCTTGTACGAGGCGGAGTGTGTACTCACCCGGCGCAAGCTGATCATTTTCTAAAGGAGACTTGCCCAAATCTTTTCCATCAAGGAAAACCCGGGCAGGAGGAATGGTCGTTACTTGTAGTGCGGCAACAACGTTTTTTTTGGGTAAGGCGGCGATTATATTCCCTCCCCAAAAAATCGCTCCGCCAAGAAGGACAAAGCCAATAAATAGTAAAAAATAACCTTTTCTCATGTTGTATCTATACCTAATTCCACCAACAACAAAATTCAGACCTATTAATAATACCCATAATTATACACTCCCTCTGAAAGAGGTATAGTAATTTCTTCCTGTAAGCGTAAGGAATTTGACTTTTGAACGGATTTTTGCTAGAATCAGGTTTCTCCTATTTACAGTAGGAGTTTTTTCTTTTTTTCGCCCCATCAGGCGAAAACCTCTAGCTCGTTTCCTGTCCTTAAAAAAACAAGCAGAGATAGTTATGGTTAAAAAAATAAAGATTTCCTATCGCTTTTTAAGCCGGAAATTTTTGGACCAAAAACGAATCAAAAAAATAGTTGGGATTAATCTAGTAGCCATCGGGCTACTCTTTGGTATTTTGCCTTCGGGCGTGGAAGCTTTTTATAACCGCCAGATTATTAGCGATTTATCCACCATCCAATTTACGGTTCAAGAGCTAACAACGCTGAAAGCCTCCCAATTTCCACTTAAAACTTACGATTATATCTCACAATATTTTTCTTACTATCACCCGGGAATTGACTTAAGTGCACCTTTTAAAACTCCCATTTACCCCATTGAAAAGGGAGAAGTTAAGGCAATTTACAGTCTTTTTTATGACTATGGCCGATATATCGTTATTGACCACGGCGATGGTTTGGAGTCCTTATACGCGCATCTTTCCTCTTTTAATGTTAACGTGGGTGATAAGGTAACTAAAGAAAGCGTAATTGGCTTTGTTGGGGCCACCGGACGAGCAACAGGTAGTCATCTGCACTTGGAAATTTGGATAAACGGCAAGGCTTTAAATCCGCTTGAGGTTTTAGGAGAAAAATAAACCATCCGTAAAGTAGTTTAACCATTTAAAAAGCGCTCCCGCGGGAGCGCTTTTTTTATTAGCAATTAGATAATTTGAAAGTTTGTAATTTAATACTCACCCATTCCGCCGCCAGGCATTCCCATCGGTGCCTTTTCCTTCTCCGGAAGATCAGTAATCAACGCCTCGGTGGTTAGAATCATTGTTCCAGCAGAAGCGGCGTTTTGGACTGCCGAACGGGTAACTTTGGCTGGATCAACAATCCCCTTGGCCAAAACCGGACCAAACTCTAAAGTGAGGGCATCAAAACCAAAATCAACTTCTTTTGACTCCTCAACCTTCTTTAAAACCCAGCCATCATCGACCCCAGAATTTTTGGCAATTCCCCGGATCGGTTGGGAAAGAGCGCCATACAAAAGATCAACGCCCGTTTTTTCATCGTCTAAAGAAAGGTTACTTTTCACTTTTTCTAAAACTCTGCGGGCCCGCAAAAGGGCGACTCCGCCGCCGGGAACAATCCCTTCTTCAATAGCGGCTTTGGTCGCAGCGACTGCATCAGTTACCCGTTCCTTCTTTTCCTTAAGCTCAACTTCGGTCGCGGCTCCCACTTGTAATACAGCCACTCCACCGGAAAGTTTGGCCAGTCTTTCTTCTAATTTTTCCCTGTCAAACTCGGAAGTGGTCTCGGCAATTTCCCGCTTAATTTGGCCAATTCGGGCCCTAATTTTTGTCATTTGCCCCTTACCTCCAATAATGCGACAATTTTCTTTATCCGCCCAAACTTTTTCCGCCTGACCGCAATCTTCGATACTAACATTGTCAAGTTTGCGCCCGGTGTCTTCCGAAATAACCGTACCACCGGTCAAAATGGCGATATCCTCAAGCATTTCTTTACGCCTGTCACCAAATCCCGGAGCCTTGATCGCTAGGCAATTGAAGGTTCCGCGTAATTTATTTACTACCAACGTAGCCAGGGCTTCACCCTCAATCTCGTCGGCGATAATTACCAGGCTTTTTGTCACTTTGACCAAGTTTTCTAAAAAAGGCAGAAGGTCGGCAATGGCGGAGATCTTTTTATCGGTAATCAAAATGTAGGGATTTTCAATTTCTGCCTCCATCCTTTCGGCATTGGTTACAAAATAAGCAGAAGCGTAACCTTTATCAAACTCCATCCCTTCTTTATAATCAATTTCCATAACTAATCCCTTGCCTTCCTCAACAGTCACAACCCCATCTTTACCAACTTTTTCCAGGGCCTCGGCGATTAAATTACCGATTTGCGAATCAGCCGCAGAAATAGTGGCAACTTGAGCAATTCCTTCCTTGCCTTTGACTGGTTTGGCCATTTTTTGAATTTCGGCCACCACAGCTTCAACACCCTTTTCAATTCCTCTTTTTAAAATCATGGGGTTGGCTCCGGCCGTAATATTTTTCAGACCGTTATTAACAATCGATTGTGCCAGAAGGGTCGCAGTAGTTGTACCATCACCAGCCACATCATTGGTCTTGGAAGCTGCTTCCTTAATCAACTGGGCGCCCATATTCTCAAAGGGGTCTTCCAGCTCAACTTCTTTTGCCACCGAGACACCATCATGGACCACGCTAGGCGCGCCCCACTTTTTATCTAGGGCAACATTGCGTCCTTTAGGGCCAAGCGTAGTAACTACGGCTTGTGCTAAAATATTAACGCCTCTTAAAAGAGATTGACGTGCTTCTTCGGAAAACTTGAGTTGTTTAGCCATATGCCTCCTTTATTCAACAATAGCTAAGATATCTTTTTGTTCGACAAGCAACCATTCCCCGCCTTCAACTTTGACCTCATTTCCGCCCCATTTTTTATACATCACTTTCTGCCCGACTTTAACCACGATTGGAAGTTTTTTTCCTTCGTCGCTTGTGGCTCCAGGACCGATAGCCATCACTTGGCCAATTTGAGGTTTTTCTTTGACGGATTCGGGTAATAAAATCCCGGAAGGAGTTTTTGTTTCCTCCGCTAAGGGTTTAATAAGAATATAATCAAATAACGGTTTAATTTTTGCTGTTTTGTTAGTCATAAAATCCCCTTTTAACGATAAAAAATATCACTCTTTTAAAGCGACTGCTAATATATATAGCAAAAACCTGTCATTTGTCAAGAGGTAAATTCCGAATTCTCGCGTAATAGCTTGCCAAAATCCACTTTCTGGCATCTTGGGGGTGAAATCGAATCGCTCCATCACTAATTATCTCGGTCGTACGGTGTCTGCGCATATACCATAATTGAAGGTTTTTAAAAAACTTTTCAAAAAGCGCAAAAGCATAAATAGTTAAAACGGGTGGGCCCGAATTATGTTTTCTTAAACCTCGGTTTTTTGTTTTTATTCCCTTCGGCAAATATTTTTTTACCCAGAGGTTAGCTTTTAGGAATTTTTCGTGAGCATAATCTCTATCCCATAAAGATATTAATTGCGCGACCTCGTGTGCCGTATATAAATCTTGGTCTTCAGGAGAAATCTGAAGGTGTTCTTCATCCAGAAACATATTGAGGCAGATTTTGTCTTTAGTTTCCTTCTCCCGTGGACGCCGGCGCTGGCCTAAGATTTCTAATAAAATAGTCGTCCAAAAACGGGTTAGCCAAAGAGTTCCCGTCTTGCTCACAATCAAAATATCAATATCATCATCTTGTTCGCTGTTTCTAACCGCCAGAGTCCCGGTTAAAGCAATCATCTTGATTGTGGGGATAAGTTTAAGAAAATGAGTGATGCGCCTGGCTTTAATTAATTTCACCCTGCTCCATTTTTCCCTTTCCTGTCGAATTCTCACAATTTTTTCTCGCTTTTTCAAAAAATAAAATCCGTCCTTAAATCCAAATTTATCCGAAGATTTACTCCGAATTGATCCAAATTTATCTTTCCATTCGGATTTATTTGGATTAATAATTCGAGTTTCATCCGGATCTTTAATAAGCCAGCGAAAAAGTTCTTTTTCCGTAAGGGGATAGTCAAAAACATCAGCGTAAGCCAGAGTTTTGAGAACAGCGTTCTCCATCGGGATATTCTTTACCCCTGGCTTATTTACTACATTCATTTATGTTCTGTTTATTGGGCAGCAACGTTATAAGTGGAGAGAATCTGCTTAACTCCCTTAGCGGCAGTTTCAAGCGCAGACTTGGGGCTAACTCCGCGATTGACGGAATTAACGGCGTCCTCAAGATATTTAATCCCCTTATCATTTATCCCATTGTCAAAAGTCTGGGAGCTAAAATAAAAAGATTGTGCATCGGATGCTTGTTTAATATAGGGCCAAATATAGGGATCGTTTTCTAAACTCGAGGCCAAATCTTGTCGACTATAAGGCTCACCAAAGGTTCGAGTTTTGGCAATTTCGGTGTAAAACTTTACCATAGTGTCTTTCTGAGAAAGATATTTTAAAAATTCCCATGCTTCTTTCTGATGAGAACTTTTCGCTGAAACACCCTCTGCCCAATAACTCGCCCAGGTGATATTTGATCCGGGCAGCTGAGGAACCGGCAAAACTTTAAATTTAAGATCGGGATTTATGGCCTTAATTTTTAGAATTTGCCAAGAGGGGGCAAAAATCATAGCCACTTTCCCCGCGGCAAAAGCCTCGGTCGAAGCGGGCAGGATTTCATCCCAAACTTTATTATCGCCTTGAGCAAAAGAAGTGTAAAAAGTAAGAGCGTCTTCGGCTAATTTTCCCTGGGGATTTTTTAAATCTACTCCATTTTGGAGAAGCATTAGCGCTAAAATATCGCTCCAACCATCAATATTGGCGGTCAAACCCAGAGCCGCACCGGCAGTCTTAATTCGCCCCTGTTGATCTTTGACCGTCAACAGATAAGCAGCTTTTTGCAAATCGAGCCAGTTAGCTGGCGGTGGTAAACTGGCTTCTTTAAAAATCTCCTCATTATATAATAACGCCAAGCCATCAACCTCCAGAGGGATGCCGTAATAATTATTACCCATTTTTAAGTCTCTCGTTGCAACCGGATAGAAGATTTTTTGGAAGTCATTTGCGGAATAAACATTTGAAGGAACCGGTGAAAGCCCGGTTTTAAGCATTGGCAACCAAGTATTATGGAACCGGAAAAGATCGGGCCCGTCACTACGAACCAAGGCCGCTTGGAGTCTTTCGCGATACTCTTTGGGGCTTTGTTTTTTGTAAACAATCTTAACTCCCCGGTGGCTTTTCTCAAAATCAGTGATTATTGACTGTACTACTTTTTCATCCTCCCAAAGACCCCAGTAAGTAAGGTTCACTCCTCCCGGCCTCATGCTGGCCGGCAAGACGGGCAAAACAAATTTCCAAATCCCAAAACCCAGCCCTCCCAAAAAAATAAGAATTAAAAGAAAAATTAACAACCTCTTTAAAGAACTCCAGGCTGAAGTGGTAACCACGCCTGGCGGCGGCGATACCGGAGGATTGTTTTCTACCGAAGCGCTTTCTCCCGTAGGAGACGAGGAAACAGGCGGGGATACAGGCCGAAGGGGATGAAAATTTGTTAAGGGCGTGTAACTGCTGGCTGGAGTTGAAGCTTCATTTTTTACCGGGGAAAATCCCGGAGGAACTGTTGCTGCTTTTGGAGCAGATGCGGACTGTCCAGGCAAGATATCGCTCGGGCCGGTTTTAGGATCAAAATTAGCCATTTATGGTATCATATAACAAACAAAAAATAAAATGCAAGCGAAATTATGGCGAAAAAAAATTAAAATTTGGAGAAAAATCTTTTTCTTCACTCTGGGCATCACCTTCGGCGGTTTTTTCACACTAACTACCTTTATTATCGTCTGGGAACGTCAGTTTGACGGCCGGGTCTATTCCGGAGTTAGAATTTCGGGAAAGGATTTTGGAGGCAAAACCCCGAAAGAGGTGGAAGATTTTTTCAAGCAAAAAAACAGCGAGCTTTCTTTTCAATTCACCTTCAGTCACCAAAGCACTATCTCTACTTTAAGCGCTCAGGATTTGGATTGGGGATATAACGAAAAATTAATCGCCGCTCAAGCTTTTTATTTTGGCCGTTCAGGCCATTTATTTTCTGATCTTTATTTTAAAACTTTAGCCTTAAGAAACGGTTTTGATATTAATCCTGCCTATTATTACAACGATGTAAGGCTCACCTCGCTGCTATCAAAACTTGGTGAAAAAATTGATATCCCCGCCCAGGAAGGGCTTTTTCAATACAGTAGCGGCAAAGTTACCGCTTTCCGTCCCTCCCGGGCCGGACAAATCCTAGACATCGAGGAAGCCAAGAAAAATTTCGCTGATAGTTTCAAAATTATTAACACCGGCACTTCATCGTCGCTGTTTGTTTTAAAACTTCCGGTAAAAAAAATTGAACCAAAAGTAACTACCGAAAATGCCAATAATCTCGGCATTAAGGAACTTGTGGCCAGCGGGTCATCGCGTTTTGTCGGCTCAATCCCTAACCGAATCCACAATATTCAACTGGCTGCTTCCCGCTTAAACGGAATTTTAGTGGCTCCGGGGGAAGAATTCTCTTTCAATAATACTTTGGGGGATGTTTCAAAATTTACCGGCTATAAAGAAGCCTATGTTATTCAAAATGGTCGAACAGTCTTAGGCGATGGCGGTGGAGTTTGCCAGGTTTCGACTACTCTTTTTCGCGCGCTTTTAAATGCCGGCTTGCCGATTACTGAACGTCACCCTCATTCCTATCGAGTAGGCTACTATGAGCAGGGGTCGCCAGTGGGCTTGGATGCCTCGGTTTATGCTCCCAACTGGGATTTAAAATTTAGAAATGACACTGGCTCTTATCTTCTTATCCAGTCAGTATTTAATCTGCGGGATGCCTCGCTGGTCTTTGAACTTTATGGTCAAAATGACGGCCGAACGGCCATAATCACCACACCACAAATTACAAATCAAAAACCACCGCCTGAAGATTTATACCAGGATGGTCCAACCTTACCCAAAGGCGAGCTAAAACAGGTCGACTGGAAAGCCTGGGGGGCAGATGTTTCTTTTTCCCGGGTGGTTAAAAAGGGCGAGGAGACATTAATTTCTGAAAAATTCAACTCCCGTTATCAACCTTGGCAATCTGTCTTTTTGCGCGGAACCAAAGAATGAAAATAAGAAACTTTAGAGCACTAAATTCTAAACAAATCTTAATAACCAACATCCAAAAAATCAAAATTGTTTTTGAGCCTTTTAAAATTTGAGTTTTAAATTTGTTTCGAATTTCGATATTGGGATTTAGGATTTATGAGTAAAATAATCCGTCTAACTAAAGCTACCACAATAAGCCAAAAATTAAGGGGTGCCGGAAAAACTATAGTCTTGGTTGGTGGTTGTTTTGATATTCTTCATTTAGGGCATATTAAATTCCTGGAGGAAGCAAAAAAAGCGGACGGCATCCTTTTTATCGCCTTAGAAAGCGATCATAATGTTCGTCGGCGTAAAGGAGGCGCCCGCCCGATAAACTCTCAGAAAGACCGGGCTAAAATTCTGGCTGCCTTAAAACATGTCGATTTTGTGATCCTTCTACCCGACATGCGAGGATTCGATAATTATTTTGAGATGGTTGAAACAATCAATCCGCATTTCATTGCCGTCACCGAGGGTGATTATCATTTTGATCTTAAAAAAAGGCAGGCGGAAAAAATAGGCGCTCAAATTTTGGTTGTCACGCCCGTTTTACGAACAAAATCCACTACCAAGATTGCTCAACTTTTGGAAAAGGAAATCTAATTCTGAATTTAAGGAGAGAAAAATGCGTATCTTAGGAATTGAGAGCTCTTGTGATGAAACCGGGGCGGCGATTGTCGAAGACGGAACAAAAATTTTATCCAATATTGTTGCCTCCTCTCAGGAATTACATATAAAAACCGGTGGCATTATTCCGGAAGTTGCCTCGCGCGAACAAATCAAATATATTGTTCCGGTCATCAATCAAGCACTTAAAGGAGCACTTCCTGAAACTCTAAACTCTGCGCCATATGTCCTGTCTCAAATAGACGCCATCGCAGTTACGGTTGGCCCAGGACTCATCGGCTCACTTTTGGTCGGCGTGGAAACAGCCAAAACATTGGCCTACCTTTGGAATAAACCGATTATCCCCGCTAACCATTTACTCGCTCATCTTTATGCTAACTGGGTCTCTCCCTTGTTATCGCAAGACCATAAAGTGGCGAAGCAATCCCTTAATCTCAATAGTAAGATTGCCGCGTCGCCTACGGCTCCTCGCAATGACGAATCTCAAACTCCAAGCTTCCCCGCCGTCGCTTTGATTGCTTCCGGCGGTCATACCGACCTCCTTTTAATAAAGAATCACGGTAAAATCCGGTGGCTGGGAGGAACACGGGATGACGCGGCCGGTGAGGCTTTTGACAAAATCGCCCGACTTTTAGAACTCCCCTATCCCGGCGGACCGGAAATTGCGGCCGAAGCCACAAAACTAAAAACTAAAAACTTAAAACTTACAATTAAGTTGCCGCGCCCATTGATGGACGCCGATGATTTTGACTTCAGTTTTAGTGGACTAAAAACCGCTGTTTTAAGAGAAGTCAATAATCTCAAGGCTAAACACTATAATGATACATATTATTATAGTGAAATAATTCCTTCACTCGCCTACGAGGTTCAAGAGGCCATTACGGATGTTTTAGTTACTAAAACCATCCGCGCCGCCCAAAAATATCGGGTTAAATCAATCTTACTCGGCGGCGGTGTTGTGGCCAATGAAAGACTTCGAGAAAAAATGTCAAAATCTGTTCTTAAGTTTTTTGGTTCTTCAGTTTCAATGTTTGTGCCTCCGACCCGATTGTGCACCGATAATGCCGTCGTCATCGCTTCAGCCGCCTTTTTTAATTATAAACCTGTTCCTTGGAAAAAAATCCAAGCCCACCCGGATCTTTACTTCCAGTCTCAATAGATAATTTAGATGATTCTATAGCCCGCAGAGGACGTCTCGCTAAAAATATGTTAAAATCCTCATCGTATGGCAATCCCTTTTCTCGAGCGAGTCGGTCGGAGCGTAGATCACTTTATTCAGCGGCGGCTTACCCCTCCAGAGGAAAAAGACGCACTCGAAATAGATTTAGCTCAGCAAGAGTTAGAAGCTTCCGAAAGGAAAATGGCTGGCAAAAATATTGACAAAAAGATCTAGGAAGCCGTCAAAATATGGATAAAACTTACAATTTTAAACAATCTGAGGAAAAATGGTATTCTTTTTGGGAAAAAGAGGGCTTTTTTAAGCCGAAAGTTGATCAAAAAAACCTGCCTGCTCGCCTCACGGCGAAGCGGGCCGGCAAGACAGGGAAGCCTTTTGTGATTGTCATTCCCCCACCCAACATTACCGGCTCATTACATATGGGCCACGCCCTTAATAATACTGTCCAGGATATTTTAATCCGTCTCAGTCGAATGAAGGGCAACCCGACTCTTTGGATTCCCGGAACGGACCATGCCGGTATCGCCACCCAAAATGTGGTTGAGAAGAATTTAGCTAAAGAAGGAAAAAGTCGTTTTGACCTAGGTAAAGAGCAATTTGTTGAAAGGGTTTGGGAATGGAAAGAAAAGTATGGACATATCATTACCGACCAACTGAAAACTTTAGGTTGTTCTTGCGACTGGTCGCGCCAGCGCTTTACAATGGATGAAAATTACCTTAAGGCTGTTAATGAGGCCTTTCGCCATTACTGGGAAAAGGGCTGGATCTATCGAGGCGAACGCTGTATCAACTGGTGTCCTCGCTGTGGAACAAGCCTTTCCGACCTTGAAGTAGTTTATAAAGAGGAAGAGGCAAAACTTTACTACATTAAGTATGGGCCAATAACGATTGCCACTGTCCGCCCAGAAACCAAATTGGGTGACACCGCCGTCGCCGTCAACCCCAAAGATCCCCGCTATAAAGAATTTATCGACAAGACTATCGATATTCAGACCGTCTTGGGCCCGGCCAAAATGAAGGTTATTGCTGATGAGTCGATTGATACGAAATTCGGCACTGGTGCAATGAAAGTTACCCCGGCCCATGACCCCCATGATTTCGAACTGGGGGAAAAACATGGTCTTGAAAGAAAGCAGGTTATTGGGCCTGATGGCCGAATGACCCAACTTGCCGGTAAATACGCCGGGTTAAAGGTAAGCGAGGCAAGAACACAGATTATTGAGGAGATGGAAAAAATTGGGATTTTGGAAAAAGTCGAGCCCTACCATCACAATGTCGCCACTTGCTATCGCTGTGGCAGAGTCTTGGAACCCTTGCTTTCAAAACAGTGGTTTTTAAAAATGGCTGATTTGGCAAAGCCGGCGATTAAGGTTGTTGTAGAGGGAAAAATTAAATTTGTCCCCTCCCGCTGGAAAAAAGTCTATCTTGACTGGCTGAAAAATATTCGGGATTGGTGTATCTCGCGTCAAATTTGGTGGGGCATCCAGATCCCCGTTTGGCATTGCGGTGGACTGGAAAAAAGTGGACTTTACCGTCTTGGATTTCATGAAAGCGTCGTACCGCAGGTTTTTGCCGACAAGACCAAAACCTACCGTCTGCGTGATCATCTGTTAAAAGTCGGGCAAGAGGTAGCTTTTGAGAATAGCCAGACTAAAAAACTTTTTGGCTATGGGAAAATTACAAATATTGAACACACAACGGTTGGAGAAATTCAATTGGATGACCCGGCCCACAGTGCCACTTATCAAACCCGCCAACAACTAATTGCCGCCTTCAAAAGACATCACCCGGAAAAGGAGATAAATGAAGGCACGCCAGCAATAATTTATACTTATCAATTTAAGTCTATTAAAGATTCCGCTGTCAAAAACGGCTGTGGGGAAATGATTGTTTCTACCGAAAAACCAAAGACATGTCCGACTTGCGGAGGAAGTCGTTTAATCCAGGACGCAGACACTTTAGACACCTGGTTTTCTTCTGCCCTTTGGCCTTTCGCCACTTTAGGTTGGCCTAAAGAAACTGCGGATTTAAAATATTTCTATCCCACGACCGTTTTATCAACTGCCCGCGATATTATCTTTCTTTGGGTGGCCCGAATGGTTTTCTCCAGCCTTGAATTTATGGACAAAGAGATTCCTTTTTCCCAGGTCTATATTCATCCGACCATTTTTAACAAGGAAGGAAAAAGAATGAGTAAATCTTTGGGGACGGGCGTTGATCCTTTGGAGTTAATTGAAAAATATGGCGCTGACGCAACCCGCTTTGGTTTGATGTATATGAATACTGGAACTCAAGATATTAAATTTTCTGAGGAAGCAATTTTGGCCGCGAGAAATTTTTGCAATAAAATTTGGAATGCCTCCCGTTTCGTTCTCTCTCAGCCTAAACCCTACCCCCTATCCCCTGGACCCTCTAATCATCCCGACGACCAGTGGATCCTTGAGCAATTGGAGAAAACTATTAAGTCGGTAAACGCCGACTTAGATCACTTCCGTTTTGGGCAGGCGGCTCACACTTTATACGACTTTTTCTGGCATGATTTTTGCGATAAGTATTTGGAGATTAGCAAGAAAAGACGTGAAGAAGCGCAACCGGTCCTGCTGTATGTGTTGGAAAATTCTTTAAAACTTCTCCACCCGTTTATGCCTTTCATCACCGAGGAAATTTATCAGCTCCTCCCCCATCACGAAAAATCCATAATGACTGCCGACTGGCCTAAGGCATAAAGAGACGCGGTAGTTCTTTTTCCACTTTAGTAGGAACAATAAAATGAGTGCTAGCGAAAGAGGAAAACATTTTTTAACAAAGGTCAATGATGCGTATACTCAACTTAATGCCCGGGCTGAGCTTCTAATGTGGAAAATTCAAGATGCTGTCGAATATCCTTTAGGGGAATTAAGTGAATTAAAACATGCTCTTACTTTTCCGCTCCTTCTTAAAAGAGGACTTAAGAAAAATCTAAGTATTTTAGATTGCCAGCCTGAAGAAAGATGGGGAAATCAAGCCCTACGCGATACCGAAAAGTGGCTTTTGGATAAAAAAGCTACTCCCGGCGCAGCAATTATGATTCCTTTGGGGGCTTGGTTATTAAATTCTCGCTACCTAAAACCCGAGCTCGGAAGCAGTTTTCCGATTGGTATTATGGGACGTCAGGATACACATGAAGCACTGGAGGTGGTATATTTCTATCCTTGTCTAATTTCTTTTAATCCTAACCAGCTAGCAGAAATCGGGCAGCGATTTGAAGAGGAATTAAAACCGCGATCATCTTCGACAAATGTAAAATTTTCGGTGTCGCCATTGTTTGTTGGTGAGAAAATGATTCGACTTTCATTTGCGGATGAATTTAAAAAGCGAGCGGAAAAAGAGGGTTTTGAATTTTTAGGAATTTATGAGCAGAATTTGTTAGCTGAGCTAAATACTATCTGTAAACCAGGTTACGCTACAAAAATTACTAATCATCCCGGTTTACGTGGCTTTGTCCAAAGCCTTATCCACCAAGGTGAAAAAGTTAGTGGTGATGAGATAATTGAGCGACTTATTCTTAGTTCCTGGATGCCCAAAACTAAACGAAAGTAATAGTAAATTTACGGGCAATTTTGGGCGCGGCGCCAGCCGGCAGTCAGTGCCTCATCCTCCGAACAAAACCACCTCTCCCCTTTTTCTTCAGAAATTACAGTTTTTGACCAGTATGGACAACTTGGAAGATGATAAATTTTTTCGCCCGAAGAAGAAATGTTGCCTTTAATTTGACACTCGCCTATCGTTTCCGTTTTTCCACCTCCGCCGCATGCCGACCATAGTCCCCTTCCATTTTCCCTAGCTTCTTGTTCGGCCTGCCGTAATTGATCTTGATACTTAATATCCGGTGGATAAGATGAGGCGTGGGCAAAACCCTGGCGGACAAGATAATCATTTATAAAAAGATCGTCGATGTAGATATACCGCAGCAGTCTCCCATATTTATCGGTCTCGGAAATATCTTTTTCCAGCTCAACATCTTTTCCTAAAACCAGTTCATTATTTTTATTAGATGCTTCCCGACCAAAACATTGGATACTCTTTCTTGGGTCAACTGTTTCCGGGGTGTCAATGCCGATATAGCGCACTCTGTTGCCATCCGAGAGCTCAATGGTGTCGCCATCAATTACCCGCGCCACCTGAGCTTTTTGACGTTGGGCAGAAAGAGAAAAAGACGAAGACTTCGTAGGTGTCAACGTAGGCGTGGGAGAAATAATTCTCGCCTCTTTCCCCGACCTCGAAGAAGCTTGTTTACCTCCCCTATCCTTTACCAAAAGTGAAAAACCGAGCAAAGAAAGAATAAGGATTAAAATAATACCAAAATACTTAGGCATTTCCCCCGTTTTGATCCAAATCACTGATTTAGCTCTCGTTTTTTGCTTTAGCTTTTTTGGCAAAACAGCAAAGATAAATTATTTCCAAAATCCCGACTGTATTGACAACTAAAATAACGATAAACCAGTTTTTTTGTTTTTGTCTGGCGGACTTCCATAGCGCCATTCCCTTCCAAACCAGAGACCAAACAATCAATATAAAAAGCAGCCATGGTGGAATATTGAAAAATTCGAAGGGCGTCAAACCCATAATCTCTCACCGCCTTTGCCCCGATTGAATCGGGGTTTGGTCCGCCAAGAATCATTTTATCTACCAGTCCTCGAGATTTTAAAGGTTTACTAAGATTCGACGGACATCCTATTTTATTGTACACCTTTTCTAAAATTTGTTAAAATTAGTCCATGCCGTTTCCTTTTTTCCCGCATTTTAACCGAATTATTTCCGCAGGTTTTTTAAAAAACCTTTTAAATTGTGGGTTTTTAGCTTTAGTAGCCGGGTTTTTTGTCTCTAATTTTTTTTCTCTTCTAGTTCCTCTCTCTTCTTTCCAAAAAGCAAATCTTGCAGTTTTAAAAAGCTACAGCCAGTCGCAGGTTCATTTAAATCTTGCGGAAGAATATCTCATGGCTTTTGATTTAGACAATGCCCGCCGGGAACTGATCCTTGGCCTTGCCAATAACCCGACGGATAATAAATTACAAACGGCGTTTTTAAGAGTGGAGAATTTAATTAACCAGCCGGAACAGACGACGGCGGCAACTGAGGAATGGGAAAAAGTTAGTCGAGACTATCCCGACTTCCGGGACGCCTATCTTAGACTTAGCCAGCTTTATTTCCAGCTGCACCAAAATGAGAAAGCAAAGAAAAATTTGGAGAAGGCCTTGGAAATTGATCCCAACTTTGATCCGGCAAAAGAGATGAAAAAAATTATTAGGTAAGTCTCTTGTTTTTTTCGTCGAGAAGTTCTTGCTCAGTAACTACTACCAGTTGAACCCGATTTTTCTTGGAGCTTGTCAGGGCATCGTCCACTCGACTTTTTAACCAATCTCTATCCTTATCGTTTGGTTGATAGTTAAGCGGCAAAACGACAACTTGCTCAGCACTGCGCCGCTTGATTTGATCGACATAGCGATGAGCCAAAACGACTTGCTGAGATTCAAGCGAAGTAAAATGCTCTTTAGGAGACATGTTTTACTCTTTAGTTTTTTCTGGAGCGCCTTCTTTGGGAAACTCCTCCCCTGGGGCCTCTTCGGCGGCTGGCGCTTCTCCGGCTGTTTCTGCAGCTTGGGCGGCGGCTTCTTCCTCTTCTTTCTTAATCTCAGCTTCCATCTCGGCGGTAACCAACGCCCCGATTTTACAAATCCCCAGTGTCCCATCTGTTAAAATAGCAACACCGGCGGGGGCCTTTAGATCTTCAACTTTAATTTCCTGATCAACGTCGACTAAATTGGTTATGTCGACTTGAAAATTTTCAGGCAAGTCAGTGGGGAGAGCTTCAATTTCAATTTCAGTTAAGGTCTGCAGCAAAACACCTTTTTTATCTTTAACGGCCAGCGCCTCGCCAACAATTTCTATCGGAACCATGCTTTTAACTTTTTCTTTAAGGTCAACCTGATAAAAATCGGCGTGGAGAACTAACCCACTAATAGGATCGCGTTGCAGATTATGGATCAAAACCGGACGAGATTTTTCCTCACCGACCAATGTAAGTTCGACCAAACCGGTCTCCCCGGCTTCTTTGAAAAGTTTTTCAAAATCTAAGCCCGGCAGTTGCAGGGATTCCGATTTAATGCTTTTTCCGTAAAGATTAGCCGGCAAAACCCCTTGCTTTCTTAAGTTTTTAACTTTTTTACCCAGAGTCTTGCGTTTTTCTGCTTGAAGTTTATATTTTTTCATTTTTGAAAATCCACCTTTATTTTTTGATCAGCTGAAAGAAGATATAAGTTCTTCAGCTTGTATAACGTGTCCTTATACGACGTCGGGGGACTTGTATAATCCCCTTTCCGGGAATTATACTCTAAGTCATCTTGTGGCGTCAAGGCAGGAGCCGATCCCATTTTTTTCCAAGAATTGGGATAAGCTAAGACCAGCGAAGCCGGGTCGCCTTGAATTCCGGGTTGTTTTTGAATGAGGAAATTATATTGAAATTTTTCCGGCAGAAAAATTTTTCCAGGAACATTATAGCTCACCGCGATTTCTTTTTTTCCTTTACTGGGCACTTCGAAGTAAAAACCAAAAATTGTCTTCCCGGAAGCGGTAGCGATATCAGCGCTTTTGGTAGCCACACCATCGATTGTCAGACTATTTAGCATTGCCCCCTCGGGGGTATAGACTCGTAAATAGTTTTTATAAGCTCCGCCCATAAGAACCACGTCTTCGCTTTCGTTTCGGTATTTAAGAATCAGGTCGTGGTTGATCTGCCCGTCCTCGCCGATTTCTATCTGATCCTCGATTTGCTTTTTAACTTTGTTTCCGATTTTGTTCATTCCTAAATTAGCCTCAACAATCTGCTGATAATCTCCTAGGCAGTTATCCAAACCACGGCAAGGAGTTTCTCCTATTCGCCCATCCCAGCCATTTTGTAAAACCAAATCTTCAATCCGAGAATCAGCGAAATAAATTAAAAGATGGCCCTCATTTAAGGACTTGGTCAAGGCTTGTACTAAGGGCTTGGCGTTTTCGGTTTTTTGATCTTTAGCTTTCAAAATAATTTGTCGAGCCAAATCGTTTAAAAAATTTCTTTTTTGGGTTGACCCGGGGAAGAAATTTTCCTGAGCGTGTCTTTCGGCAATTTCAAAAAGATTCTGGCTCGTAACAGTTTCCTGGTAGTCAGGCAGGTTTATCGGCCCCAAAACCGAGAGTAGATTTTGAGCCAAATTTAGATCAATTGCGATTACACCTTCGGTCTTGACACCCATTTCTTTTTCCAGAAACCACTGAGCTTTTTGAGCGCTTTGCGGAAAATCCGGATCCCAGTTTGAGTCTCGCAAAAACCAATGAATCTCGCCCAGATATTTTTTGATTGGCGCAGGCGGCTCAACATGTCCTCGTAACTGTCCATCCGCGGTATAAACGTCTTCAATTTTTAAATCCATGCGGCCTTTTTCAAAGGTAAAAAGACCGTAGGAACCGATGAATCCGCCTGTTGGTCTCAATTCCATATTGTTTTGTAAAAGTAAAAGATAGGTTTGTTTTTCCTCGGCGCCAATCAACTGGGGTAAAACTGCAAACCATCCTTTTCCAATACTTACAGCCCGTCGATATTTAGCAAGCTTCTCCCCGATTTGAGGCGACTGGGCGGCGGCTTGGGACCAAAGATCTTGAGCGGATTGAAGTCTTGTCTGTGCTTCTTTTATCTGTATGGAGTCGATCGCTTCCTCACCCATCAAAGTCCGACTGATTTTCTCCAAAATAACCCGGGTTTGAGCAAGCTCTTCAACACCGCCGGCAACATTTTCGCCAGCATCAAACTGACCCTGCCACAGGCCGAGGATTTTCTCCTGACGAGTCAGCTTAAACAACCACGCGATCTCCGTAAGTTTCTCGCCCCCTGCTTGAAAATGGAAACGGGCGTTTTTGGCTTGGGCAATTATTTTGGACGATGGGGCGGAAAAGAAGTTTTTTTCGACTCCCGAAAGATCCCGCTTGGCCCAAACGACATCCCAAAAAATCGATAACGCGGGAAAAAAGAGAGCAAGCAGTATTAGAAGTCCAAGAAAAAGATTTCTAAAAAATTTTGAGGGAGAAGTAGCCGACCTTATCAAATCGCTTTTTAATTCACGGGCCTCCGTTTTCGCCGTGACCGTTGGAATCTCGCGTGAAAACGAACCAACCGTTCCCTCAATTCCCCGCTCGATATGCGTCTGCGGTTGCCAACCGATTTCCTGTTGTGCCTTTTCCCCGTTTAGGATTTCCGATTCCCGCGATTTTTCCGGTTTAACAAATTCAATCTTTATCTTTTGGGGTGAGTTTTTTTGTAAGAGGTGGACAAAATCTAGAATACTTATTGGCTGCCCGGCCAAATCGTAGTTTTTGCCTTTTATCCCCGGGGTTAATAAAACCTTAATAACTCCCGCGATGGCGTCTGCAATAAACAATGGAAAAAGACTGTCTAGACCCTCCCCTGCAATCTCAATCTCTCCGCCCATTTTAGTCGCGTTAAATAGATCAGCAATTTGTGTGTCCTCCTCAAAATCCATCCCGGGCCCGTAAAGATCACCTAGCCTAACCAACCGATAGTCGCCCAAGAACGCCGGGGCCTTCATGTCGCCCACCGTTTTTCCCCGCCGCTGTATTAATAAAATCCGGGCGCTTTTTTGGGCCGCAAATTCAAGTAGTTTTGGGGTAAAAGTTTTTAATTCGAGACTTGATAAATCCCCGAAAAAAATAACATAGTTAAGTTGCTTAATTATATCCAGCGACTTAGATAAAGGATCGGGCAAAAGGGTAAGATTGGACCTCCCCATAATCTCATCGAGATTCTGTTTCCCGCGCTTGAATTGACCGTAAAAAATGCGGCAATTTTTCTCAAGTAAGTGTCGACAAAGGAGTCGCTCAAAAAAACTTCCGCCACCGATAACTAAAACGCTGGGAAGATCTTCCTCTGAAGGGGTGCTTTTAAACGAATGGCTGGTTTTCTCCATAGCCTTTATTTTACGTAAAAATGCCGCAGTAAGGCAAGAGATCGTAGTAATACAAAAGGGGCTAATTCCCGCAATAGGGATAGCTAATCGGCATCCAAAGCTTGATTGACTAGGGCATCGGCCTGGAAATTTTTTTCCCGGGGGATGTAATGGTAATTAATTTCTCCCTTGGCATCAATTTCCGCGGCCTTTGCTTGCAACAATAATTCCCGAAGGTGCGCGCTTTTTACCTTAAAAAGACCGTTGAGCTGAAAAACTACAAGCTGCGAGTCAATGTAAAAATTGGCAGTTATTAAGTGGGTACCGGTTAGTGTTTTCAGCCATTCCAGCGCTTTAACCACCGCAGTATATTCGGCCACATTATTAGTCGTCTCACCGATTTTCTCGTTCTTTTGGGTGATAACCTCATTCTTTTCATTATAGGCAATAAATGCCCAAGCCGCCGGCCCGGGATTTCCTCTTGCCCCCCCATCACAAAAAATTTTAAGATTCATCGTCTGCATAGTTTAGCAAATAGAATAACTTCTAACAACCTCTTGTACCGACAATCAAACTATTGCCGGGGGCAATTTTTTAAAAAAGCAATGACGCCAGCACCAGTAAGCACCAACACAAGAAATTCCGAAGCGCCGGTGATACCTGCGGCAGCCAGATAGCCATATCGGGGAATTAGTACAACATTCAAAATTACATTTATAAGCATTGAGAGGCCATAAAAAATGGCCAAGAGCTTTTGTTTACCCCCGGCAATCAAAACCCACATAAAAAGGGAGGAAAGAAAAAAAGCCGGCAGGGACAGCGAAAGCACCCTTAGCGCCAGGATCGAAGAAGAAAATTCTGCCTTAATCAAGGTTAAAAGTGGTGCCGCCACAAAAATAATCACCGTGATAAGAAATGCGGCCGAAATTAAAAAGATCGTGAGTTTTTTGATTAGTGGTTTTAAGTCGCCGTCTTTGACCCGAGCCAATATTACCGGGTAAGTACTGTTCATAAAAAATGTTGCAAACGCCAACGGAAATTCAAAAAATTTGTACGCCAAGCCGTAGATTCCAACCTCAATGTTTGGCCGCAAAAACGACAGGATCATCATGTCGGCGCGGAAATAGATTAAATTAAAAATCAGCGTCAGGCCTAGTGGTAAAGTTTGCCAAAAGATTTTTTTCCAAATTTTTAACTCAAACGTTAAGTAAAGTTGTTTTAGAAAGCGCCGTGCAAAAAATAACGCCATCGTTGCCATAACCACACCCCCGGCAATATAACCGCCGATGACCAAAAAAAGAGTGGCCCCAAGAGAAATCAAAATTATAGTCCAGAGTAAAAGGAAAAGAGTCCCAGTCGAGGCGGATAAAACCGAGAGATCATAGCGCAGGTTTTTTTGGAATAAAATATTTACGGTAGTAAAGATCGCTTGGGTCACAATGGTAAAAGAGGCAATAAAAATCCCCAATTTGACAAAACTGGAAAAACCCTGGTTTTGCGATTGGTAATAAGGAAGAAAGGCCGCAATAAAAATTGCGAGTAAAACTAAAATAACGGAGGAAAAAATACGCAGACTTAAAAAGTTGGCAAATATCTTTTCTTTCTCCGCCTCGTTCTCCGAAATTTGCTTTACGGCAATGGCATTTAATCCGAAGTCGGAAATTAAATAAAAGAAGGCTACAAAAGTCATTATTTTTGTAAATTCACCGTATCCTTCGGCACCGAACTCTCGCGCGATTAAAATGGTGATCAGAAAAGTCGTACCGGCAGTGATAAAGCGGCCGAGGATTTGAACAAAAGTGTTTGTGGCAATTTTAAACTTTAGACTCACCGTTTAATTTTACATTAATTTTTAATTTCTGCCCAGGATAAGCCCAAAATCAAGGAGAATAGAAGCTGGCCTTGCTGAAGGGTATAAAAATAATGGTCAAAAAATGAAAGAAAGAAAATAACGGAAAGGGCAATTATTAAAGAGTGTTTTACGACCAAATTACCAGCGTGTCTAAGGCGCCGGTAGGTCATAAATATAAATACTAAGAATGCGGCCAAAGTTATAAGCCCGGCTTCAGCCCCAATCATTAAATACAAATTGTGTGCCGGCTGGAGAAAACGCACCCGCCCACGGTCCGGATAAAAGTTGGGCAGTTCAACAAGAAAATTACCCAAGCCCACGCCAGAAAGGGGACGTGCCTTAATCATTTCCGCGGCGACAAGATTTAAATCATTACGTCGTTGCCAGCTTTCCCGGTCGGTGGTTACAAGAGTTTCAAAACGCGCATACATCAATCCCAAACTGATAACAAATAAAAAAAGGCCGGCGACAATTAACCATTTACTTTGCTTTGCTAACCAATAAAAACCTATTGAGAATCCGGCGATCCAAGCCACTCGGCTCATTGATAAAAAAAGGGTTAAAAACCCGGCGGCCAAAGTCAGCCGGGTTAAAAGACTTTTCGTTCCTAAATAGGCCGCCAGCACCAAGACCACGACAAGAAATCCCGCTAGGACATTGGGGTGCGAGAATGTCCCGTAGGGACGTAAGAAAAGTTCTCCGGCCAGCTCTGCCTGGGCAATCCCGGGAGTTTGGGCGGAAAAGGTTCGCTCGCCAAACAACCAAAAAAGGCTACCGATTGATTTCTGTTCTAGAAACTGTGTGCCGACTATTATCGCTTCGAAAATTACCCCGCAAAAGAGGGGAGTTAAAATTTTTTGTAAAGACAGGCGGCTTTTTATTGCTCGACTTACATAAACTCCTAAAAAAATAAATTCTCCCATTTTCAGCAATTTCATAATGCCAGCCCATGGATTTGCAGCTTGAAAAATTCCTAAACTTAACCAGAGAAAAAATAAGAAAAGCAGTAAAAGCCAGGGTTTTCTAATATTCTTTTTAAAAAAGCTTCCGGCTTCTGAAAGGCTTAAAACTAAAAGGAAAAAAATCAAAATATCGGTAAGATAGATCGTTGGAGACAAATAGTCGATGCGTAAGCCTAAAACCTGGGTCCATTCGGGCCAAAAATGGCGGCCGAGTTGTGTGGGAAGGAAAAGTAAGATTAGCCAAAAAATTTTTTGGCGCCAAGACCTCATTCTCACTTTGGTTTGATGATAAGATAGCGTTCTTCGCCTTCGCCTTGGGATTCTGTCATTACCTTAGGATGGTCTTTTAAGACTAAGTGAATAAAACGCCGTTCAGCTGAATTAAGTCGGGGGAGAGGAGTTGCTTCGCCGGAAACCTCGACTCGATCCGCGATTTTTAAGGCCATTTCTTTTAAAGATTCTTCTCGTCGCTGACGCCAATCACCAACCTCAAGCAAAACTCTAACCCACTGGTCGGTCTTTTTGTGTATAATTAGCCCCAGGATTAACTGTAAAGAAGCCAGTGTTTCTCCATGATAGCCAATTAAAATCCCTGCCTCATCAGTTTCCAGCTTAACTTTAAAACTATCCTCCTCCAACTCCTCAACTTCAAATGTTGCCGTTACTTTTAAAAGCTCTAAAAGCTTATTTGTCTCTTCTTGAACAATGGTTTTAATATCATCTGTCATATTTAAAACTACTTTCTAAACAACACCCAGGGCGGGATCTTAAAAATAAAATACTGCTGAATTATAGCTAAAATTGTGAAAGTATTCCAGTACAAAGAAAGTCCGATGGGGAAGCTGTAGGCAAAAAAACCAAACATCAGGGGGAAAAGAAAACTCATTGGCCCCTGTGTCATTGAAGACATGATGTCTTCCATATCTTCCTTCTTCGCTTTTTTAGGGGCTTCCTTCTTGACTCCGGCCGGAACCATCGTTTTGGTCTGGACCAAGTACAAAAGCGCGGTAATCGGCGGGATTAAAAGCAGCCACCAGCCAACGGATTGCCAATCTGAAGGTTTTTCAGCCAGATTGGCGCCAAAAAAATAAAGATCCAGTTCTTGAATTTTTAATGCTGGGAAGTAAACAATTTGATTAATCTGCTCGGTAATTTCTTTTAAGTTTCCGTTACTTAAAACCTTCCAAAAAACCTGATATAAAGAGATTAAAATTGGCATTGATAAAAGAAGAGGTAGACATCCGGCAGCAGGATTTACTCCATGCTCTTTATAAAGCTGCATCTGTGCGGCGGCTAGTTTTTGCCGGTCTTTTCCATGCTTTTCTTTGAGAGAATCGAGATGGGGCTTAAGCTCCTGCATTTTTTTAGTTGATTTTAACTGAGCGTCCGTTAGGGGATAAAGAATCAAGCGAATCAGGACAGTCAAGGAGATAATCGCCCAGCCTAAACTCCCAGCCAGGCCTAAAAAATCAAAGCCTTTTGTTAACGCAATCAAAACGTTTAAAATCGGCCAGATAAAAATTTGGTTCCAAAATGATGGGTCGGTCATGGAATGGGATCAAAGCCTCCGTGAGAAAATGGGTGACAACGAATAATGCGTTTTAGCCCTAAACCAATGCCTTTGATTATACCATATTTTGTGATTGCGGAATACATATATTCGGAGCAAGTGGGGGAGAAGCGGCAACTATGGCCCACTAAACTTAACGGCCCAGACAAAGACGTCTTGCCCGATAAATTACGTTTGTAAAATCGTATTAAAAACAAACCAGCTGTTTTCATTGTTTAAAATCCGGTTAGAATCCCTGCTTTCTTTAAAAGCCTTTCCATTTCCGTCTTTACCGTCGGAAGATCCTTGCCCAACAAGGCTTGCTTCGCCAAAACAACTACCGCCATCCCTGAAGACATATTGGGGAGAAATGATCGCGCAGCTTCACGAAGCAACCGTCTGGCCCGGTTCCGGGCTGTTGCCTGCTTAGAAACCTTGGTGGAGACAATGAAGCCAAAAACGGCTTCTTTCCCGCCACGTCCTTCCTTCTCCAGAGCGTCTCTCTTGGCAACAATGAGGCCAAAGAGGGGACCGGAGAACATTATCCCTTTGTTTTTGATTGTTATCCAGTAGTTTTTCAGAGGTAGCCGATGAGACCTGTGGAGCATTCTAGACAGTAAGTTTTTTTCTTCCTTTTTTAATTCTTCTTTTTAGCAACTTTCTCCCGGCATGGGTTTTCTTCTTGGCTAAAAAACCATGCTTCCTTTTCCTTTTTAGCTTTTTTGGCTGATAGGTCCGCTTGGTCATATTTCTCCCTTTAAATTTTAATGTAAATCACAGTTTATCACAGTTTTTTACTCTTGACAAATGTGGATAACTTACCTATGATGAAATTCGCTTCTAAATTCTTTTAGAAACTGCCTCTTAAAACTTTTCTTTTAAAAAATGGATAAAGATATTCTTTGGCAAAATGTTTTGGCGGAACTTGAATTAACCCTCACAAAAGGAACGTTTCAAACTTTTTTTAAAGATACTTCGCTGGAAAGCATAGAAAGCAATGTGGCAACCATTTCTTGTTCCTCAGCATATCTAAGAACCCTCATTGAAACCCGCTATTACAGTCTTTTAAAAACAAGCGTTGATCGCTTAACTAAAAATAACAACAGCTTGGTTTTTGTCGTTTCGACAAAAACCAGCAAGGCAGATCATGGCCCCCTCGGCCCGCTCTTCGCGGTCGAGGAACAAGAGCCGGGAATTGAGACGGCAGCCCGCAAGGCGCATCTGCATCCGGGAATGACTTTTAAGAATTTTGCTGTCTCCTCTTCAAACCACATGGCTTTTGCCGCGGCACAAGCGGTGGCCGAAAAACCCGGAACCTCCTATAACCCTCTTTTCTTCTACGGAGGAGTGGGGGTTGGGAAAACCCATCTGATGCAGGCTGTTGGCCATACTCTTTTGAGCCGAAATCCCAACACAAAAATTATTTATTGCCTGGGCGAAGAATTTACAAATGAGATTATTGAGGCGATTAGAGAAAAGAATACAAAGATTTTTAAGGGAAAATATCGCTCCGTCCAAGCGCTTTTGATCGACGACATTCAATTTATAGCCGGTAAAACCACCGTCCAGGAAGAGTTTTTTCACACCTTTAACATTCTTTATCGGGAAGGTGCGCAGATTATTTTAACGTCTGATAAGCCACCGTCAGAAATTAACCGCCTGGAGGAGAGATTGCGCTCGCGTTTCGAGGGGGGATTAATTATCGATATTCAGTCGCCCGACTTCGAACTGCGAACAGCCATTCTTTTGATCAAAGCTACATCATTGAGCCTTCCTCTACCTATGGACGTAGCTCAGCTAATCGCTGCCAATATTGAAGACACCAGAAGGCTGGAGGGCTTCTTGCGCCGCCTTACAACCGAAATCCAAACCAGAAAAACCCCCCTTACTCCCGAAGTTGTCCGCCACCTTTTGGGAACTGATGAAAAAGAAGAAAAGAGGTTTTTCCAAAACGTTTCTTTTAAAGAAATCGTCGAGGGAGTGGCCTCGCATTATGGGCTTCGCATCAATCAAATAAAGGGGCCAAAGCGCGACCGCCCCATCGCCCTTCCGCGGCAGATTTTGTATTATTTACTGCGAACGGAGCTTGGCCTAACACTAGAAGAGATTGGAGAAATCTGCGGAGGAAGAGACCACACCACTATTTTACACGGTATCGAAAAGATCACTAAGCTTCTGCCCGAGTCCGAAAAAATTCGCCAAGACATTTTAGTCATTAAACAAGCGGCCAGTCGCTTAAGCTAGAATTTTGTGAAGAAGATGGGGATTTCTTTTTACAACAGTGGGGACGAAAGGATAAAAAAGGGGCCTTTTCCACTTATCAACATCTTTTTAGTTTTTATCCCCATTTTTGTCCCCATTTCTCCAGCCTCCTTTTCCACACGAAAAGATCTTTTTTTACCCTGCTCCAACCGTCTTCTTACAAAATTCTTACACTTTTTCACAAGACCTACTACTAATGCTAATGTATTGAAAAGATAAAAGATACGCGATAAGATTAAAAAGGTCTTTTGAAAGGAAAGGGGATAAATGAGACTATCTTGTTTACAAGAGAACCTATGCAAGGCTCTTTCGATTGTAGGAAGAATAACAACAACCAAGGGGCAGCTACCTGCCTTAGAGAATATTCTTTTAACAACCGATAAAGAAAGACTAAAGCTTTCGGCAACAAATTTAGAAACGGGAATAAGTTTTTGGCTTGGAGCAAAAATAGAAAAACAAGGGACATTACTTCTTCCTGCCAGAGCCTTTTCTGAATTGGTCTCTAGCTTCCCGGCTGAAAAAATAACTCTTGAAGCAAGCGATAATATCTTAAAAATCTCTTGTGGCCCTCATGAAATAACCCTTAATGGGTTGGCCGCCGGGGAGTTCCCCGCCTTTCCGAGTTTTCAAAAAGAAAAAAATTTTTCTCTAGAGATGGAGTCTTTTTTGAATGGGATTTCTCAGGTAATTTTTTCCGCGGCGCAAGACGAGGGAAGGCCGGTTCTAACGGGGGTACAGATAAGCAAGGGCAAAAAAGGGATTGCTCTTGCGTCAACAGACGGGTACAGGCTCTCGTTAAAAGAATCTCCCTCAGATGAAGAATGGGTTTTTGACGAGATCGTTATTTCCGCAAAATCTTTGGCGGAAGTTCTACATGTCTTTCTCGATGCGAGGAAAGAGAAAAAAACGCTGTCGGTGGCTGTTAACAAAGAGGGGGGGCAAGCGGTTTTTTCTACGGACTCTGCGGAGATCTACACCAGGCTAATCGGCGAGAAGTTCCCGAGTTTTGAGAAAATTATTCCCCAGGGTTATTCCGCAAGAATCTATTTTGAAAAAGAAGACCTGCTAAAGGCCGTTAAAATAACCTCTGTTTTTGCGCGCGACGCCTCAAACATTGTTAAGTGGGAGATAAAGGATGACCGCGCGGTAATCTCCGCCAACAGCCCTCAGGTTGGCACAAACAGGTCGGAGATCCCTATTAAGAAAGAGGGAGAGAACGGGGAAATTGCTTTTAACTACCGTTATCTGCTGGATTTTTTAGGGGCGGTTTCCGAAAAAGAGCTGGTTTTTGAAATGGCGGGGCCCTTGGCTCCCGGCGTTTTTCGTCTCTCTAAAGATAGTTCTTATCTTCACATTATCATGCCGGTCCGAGTTCAGGGGCAGGAAGCCCCTTAAAAAGGCGCGGGGATTCCTACAGAGCCGTGGGGAAGACGCTCTCCGATATTGACATTGACTTTATTAAAATCTGTTAACCCCCTCTCCTTAAGCCACGAAAGAGCCTTTTGCCGGTTTTTGTCAAACGGCGGACTGAGGGCGATAAGGAAAGTGTTTACCCGCGGAGAGTAGCTGATTTCAAAATCGGGAGAGACAAAGGGAAGGGAGGCAGCGATTTTCTCAAGAAGACGCTGGTCCTCCACAGACAAGATTATAACTTCGCTTGCCGGCGGGTTCAGTCCTTTTTTTGAAAACCACTCCTTAATGTTCTTTTGTATCTCTGGGGAATCAGCGGTTTTTAGTCGGACCAAAAACCCCTGTTTATCCTTACTATAGACAATTTTCTCTACAGAAAAACCGCGATCTTCGTCGGCTGGGGGGATTTTTGATCCCTTCTCTGGCGAGAAGAGAAATATCCCGATAGAGAAAAGGAGCGCCAGGCCTACAAAAATGCCAGCTAAAAGCCTTTTCTTTTCTCTGAAGTTAGTTAAATTAATTAAGGGCATTGATATGTCTGATAGTGCTGCCAAACGGCATCACAATAAAAAGCATTGCTTCCAGAACAACTTCCATAATACGCTGAGCCAGCCGCATAAACATTCTCAATCGTCCACCCGCAGCCGGCAGCGGCTCCAGATCGGGTTCTGAGCATTTTTGCCGCCGCAAAAACAGCATCTTTAATATTGCAAACATTTGGAGAGCGGCCTTCACCGGTTATATTAACGGCATCGGCATACCCGCCCCAGGTGTCCGGCATAAGCCTCCCGGTATACGATCCGCAGTCAGTAGCGACTCCATCATTTAAGAATTGCATGGGGCCTCTTGCCCCACACCCGTTGGGCGTGCAGTTTGTCGGGTCTTGGGCCCCAGGGAGGGAATATCTAACGACTTCCCCATCTGGATAACCGAAAATTTGTCTCCCCTCCCAATACATTATCCCGGCTAAGACCGGAGCAGGGACGTCGTAAGCATTCCCGGCGTCGACTAAAAGCTGTTGAAGGGCCAGGCTGGAGTTTCCAAGAGGAAAGCCGCCAGGGAGATTGCAGATCCCGCAGGATCCGGCAAGCGACGTGTCGCTGATATAGATTGTAAATGCGGCAACGCCTTTTTCATCTACTCGGCCTTCAGAGGGGATGTCTGCCAGGGCCGTAACCACGTTAGTGACTGTGGAGTCCTTAAAAGAAGAGTCGGCATGAATTTGATAGGTAATAGTTTCGGCTTGTCCCTGACTAATCTGGGGGAAAACCCACGGGCCGATTGGGGATCCATTTTTGTCTATGGTAATTTCCGAGGCTCCTCCTCCGGACGTCTTAGTTGTTTGTTCTGTTACGCGAACGTTTGTAAGATTGGTTTTTGTTGCCGTTAGAGTAATAGTATAGGAGATGTCTTTGCCGCCTTCCACGTCGGAATTCTGTAGAAATGAGGGAGCGGCACTTTTTGTTAAGGAAAAATATTCTGACGGAAGGGGGGGGATAGCGACCGGCGCTGGTTGTCGCATAAAGGCCGTCCCCACAATGGTAGTGCCAACAATAAAAGTTCCTCCGGCTGCTATTCCGACGGTGCCAAAAACAGGGACTGTAGCCGCCTGGGCTATTGAGATTCCCGACAGTTGGCTAAAGAGGCCACCAATAAAATTACTTGTGGCTCCAATTGCTCCGCTTGCCCAGGAAAAGGCACTGCTTAAAAAGTTGCCGGCTCCGGTCCAAAAACCGCTCCAAAGCCCGGCAAAAAAGTTTCCGGCTCCGCCCGAAAGACTCCCGGCTCCGGTCCAAAGATTTTGGGCCGGTTGCCAAAGCCAGTGTTCTGCTGCATAGCCAATGGCTCCTCCTACTGCTGTTCCGATTGCCGCTCCGCCCAAGGCGCCAATGATAAAGCCGCTAATAGTTGTGATTGCTACGGTGATGCCATATAAGATCCAGCCAACCACTGGGATTGCCAAAAGAGGGGCGCCGATTAAAAGACCAAGTTTAAAGCCTAAGAGAGCTCCGCCGATGCCGCCGGCAATTCCACCAACAACACTGCCAACGATGGCTCCGGCTAGGGCCCAAACCCCCAAGGCTGAAAAGAAAGAATAGAGAGCATAAATAGCCCCGCCGAAATACTTAATGGCTTTTTTAACTAGTGCAAAGGAAATTAGGGCGGTAGTTATCGGGGTGAAAACGCCACCGAGGATTCTTAAAAATTTTGCTCTCTTAAGGAAATAGCCAATTTTTTTGCCTAAATCCGGTTTAATCTTTCCCCAGGATATTAAGGATTGCTTTTCAAGTCTTCCGGCAAAACGATTGCCAATCCTTGCCTTCTGCCAAAGAGGAGTCGCCGGATCCCTTTTTTCCACCTCTTCCTGCCAGTCTTGGGTAGTTTGATCAAGCTCTTTTGATAAAAGAGGGGTTTGAGTAGCGGTTTGGCTTTGTGCCTTTTTTCTTTCCAGTTCTTCCGTAGCCTCCTCAAATAGACGTTTGCTTTCCTCCGGATCATTGATGTGAGGCTCGGCAATATTTGGGTTTCCTTCTCGCTCTCGAGTCAGACGAAGAGCTTTAAAATAGGCGGCTTCCTCCTTCTTTTGCTGGGTGATTTCCTCTGAACCTTGTTTTAAATTTTCCTCAAACTGACTAATTTTTTCTTGGGCTTTACTAAGAAAGCGCGGATCCGTAGGGTCTAAAATATCTTTCGGAGTGGAAAAATGGAGACTTAAAACAGAGAAACAGATTTCTTTAGAAACACCATAGTAATGGGTAGTCCCCGGGTTCTCTTGAAAATGGCGGGCAACTTTTTTTAAAAAATCCAGTCGGTCTGGGCGCATAGGCATTCTTCCTATACTTTATCTCCGCCTTCCGGTTTAAAAAGATCAGCAAATGGGGCAGGGGGTTGATTTGAGGTATCCTGACTGTAGGGCGGTGTTTTTTCCTGCGACTTTGGCGCAGACGCGTGCGCCTTCTCCCTTCTTAAAATATCTTCGGGTTTTGAAGTAACCAGTTCATGTTCGAAAGGAGCCGCAATTATTCTTATAGCCGCGTGCGAGGACCCGGCAAAAAATAATCCCTCTCCCACATCGGCGGCCAGAAGCAAATGTTTTTCTCCCTGTGAAAGATAGAATGTCTCGGCCAGCTTATCAATTGCCGCCGTTGATTGTTTTAAAAGAATTTGAATCGAGGAGTTGGTGATAATGGCTTTACCAAAATCTGAAGAAAGGAAGTCATTAACGTCCTGAGTAATGGTGGTGAGACCCAAAAAATATTTTCTGGCGCGTTTGGCGATCCCGTATAGAAAGCTGGCTGAGTCCGGATATTGCATTAAATACCATGCCTCATCAACAATCAAAATCCTTTTCTTCAGGCTTTTTTTAACTCGCGTCCAGACAAAGTCCAGGATAATAAACATCGCGATCGGGCGCAGCTCTTCTTCCAGGTCCTTGATGCAAAAGACGGTTAAATTGTTCTTGATGTCCACAGTTGAGGCTTGGGAAAAGATTCCGGCGAGCGACCCCTTGATAAATTTTTCCAGCCTTTCAGCCAGTCCTTTGGCCTCCGGCTCCTCCATCCCAAGGAGAACCTTGTAAAGGTCTTCCATCAGCGGAGGTTCCTTTTTTTGGGTTCTTGGGTCGGGAGTGATGCCTTTTTGTTTATAAGTTGTGATCAGAGCGCGGTCCAAAATGGCGTCTTCTTTTGGCGTTAATTGCCCCATGATAAGGCGCATCAAAGAATGAAGAGAGAGAATTTTCAGACCGAGCTCATTTTCTCCTTCCTCATAGACTCCAGAAAGATCAAACGGATTGATTTTATCCGGGGCGGAGAAAGAGAAGTCGATAAACTCACCCCCTAAAGCTTCGGCTACTTGGCGGTATTCTGCTTCGGGATCAATAATTAAAATCTCGGCGCCAAACATTAAAGACCGTAAAGCCTCAAGTTTTATCAAATAGCTTTTGCCGCCACCTGATTTTCCCAAAACAACTTCATTGGCATTTTCCATTGAGAAGCGATCAAAAATGACTAGGGAGTCGTTGTGTTCATTAATTCCGTAAAGAATCCCCTCGTTGGCTGAAAGATCGGAGGAGGTAAAAGGAAAAGTGGTCGCCAAAGAGGTTGTGTCCATGTTTCGGGTGATCATTAAAGTGTCAGTCCCAATAGGAAGGGTGGTTTTAAAGCCTTCTTCCATTTGGAGACTGGCGGGTTTGGCGACAATCATTAATGAACCAAGCGTGGAAATAACCTCTTTAGATACTTCCTCCAGTTTGTCTTGGGTTTCCGCTGGAATGGTGACATAGAGCCCAAATTGGAAAAAATGCTCGGCTCCTTTAGCCAACTGTGATTGAAGGGTAAGGGCATCATCTAGGGCCACTTGGACCGCGGGATCAACCACTCGTCCTTGCTTAATATCAAGTTCAATGGTGGCTTCCATCTCGGCAACTTTTCTGCGCAGTTCATCCAAAATCGCCTTCGACTCTACCGGATAAATAAACATACTGACACGCAGAGTATGATCAAAGGAAATTAAAGGAGAAAGCCAGTTGGCAGACACATAGCGCGGGTAGGCGGCCGTGAAGAGACTGCGATAATAGGAGGGGCCAATTTTAAGGGAGGTAAAATCTACCTCGATTGCGCCCGGCGCAAGAATGTCTTTGACTGAAACAAGGCCCTTGGTAAATGTTTCCAATTGCGAAGAAATAGGGGCTGGGGTTGCTTTGGCCTCTTTTTTTGAAAACGGTAAATTTAATTTCATTCTGTTTTTTCTCCTTCTTCTTTCTCAGGCCCTGTGGGTGGGGAGGGTTGAGGCGGAAGCGGCATTTCAAATCGGGCCTCAACCAGTGGTTTTTCATAGTCTTGGGCCTGGGCCATCTGTTCTCCCAACACCTGGTTATAAAGATCGTAAAAAAGCTCAAGAAGAGTCTGGGTATTAAGCTGAAAGGCTTTAAGCCCAATCCGGTTTAGCTGACGGACAAGATGATCCTTTTTTGGCAAAAGAGCGGTTTTGGCGCGCTCCAAAATGTATTCTTTCGGAAAAGGAAGTCCTCCTTTGCCGAATAACGAGCGACCAGCTCCTTTCACACCCAATTCAATCGCCGAAAAAGGAAGAACCAAATAAAAGTTTTTATCCAAAACGTTGCTTTTGCGGACTGTCTGCTCGATAAAATCACGATATTTACGGATTTGCTCGCGAACCCTTTCTTCTGTCGTTCGTTCCTCCTGTATCTGTAAGAGATGTAAGTAAGCAGATACGTCTTTTCGCTTGGAGATAACGACAATTTGGATAGGAAAAGAAAGAGAATTTAACAGGGAGGCATAAGCGTAGATCATGGCATCCTGTTCTTCTTCCGAAAGGAGACCGAAATTAATAGCCGAAACCTCCAAAATTAGAGCGCAAGAGCCATCACGCAAAAGGACTAAGTCATCTTTGATGTCCTCAATCTCGAGAAATTCTTGAGTTGAGGCACGAATAGTAGCTTGGGCAGGAATTGCCATATTATTTAATTAATTTTTTACTCCAAAAAGAGAGTCTCTAATTTGCTCCCGGTTAACATCTGTTTGGCTCTTTGCGTAAATAACTAAGGGAGCCAAAACTTGACCCTCAAGCTTCACCTCTATTATATCAAAAGTAAACTGGTTTTGAGGATCTTCAAGCTCCAGCGTATAAGTGCCATTTTCGAGGGGGGTAGCGGAAACAAATTGACCCAATTTATTAGTTTTAAAAGCCCGGACGGAATTCACGCTCTGGTCTTTAATGTCAACTAAAATATTGGCTAGGAAACTATTGTCGCGTCCCTGAACAATCCCGGTAATAACATTAGGAGTGCTTGTAAGCCTTGGTAGACCAACTTTCTTCGCCGCCTGAGGAGTAACGATGCGGACATTTTTTCCTTGCGCTTCCAAAACTTCTTCGGGGATTACCCCTTTAGGTCTAACCTTCATTTGCTGTTCTAATTTGATCATCTCGGCAATAAGGCCCTCTTTCTCCCTTTCGGCTTCTTCCAGCCGCTGTTCTAAAGAATTTAAACGTTCTTCATAAGAAAGAACCTCAGTAGGGGTGGCGGCAGAGGTTGGAGGCTTATTTTTTAGCTCTTCCAGCTCTCGTTTCAGCCCCTTAATTTCTTCAACGAGAATTTGGTTTCGGTCAGCGATTTTCGATCCTGGCGGGGCGATGGTTGCGATTTCTTTTTTCTCCTCTTCAAACATTAAGCGCCCGCTTTCACTAAAAACAAGTTTCTTCCCCGGAGGAGTTGATTTTTCCATCGCCGGCTTGGGTTTAAATGTTGGGAAAGGGGTTTCCTTTTGAGGGAGAAGGGGTTTTAAACCTCTTTTGGGCGAAGCGGAAGACTGTTGAGGATTCAATGGAGTTGAGGGGAGAGAGCCAATCGTAGCCGCAACGGCGGCAATTTTTTTAAGATGATCTTCTTCTTGGGCATCGAGCGCTGTCGGCAAATTTTTCGGCAGAGTTTTTAGATATTCCTCCAGCTTTTGCCGGCTTTCCCGGATCTGCAGCGTTGGGATTGCTTTATGCGTTATGGCCGGAAAATCCGGAGACAGGTAAAGAGGAACCCTTTGAGTTTTTTGATAAACAAATTGAGTGGGGGAATAGACCGATTTTAAAAAAGCCATCAACCAGCGGTGTAAAGGGCGATCTTCAAAGGGAAGAAAAGCAAAAGCAAAACCCAAAAAAAAGAAAAGTCCAGAGATAAAAATACGAATTATCTGTGGGAAGGGAAGCTGCCAAAAAACGTAGGCCAGTACACATCCGGCGGCCAACAACCCAAACTGTTTAATTGTCATGTCGCCGATTAACCGGAACTGGAAGCTGGTGACATTTTGCGGGACAGGATGTTGCTCCATATCAATTTAGATGTAAATATTGTATTGCGTGAAAAAAACTATTGCAAGATTATCAAAGTAGGTCAAAGATAATCGGGAGTGGGTGAGATGTAAATTATGGAGACGGGTTAAGATGCTGTTGAATCTCTTCCTTAACGTCGGTTACCGCCTGTTGAGTTTCCAAGCCCTCAATTTTAGCCAGCAGGGAGGTGATAACTTTCTCTTCAATCAATTTAAAATCCTCAGGAGAGTGCTCTTGGCCTTCGGCCATCTCTTCCAGTGTCTTCTCGTATTCGGATTTCATCTCGTTTTCACAGCTGGAGGCAATATTTTCCCAGCAAATCTGTGACAGGCGCAATTTTTGCTCCTCATTCATTTTATCAAGATTGGCCAGAGCGTCTTTTTTGACATCTTCAGAAAGATTAGCTAATTGGATAAGTTGATTAAGTGTTAAGGCCATAGTTTTTAAGCAAACATATTTTGGAATGTCCGCTGCTCATGTGGCTCCAGTTGATTTACAACTCTACCCATAAGCAAGGGAATTAATAAGGTAAGCAGTGCCAGGGAGTATCTGTCCCATTTATGAACGATTTTTTTAATTTCATCTGGAGGGAGCGTGGCATTGTAAATCCTGGCCAGATCCTTGATATTTGCAATTCTTTTGTCAAGCTCGGCGCCTCTTAGGTGGGCATCTGGGAAGCGAGAGGTGAGAGCAGCATCCATTTTAGTTCTTAAATCGATAATCACGGCCGGGTCGGTAAGATCTAAAGTTCCTCTTAAGCCCAGGGTTACTAGGTCCTCATCGTGCCATTCACCAAGCTTGTCGTGATCAATTGAATAGGAGCCATCTGCATTTTTTATGACAAGTTTTTCTGCATCTTCAACCATCTTTTTAGCCTGATCTTCCGGGACTCCCTGCCCCTTAAGGTAGGCTACCGGATCGCCGACCGGTGTTCTTTCGCCCCAATTATCAACCAGCCGCATGGCGGTTGCACTCGGAGTAAGACCAATTAAAGCCTCGCGACTTAGTTTTTCCGGCGCCTGTCCAGCAATTCGTTCTTCGGGTTTTGGCTCAACGCCGCGATTTTCAGCAAAAGATTCAAGCTTGCCACGAAGTAATTCGCCAACAAAAGTGGTCGTGCCCATGATATCGGCCTCTTGATAGAATCGTTTAAAGGCCCGGTCGGGATCGCTTTTTAATCTGGCAATCTCACGCTCATCAAAGACTCCAAGTTTTTTAATCATCGCATCAGCGATTTCAGTTTGGGAAAGAGTGGTATCATCAACGCCTAAAAAGCGTTGGAATTCATCCATTTTTTTAATTTTATTAAGAAGCGGCGCTTTTTTAAGTATTGCCTCTCGATCATCCTCTATTTTTTGAGCCCGCCGGGCTAAACGTTTTTCGGCATCAGTGCCGTGTTCCAAGGCATCCGCGATGAGATCTTCTGATGGGCCCTGCCGAACTTGTTCAAGAAGAGCCTGAACGCGTCCGTCATCAAATTGTCGGGACAATTCCTCACTGGTATTACTAACAACCTGTCTTTTTTCGGCAGGATTAAGTGCAGCAAAGGGCCGCCCGCCGAAGCGCTCCTTTATTATTCGGTCGCGGACATTTTCGTAACTTTCCGTAATACGCGATTGTCTTGATGATTCGTTAATCTCGATGGTCGTTAAGGGACGCTCTGTATCCACTGCCTGCCAGGTCCGAGTGATCCTGATGCCCGGAATTCCCCATAGACGGTCAACCCTCTGCATATCCTCCGGCCTGCGGGTCTCTTGGGTTAAAAACCCATTAAGCTCATCGTGTAATGCTTTTAGTTCATTCTCCCGCTGTGTCCGCAAAGCGGTATCCTGCTGATAAAAAGGGGAGTTGGGATCGGCCAAACCAGCATCAAGCGCTTCGCGAGTGGCAATTAAAGCCTGGGCGATTTCGGTGGGTGATAGATTCTCTCCCCTTTGGGCTTTGGCGGCAACTTCGGCGGCCCTAAGCGCAGTCGTCGTTACCATTTTCCCTTCACGAGTAAGTTCATTCACCCGGGGAGCAATAGGAGCGAGACCATTTAAAACTGCTGTTTTCAGGTAAGCAGGTGAGGGGGGATATTTTTCTACCGGCCCGGTTTTACGGTAAGCGGCAGTAGTGTCTTTAAATTCGCCGGCAGCGGCAGTAGTGGCTGATATAGGTGCTTGGATTGGCATACCCTATAAGCTACCGTATCAAAAAAGAGTCTTTCTTGTCAAGAGGATTTTAGATTAGGGGCTAAACCGAAAACCGCGACCTTTAATTGTCTGCAGATGCTGGGGATTTTTAGGATCAGCCTCAGTTTTTTTCCGCAAACGAAAAATCATCTGGTCAATGGCCTCATCAGAAACCCCCTGATTGGTCGTTCCCGGCCAAACAGCATCGATAATTTCTCCTCGCTCGCAGACGCGGTCGGGGTTTTGTAAAAGAAACTTTAAAAGTCGAAATTCCTGGGGAGAAAGACCACTGGAGATAACCTCGCCCCCTTTTAAAATCTCGTTAGTTTCAACCTGAAAATAAATTTTTTCCTCAGGCTTGATGTAGTTTTGAAAATGATTGGCCAGGAGCGGGATAGTGATTAAAAATTTACTTCCGGTTTTTTTAATAAGGTCAAGATCGCTCAAAAAACTTAAAGTTTCATCCTCGGGCACCGGTTGTCCTTGCGCGATTTTGGTTAAAACTTCTTGTTCCTGCGAAGTAAGTGCGGATAATATCTCAAAAAGAGCTCCCTGAACTGGAGGTTGGGAAAGCAAAAACTCTGAAAGATTATCAACTTTCTTTTGCCGGAGAAGGGTTTCGATGGCAACCTTAGTTAGCTTCCCATGCCCGCCAGTTAAAACCAGCACACTCTCCTTAATTTTCGTTTCTAGTTTCTCCCCGGATGTTTTTTCAAGATAAGCGAGGCGAAAATTCATTCCCGGGTCATCGTGCAGGGGAATATAAACAGTATGTCCGACGAAGAATTCATAAAATTCTTTATAAACCCAACCGTCAAGACTTTTTTCCAGGGGCCGCGTCAGAGAAAAAATGACCGCGAAACGGTATTTTGCCAAAGACCGTAGAGTCCTTAAGTTAAGGAAAAACTCGCTTGTAGCATTTTTAAAATATTCCTCAAAGCGGTCAAATAACAAAACAAGGGAAAGCCCTTCCTGATTGGCGATGATATCTACGGCTTTTTTGAGATTTTGCCAAAGAATTAAAGGATCGTTAAGAGAAAGGGCTTCTTTAAAAAGATTCTGAATTTTTTCAAGTGTTTCCTGATATTTTCTTTCGCCTAAAGACTCAAGAAGGTTAAGAAAAATAAATTTGTTGACCTCGTGAAGACCGGCTTGACCGGCCTCGGCGAAATTTAAATAAACAAAATGAAAATCTTTTTGCCGCTCGCCTAAGTGTTTAATACGCACGTTTCTATTGAAAGCTAAAAGCCCCAAAAGATTGGCTCGGCCGACGCCGGGAACACCGATCGCCTGACATGAAAGGCCGGCCCGGACATACCCCAGAATTTTCTTAATTTCTTCCTCCCGGCTGTTTCCAGGGTAGAGGGACTCGAAGCGAACGGACTCCATATTATCTATAGATCTATTATCTAACATCTATCAAATTGATATTTTATCATTTTTGCCGCTCTTTGGCTGTTTTTACGGAACTCATAAAAATCTTAAAAATTTGTCGGCCTTCATCAATCAATGGGAGCATACGCGTTTGAAGCGATGGGTTAGTTCCAAAAATTAACTCCAGCCAATAGATAGTTTCCTTCGATTCTTTGCGACACTTATTTAAGTCGTGCGAAAAATCTGCATTTGTATGAGCGCAGGTAGCTTCTGCATAGTTGGCGCCAATTGAGGATGACGAACGAATAACCTGTCGACCGTAGATAATATTTTCTTCCGTTCTCGGCAAGCTTTTGATTAGCTTAAGAACTCTTAGAGTAAATTCTTTGAGTCGCTTCTCCAACTCTTCCTGTTTTTGGACTTGATTCATTTATAAATTATAAATATTAAATCATAAATCAGCTAACTGTAGCAATGTCGTTAGCTGATTGTAATGTAAATATCAAGCCAGAATGCGCCTCACGGGCTAGACTGAGGCCATGAGCAACGAGTTTTTAAGGGGACCATATCAGGGTCAAAATGAAGGGACCAAATTGACAATTCGGCCTCAAACCCTATATAGTGAAAGGCGAGGTAACTCTATGGACGAAAGTCAAGGCGAAATTCCTAAATTAACAAGCCCTGCGTTAAAAACCCCCGGTGGTTCTAAACCAAGCCAGCAGACAGGTTCTCAAGCAATCGGCGAAAAACTGACAATTGCCGAGGCATTTGACAAAGTTAGAGGTAGCTTTCCGCCCCCACCCCAGGAATTTTTTCCTCACATGGAAGATAAACTAACCGAGGAGCAAAGGGAACAGAGGAGAGAAGCGATGGCGGCGCGAAAAGGGCCGGAGGGGGTAGAGGCGCTTAATCAAATAGATGAAGATGAAGAGGAAGGAAGCGTAAGAAGGAGAGGCATTTATGGAGAACGCAGGCTGACGAATCCTGAAAAAAGATTGATCCTGGCTGGCAGGATTGAGGCAGATAGACTTTTTAACCGAATGTTTATTCGGGTCGATGCCAAGCCCAAAGAAGAATTTCGAGAAGCGTTTGGAACTGCTGGAGAAATTGAGTATAACGAATTTATTACCACTTTTACCGAGGCTTTAGAGGATGCGTCTCGGGAAAATCGTGAAAAATACGAAAGACTAATAACCAAATATAGTCACGAAAAAGATCTCCGGGAAATTTTGCATAATGCCAATTATTCTCTTTTAGCAAATGTTAATAGTGAAAAATTTGTCGGATTTTTTCAAAACTTTACTTCGGATATGGCTGATGCTGCCTATCGAACGACCGGAGTTACTTTAGCTGCCCATGTTTATGAGCAGGCCTTGCGAAAGGTGATCGATGAAAACAGAGGGTATTTACCGGCTGTTGAAGTTGCAGTTGATCCTAATGCTCATGGGGTAACAGGGAGAGAAGGAAGGGTTGAGAGCTTAGCTCAGGAGTATTTTGATGATGCGATCAGGGCGGGGCTTTTAAAAGGGCCGAATGGTTGGCCAATAGAGCACTTACAAGACTGGGAAAAAAAGCGTGCCTTATCATTGGCTCGAGGAATGGGAATTGTAACAATGAGAACCATTGAGATCTTGGGTCAGGTAAAACTTCCCGAAAAAGCCCAAGGCCTGCCGAGTCTTTATGGTCAGGATATTGTCAGAGACCTGGTTCCCTTCCGTCATCTTATTGGTAAATTTGGCATTGGGATGGAAAGACTGGCAATTTTGGGTTTTAAGACTGGTCCTGGAGGTTTTGGTTGGTCTCAAAAAGAGCTGATTGAATTTAAGGACGCCCCCGAAGGCTCACACGGAATTGTTAATGGCGAGGCATCATATTTGGGGGAACGTTATATTCAGCAGGTTAACCCTTATGAAAGCGGAAGTATTTTTTCCCACACCGGCTGGCGGGCTAAAGTTGCGACTACTCATCTTGATAGAAACGGTAATGATTGGGAATGGTTAGGCACTGGAGTGAGACTAGAGCGATTAAGGAGCGATGTTAAGAAAGAGAAGGGCTTACCTGAGGACCAACAGAAAAAAACACAAGAGATGATGGGAATTCTGAGAAAAATTGCCGAGATCCAGCCTTTAAAACTTTTCCGTCAAATGCCGGATTTGGATTTGCAAGAAGCACACGACCAAATTATCCAGCAACTTTTTGGTTTTTCGCCCCAAGAACTTAAAGATCTAAAAGTAAAGAAAGACACCTTTACAGGTTTTGAGCAGTCGGCTAGACTACAGCGATTAGAAGAACTGGCCAAACATTTTAACCAGGCGGAGAAGGATTTAACTCTCCTTCAGGAAAAAGCCGTTCAAGATGGTACCGGAGGACGATTTAGCTTCAACGACGCTCGACTTGATTTTGAACAACCTTTTCTCGCGGATGCAACAGGGCAAAGAAAAGCAAATGCTCAAAGGCTTGCTGATGCTATAAAAAATGTTTTCTTGGATGGAGAAAGAAAACCACGAGAGCCACTCACGCGCCTGGCGGAAAAAATCGGACGCGATGATTGGCCCTTTGTTTTTGGTTCTGAAGACGTTCCGCACGATCAATACCGCTATGTTGAGGGAGGACCCACAGCAATTGCCCGCACATTGCGGGATTTTGGTGCTGAAAGTAAGGCCGTTGCCGGAACTATAAAAATTCTACGCAAAATGGATTCTTATAAAAAGCCGGAGCAGATAATGGAGGATTTAAGAGAAGTTTACGAGAGCATCTCCGGTTATGATGAAACTAAAGCCAGACGCGTGATTTCGGAGCTGGCGGAGGGTATTATGAAATTTTACGGTAAGGACTGGTGGGCGAGGCTTCCTTTGGGTGCGGGGACAGCCTTGGGATTTCTTGCCGCGCGTGGTGTGCCCATGGGCGGGCTTGCCGGTTTATCCTGGGGTGAGCAGATTAAATCGTCTTACGCTAAGACCGCCTTTGGGAACGAGGCTTTGGGCTGGGATGAAACAGACAAATGGAAATTTACCAAGGCTTTGGAAGGAGCTGGAATGATTGGTTATAGTGAGCTTGAAGAGTTAAGAAAGAGAGTCGGGGCAACCCGTTGGCACTATACAATGGATCTGGCGCGCACTTTTGGGCCTCTTGCCATACTGATTGCTTTAATGGAATTTTCTAGGACAGCTACTAAAGATCTCGCGAGAACCTGATTATATTAAGTATATTTATCGGAATAGAGCCCGCCATTGCACCTGTCGTGATTGTCCGCCTGGGCCCATTTCATAACTTGCCGCCATTCCTGCTCTTCTGGCTATTCCTGTTCCCATTGCCGGGCCCGCACCCAAGGCTTGGCCAATCGCAGCGCCATAGGGGAAGGGAGGAGGCTTGATGGCATCAGTCATCATCTGGGCAACAGCGGGAGTAAGCAGGATTATTCCTAGAGCGATTAAAGCTTGGACAATGGCCGGACTATTGCCGCCGATTAAGGGAGCTACCCAGCCAGTGGCCCCCGGTTGCCCAGCTTTAGTTAGCTGGATAAGGGTAGAGGCTAAAGCAAACATTGCAATTGTGGTAGGAAAGACCATCAAATTAGCAAAAATACCTCTGACCCAACCGGAAATACCGAGACTACTTCCCCCGGGTAAGGCACCTAATAGAAGCTGGAAAGGGGCAAAAATAATCATTACCAAGACCCAAACGTAAGCTTTAATGAGTATAAAGAGAAGTCGGAATAGAGCCCAAAGAATGGCAACTGCAAAAACAGCGGTGGCAATTCCTCGAGCGCCTGTGCTGAGAAAACCAGAAAGAATAAACAGGTTTCCGGTGATTTCCTCAACAAACTTACTAATTCCTTCGGCTGGTTTATTTATGCTCTCAAAACCCAAGTTCGACACGGATGACCAGTAGCCAAAAACATTTGCTCCTGAAAATTGGTCAAAACCGTCAAAATTAATTCCGGGGACACTCTTAAAAAGATTAAGTATAAGGTAAATAATAACGTACATTAAATCGATTAATAGTCCGGCGATGGCATAGGAGAGGGTAATTAGAACAAGGGTAATTAAAAGTCGCGGCAAAGCAGTTTGAATCGAAACGACAGCCTGGGGAGATATTTTGATCCGGAGCATAATCATTATTCCGACAACCATAAAAATAAGAATGAAAACAAAATAGGCGGCATTACGAAAGGCAGCCCAAATGGGGAGAAGATAGGATAAACCTTTAAAACCGGTTCCCTGAGCATAAGCAGGAGTAGCCAGACCCACGTTTTGTTTAAGGTAGGCTATATAGTCAGCTGTGGAGGCAGGTGGTACATAGAGTTTGCTGATTAGAGTGCCGACTGCTCCGATTGCTCCGCTGTTACCAAGATCAAGAAGTTCCGGGTGGGCTTCTGACTGGCCTGTCAATAAGTAGTTGAGGCTGTCGACCGTGCCAGCCATCTGATTAAGGTTAAAAGCTTTATCATCAAAACCCGGTCCCTGCGAAGAAGGATCGAGTATAGTTTGGTTTTCCTGCTGGAGGAGTTGGGCGCGTACCGGGGTGGCAATAAAAACAGTTATGCTTAAAGCCAAAAAAAAGGAAAAAATAACAAAAATTCTCGGCAGGATTTTCATTTTACCTTTCAACGGTACAAAAAATAAGTCTAATTGTCAAGTTTAAATGTTGCGTCTCATTATTGAGATGGCCAGAGAGATCTTCTGACCCAATCGCCGGCATTTTTCACCCCGGCAATAAAATCAGGATAGGCAACTGTTTCTGTGGGAGGAACGAATGTTGCATTTCCGCCAAGACTTTCGTAGTCAAGATTTGGAGTCTCGCCATGTTTTTCGTATTGAACTTGGTTTAAAATGACTCCGGTTTCAACTGCCGGGGTGAAAAAACCCCAGAAACCAGTTTTCTTATTTTCTAAATCGCTGGTACTTTTATTCCAAATGGATTTCAAATAGGGGACAAAAACCGTCATGTCAATAGGGATATCAACTGTTTTTTGGCCCGGGGTGTAGGTCGTGGAACTTGAACATGTATAGCCACAACAGGCTGGATTTAATTGTGAGGTGTATCCCGGTGGTCTTCCCCATTCGCCGTCAGCGGTGCACTGCCAGACTTCTTCAATCCCGCCCGACGGGCAACCTTCAAGACATTGTGTGTAAAACTCTCCCGGCGTGCAAGAGCCGCTCGGCGGCCCAGGGCAGAGAGAAGTAGTCGAGGAATTAGCACAAACAAAAACCCGACTGTTTGTATTATTCGAGATAATACTGATTCTGTCAGGCATGCAAAATTGGTCCCCATCTCCCTGATCAGCGGGAGGTGTAAGATGACAACCGCTATGATCTTCATTAATAATGGTTGTCATGTCTAAGACGTCACCGGCCGGAGAAAAATTTGTTTGAGTAGCAGCAAGCAAAACTGGCTGGTTTTTAAATGGCTTTAAAGCCGGAGCTGATGATGTATGTAGACTACAACTGGAAGATTCGTTGTTGGCTAATGAGTTATCTTGGGAATTATTCGAAAGAGGGGATTGGGCGACCTTGGGAAGTAACAATTGATTAAGTCCAGCTGAGACACGATTAGTTCGAAAATACTCCGGAATTGTGAGATCATAACGAGGGGCAGGGCAGCTTACCTCAGATGGTGCTTTTGGATTTCCCCAATCATCCAGCGCGCGACCAGCGGCCCCAAGCTTTCCAGTAGCTTTATCGTTGGCGGCAATCGGAATCTTATCCCAGTATCGACCCCAGGTATTTGCCCAGAGTTCTTTTTCTGCCGCACTTGATTTTTCGGTCGGTGGGTAATAACAGTTTGGATTAGAAGAACAATACTTATCATAAAGCTGTTTAATAGTTAGGGCTGGACCATTACCATAAACATCTGTGTAGGTAAACTTGGCATCGTTGCGAGTAGACTTGTCTAAAATATACTGCACATATTTTAGTTTTAGACCACTGGTTTCACCAAAATCTTGATTGAAAATAATTTTGGGAGTTAATTTTTGAGCAGGGCCATTATAATTATTCCATTGGCTAGAGTTTAAATTAAAAAAATCTGTTTGTTGATGGTTACCACTTGTATCTTGAAAATCTCCTTCCAGATAGTCTGAATTATATTTGGCAAAGACCGACTCAAGATCTTCAATTTTAAAATCCATTTGCCAATTTACAGTAACCCACTGGCCTTTTCCGCTCGCACAGCTGCCTCCAGGCGGAGGGTCTTCGTAAGGTAAACTACTATTTCCCTGAAAAACAACGCGCGCCATTGGTCCTTCAATTGGTATAGGGGTCAAAGGTCCGGTTTCTGGTAAAGTACAATCGTTACCAGCAGCTTGGATAGTACCAGGGAGGAGGAGAAGACTAATTAAAATAAGGAAAAAAAATGAGCAGAGCCTGAACATTTTAGGGATAGACAATTTTAAAAGCACCTATCAAATCCACTCCGGTCATTGTTTTAATGGCACTGAGGATAAGATAAGCAGAGAAGATTATAACTAAACCTAAAATAGCATAGGTCATGGTTTTTTTTGCCACTTCCACATTCTTCGGGTCTCCACTGGAAGTAATAAATTTAATTCCTCCCCAGAGTAAAAAAAAGAGACACACAACTGGAGCGATGACAAAAAGGACTTTGATTATACTCTGGATATAATTTTCTAAACATCCTAGCGTTAGCACCTGTTCACCAGGCAATCCGGCAATATCATTATATATGCAATCATTTTGGGCCAAACTGGAGCGAGTAGAGAAAATCAAAAGAATGAAATAAAAAAAAGAGAACAAGAAAAATTTAGAGAGGATCCTCATATTTTTACCTTACTAAACCAAAGACCTTCCGTCAAGACGGAAGGTCATAATTCCTTTCAGTTAATACTTAATCAAAATTTCTTAAACCGAAATAACTATATCCCGCTATTGATACAGGCCAGGGATAACGACATTCGTACTACTAATAATAGAGATACCAAAAAGCTGCTCGATGACAGAGATGATTAACCAGGCTGCCAAGACAATGATCAAGCCGATAACAGCTGCTGTTAAAGTTCCTCTGGCTGACTCAGCCGCGGCCTTATCTCCACCAGAGAGAATCCATCGGATTCCGCCAATGATTAAAAAGACGAAGGCTACGATAAAGGCAACTACCAATAACAACCTAATGATGCCCGGAATAGCTGAGTTGAAATTAATGTTTTGTAAATTTCCAAATCCTGGTGGCGCATTTAGGATTGGTTGCGCAAAGGCTATGCCAGCGCTTGTTAATAGAGCTGCTGTCCCCGAAATTGCACCAAGGCCAATTTTAATTTTTGTTTTCATTTTTCACCTCCTCTCGCTATGTGAAGTTTGTGCAGTTAAATTTAGCATAGTCTAAATTCTTTACCCTTGTCAAGTTTTTAAAAACCTATGGATTCGGGTCTGACCCCGAACATCCGGGTTAGTGTATAAACTATAAAGAAAGAGAGTAAAGCCAGGATAAGGCCTAAAATTGCGTAAGTAACTCTGGCTTTTGCTTTCCCGACGCCTTCTTTGTTGCCGCCTGAAGTGATCCAAGAGATCCCGCCCAGTAAAAGAAAGATTAAGGCTACAATAAAGGAAACAACCAGAAGAAGCTTAATTATACCGGGGATAATTCCGGTTTCGATGGTCGTCCAGCTACGAGGGATGTTATAAGGAACATTGATTTGTCCTTGCGCAAAGGCTTTAGGCGCCAGATTTAAAAATAAAAAAATTGGCATAGTCCTGAATGATTATTCCGGGCGAAAAAGTTGTATTGGTATTCCCGGTATACCACCGAAGATTTTTATATTGAAAAAATCTAAAATGACAACTGCAAAAATCAAAAACAAAAGACCAACGACAGCGGCGGTTAAAAGTTGTTTGGCGCCTTGTAGTTTTTCCGGGTTGCCGGATGAAGTGAGGATTTGAAAGCCGGCGACGAAAAAAAGAAAAAGTGCTATGGCGCCAGCAATACCGATAATGTATTTGAGAAAAAAACTGGCAAAACCGGTGGCCGATGTTGGGATACAACCAATAGCGGTTTCAATGCCGCCGCCAGCACATGTAGCAGGCTGAAAGCCAGGGCCGGCGGGTCCTCCGCCTATTGAACCGGCTTTCGCAACGGTGACTTCCGAAATCGAGCAACCTTTATTGTAGCTTTCTTCCAGTGTTAAAAAATAAATACCGGTCGGTTTGTCCGTAGGGATCCGTATAGTTCTATTTTCTATTAGGCCGTTTCCGTCAGCTCTTGTCGTATAGAAGATAGAATAAGGGTCACTGATTGCGAGAGCCTTTTTAAGACCAACAGAAACGGTTGCGTAAGAACTAAATCCGGAAGCGTTAAGCACAAAATAATCGCCTTGCTCCAAAGAGACGGGTGCGGAAGGGGTGATTGAACAGTTTTGAGCCAAAATAAGCCCTGGGCTTTTGGCTACGAAGAAAGCAAATAAAAACAAAAAGGATAAGCAAAGGATAAATAGTTTTAATTTAAGCTTCTCCATTAATTTCCAGCATAGCGTACCTTTTTTTCTTTTGCAAGAGGGCCAGATTTTTGTTAAAATGGGCGATAGGTTCTTTGCCCAATGAAATTTAAGCTACTCCTTTTAATTCCCGCGGTTATAGTCTCTGTTGTCTTTTGGCCAACGATTGTTTTGGCAGATGATTGCGATACTTCTAAAGTCTCCAGCATGGATCTTGATCAGATTAATGATCTTTTGGCTAAATGTGAGCGGGCCCGTCAGATGTCGATTGATGCTACCAGACCTTTAGAGGGTAGCTTGAGTAAGCTGGAAATTCAACTAAAAAATATTCAGGGGAGAGTAGGGCAGATTGAAGCGGATTTGATTAACAAAGAGAAAAAAATTAAGGAAGGAGAAGCGAATCTAGTGGGTCAGGAAGAAATTCTGGGTAAAAGAGCCCGCCGTTTTTATATCCGCAGCCATTACAACTTCCCCCTTTTAATGCTTTTTGCTCAAAACACAGCTGCTGATTTAACCCATGAGCTTGCTTATCAAAAAACCTTAACCGATCAGGATAAACAGTTAATCATTAAGACCGCCTTGGAAATTAAGGATTTGGAGGACAAAAAGAAGAATCTGGAATCAGAAAAAATTACCTTGGCCAAGGTCAAGGAAGAAACCGATAAACAAGCCGCTTTTTTCCGCAAAGAAATCGAAGGAGCCAAAGATTATCAGTCTCAACTATCACAGGATATCGTCGGTATCACTCAGCGACAGCAAGAAATCTTGTCCGCCCGATCAGGTCAATTTATCGCCAGTATTGGAGATAGTGAACTAGCCGATGATTACAACGCTTCGATTAAAGGTTTTAGGGAGGCCGCTCCTTCCGGCTCTTTCGCAGTTTTTTCTTTTGGAGCTTATACTCACAGAAAAGGTATGAGCCAATATGGGGCCAGGGGTAGAGCAATGAACGGTCAGGATTATAAAGCCATCCTTAAAGCCTATTACGGAAAAGAGCCGGTCAGTAAAGACACAGGAGGAGATATTAAAGTTTCTGGAATGGGATCAATGAATTTTGAAGAAAAATATTTATATGGTATTGCAGAGATGCCTTCTACTTGGCATCCGGAAGCGCTGAAAGTTCAGGCCGTGGCAGCCAGAACTTATGCTTACCGTTATAAGCAGGAAGGTAAGGAGATTTGTACGTCTGAAGCCTGTCAGGTCTTTTCCAAATCCAAGTCCGATAATCCACCCCAGGCATGGAAAGATGCGGTTAATGCTACTAGGGGTCAAGTGATTGAAGATGTAATTACTTATTATGCTTCCACCCACGGAGGTTATACAACTACCATGGGTTGGGATACCACAGATGGGGGCGGAGGCTCTAATTTTGTAGATAAATCTTACGATAAAGTAGGCGGTTCTCCTTGGATCTATAAGGCTTGGTATACTCAAGGCTATAGTGTTAACAGCGATAAATGCGGGCGTTCAAACCCTTGGCTTAATGGCGTTGAGATGGCCGATATTGTTAACGCGGCCTTAGTGTTGGTCAAAGGTAGTGGTGATGAGATATCCCGTATCACTCCGGTTTCTTCTTGTTGGGGTGGAGATCCCTACAGCATGGACGAGTTGCGCTCTGTGGCGGGTAAATATGGGGGTATTTCTTCCGCCTCCAGCGTCGGTGTGGTTCAAGGTACCGGTAATACCAATCAGGTAACTATTAATGGTGTCGTTTTATCCGGCGCTGATTTTAAAAAAGCGTTTAACTTAAGAGCCCCCGGCAGAATGTCTATTCCTCAAAGCGGCTTTGCCTTCTTTAATATTGAGAAAAAGTAATGGATTTTTTTTCACTGGACGTAGCACATTATTTCAACTTAGCAAATAAATTCTTTGAGGGTCAGGCTCCTTATAAAGACTATTTCGTTAATTATCTTCCTGGTGCTTTTTTGTTCTTTTTAACTCCCAGACTTTTGACAACACAGCTGATTCCTTATTTTGTAGCTTTTTCATCGCTTGTAATGATTTTTTTTCTTTTTGGACTCTCCTTTTTGATTAGAGAATGGGAAAAGGCTGGAAAAGAAAAAATCTGGTTAGTTATCCTTATTTTATCAAGTATCCTCATACTGCCCCTATCTTTAATGCGTTTTGATTTGTTTCCAACAATCCTAACTTTGGTCGCTCTCAATATATTTTTAAGGAAAGGTTTTTTACTGGGAGAATTTTATTTGGCCCTAGGTGCAGTTACTAAAATTTTTCCGGCGATTTTTCTACCTTTTTTCTTAATCGAGTTTTGGCAAAAAAAGGAAAAAGTGAGGGCCCTGAAGGGCCTCTCAGTGTTCTTTTTAACTAGTTTCATCGTACTCTTACCCTATATCGCTTTTGGGGGTGGAAAGGGTTTATTGGATAGCTTGGAATATAATTTCGACCGGACGATTCAGATCGAAAGCGTTCCGGCGAGTTTTTTATTTGCCGGCTTTCTTTTGGGAAAGCCAGTGGAGACCTTTGGCGCTTTTGCCTCATGGAACGTGGGTTCAAATTGGGATGGGGGTTTAACCTCAGCCTTTTTAATTTTATGGTTGACTGCTTTTGCTTGGCTATTTTTTTGGTTTTACCGCCGAACAAAAATAATAAAGGACGTTAGGGAAAAAGAATTTTTACTCATTAAGGCTGTTTTAATTGCAATTTTAATCACTGTCAGCTTTAGCCGGACATTTTCCCCTCAATACCTGATTTGGTCTTGGCCATTTACTCTTTGGTTTTTTCTTTATCTTACTAAGACAAGAATGGTCGTTTTGGGCAGTCTCTGGTGTCTTATTCTTTTTATAACAATGCTAAATCTGGCCCGCTATACAGAGTTGATTGCCTTAGAGCCCCTGGCTGTCTCAAGCGGAATCTTAAGAAACATCCTTTACTTAGCACTTCTTGTTGGAGTTGCTGCTACTTCAATTTCTGAAGGGAATGTGAAAGAGGCGGTTTAAAACACAATGAAGAAGATTATTATCATTCTTGCTTTTTTAGCCATTTTTTTTCTTGGGATCAAGGCTCCGACTGATCCGGATTTTTTCTGGCATTTAAGATATGGAGAAGAGATTTTTAAAACCGGCCAAATCCCTTATGAAGATCGGTTTTCTTTTACTTTCGAGGGTTATCGCTGGGCTGATTCTTATTGGTTATCCGAGGTTTTAATTTTTTTACTGGTTTCCAAGACTGGATTTTTTCTGCCGGTCTTGGTTTTTGCCACCATCTCTGCGGCGACCTTTTTGGCGGTGGGATTTTGGGCAAGGATTAAGCCGGTAAATATTTGGGCAACTGCATCAGCTGCTTTTATAAGTGCGATTGTCTCCGGGTCGATTTTTGGCTTGCGGCCACAAACTATTTCCCTGGCACTTTTCGGATTGGTAGTAATCATTCTTCATCAATTTTGGCGAAAACCCAATTCGCGTTTAATTTTCCTTTTACCCCTGATTTTTATTTTTTGGGTCAATTCTCACGCCGGATTTATCTTAGGCCTTATTTTAATCTGGACGTTTTGGCTGGGAGAATTTGGCCGGCTTTTATGGAAAAGATTTTTCTCCGGGACGAAATTTACCTCTCCTCAACTTTCCTTCCGGCAATTAAGATCCCTTGCTTTGTCTAACCTCCTTTCAATACTTGCGACTCTTATAAATCCATATGGACTGGGTCTTTGGCGGTCAGTTTTAAACGATGCCTCCTCAGCTGTTATCAAAAACCAGATTGTTGAATGGACAGCACCTGATTCTCACAGCGAGGTTGGGCTGCTTTTTTTTACTTTTGTTTTAACCTTAGCAATATTGGCTTATTTAATACGAATGAGAGTCAATCAGACACAACTTTTTTTGCTTTCGACTTTTTATTTTTTTGCTTTAGCAGCCGTTCGCCATGTTTCGGTTTTCGCACTTCTGGCCACCCCGCTTTTAGCTGAGGAACTGGCTAGGATTAATTGGGGAAAAATCAGAGTTCCGGATAAGAAATTAATCTTAATACTTTTCTTTCTCATTTTTTCGTTAACCTACGCTTTTCAATTTTTCCCTCAAATTCATAAGGACACAAGAGACATTGAAAATTTAGCTCTGGCCGGGAATTTTCCCTATCGGGCTGTTGAATATCTTAAGGATTATCCACAAAAAGAGACCTTTAATTATTACAGCTGGGGAGGGTATTTAATCTGGCAACTACCGGAAAACAAAACTTTTATTGACGGCCGAATGTCCGGTTGGAAAAAGGACAAACACATCATTTTAAATGATCATGATGAGATAATTCATACGAGAATAGGTTTTGAAGAGATTATAAATTTTTGGCAGATTAAATCGTTTTTAATACCTGTTGATTCTCCACTGGCACAATATTTAAAGATTAGCTCCGCCTGGGAAAAAGTTTATGAGGATAAGATAGCCGTAATTTTTGTTCGGCGGTAACCTCCAGTTAAGGAATAAATGACGGGTCTTGGGAAAAGTGTTAAAATGTTAAGAGCATAAATAGTGAATATAAAATGCCAGATATTTTTGTTGCTCAGCCCCCATCTTTGTCAAAAGAGACGGAAGAAGAAAAACCATTAGAAAAAAAACCGGTCAACAACTTTGCCTCCACCCCTCCATTGTCTGCCTTCATGTTGCATCCTAAGGGTGTTTGTTTCAAAAACCAGGATCCTGATGAGGAGGTTCTGATTCTTTTGCGCCGACATTGGGTTACTAACGTTCCCTGGATTACCTTCGGGATATTTATGTTTTTGGTTCCCGCAATCTTAACGCTCGTAAATGTTTTTTTAGGCATAAATTTTGATATTTCATCTTCTACAATTTGGATTGCAAGAATTTTTTGGTATCTTGTTACCTTTGGCTATCTTCTGATCAATTTTTTAATATGGTATTTTAACGTCCATCTGGTAACTAACGAAAGACTCGTCGATATCGATTTTCATAACCTGCTTTATAAAGAAGTTTCCTCTGCACAGCTTGATAAGATACAGGCTGTGACTTTTAAAATGGGAGGCGTTGTTCGGCATATTTTCAACTACGGTGATGTTTTTATTCAAACCGCGGGGACCGAACCTAACTTTGATTTTTTGGCCGTACCAAAGCCGGCCATGGTCAGCGATAAGATTGGCGAAATATTAGAGGAGCTGGGTAAAAATAAACCATGAACTTACAGGACCTTTCTAGTATTTTATCAATTTTTACGGTTTCCCTGGGGGCAAATATTTTCCTCTTAACCTTTATTTTTTTCTACATAATTTTATCAATAGTTATTCTCCGGCAGACGCAGCTGATGACGAAGGTTTTAGATGAGGTTTCCTTTTCTCCTTTTCTTAACCTTTTGGCATTGTTTAATCTCCTTGCAGCAATTGGTGTTTTTATATTAGCCATAATATTCCTTTAAAAAATGCGAGCTAATGCCTTTTCTACACAAAAGGCCAAAATCGTGGGGAACTCTCAGGATGAGAGCTGGTCTCAAGCCCTGACTTTGGTCAATTTACAAATTGTTTTAAGTCTCTCCGGTGGCGATGAAAATTCAACGCTGGGAAAAGAGCTGATCGCCTTTTTAACGCAAGAAGATCATTTTCAAAAAGAGAACCTTGCCGAGCTTGCTCTGCTCGGGCAAAAGTTAAAAGAAAAAGTTCCCCCGGAAAAAAACTTATCCTTAATTTTAGGATTGACGGTCAGAAACGCTCTTTATTTGGTATCTTTTGGCGGCCAGGCCTTTTTAAAGCGGGGAGAAAAAATGGTGGAGGTTTTAAATGGGGAAGGAAAGACTTCGGGATTTCTAAACGATGAGGATATTGTTATTTTGGGGACGAACCATTTTTTTCAGGTTATTTCTGAAGACTTGGTTCAAAATCTGGATCATCACTCTCCTGAGGAGATTGCAGAAAGATTAGCCTCGTTGATTTTGAAAGCAGAGGAAAATGGCGATTGTGCCGCCTTAATTTTAAAATTTGCAAAAAACCAGGAAGATCAGGTTTGGGAAGAAGAGACAAGGGTGGAGGAAAAAATGACGACGACGGTGGTTACAGAAGAACATGGAGAAGAAAGGTCTAAAAATAATTATTTTAACCTCTCTGTTTTTCTAAATTTTTTAAAATCGAGGATACCAAAATCTAAGCGACCGTTGTATCTTGCGGGGTCGGGTGAAGAACGGTCTAAAAAAACTCTTTTGACGGTAGCCTTGCTCATTATTGTTTTACTCATTATAAGTATTGTTTTGGGTGCCGTTAAAAAACGCCAGGATGAGCAATCTGCGCAATTTAATGAGCTCTATCAATCAGTCAATCAGAAGTATGAGGATGGTAAGGGTTTACTTGGCCTAAATGATGCCTTGGCTAAGGAACAGCTTTCTCAGGCTTTAAGGGGGATGGAGGAGATTAACGCGGTAGACACCTGGAATTCCGGACAAAAGAAAAAAATTGAGGAACTTGAGAAGAAAATTAATGAAGATTTGGTAACCGCCTCGCGCCTTTATAAAATCCCTGAGCCTTCCGTTTTTTGGGATACAACTTTAGTTAAAGAAGGCAGTCAGGGAAAAAAGTTGGCCATTGCGGCTGATAAAATGGCGATTTTAGATATTAAAAATCATTTAGTTTATTTTCTTTCTATTAAAACAAAAGCGGTTAAAACACTGGGAATAAAGAACTTGACCGGGGAGAAGTCTTTAGCGATTTTGGGAGATAAAGTTTATGTTTTGGGCGAAGAGGGAGTGGTGGAAATCAACGCTAAAAATCAAAGCAGCCAGCGGGTAATTAATAAAGAAAATGATTGGGGGGAAACCCAGTTTTTGTCCGCTTACGGTTCAAGTCTGTATATTTTAGACAAAAATGGTCGGATTTGGAAGTATGCTCAAGGAGACAGCGGTTTTACGTCCGGCCGGAATTATCTTAAGGCAGAAATTACGCCCGATTTTTCTGAAGCCCTGGGCTTGGCCGTTGATAGCTCCGTTTGGGTTTTATCGGGAGCGGAAATTGTTAAATTTTCCCTTGGAAATCCTGAGAGCTTTTCTATTTCGGGTATTGAGAGTCTGGGTAATCCCGGCGCCTTTTTCACCAATGAAGAAAATAATAAACTTTATCTTTGGGCTTCTAATCAGCGAAAACTTATAGTTTTAGATAAAAGCGGCGTTTATCAGTTTCAATATGAATTGGGAGACATTGGGCCGGTAGGCGATATAGCCGCTTCCGAAGAGGAGAAGAAGATCTTTCTTTTGGGGGGAAGTAAAATTTACGGCCTAGACATTAAGTAACTTTCTAGTAAAATCCTACCTATGCGTATTGTAAACCGACGTGTCATTCACGACTTTCAGATTTTAGAGAAATTTGAGGCGGGGATAAACTTGACCGGTCCGGAGGTGAAGGCGGTAAAAGGGGAGCACCTGGACTTGACGGGAAGTTTTGTAAAAGTAGTCGGGAGCGAGATTTATTTGGTTAATGCCAAAATCTATGCACCCAGTTATGCTCAATCGCAGGATTATGATTTGGCCCGAACCCGTAAACTGCTTTTACACAAAAAACAGATATTAGCGCTGAGGACAAAAATGGCCCAGAGTAATTTGACAATCGTGCCTCTGACATGCTATACTAAGCACGGTTTAATCAAGCTCGAAATAGCTTTGGCCAAAGGTAAAAAACAGTCAGACAAACGGGAAGAGTTGAGAAGAAAAGATATCGATCGGGAACTTGAACGAGAATTACGAAGAAAATAAATATAAAATATTTTAAACGGGGATGTTAAGATTCGACGGGGAAGCACTTTGAAAACTGCAAGCCGACTTTGATCAAAAGCCGTTAAACAGGGTCAAAAAAACAAATGTCAACAAATTAGTTGGCAAGGTTACAGGAGCGATGAATGCGTTCGCGCGTGTTTTTACTCCGGTAGCTCCGAATTACGCTTTTGCCTAAAAGCGCTTTGGCGTAAAACGGCATTTATAGGGTTTTTTCCTGATGAGGCCTTATAGGTGTAAACCTAGTCAGGATGAGAAAAGTTGAGTAGCTGACGTCAGCTTTTCAAATAAAAAGTTAGCTAGTCTTAATTTTCCAGTCGAAAGGACCAGATTAAGGCGAAACTTTAAATTTCGACTAAGCTTGTAGAAATTTTCAATTTGAATTTCTCGGACCCGGGCTCATTACCCGGCATCTCCACTCTTCGCTCCTAAGGTAAAACTTAGGAGCTGCGAGGTGGCACAGCCACTTTAATTAGTAAGTTCACGGGAATCATAGGCGGAGAGTGTCCCTACCGTAGCTCGCCAGAGCGAAGGGGGGCTTTTTTATTTTGATAGAATAATTTTGTGTATTATGTTTATATATTAAAGCTCAGAGATCAGACTCATTACATCGGATATTCGGCAGCTTTAAAAGAAAGAGTAAAAGAGCACGCTAAGGGAACTATTTCTCAAACAAAACATCTTTTACCGTGCAATCTTGTCTTTTATGCGGCTTTCTCATCTAAATTAAAGGCCTTGCAATTCGAAAAATATTTAAAAACTAACTCCGGCTTTGCTTTTAGAAATAAAAGATTGATCGAAAGATAGAAGATGAAAAAATTGTATATTTTAAAACTTGGCGGAAGCCTGCTGACCGAAAAGAAAAGCGGACAGCCCAAAGCTAGAATAGCCCAAATCCAAAGGATCGCCCGGGAGATCAAGCTGGCCCAGGAGAAAAATAACTTTTCTTTAGTTCTGGTGCACGGCGTGGGTTCTTTCGGTCATCCACGGGCCCAAGAGTATAAGCTTTGGCAGGGAATCTTTAATCGGAAGCAGTATCTAGAATTTTGTCGCAATAATCTTGATGACCTGACTCTTAATAAAATTTTACTGGAGAATTTTTTAGAAAAAGATTTACCGGTTTTTCCCGTTCAGCCAAGTGCCGTAATTACCCAAGTGAATGGTAAGATAAAAACTTTTGAAACGAAGATTATTAAGGAGCTGTTGCAAAAAAATTTTATTCCCGTTCTTTACGGTAATGTGGTTTTAGACTCGGCCCTCAACGGTTCGGTTTGTTCCGGAGATGCTATTGTTTGCTATTTAGCCAAAAAACTAAAAGCAGCTAGGGTCTTTTTTGCTACCGATGTGGATGGGGTTTATACCGCCGATCCTAATTCAGACACCCAAGCGATTCTGATAAAAAAGATCGATAAAAAAAATTTTGAGCAGATTTTCCCGGGAATTGGCAAATCAAGCGCTAAAACCGATGCCGGGGGAGGAATGAGAGGAAAAATTTTGGAGATTAAAGAACAGATTTCTCAGATTGAAACAAGTATTTTTAACGGCTCGCAACCTGAAAATATTTTTGAAGTTTTGACTGGAAAGTGTTTGGGAACCCTAATTCGGTTTGGAGAGCGGGCAGGTTGACTATCAACCGCTGAATTATTTTTGATACATAGGGCCGAAAAATTTGATCGTTCGGATAGTCTTCGGGGATGTGTAGTTCTTCTCGTCCTGTTGCCACACCAGATTTTAAAAGCATCATTTTCTCTAAAGGAGAAAGTCTTTTTAAGATTGACGGCTCATGATTTTCTGAGGCGAATAACGATAAAGGAATAGCCCGAGAATCAACTGTATCTGAAATATGGCCGTCAACGCAAAAAGGAATGGGCGGGATGTCCAAGTCAGGAATGTAAGTAACAAAAATATCTATCACGGCTCCTGCTTCATCGACAAAAATAAGTTTTTGTGCTGGTTTGAGTTTTGTTTGAACCGCCTCTTCGGGCTTGATTTGCCGTGGATTATCGTAGATCCGCTGAAAGGGAACACTGCAATCAGTCACGATAAGAACATGTTGGTAGGGAGGTTTTTCCGTAACATTTGGAGCAGAGAAGCGTCCTAAATACACCAATTTACCGGGATTTTCAATTTTAATTCCGGTCTCAGCGTACAATTCTCGCTCTGCCGTTTTACGCGCTGCCCCTTTTTCTATAGATCCATCCTTATCTTCGTTTACACGCCCGACTGGAAACGAGGAAGACCCGCAAACTTTTAAGAGACCATAATCGGTTCTAGTCTCCGTAATAAAAACTGCTGAAGGGCCATTTTCAGTATCGGTAAGTACGATAGTTCCAGCAGTATGCAGTCTTCCGTTTTCCCGGCGACAATAAGCAGGGGCGGGCTCTTTTGATAAAAGGACTTCGTGTGGATTTCTCATAGTAAAATTGATCGTCGTATACTACTATAAAGGTGTGATTTTATCAACTTTACTGGATCTTTTTTTCCCCAAGCGCTGTGTGGCATGCGGGAAGCATGGTTTCTATCTTTGTTTTTCATGCTTATCCCAGATTAAGTTTGTTAAAGATCCAGTTTGTCCGCTTTGCGAGCGTCCAGCGATCGGCGGCGCTGCTCATCCGGGTTGTCAAAAACAAAACAGCCTTGACGGTTTAATTTCTGTCTGTTTTTATCAGGGGCCGTTAAGGGAAGCTATTAAGCGGTTGAAATATAAACCGTGGATTACGGATTTGGGGCAGATTTTAGGTGAGATAATGATTAAAAACGAAAGGTTGTTGCGATTGATTAGTGATAAGGGCCAATGGTTTCTTATCCCGATTCCCCTGCATCCTAGCCGGGAAAGACAACGCGGGTTTAATCAATCGGAAATTTTAGGCAGGTTACTAGCTGAAAAATTAAAAATAGACTTTAGTCCTGCCTTGCTGGTTCGGCAAAAAAGAACTTTACCACAGGCAGAATTACGGGGGACGGAGCGACAGCAAAATATCAGAGGCGTTTTTTCTCTCAACCCTCGAATTAATAAAAAGATTGATCTAAGGAATCGATCGATTCTTTTAATTGATGATGTTTGGACAACAGGTGCAACATTGCGTGCCGGCGGCCAAATTCTTAAAAAATCCGGGGCAAAACGAGTTTGGGGTCTAACTCTGGCGCGTTGAATCGAGGCTCGTTTTTTGCTATACTCAAGCTGACTGGAGGAGTGACCGAGTGGCTTATGGTGCAGGTTTGCTAAACCTGTGTCCTGTAAAGGGCGCGTGGGTTCGAATCCCACCTCCTCCGCAACGTAAGAAATCGCTAGGCGATTTCAACGTTGCTGGAGCGTTGAAATTCACGAAGTGAATTTCTTACGCTGCCGCCATGTTCTATTATGTATATATTCTCCGAAGCCAAAAAAGTGGTAGTCTGTATATCGGATATACGACAGATTTAATAAAGAGGTTCGAACAGCATAATAACGGTAAAAGTCAAGCAACAAAGCCATTCCGACCCTATAAACTTATTTATTATGAAGCGTTTTTGGATAGAGTTGATGCAAAGAGGAGAGAGGTATATCTGAAAAGTGGATATGGGAGAAAAACGATAAATAGATTACTTAACAAATATTTAAAGCAGGGTTAGAATATAAAAAATATATTAAGTTTATGGAAATAACAAACGAAAAACTTATCCAAAGGGCACAAAAAATAGTTAAACCAACTAAGCAGCGGAATGGTTTTTCGATTGCTGATTGTGGGGCCGCTTTGTTGACGGATAAGGGAAATATTTATTTGGGGTTAAGTATTGATACTCCATCAAGTATGGGTTTTTGTAGCGAACATGCAGCAATAGCTACCATGGTTACTGCCGGAGAATATAAAATCAAAAAAATTGTGGCAGTTCTTGAAGACGGCACAATTTTACCCCCATGCGGAAGATGCCGCGAATTCATTTACCAAATTGATAGAGGAAATTTGGAGACAGAGGTGATAATTGCCGAGAACGAAGTGGTTAAACTGAAAGATTTACTTCCTTATCCGTGGGATGAGAATTTAGAAAATAGGTTCTAATGGTGCCAATGGTTCGCCGCAGATATAGAGGAAGGGTGTCCGAGTGGTTTAAGGAGATGGTCTTGAAAACCATTGGATCGTAAGATCCTCGTGGGTTCGAATCCCACCCCTTCCGCCAATTTTTTAAAACTTTTGATATGAGTATAAAAATTGAGAGAGCAAATCTTGCTCCCCAAATAGCTTATGATCTTGAGGCTCAAGCGATCACTATTCAGTGGGCTTTAACGGAAGGAGAGCTGGTTAAAATTGCACGTTTTCTGGAACGGGTTGAGTTAATTGAAGAGCTCGGACTCGAATGGTACCGATTGTATTATAAAAGTGATCAGGGTGATTCAGTGGCCACTGTTTGTAAAGAACATGTAGATCAAGCAGTGTTAGATGAAATGAATACCGGAGACACGATGACTTTTATTCAAACCCGAGAGCGAAAGCCAGAAGTTTTTGACGGGCGAGAATTGTGCGCAGTAGCCGCAATCCTGTCGGGAGAACAGCTTTAAAGAAGAAAAAATAACCCGAAGCACCAATTAAATTAATGCCGACATCTTGAAGGCCGAGAAAATGATATAATTATTGTGTTCTTCAAGAACAACAAAAGGAGGAAGTATGCCTGCCCGAGAAAATTTAACGGTTATAAGCTCGCAAACGCCTAAAAATAATCCAGGCGGAGCTCAAAACCAGGTTAGCACATTGAAAGAAAATTCAGGTAAAGAGCAAGAAGAGGTTAGAACTCTCCTTTCCTGGAAGGCAAATTCCCGGCCCTTTAAAGAGCGGGGGAAGGAGTATTTTAAAACCCTGGGAGCGATTCTTTTTTTTGTCAGTGTGGTTTTGCTTTTTATCAAAGAGTGGCTTTTAATCGGGGCGATTTGGGCTTTTTTCTTTATTACGTATGTTTTAAGCCGGGTTCCGCCCGAAGATGTTGAGCACAAGATTACTACTCAAGGTATTACGACCGGAGGAAAAGTTTATCTTTGGCGGGAATTGTCAGACTTCTGGTTTACTCAAAATCATGGCCAGACAGTCTTAAACATTGATATCCTGCCGACAGGGAGGGTTAGATTTTTAGGACGGCTGCTGATTCTTTTGGGTGATCAATCCGAAACAAAAGTCAGAGAAATTTTGGCTAAATACTTGTCCTACCGCGAGATTCCGGAAAAAAACTGGATGGATAACGCAAGCGGTTGGCTGGCCAGAAAAATTCCGCTGGAAAAAAGTACAAACTAATTTCTGCCCGGATCACAACTGTTTGTGCCCGTAGCTTAACTGGATAGAGCACAAGATTGCGGATCTTGAGGTTGGAGGTTCAAGTCCTCCCGGGCACGCAACGTACAAAATCAAAGATTTTTACGTTGCTGAGACGTAAAATTACTTTGTAATTTGTACGTCTCGCCCATGTATTTTGTTTATGTGCTCAGAAGCGATAAAGATGCTAGCCTATACATAGGCTATACGGGTAATCTGAAAAAGCGTTTTATAGAGCACATCACCGGTTTGTCATTAGCCACGAGATATAAAAGACCTTACTCATTGATCTACTATGAAGCTTTTGTAGATAGAGTTGACGCAAAAGACAGGGAAATTTATTTGAAAAGCGGCTGGGGCTTTAGAAGCATAAAAAAGATATTAAAGCGGTCTTTAAAGTAGCTGGAGGGTTGGCCGAGCGGTTTAAGGCGCTGGTTTCGAAAACCAGTGGGCGTAAGCCCTCACAGGTTCGAATCCTGTACCCTCCGCCCGTATCGCTAACGAAACTTCGCTAAGTTGTGCCCGTAGCTCAGTGGATTAGAGCATCAGTTTCCGGAACTGGGGGTCGGAGGTTCGAATCCTCCCGGGCACGCAGTTAATTTTGGAGGAGTCGGATAGCGGTTCATTCCACACGCTTGGAAAGCGTGCGAGCGCAAGCTCACGTGGGTTCGAATCCCACCTCCTCCGCAGCGTCAAACGCGGCTGGGACGTAAAATTACTGGCAATTTGCGTCTTGCCATTGATTATCTCTACTATGAAAATAATGATTTGCGGTAGCATGCATTTTTCCCGGGAAATGATGATCGCCAAGGAAAAGCTGGAAAAAGCCGGCCACCAGGTTTCACTGCCAACCGATATTGATCTCCATTTAAACGACCCCGAGTTTATTGATAATTTTGATTTAAATTACGAACATTGTTTAAAAAACGATGTCATGTGGAAATGTTTTGATCTGGTGGCTCAAGCCGAGGCCATTTTGGTTTTAAATTATCCCCGCAGCGAAATTTCGGGTTACATTGGGGCCTCATCTTTAATGGAGATCGGCCTGGCTTATTATTTACATAAAAAAATCTTTCTTTTATATCCTGTCCCCAAACCATCTCAGGCCCGCTGGGCTCATGAAATTGAGATTATTCAGCCGGTGATTTTAAACGGCGATTTGTCCAAAATCAAATAGATTTTTTACGCGTCAGCTTTTGAGTCGTGGTAGAATGGGGAACACAATGGACCAGCTCGAGGAAATAAAATCCAAAATTGATATCGTTGAGTTTCTCAACAACTACCTTTCCTTAAAAAAAGCCGGCCGAAATTTTAAAGCCAATTGTCCCTTCCATTCGGAAAAAACAGCCTCATTTATAATCTCGCCCGAGCGACAGATCTGGCATTGTTTTGGGGCCTGTAATGACGGCGGGGATATTTTCAAATTTTTGATGAAATGGGAAAATTTGGAATTTCCCGAGGCTTTAAAAATCTTGGCCCAGCGCGCCGGCGTTGCTTTAAAAGAATATCCGGTCGGCGAAGCTTTACAAAAAAAAGAGAAAATTTTTGCCGTTAACCACATGGCCTCAGAATTTTACCATTATTTGCTTCTAAATCATCCCGCCGGTAAAAAAGCCCTGGACTATCTGCGTCAAAGAGGGATTAAAGATAAATCCATTGAACTGTTTCGGATTGGTTATGCCCCCAATCTTTGGGAGGGTTTAAGCAAGTATTTGGTGGGGAAAAAAGGTTATAAGATAAATGATTTGGAGCAGGCGGGGCTTATAGTCAGAAGCGGCCCGCGGACCTACGACCGTTTTCGGGGAAGACTGATGTTTACTTTAAAAAATCATCGCGGACAGGTAGTCGGTTTTGCCGGAAGAATTCTGGAGGATTTAAAAGAAGCCCCACTTCGCCCCGCTCAAGGCGGGGCTTCGCAGGGGCAAGCAAAGTATATTAATACGCCCGAAACCTCAGTTTACATTAAAGGCGAGATTTTATACGGGATGGATTTGGCAGCTGATGCTATAAAAAAGGAAAATTTGGCCATTTTAGTTGAGGGAGAGCTTGATGCAATTCAGGCCTTTCAAGCCGGAACCTCCAATATCGTGGCGATTAAAGGCAGCGCTTTAACCGAAGGTCAAATCACGCTTTTAAAACGATTCACGGAAAATATTGCCTTAGCTTTAGATCAGGATCTGGCCGGGGAGGCCGCGGCCCGGCGGGGAATTGAGATGGCTGATCAGGCCGGATTAAATATTCGTGTTATTCAAATTAAAGAGGGTAAAGACCCGGATGAGTGCTTAAGAAAAAATCCTGCCGCCTGGTTTGCGGCCTTAAAAAACGCCCGCTCTTTTTATGATTTTTTATTTCAGTCCTCCCTTGATCGCCATAGCGGGGAAACGCCTGAAGACAAAAAGAAAATTGGCGAGGAACTTTTGCCCACTTTGGCCAAAATCTCAAATGAGATTGTCAAAGCTCATTATCTTAAGAAACTGGCTCAGGAACTGGAGATTTCCGAGGAGGGAGTGCGGGCGGCGATTAATAAATTGGAAAAGAAAGAGAAGGGCAAGGGGGAGGAGCGGAAAATAATTTCTCGATCAACCCGGGACGAAATCTTGGAAGAATATTTACTGAGCTTACTTTTACAAAGCAAAAACCCGCAAGAGCTATTAAAAGATATCGGGGATAAAATAACCTGCGAAAACCCGGGAAAGTGCTTTTTACATCCGGCCCTGCAAAAAATATTTAAATCTCTGATTGAGTATTTAAACAATTTAGGCAGCAATGAATTTGTCATTGACCGCTTCACCCGCAGCCAGCCAAAAGAGCTGACGGATCTGATTGACCGGCTTTATCTGACTGATTTGGGCGAATTTACCGCCGGTGAGACAATGGAGAAAGAGTTTAAAAAGGCGGCGCTGGAGCTTAAAAGCCTGGCTTTACGGCGGCGGTTGAAACAGCTGACCGCAATGATCAAGGAAGAAAGTGATGAAGGGAAAGTGGAGTCTTTAAGTCGACAGTTTCAACAAATATCCACTGAGCTTAGAAAAAATTGAAATTTTGTGCCTAAAGGAGTAGAATAAACTTAGAATGGCAAAGAAAAACCCAGTCCTATCCGCCAAGCAGTTGTTGACTAAGGCTAAAAAACGAGGGTATATTACCCAGGATGAAATTCTGGCGGTTTATCCCCAGGCGGAAAAACACATCGTCGAAATTGATTTGCTTTATGACCGGCTCCTGCGGGACGGGATTGATATTTTTGAATCCGTCTCCGAACCGGCCGAAGGCAAGGCCGAAATTTCCAAACTGGAAAAAGAGCTGGATGATTTGGTAACCCTGGATCAGGGAATTGCTTCCAACGACCCGGTCAGGATGTATCTTAAAGAAATCGGTCGGGTACCACTCTTGATTTTTGAAGAGGAAATTGCTTTGGCCAAAAGAGCGGAAAAGGGTGATAAAGCGGCCCGACATAAGCTGATTGAATCTAACTTAAGACTAGTTGTTTCAATCGCTAAAAAATATGTCGGCCGAGGATTAAGTCTTATGGATTTAATTCAGGAAGGCAATATCGGTCTGCAGAAAGCAGTGGAAAAATATAATTGGCGCAAAGGTTATAAGTTTTCAACCTATGCGACCTGGTGGATTAGGCAAGCTATAACCCGGGCGATTGCCGATCAGGCTCGGACCATCCGTATCCCGGTTCATATGGTGGAAACCATCAACCGCTATATCCGGATTAACCGCCGGATGATGCAAGAGCTGGGAAGAGAGCCGCTAGCTGAGGAAGTGGCTGAGGCCATGGGTGTGGATGTAGCCAAAATCCGCGAGATCATCAAAGTTTCTCAGGAGCCGACTTCGCTTGAAACGCCAGTGGGAGATGAGGAAGACTCGCATTTAGGCGATTTTATAGAAGATACAAAAGTTGCCGGGCCTTATGATGCGACCTCGCGGGCCCTTTTAAAAGAGCAGATCGAAGAAGTTTTATCCACCTTAAACGACCGGGAGAAAAAAGTTTTAATCCTGCGTTTTGGTTTGGAAGACGGCCGTCCCCGGACTTTGGAAGAGGTGGGGCGGGAGTTTCAGGTGACCCGTGAGCGAATTCGTCAGATCGAGTCAAAGGCTTTGCGAAAATTAAAGCATCCCTCAAGAAGTAAAAAGCTGCGCGATTACCTAGAATAAATGGTATCCACCAAGATTATTGCCACCATCGGCCCATCTTGCGATTCAATACACAGGATTAAAAATCTTATTCGCGCTGGAGTGAATGTCTTCCGTTTCAACTTAAAACACAATACTCAAGTTTGGCATAGTGAACGCATTGCTCGCGTACGTCAGGCGAGCAGGGAACTTCAATTACCGGCGGCAATCCTTCTTGATCTTCAAGGACCGGATATTCGCATCGGTAGTTTTAAAGATGGCGAAATTTTACTTAAAAAGAAAGAAATAGTTTTTTTTGTTCTCAGCCCGAGTAATAAAAAAAGGAAAGAAATTATCATCGATAGCCTTTCTCTTTTAGAGAAATTAGAGAAGAATCACGAATTCACTATAGATGATGGCCGCTTCCGTTTCCGGGTGGTGGGAAAAACAAAAAAGGAAATAGAAGCCAAAGTTTTGGAAGGCGGGATTTTAAAAAGTCAAAAGGGAGTTAATACCCCGGGTCTTGAATTGGATTTGCCGACCTTGGTCAAAAAAGATTTAGAAGATATTTCTTTGGCCGCCCGGGAGGATGTTGATTTTGTCGCTTTATCCTTTGTCCGCAGCGTTCAAGATATTGAGATTTTGAAAAGTGAGCTTGATCGACAAAAACTTAAGGCCAAAATCATTTCCAAAATTGAAACAGTCCAGGCCTTGCAAAATTTTGAAGAGATTTTGAAACAAACCGATGGCGTGATGATTGCCCGCGGCGACTTGGGTGTGGAGTTGGCATTGGAGCAGGTCCCCTTTTATCAAAAAGAAATTATTAAACGCTGTTTGGAAGTGGGAAAACCGGTCATTACCGCCACTCAAATGCTTGAAAGCACGATTGTCGAGCCCTATCCGACCCGGGCTGAGGTTAGCGATGTGGCCAATGCGATTTATGATTTTACCGATGCGGTGATGTTATCAGCTGAAAGTGCGATCGGTAAACATCCGGAGGCGGCGGTGAAAATGATGGTTAAAATCGCCGGTTTTATTGAAGGAAAACGTCCTCGTCCCGAAAAGCTAAATTTTGAGGTTAGACATCAAACCGCCGCTGTGACCTTTTCCGCCCATAATCTTTGGGAAAGTGAATTTTGTCAAAAGGAAAAGATCAGGGCCTTTGTTGTTTTGACCGAAACCGGGATGAGCGCCCGGATGCTTGCCCGTCTGCGTCCCCAAATTCCCATCCTGGCTTTAACCAGACACGCAAAAATTAGAGACCAGTTGCTTTTGGTTTGGGGTGTCACCCCGATACTTTCCAATCATGTTAACAACCCCTACGGCAAAAAAACTGTTGAGCAAATTCGGCAAATGCTTAAGGTTATTAAAGAGAAAAAATATGTTAAATCCGGAGAAAAAGTGATTATGGTTTATGGTGAGGATTGGGGAACCCCGGGAAAAACCTCGGTTGTCCGCATTCAAGAAGTGAATTAAAATAGGCTGGATTTCTTCTTATTTGAATGATAAAATAGCAAGCGTAATTTAATACAATCCGCCACGTCTAGCGTGGCTGGAACGTAAAATTACTTTGTAATTTATACGTTCCGCGGTAGCTCTCCGCCAGCTGGCGGAGGTAGAGTGGCGTCCTAAAGATAAATGTATTTTGTGTACGCTATTTATAATAGAAAACACGGTAAAATTTATATTGGGCAAACGAAAGATTTAGAAACAAGATTGTATCTTCATGAAGAACATGTGTTTAACAATAGTTTTACCGCCATGTTTGATGGAGCTTGGGAATTAATTTATAAAGAGGCGGTGGAGGATCGCAGACGAGCTTTGTTAAGAGAAAAACAACTCAAAAGTTTTAGAGGAAGAGAATTTGTAAAAAGACATATTCCGCGGTAGCTCAATGGTAGAGCAAATCCCTGTTAAGGATGAGGTTGCTGGTCCGAATCCAGCCCGCGGAGCCAAGCGGCACTTAATATACCCAAAAAGAAACGTATTTATGGCGCCTACCCCTTTAGATACAAAACATTATAAGATTCAGAATCTGGAAAAAATTGCTGAATTGGTGGGATGTAAAGATAGACTAGAAAAATATATTGGAGATATAGAAAAAGTTTTTCCTACCATAGAAGAGATATTCGGTAAAAAATGGAATGACGATTACATTTATATTGAGCTGACTGATTCTACAGATTCTGGTGGATATGGTCGTCCAGGTGGTCGTCATGCTGTCTCTATAGGAATTTACGATAAAATTATTCAGGAAAAAGAGTATCCAGAAAATTTGTGGGGTTGTTTGCTTCACGAAACTTTACATGCATTTATGAATCCAATTATTCATGGACCACCCGAAAGGTCTAAACAGGGAGGTCCAAATAAATTAGATGGATGTTTTGATAATGAACCTTTTACTAGAGCTTTCCAAGGATTAGTCTATCTATCTTTGAAGAAAAAAGGGGAGATAACTACCGATTTATGTAATGAGTTTTTAAATAGATTAGAAAACGAATTAAATCAAGAAGCACGGATTAGACTTTATAAAAGATATATCACTTTTTTTACGAAAAATGCTAGTTTTTTCTCAATATTTATAAGGAATTTGGATTTGTCTCCAAGCTCCATTATCCGAGATAATTTTTGGGAAGATTTAGAAAAACTTGAGAAAAAGGTAGAGGGTATTTAATAACCAATTTTAGGCAACAGCTGGAACAAGAGAGGGTCTGACTTTCTCTATTTCTTCTCTTATCTGCTGAACTAGCCTAAAATCCTCAAAAGTTTTGATAGTACATGCTAATTTTGTGGCTATATTTGAATTATGATTCTCAGTGCTTATTATGCCAAGTTTAGCCTCGTTGAGGACTTTAAGTGCTGGACTGTATTCAACTTCCACTATTCTCTTATCTTGTAACCATATCTTTTGGAAGAAGAAATGCAGATAGGCTCTTTTGTGGTCTATATCAGCTTTGTTGTAGGCTTTGACTATATTTTGAGTAAGGAATAGCACTTCATCAATAGCGGATATATCAATCGTTCGTACTTTGTCCTGTTCAGCAAGCTCTTTTTGAATATCAAGCAGTTCAGAATCTAACTTTGCATTTATACGTTTAAATGCCTCACCGCCAACATTTCCTTCCATCAATTGAGCTTCTAGTTTCTCCCGTTTCATTTCTATACCATCACGTCTGTTGCAGAGAGCCTTTTTAGCTGTTTTTACTAGACCAACACTGTTGTCATATACTTGTTTAATGTTTGTTGTAACTGCATCAACAAATTCTTGGGTAAACTCAAGTTTGGCTACTTCTTCCTGTACTTGTTTCTCTAAATTCTCAAGTTCAACATATTTAGAATCACATTGACCTCTTTTTCCAACCTGAGAACAGTGGTAGTAACCTATTCGACCACCCCTTGTTTTAAATTTAGGATGATAGTGCCATTCAGCTGTATACCTTTTTTTACAGTTCCGACAAAAGATAAGACCTCTTAAAAGAAAGTTATGTGTTCTTCTTCTCAACCCGTAAGTTCCTTTTTCACTGAGTATCCGTTGGACTAGATCAAAAGTTTCCTTATCAATAAGGGAAGTGTGTTTACCCATACCTTCATGCCCGCCATGCTGCATCCAACCCCAATAAAATTTATTTTTTAACATTGTATGAGTAACTGAGAACTGGATTGGTCTTCCTTTTCTGCCCAAAACACCATTTTTATGTAAGTATTGTCTGATATCGTATATCGAATAATCCCTCGTGGCATACATTTGAAATGCTTTTGTTATAAATGGCGCTCTTGTAGGGTCAGGAACAACTATCTTTTTATCGTATACACCTGTTGGGTTCTTATTAACAACATTGTTATAGCCTAGTGGGGCGACTGAAGGATAATAACCTGCTTTGAATTTTTCTGCGGCTGTTTGTTTTACTTTGTAACTTGTTAATCGAGGCGGGATTGAGTGGATTACTGCTATTAATTCGTCAATGGCATCCCCAAAAGGATTATCATCAAAACTTACTATTCCTGTTAATGGAATTATTTTTGTATTGTATTTTCGAAGGGTTTGCTTGATGACTAAGTACTCTAATGTATTTCTTGCTACTCTCGAACTATCCTGGACGATAACAAAGTCAATATCACCATTAGCACAACGAGTTAATATTTCCTGAAAAGCAAGACGGTTTGTTAGAGAAGTACCCGAAACACCGCCATCGACATAAACGTCTTCTACAAGTTCACCATTTAGTTCTTGAACCTTTGTGATTATCTGTGTTTGTTGAACGTCTAAACTAAGTCCATTATCCCGCTGGTCTGGGGTACTTACCCTCACGTAACCCAGGCATTTAGGTTTTCCATTATTTGATGTATTTTGTGTTTCTTGTAATTGCATAGTTTAATGATTTATTAGTGATCTATATTTATATTTTCAATGGTTTTAGGTTCAATGGCACCGACCAACCTCTGTTGATTATGCTTCTTGCATCTGGTTGAGCAATAGCCCACACCAAGCCTTAGCCAACTTTTCTACTTCTTTATTAGCTTGACCGGGGGTAGTATCTTTCCTTTGAACCAACTTTCTACCTAGCCCATTTCCTTTTATGGAATTATTAGTTTTAACTGATATCTCTCTTTGTGATATAAGGGCGGATGTGGCCTTACTGCCATTTCTATTAACTATTTGCTTAGAGTCTCGAACTTCGAGGCTAGGAACTCTTAAAATAGTCTTATTTTGTAAATTTGTAGTCATGTGTTTTTAGTTAAAAATCAATGCAATCTTTTATTTTTTTTAGCTAGTAATTAAATGTTTTCGGTATTCATCCCAATTGCCATCAAAGAAAACATTTACAACATCTTTTTCTTGCTGATCGTCTTCAATTTCAACCTTTTCTCTGACGTTTTCATCAATCCATCTCATGTCTTCCGTGGATAAGTTTTGAAAATTATTTTCGTGTCGAATTTTAAGATAATCAGCTTCACTTCTTACTGATTGACTAATAAGAACTACTTTCTTAGAATCATTAAAAGGAACCCTATACTTACCCTTAGAAGAACCTAGAGCTTTAGATGTGTCTTTTAAGGCTAAAACAGTATTATTTAAAGGGTTTATTTCCGTCTTTTCAGGGGAAAAACAGATATTTTGAAGGATAAAATCCAAGGTTGGGGTATTTTTTTCGCTCTTAGCAAATTCATTCGCTTTGCCACCAAATGCAGTTACATATCTTTTAGGTGATTTAATTCTAAATATTTCCCGTTTTTTGTTAACTAGCTCAATAAATCCTTTATTTAACAGTCCGTTGTGCCAATCCTTGATAGTTTCTTCTTCTTTATTGAAGTATTGTTTTGTTTCTTCGGTAAATGCTACAAATAATCCAAAATTCTCATGACTGAGATCAAAGTCCATTGAGTCAAGATAAAACTCAAACAATAGAAATTCTTGAGGTGCTAAAACACCATTTTTAAGAAGTAACCACCTGTTTCTATGACTTGCTCTGTGTCCGCTTATCTTCATAACCCAATTTTATCTGTCTTTGGGTTTGAATCTGCGGTCAGTTGTGAGGGGTAAATAAGTGCGACAATTAGCGGTCAATGAGTTTGTGAAGATTGCTCCAATTATCAAGTTTGTCAGGAACAGCATTTTTTATTCTTTTATTCATTCTGTTTACTATTTTCCGAATACTTTCCAACTCTAGGTATTTGATTCTCTTAGCTTCTTTTCTATCTATACTTTTTTCTGCTTTATCTTTTACCGCTTCCTCTTTTTTTACATTGGAATAAATTTTATCACCACGTTGCCTGCTGGTTTTATGGTTGATATAGGAGCGATAGATAAAATAATCTCTTTTAATGTCATCTGTTTTAGATTCGTTATCCCTAGTAGAACTTTTTATCTCTGTTAACCCTATTGTTATGTTTTTTCGGTTTCTTTCAATTAATTCTTCAAGGTCTTTGAATGTAGTACCAGGGTAAAGTGTTATTGATAGTGTTACTCTTTTTCCTGATTTCATACGGATATTTATACTTTGTTCATCGAATACTGCATTCCAGTTTTCTAATGTTTTTAAAATACGTTCTGGGTATAATAAAATTAAGAGCTGTCTTAATATAATGATCCAACTAGCCATATTTCTTGTATCCCTCAATTTTAGGAAGGACATCATAATATGGATAGGAGTATTTACCAGCTCTTGACATACTGATTGACGAGAAATATGGGAAATTTTTCTTTTTGCATTTGAACGAGCTAACTTTTTTAGTATTGACTCTTCTGTTTTTTTAATCATAATTGCTATCTTGGGGTCTATTATTTTTCCTGATCTATATTCTGTTACGACCTCGTGTATTTTTTGTTGCCACTCTTGAAACTCTGGCTCACTTTTAAATCCATCTATAGGTATGTATATGCTTAAACGACTACCCCTTAGTAAATATTGGAAGTCTTTATTTAGAAGAATGTATATAACATAGTTAAGTATGTTTTTTGAGTGATTATTGAGTTCATATTCGCTTGCCTTCTCAAGCAGGGTGTTTATGTATTCATCAATACGAGGGGTAATAACATTGTCTAAATAACCCATGTTTTATAATTTTCTTAATTTTCACCCTCTATTCTACTAAGAAATGAGCTAAAGTTACCAGTTTTACCAGAAAGAGCGAGGGGAAAGATGAGTTAGTTGCTGATTTTCCATAAATCACTGCAATTATAGATACCGCAATCAATCGTAAGGCTTTGAGTGGAAACTGTTGTCCCTATGCCTATTGTTCCTGTTCCTTGTATTAACACTCCATTATTGCTCGGATTACTGAAATTTAATAATCCCCATGTTGGAAATGGCCTATCGGGAACAGTAATAGTTTGTTTTTTGTGTTTTTCTGTTCCTTGCCAGAAAACATAAACATCTGTTTCAAAAGTAGTTCCGCTCGGCGGAATATTACTTGTTCTAAATGTAATTCCATGGCAATTACCAGCACCGTAGATGTCTCCGGTACTTAAATGAGCGGTTGCTCTTGCAGTTGCATCTGAATCAATTACTGCATTATTCCACGAGCAGTTGTTCGGTGGGGTGGTGGGTATAGTGAGGGGACTATCACCAGTAGTTCGCAGAATGAATCTGTCTTCATAAAACTCAGTACCCCATTGATTAGGTAAATCAAACTCAACTTTCTTTTCCAATTCAGCAATTCTTATTTCGTGGTTATCTATTTTCTGAATTAGAGAGTTTATAGAATCTTGAATTGGCTTTATTGCATTAGTGAACCAAGGGGGAAGAAGAGAGTTTTCTTTTGCATATATTGGGGAAGCTACAATTATAAGCAACACCAAAATAACAAATGACAGACTAATTATCTTCTTCATAATTTTCTCTATAAATATATCTTAGTATTTCTAAGAGTTAATATCAACCCATTTTCAAGGCGAGTTGCTTAGAAATATTTAGTTGAGTATAGGCTTCTGGCATATCACAATTTTATATATGCCGAAAACAACAGATGAGACACTAAAAAGCCTGGGTAAGAAAGTACAAAAGCTAAGGAAGGAACAGAACTTAACCCAAGAGGAATTAGCCCATCAATTAAGTATCTCAAGGGTTTATATGGGGTATATTGAACAAGGGCGAGAGAGTCCCTCGTTAAAGCTCCTGATGAAAATATCACGAAAGTTTAATGTAAAAGTTGAAGACTTGTTTCACAGATAAATTTTATTTACCAATCTTGAATATTTAGTAGATATGTAGCGAAATAACTGTCAGCATTTCCCCTTACCCCATCTGTTAGGTTGGAACTCTGGTAAAGTTATATATACATGCAATAGTTTGGATAGGTAAGTCCAGATTTTGCTGATTTGTAATCCTGCCTCTGAACTTCTGGTTTAAAATCCCAAAGTGTTTTAGGTAAGAGAGTGAATGTTCTACTCTTACCCTAATGGAGGAAATAGTCCTGTTGGCAGCTTTTTCCTCTTGTGAAAGTTCTCCTCCAGGTGGTTTCTTTTTAGGAATAACCATTTTAAGATGGGAGTTGTTCCCATCAGCTCCCTGGTAGGCCGAATCACCCATACCCACTGAATCCGGTGGAGCTCTTAAGAAAGCAGGATCATAATCAAAGATCTTTTTGTCATGAATGGTTCCGGGCAGAGTCGGAGAGACAGACAGAATCCTGTTAGTTTGGGGTGAAACCAGAATTTGATTTTTAATACAATGTGCTTTCTTTTTACCTGAGTAATGTTCCTGTTGAATACGATTATCTTTTGGCCTTTGAATTAATCTCTCTGTACAGTCAATAATGAACTCAGCAAGTTCCGGATATTCCTCCAGCCATAAATCCCACCTTGAGATTCTTTTTCTAACCTTAAGTGTTAACTCATACCCTAATGTAGAAAACAGCACTGAAGCCAGGAATTTAACCCACAGCTGAATGTTCCTTTTATCCAGTCCATAGATGACCTGGGCAAACCTGAAAGTGGGATAGGTTTTGTAGTAAAAGAGGATGAAGAAGAGCTTTTGATAGTCATCTGCTAACTTGGCTTTTCTTCCTCCGCCAATCTCCCGGAGTCTTTTCCTTGAATATGCTTTTTTAATTTCAGCTTGTCTTAAAACCCCGGTAAATTTAGGCAACAGTTTCTGAAACTGACTGAAGGTAATGCCAATTACATATTGAAAAAGTTCTCTGTGTTTGAGAAGATATTCCTGGTTTAACATTTAAGGCAGGTCTAACTGGAAAAATTAAGCCTGCCTTAATATTAACAGGTATTATTTCGCTACAAGTTTAGTTATTCGTTAGCTTGGAGACGTTTAGTTATTAATTCGTAGAATTCTTTTTCTTTCTCAATAGCAATATATCTTCTTTTATATTTTTGAGTTACTAAAGGTAGAGTACCGCTTCCTGCGAATGGGTCAATAATTATATCTTTTTCTTTTGTTGCTCCAATGACAATCCTTTTAATTATTTCTATTGGTTTTTGAGTAGGATGTTTACCTTGTTTTCTCTCAGCTGTAGGAGTACCTAGAACATCCCACATATTGCGCATCTGCAGATTTATTGATTTTAAATTGTTATTACCACAGAATGGGCAATATTTATAATTTGAGTCTAGAGTCTTTTTACATTTATCACATTTTTTTATTTGATTAAGTTTTTTTATTGCAGCATAGTTAAATGTCCAATTTTTGGCTTCTTTTTGTGAATTGTTTACTGCCCAGATAATAAATTCAGTGCTATCACATAACATTCTATGGGTGATATTAGGAAAGGCATTTCTTTTATACCAAGTTATGAAGTTAAGTATTTTTTTACCCTCCTTTTCTAAAATTGAAGCGATTTTAAAGATGTTATGATGACTACCGAAAATTATAATATTGCCATTTGGTTTAATAATTCTAAATATTTCTTTCAACCACACTTGAGTAAAATCCTCATACGTTTTGTTTGAAAAACTATCCCATTTCTCATCTACTTTATTAAAATTTTTTTCACCTGTCCAATAACCGTTAGACTTTAACCATCCAATTTTTTTCTTTCCGTCATATCCTGAAATATTATAAGGTGGGTCTGTTATGCAATGGTCAACAGAATGAGCTTCAATTTTAGGTAGAACTAACAAAGAATCATTCAGTATGAGGTTGTTTTCTAGCCCTGAGTTATAATCTGTGTTTATTTTCATAATAATTCTCTTTATAAGTCATCACTATGCTAGAATATCTACATACAAATTTTATCAGATTCTTGGTTGGATTGAACTATGGAAGATGAATTGAAAACTCTTATTAACAGATTAGTAAATATCCAAGATGAAATATTGAGCAAGTACGGGTTAGTGGATATTTACTCTAGTAGCAAAATATTCGAGATTATTATTTCAGATTGCTTAAATCATATTTTGTTACCCAGTCATGCAGGCTCAAGAGATGGAAAGGATGATTCAGGAGAATATGAATATAAACACTATAAAGAATCAAGCTCCAATCATAGTTGGACGTTCAATGATTTTAGCGATACTACTATTGAAAAATTAAATCATTGTTATGTTGTTATTTTTGCCCACATTGAAGACCAGAAAGAATTGCCAGAGTTTGATTGGTTTTATCAAGTTCCGGGTAAAGTAATTAGTGGTTATTTGAAACAAGCGACTATAAAAATTAAAAATACAAGAAAAATGATTAACGTCAGCCCTTCGCAAATAGAGAGTGTTATGGGAATAAATAAAACTTTTACCAAAAACCTTCCTTGTAAGCATTTTTACACCTCTTATTTAAAAGAAATATTTTCGGTAACAAGAAGAATTGAAAAAATCGTAGGCACAAAAGATATTTTAACAAGCAACAAGCTCTGGGAAATATTAGTTTCCTTACAGACAGGACATAAAGTACTTTCTGAACAAAAAGCTCATGATGCTGTTGATGAAAAAGGAGAATTCTATGAATATAAAGTAGCACGAAATTATTCATGGAATTTTGAAGATATTTCCCCTAAGGTCTTATCGAAATTTTTACAAGAAAAAGCTGTTGTTTTGGCAATAATAGATAAGGCAAGGATGAAAATATTAAAAATCTTTTTTGCTGACCCAATTAAAGTGGTAAAAAGATTAGAAGAAAAACTTGAAGAAAAAAGAATTCGCTTCAGTAAAGAAGGCAAGGTTGTAAGAAGATTGCAGGTTTCATTAAGCGCTGGAGACCTTGCGAAAGTAGAAGCCAGTCAAGTATTTCCTCGATAATTGACTAAAATAGAGTGGTTGGGGTTGTTCCTACTCGTTCTATTGCTTTTTTACAGTATTCCTTGTCAATTTCAAATCCAATATAATTCCTTTTTAAGATTTTACATGCTGCAGCGGTAGTTCCGCTTCCCATAAATGGGTCAACTACTAAGTCATCTTTGTTTGTGGTTAACTCTATTAGTTTTTCAATTAATTCGAGCGGTTTTTGTGTAGGGTGTATTCTGTTTTTTCCCTTAGGAGCCTGAAATTTTAGAATATTGTGTTGATAGTTACTATTCCAAGTTGATCCTGGCTTTTTACCTATAATTGCCACTTCCCATGCATTTAAAAATCTTGACTTAGCATTTAATGGTAAAGGGTCAGGTTTTTGCCAAGCCAAAGCATCAACCGCTATGAATCCATCTTTTTCCAAAGCATTCCAATAGATTCCTAAGTCCTTTTTAGCACAAAACGAAATAAACCACCCTTTTACTTTTGGTATACTTATTCCTATCCATTCCTCATTAAACTTATCCCACTCTCCAAATTCGAAGTCTAATTTAGCAGTTGTTCCCAGTCGTTTACCCTTACAATTTAATTTTTTACTGATTCCATATGGAGGGTCAGCAATTAAAAGGTCAATTGAATTGTCGGGGAGTTCTTTTAGACCTTCCAAACAATCAATACATTGAATTGTGTTTAACCAGCTCTGGATAATATTATTTGTCATTGTTTTAAATCGAACTATTTCTAATCAATCCTTTAAATATACCTCTAATTTCTAACGAATGGGGATAAATATTTTCTAACCGTTTATTTCTTGGCTCTAAGAATATTGTACCGTTTTTGCTTCTAAATATTTTAAGTGTTGCACCACCTTCAGTAACTGCAACTACAGTATCTCCGTTATCGGCAGTTTGTTGACTTTTAATTACTACAATATCTCCATTCCAAATACCATCTTCAATCATACTATCACCCTTAACTTTTAAAGCATAGAAATCACCTTGTCTTGAGACTAAATTCTTGGGTACTTTTATCGGTTCTGGATTCTCAATAGGCTCTATTGGTGTTCCAGCAGCTATAATTCCCAAAAGAGGAATTTCTACTGAATCGGGTGTTTGCTCAAACAGAGATACTCCTCGTGGTTGATTTTCCTCTTTTTTCAGATAACCTTTGGTTTCCAGGGCTTTAACGTGTTGATGTACTGTTGAGATAGCAAGCTCAAATTTCTTACCTATCTCCTCCAAAGAGGGGGCATACCCCTTATCAGTAGAAAAAGATGTAATGAAATCAAGTATGTGCTTCTGCTTAGGGGTCAATGTCCTCTTGAGTTTTCCATTCATATAGTATATATTAATAATACCGAAACTGTTACGAAAGTCAACAGGGAAAATTGACTTTTATAACAACGGGAGAATTTAATTTTATATTAATAATTATGAGTTATAGCAATCCAGACTACAAAAATGTTACAGCCTCTGTTCGAACTCCAAAAGTAGTTACTTTTATTAGCACGAGCGATAAACACTGGAAACATACAGTAATGAGAATTATTGAGTGGTACAGCAAAATGTGGGGCGGTGCATACAATTTAATAATCCCAACAGATGGAACAACTATAGATAAAGATTTTTGGCAAATCTTAGAAAGATACAGCCCCGATTATCTAGTTTCCTATTACTACACTTTCGCTGGGCTATCTTTGGCTGATCCCAAAGCATATGAGCGAGGGATAAAAAATAGATACTCGCAGTTAGAAAAAGCATTTCCCGATATGACTGAGGATTCAATTAAAGAGCATGTTAATCAAGAGGCGGAAATGAGTGTTTATCATAAATTTAATTTTACAGACCAGCTTCAACAAGAATTAAAACAAAGGCTATCTCCCTTCTATTTTGAAGACCATATTGTTAGAGAAAAAGTAACTTGGAATAGCAAAGTAACTTTCCCTTTAACACCAATTGAAAAGATAATTCCTCATAGCGATATAAACAATATTTTTTCTGTTAATCTTCCAAAGAAATATCAAAATTCTGATTTGAAACTTATTGTTTACTCGGTATCAGGTTTTGCAACGAATGAATATCTTAAAGAACTTGAAAAAATAGGGGTAACAATAGACTACGTGCCAAATAGTTATCCTATTAAAAGTATTTTAGAAGATGTAGTTAAAGGAGGGGTTGATTTAAGTTCACAAAAACTTGAAAGAGAGCTATCAGAGACTCTTAATAATAAAGCTAAAAAGGAGTGGATGCCTGAAACCGACTATTTAAGACAGTCTCCATTTTCAGTATCAATGCTTAAATTAGGAAGATATCACAAGGTAACGGAGCATAGAGATTGGGAGGAGCCTGTTGTATTGGTCGTGGGAGATACGATTCAAGACTTCTGCTATTACTATTCGCTTTCTAAAGCTCATGGTGATTTTTATTGGATGCCTAAATCTTTACTAGATAAATTCGATAGGGCTTTATCGAAAAAGATAAAAGCAAATAAATATCTTACTGAACTTGAGGCTGTTCCCTATGCGATAGTAAATGTTCTTTATAGCAAGATTGGTTATGGGTATGACGATAAAAAGATACTTCTTACGAGCCGATCTCTTTTGAATCAAGAACTAGACCGACTAAGGGATATACTTATAAAAGCAATTAATAGCGGAAATTTTTCTAAAAGTATCGAAGTTGCAAATGGACAAGATTTTACTAAGTGCATGTTAAATGTAATAGAACAGGATAACTATACTAACCAGCAGACACAAACATTTGTAGATGGGCAAAGTATTGGAAGGATTGAAACACCAAAACCTAAAAACTTCAAATACATTGATCCAAGAGAACATCGCTGGATTACGGAAATAAGCATAGATGGTTATAAACTACCTCAATTACATTTTTTAGGCCATCAAGCCATACCAATTAGTAATGCTCATGACGTAAGGATTTCGAGTGAAGGAATTTCTTACTTTTGCCCCAATATTAGCTATTTCGGTGGAGATATTGATGTTGTATTGATGAAACCAAAACTAAATTTAATTGAGCCAATTGAGATTTTCAGGGAATACTACAAAGAAGCAGGTTATAAACAGGTTTCAATTTCTGACAAAGGTCAGCTATCACAAAGAGCAATTGCAAAATTTGGATCGCTTGATCGAGTTGGGGTCTTCTTAATCCCTGAGAAAAACCGCAACCTCATAGAAAAGTTTATAAAAGCACCGCCAACAGCAGATGAATCTACTGGTGAGGAAATAGTTTTTGTTAACCAGAGAAATTATCTCAATTTCAAATCAATTGCTATCACTTTAGGGGATGAGAAAGAGGCAATATCTTTAATAGATGAGTTCATTTTAAAGGAGATATTTCACAAGGGTTTTATTTTTCACTGCGAGGCATGTCTTAAATCAGATTGGTATGGTGTTGAATCGATTACTTCAAAGTTTAAATGTAGCAGGTGCGGCCATGAACAAACTTATAGCCATAAACACTGGAAAAGTCCACAGGAACCCTCTTGGTATTACAAGTTAGACGAAGTAATCAGAGAAGGGTTCGTACAAAATATGACTGTGCCTCTACTAACTCTTTATTTTCTAAAAAGAAAGTCACCAGAAAGTTTTCTATATGTACCTGAATTAGGTTTATGGAAAGATAATGTTGAAAAGAACAGGCCAGACTTGGAGATTGATATCAATTGCATAGCAGACGGAAAAATAATTGTTGGAGAAGCAAAAACTAACAATATTTCGAAAGAGGATATAAATATATATGCCGCATTTGTTAAATTGCTAAAGAAATATCCTGACGAAGTAGTCTTCTCAACGTTAAACAATGATTGGAGTAGCGATATTAAATCAGAGATACAAAAAATAGATAAAACAAAAACGATTTTTAATAAAGACTTGCTCTCTGCATAGATACTTCTGAAATGGGAGTGAGGCAAAAAGAAGACCAGCGATTAAGCTGGCCTTCTCTAGAAAGGATAGCTTTACTTGCTATCTTACTTGTTAGAAATGGCTTCCGTTTCTATTTTACTTGTTTTTTCTTCCTTTTCCACCGGGGTAATTGTTTCTATTTGTTCTTTTCCTGCTAGTTTAGCTTTTCGTCTTGCTATGTATCTTTTTCGGGTTTCAACACCCTTAGGCGATTGCTGATACTTGAGCCTAGAAATTTTCCCCTTGGAACTATTTGAGTACTTTCTTTGTGCAGCTGTCCAACTCATGTTTATCACTCTCCTTTCCTGCCTAACTATATTTTTATTATCAAATCCTACCTACAAGAAGCCACCGGGGTGTTACGGATATTAAAGGGGGTTAACTGTGGCAGTTTCAGTTATAATAAATTAGTGACAACACAAGTTTTAGTTGATGATTTTAACAATTATGTTCGTTCTCTAAATCTTGATTTTAAGCAAACCCCAGGCGAATTTGACTATGACAACCCTGTTTTAATACTTGTTGATGCTGTCCTATCAATGAATAGAAAATACGACTCTTTTGTTGTTCCGAGGGTTGAACTTATAAGGAAAAGTGGCATTAAAACATTAGAGCAAGTATTACAAACTATCGAAGACAAAGGGATAAAAGGATTCTGCAGGATTTGGAACTACAATCACCCCGCAAGAGTAGAGATACTGAAAAGACTAATAAATAAATGTATTGAGATTAAAAAAGAGTTGAAAATTGATGATGGATTAACGGCCTTACAGGTGTGGGGTAAGCAGTCAACGGTTGGGGATTATAAGAAATTTAATGTTAAGGGTTTTGGTTTTACTACTTTTCAATACCTAAGATTAATGTGTGGCGCAGATACGACTAAGCCTGACATCCATTTAAAAAGAGCTGTTAAAGATGGCACAGGCGAAAATCTAAGTCTGGAAGAAGTTGTCCAAATAGTTGAAGAATCAGCTAAACAACTTAATGTTAAAGCAAGACAACTTGACTATGCTTTATGGCACTACTATAGCAGACGTATTCAGTAGCTTTCAATATTGCCTAAGTTCCGTTATAATGAGATTGCTTCGATCTAGTTCCTCTGAAAATTAAGAAAATTTCACAAAATATATTTGTTTTTGGTTGTTAAATAAGGAGAAATTTATGAAAAATATAACTATTTTATGTCCGAAGTCAGAGTTTACTTTAAACCAACTTCAAAAACTTGAGTATGCAGGAAAAGTTTCTTTTATAGAAAATGAAGGTTCCTTGAAAGATTTAATCAAGCTCTCAAAAGAGGCGGATATACTTGGGTTTAGCCCAGACAAGCTAGGCAAGCGAGCCTCGGAGTGGTTGTTTGAGATATTGGAAAAGTCACCAAATGTTAAAGGTTTAGCATTAAATACAATCCATGCAGACTATGTTAACGAGGTATATTGCAGAGAACGTGGCATTAGAGTTTTTACAGTTCTCGATTACAAAACTGAGGCTGTAGCCGAGCACGTAATCTTACTTTTGCTTGATTGTGCTAAAAGATTTTCTATTAACGATAGAAGAACCAACAGAAGGAAATACCAACCGGAATTTGGTTTTGAGATTAGCGGCAAAAGATTAGGTGTTATTGGTTCAGATAGGACAGCAGAAAGAGTAGTCCACCTAGCAAAAGCATTCGGAATGGCAGTATATGCTACAGAACGTTTTGAAGGTGCATATAGGGAATCCTTAGGTGGGTTGCTTTGTAGTTCGGAAATACTTACGATTCACCTGCCCGATACAGAGGAAAATAAAAAGTTTCTTTCTAAAGAAAGAATTGCACATCTTAAACAAGGAGCAATCGTTATAAATCTTTCAGGCAGAGATTTAGTCGATGAAAGAGCAATAGCAGAGGCATTAAAGACCGGAAAAGTGGATCAATACGTTTTTGAAGCAGAAAGCATGGGGAAATCACCGCTTGCAGATGTAGAAACTGCAATTATGTTTAAACCATTTAGCGGCTTAACTCACGAGGCACTTAAAAGAAGAGGGGACTTATGGGTTATAAACATTGCTAATTTGGCAGGGAAATCGAGTTCCTTTCGGAGCTTGTAAGTGAGAAATCAATTTTAAGCTCTTGTAGCTTTGTGGTAATCAATGAGATATCCCAAACAGGTATCTTTTGCTAGGTTTGAGTTTCGCGCTCGTTTTAAGCATGTTTAAAGCGCTTCTACGAGGCTAGAACTGCTATGTAAGGCTTTACTTTCTCTGTATCTTCCCGTATTTACTGTATAAGCCTACAGTTTTCGAATGTCTTGATTAAACAAGCTAATTGAGTGGTTATATTAAAGTTACGATTCTCGAGCCAGTTGGCACTTAATATACCCAATATTTTATGGATTTAGACACCTTTCTTAACAAAATAGTCTTTGGTTGGATTAAGCATGATTTAGAGAGAATGACAACGGAAATTCCTGCTCTAGATGGTGCAGTTGGCAATATTAATTTTCCTCTTGCTCTTTGCGTTCTAGCTTACATAGAGTATCTTGGTGGATTTTTATTGGGAGAAAAAGGGAACTTTACCAATAATGCCATAGAATACATTAATAAATGTTTTGCTCACAAAAATGAGTACCCGATTGATATTTTGAGAGACATTTTCAGAAATGGATTGGCGCATGAGTATTTTGCAAGAGGTGCTATTAGTAGGAATAATTTGAGGCCTGCTGTATATAAACAGAGTGGAGTTGGTACAATATTGGATGTTGAAACTTTAGTAATGGATTTTTTGGACTCGCTCGACAAATTCAAGGCACAATTGACTGAAGAAAAATATCAGAAAAGAATGAGTAAAGCGTTAGATGAGATTGAAAGATTTAAAACAAAATACAAAACCCTAATAAACAGTTTAAGAGAAGGACAGATATGTCGTTCTCCAAGTACGCATACGACAACGTTTTCAAGTGGAGCGAGTGGATATCCTGGCCCAATCAAAAATACTACAACTCTTGACCCTTCAATAAAGTAAGTTTTTATATTGGAGTATTGTTATGAATGATTTTATCGAGGCTATAAA
>JACQLA010000002.1:0-45154 GCA_016204255.1 Candidatus Microgenomates bacterium
AAGGGATTGTATTCGGCAACCCAGGAGCCGGTGGCTACTCCGCTGGTAATGGGAGAATCATTGGGTTGGATTTGGGCGGCGATGTCGTCAAAAAGAGTTCCATTTCTACGAACCTCAAATTTAACCGATTTACCGGTACAGGTACCGGTAGTTGAGGCTGTTAGACCTACTGATTGTCCCTGGATAGCTGTAGCTTTAGACCAGGAGGCCGAAGAAAGAGAACAGACGCCAGAGGCTGGAGTTGGGGTGGGAGTTGGCGTTACTGTTCCTCCAGTAGATGGAGCTTCGATTGTAGCCACTAATTTTTGAATGTAGAAAAGATCACCCTTGCGATCCGGTTTATCTAAATAGCCCTTAAGCACAGCTGCTGAATCATTAAGTACATAAGAACGCAGCATAAAATAGGTCCAGGAGATCTCCGGAGTGGCATAGGCATGTTCACCCTGAACCAAAGAGGGTCCCACCAGCCAGGCCAGAGGCACATTACTGGTAATTTGAGCAGCATAAGCTGAAGCTTGAGTGGAAGCTTTATCTTTTAAGAAAGTGCCAATATCTCTATTAAAGAAGGCGGCTGTGGGCATCTTTGAGAACAAAAAAAGCGGTGTTGTAAAATCCATCCCGGTATTAGGATAATTTGTTTTGGCAGTTGCTAAAAACTGATCAAGATTGACTCCGGCGGCAAAGCCACTCTCGGCAAAAGCCAAGGCATCATTGTAATCGGCGGTATTCCCCTGATGCTGGGCAATCCTGGCAAAACCAACCACCCCGGCCAGCTCCGGATAGCTATTGATTGCTCCTCCGGTTTTAAAGGAGGTATAGCGGGATTTTAGAGATGTATAATTGTTGTTAACATAAGTCCAGTCTCCGGTATTTTGGGAATAAAGCCAGACAGCATACAAAGCTGAGATGTGAACGGCCGGGCCGGGCCAAAAGTTAAAGCTTTGATTTGGATTAGGAGTAAAGTATTCCCTTTTAGCACCGACAAAATTTGAGACTTTGCCGTTATTTGGCGGATAATATCCGGTAGAGTGTGGGGGGTAATTGACAATCTCTTGATCCAGATAAGATTTAACCGACGTTTTCAAAGAAGCTGAAAGGTAAGGATAAGCAGTGCTTAAAGTATAAATAGTTTCAGCGGGAGTGGTATAAAATATCGGGTTTTGGCCCAGGCCGATAAAATAAATCGTTGGAGCCATGTGTCCCAAGCTGACTATCTCGGCGACTTTTGTTTCCAGCTCCTGCTGGACACCCTGTGTTTCGGTGGTAATAGTAGCCGGTGAAAGAATATTATTAACGTAATTCTCATAGACTGCCTTTACCGGATCAGCCTTCATTAAAAATACTCCTACCAATATAAATAACATCAGTTTTAGTAATAATCTTTTCATCTTTTGGTCCCCTTGACTGCCAAAATGGTACCGTAGTGTAAAATATAGAAAGTATCATCCACAATCGGAGTAGGTCTTTTAATATTGTTACCGTCACTGTCCATCTCACCATAGGGGTTATATTTATCTATCCTCCACCCGTTACCCGAAGCTACATCCACATAGTCATTGAAGGTAATGGAACCGGTTTCGCAGAAAGGTCCACCGGAAGTGGGATTATAACAAACTGCGGTTTGAAGACGTTTTTTATTTAGGGTATCAAGACCAACCGTACCCCGGGCCACATCAAGATAAATAATGTCACCGCTTCGAACCAAGGCTGAGGATTCATCAGAGGTAAAGGGCGATTTATATGGACCGCAATTACTAAGAGTGGTACTTCCGGCCGGTAATGGATTACAGGTATCAACCGGAATAATATCACCTGTGGTGAGATCCAACTCCCCAGTATATAAAGCGTCATTAGTGGTTGGCCCCCAATAAGACGGCTCACCAAAAGATCTTCTGTAAATTACATTGGCATTACCGTTGGGAAGAAGAATTGGTTGGGCATGGGGTGATTGACTGCCTCCTGAGGCATAAAGCACTGGTGGAACAAATGGAGCCACACCGGAATTTTGATCAAGCACATAAAGAGGTTGCTGATATGGTTTAGCGGCGAGTAAGTTTAAGATGGCCTGTTTTTGAGTAGACCATGGTTGGTTGTAGATAAGAGTGGCTACGTCTGAGTGAAATAAATAGTTACCGTCAGATAAAGCAGCATGAGAACTTCCATAGAGCATAGGAGTGAAGAAAACTTTGCCATTACCAGCTACTGTCCACCTGTCCCTGAATCCCTGGCCCCGGATTTCTTTCTGCCAGGCTATTGTCCCGTCAGCAGCATTTAAGGCATACCCTACTGAATTCAACCCGCCAAAGAAAACCTTACCATTATCGAAAGCTGCGCTGTCATAAATCGGCGCACCAATATCACGTTTCCAGATCAGTAATCCAGCGGAATTATTGGTAGCAGCATCCAAAGCATACATATTACCATCAGAAGAGCCGATAAATACTCTACCGCCAGCTACAACCGGAGCGGTTTTAACAGTACTGCCTGTTTTATATTTCCAGATTAAGCTGCCACTACTGGCATTTAGGGCATAAACATAATTATCGGTTGAGCCAAAGAAAACCCTGCCATTATCAAAGGCTGCCGTATTAACCAGCGCTCCTCCGGTTTTATAACTCCAGGCTGTGGAACCGGAAGTGGTGTTGAGAGCATAGATTGATCCATCGTTGGAGGGAATGAAAACTAAACCTTGAGCAACGATTGGTTGGACACGGGAGGATACCGGGAACTGCTTGGTAACTCTCCAAAGTTCGGTATAAGGCGGACCGACTGTTTGAGGAACATAACCTGAATGCTGGGAATCTTTTTGAAGCTGTGGCCAATCGGCACCAGCCTGCACCGGCGTAGGAGTAGGCGTGGGTCCAGAGGATGTTACCCGTAGGAGTCTGGGGTTGGATTCCACAATAGTAGTATCTCCTGCCACATTAGCTTTGAAATAGTAGTCAGGATCGGTACCGGGTAGCAAGGGATTGTATTCGGCTACCCAGGTGGTTGAAGATGTGGTACCTGAGATGGAAGTATCTGCGGGTTGGGTATTGGCAGCAATATCATCAAAGAGGGTTCCGTTTCTTCTCACTTCCCAATGGACACTCTTGCCGGTACAGGTACCGGTAGTTGAGGCAGTAAGACCTACTGATTGTCCCTGAGTAGCTGTAGCTGTGGACCAGGAGGCAGAAGAGACAGAACAGGGGCCAGAGGCGGGAGTTGGGGTGGGAGTTGGACCACTGGTAGGAGTAGTAGTTGGGGAAGCACCGGATAAAGTCAGGTGCAGAACCCAATCATTGGTATCCGGAGCAGTTAAAGTTCTTGAAACCCCGCCTGAAACAGTAGAGGTAGCAGCACCATAAACCCCGGTTCTTGGGTTATACCATTTGGCATCAAAGGTTCCGGAAACCCCAGAGAGATTAACTGTAACACTGCCACCAGTCTTTAGATATACCACATATTCTTGTCCCGGATTAGCTAAGCCTTGAATGCTACCAAATAAGTCTGGCCTGGATTCTAAGAGCCAGAATTTAGTTTTATCCCTAAAGAAGAGGTTAGCATAACTGCTGTATTTAGCTCCCATTGACTGCAGATCAGTGCCCCGAGTCTCATAATCAAAATAGCCTCCTCTCATTCTCACGTCCCAAACCATTGGCCTGATCTCATCAGCCATCACCGGGGTGGTCCGACCGCAGTTTAATGACTCTTCATAACCACAGTATTCAACATTAACTACCGGCTTGTTGTAGCTTAGGTAATTAGAAGTCTGAGTGGTAGGCAGCTGAAGCATCACATAGTCATACCAGCTTTGGTTAGCTAAAGTTGCATCCGGACCACCGGTTAAATGAGTGGTAACAAGGTGCTTGTAAGGATCCCATTTCTTCGTGAGGTTACCATAATCATTAACAGTCGTTTCCCAGCCTGCGCCAAATTCATTTCCTTCGCCAAATAAATTATAGGTAATGTTATAGGCAGCATAACGGGCAATGAGATAACGCCAATAACGTTTCATCTTAGCGTCACCGATACTTCCCCAGATATTTTGATCCGGCCAACCAAGCATGAATTGGGGGATAACTCCCTGATTTAAAAGAAGTTGGACTCTCTCATCGCCTTTCTGATAATAAGCCGGATTTAAAAGATCAGGATTATAACTGGTGAAAGGAGCGCCTCCTTCGTTTGCCTGTGTTTGGTTGTTCCACTCCGGTTTATTAAAACCATAATATCCCCAATGAGTTACACTAAACCCTTGGGAAGATCTGGTATTGATCAAGTTTTGATACGTTCCATCGGTCAGTCTCCCACCACTCCCACCATCAAAATGAGCAATCATCAGCGTCACCGGAGCCCAATAGAAAGGCGTCCCGTCATCCCATTGGAAATGGTGTTTGTTGGTAGGATTAACTCTAACAAATCCTTTAGAAGTTGAGGTGGTAACATTAAAGGACCCGGTTTTACCATTCAATCCTGAATCAGTAGAGGAAGTGGTATAAGTCCAGGTACCCTCAACGGTGGGAGCCATTCTAATCTTCCAGGTATCTCCTCCATCCCAGAAGCCATCAATGGTAATAGTTGGTGTTCCTCCCGGACCGGTGAAGGTCCCGGTGACAAAACCCGGGGTGGTAGAATCTGAAGGCATTTGAAAGTAAGGATTAGTATAGTTACCGGAATCAGTTAAAGCTACTTCAAAGATTCCATATTTGGGTACTTCGGTTAAAACCGTACCCTGGGTAACCTTAAGCAACCTGGGGTTAGATTCAACAATGGTGGGGTCCCCTGCCACATTGGCTTTGAAGTAGTAATCAGGATCGGTGCCGGGGATTAAAGGATTGTATTCAGCAATCCAGGAGCCGGTGGCTATCCCACCGTTGATTGCTGTATCGTTGGGCTGGATTTGTGCCGCAATGTCATCAAACAAAATACCATTTCTACGAACCTCAAATTTAACCGACTTGCCAACACAACTTCCGGAAGTATTAGCGGTTAGACCTACGCTCTGACCTTGGGTAGTTGTGGTGGCCGACCAGAAGGCGGAAGAAATAGTACAGGGTCCTAGAGGGGTAGCGGCGAGCGCTTGCATTTTATCCCAGATGAAAGAAACTCCCGGATCCGCAGCGGTACCCGCTCCCCCTTTGTCATATCTTGGCCAAGCAACAGAGTCTGCCTGCTGGTGCCAGGCAGCATGCCAAAACCAGTAACCCTTATTGTTAAAGGTAGTTTGAGCAGCATCTTGAATAGCTGTTCTAGTAGTACCATCTACAGTATTGTCAAAATCACCCGGAACTCCACCATCAGCTGTATAATAATCCTTGCGGGCATACTCGATCACCACATTACCATTGGATGTGGTAGTACCTGTGTCGCTTAAAAAACCATCATGGGCCCCCGTGTCATCGGAAACATGAGTAATCCTTTGAGGATCCAGACTTTTAATAAGATTAAATAATTCTATTCTGCCGCTAACGCTGGTCATCAAGGGCTGGGTAAATCCGCCATGATACCATTCATTAATTACATTCAACCAGACATTACGCCAGGGCTTCAAGAAGTTGGTAGCATTAGTAGTGGCTGCCCTAACCGCATTGCTGTCAGTCAGATCTTCATCCCTGGCTTGGTAGAAAAAGTTCACTACTCCCACCATCTGTCGGGCAACCAGGGCATCTAAAATATTTGCCAGACGGTTGGCGTAGACTGACCTGAGAGTTCCGTCGCTATTAAAGGTTTCGGTAGTGCCGGTTTTAGCCCCCTGGAGGGAAATGCTGACTGACTGAATACCATGGGTCTTCATTGAGTCAAGATTATCAATTAGTCTTTGGGTGACGACATCGGATTCTAAGGCATTAGTTGCTCTTATACCGAAACGCGAGATCTCAACCCCATCTAATTTAAAAACTCCGGTTTCTCTGGTCAAAACAGGCATTGGTTTTAAATTCAAATGCAAAACCCAGTCGTTGGTATCTGCGGCGGTGAAGGTTTTGGAGGCTCCGCCGCTCACTGCCGCAGCCGAGGTGTAAGCGCCGGTTCGCGGGTTAAACCACTCAACATTAAAACTGCCAGTTACTGCGGAAAGATTTACTGTCGTTGACCCGCCAGAAGGAAGATAAACAATGTATTCTGATCCTGTTTTTGCCAAAGTATAGCCGGCGGTCGCTAAGCTATTATTTGGAATCATCTCCCAAAAGTTTGGCTTAGAGCCCTTTATAGATCCCGTACCGTCATTAAAGAATTTATTAGCATGCCCCATGTATGTACGCATTACTCCGCCACCCATATCGGGAGCAGTAGGATCATAATCTGACCAAACTGTATCATCCTGTATAAAAGCGCCTCCCCCGGCTACCGCCGTTGACCAGAGTAATCTTCGAGCATTGTCAGCCGTAATAGTCGTAGACCATAAGTTATCAAAAGCAGGGACTGACTCGGAATTGACCGCCGGTTTATTGGGAATCTCGTTAAAATATCCCACCCAGCCAGTGTTTACCGAAGTTGGATCATAGGTGTTGGTATGATGAGTTTTGAAGTCAACATTAGGATTGGTATTTGCATCCGTAACTGTGTAGCCAATATTAACAGTGAGAGGAGCGGTTGTTCTTGCTCTAAAGAAGTTTAACCAAAAATCATCGTATCCGGCGATATTAGCTCCCTCGTTAGTCATTTCATAGACTATATTATTGCAACCGGCGGTGTTAACTTCGCTAATCAGTTTGTCCGCAAATTTTTCCTGAAAATATTTATTTTTCTTCTGCCATGACCAGGTACTACTGTATGTTTGAGTAATAATGCTTGTCGTATAATCATCAAAAGTGTAAAGACTATCCCTAAAAGGTTCTCCTGTTCCCGAAATTGATGAAGGGATAGGTCCACCGTTTGGTCCCCAAAAGGGAGAATAACCTTGCGCCCATTTGGCTCCCCCATCCCAAACACTAATAAGAAGCACTATGCCGTTATTTTTCGCCGCCGTACAAAGACCGGTTAAACGATTAAAGTAGTTTTGATCAAAAGTATTTAAGTCGTAGGTTTTCCCACCATCTACCGCCGTTCCTGTACCCGTTCTGGCCCACGGAATTACCGCCGGAACCACATAGCCATATCTTGATTCGGTTAATGTGCCATCAAGCTTTTGACGGGGCGCCATCCACAACCAGACCATCGCTCCCTTCACTCCCTTACTAGCTAACTCATTAATCCAGGCGTTGTAGTCAATATTGGCATTTTGCATCACCGATTGAGTAGCGCTATCCCCTAAAAACATTACTGGAGAACCATTGTAGGTAAAATAATGTGAGTTAAACAAAGCTAAATCTGTACTTAGACCGGCGACCTGGCCGGTGTTGGTAGATTGCTTCTCCAGCAACACCTCAGGGCGAATGTATGGGAGCAGGGCGGCAAAGGGCGAAGATTGCGATAAAAGATTTTTAATGGAAAGGGCGGATTTTATTTGAGGTTGGGCTGATCCGAGGCTGTATAAAAATGTTACCAGTAAAACTAGTGCCGTAAAAACGGGGATTAGCATGCGGAAGCACGCAATATTAAATTCCCGACCCAACCCTTTAGGAGCAGGATTATCTTCTTGTTGAGCCATCTTTTTTTGAATAAATAATAGGTCCATCTCGACGTCGATGGAAGTGAAAAAGCCCTGTAATAACTATTACAACATATTTTTTTTACACATGTCAAGAGCCCATATAATTCACGAAGTGAATTAGTAGTGAGCGAAGCCCCGATTAAATCGGGGCGCAGCGAGCGTCTAATTGGAGTATATTTTATCCTATATCTATTATCTATAAACCTCTAGGTTTTTTATATATTGTTTTATTTTTAATAACTATTTAGTAAAAAGATCGTATTTAATTACTTTAAGATTATTTTGATCTAAAATGATCTACATCTACTCCCCACCGCAAAACAAAGCACCTATTGACAATAAAAATGACCTGCCTGAAAATAACTGATTATGCTTCTCAATCATGTAGAACCGGAAGAAAAACAGTTTGAAGATTATAAAACCTTAATTGAAAATTCTTTATACGCAGAGATTAAAAATCGATCTCAACGATTGGCTGGCTTAAAAATTGCTCAGCTCAATGCCGCAGCTTCAGGCGGAGGTGTGGTAGAACTCCTTCGCAGTTTTATTCCTTTATTAAACGACTTAGGTATCAAGACTGACTGGTACACTCTTTCCGCGCCGACTGCTTTTTTTGAAATCACAAAAAAGATGCACAATTTTTTGCAGGGCGGCAAAGGAAAATTAACGCAAGAAGAAAAAGATTTTTATTTTAAATATAACTGTTATTTTGCTGAAGAGATGAAGGAAATCAAAACGGATCTTTGGGTGATTCATGATCCACAACCGGCTGCAATTATCTTATACGGTAACCCTCATCCTCTTATCTGGCGCTGTCATCTGGACACTTCTGAAAGCAATAACTGGATTCAAGGTTTTTTCTCTTTTCTCAAAGATTATGACAAGTATATTTTTTCTTTACCACAATATGCTTTCCCTGATCTTGATAAAAGAAAAGTCGCTATTTTCCCGCCGGCAATTGACCCCTTTACCCCCAAAAACCAACCATTAGACTCATCGCTGGCAGAGGGAATTATGGCTAAATTAGGCGTTAATCCGTCAAAACCTATCATCACTCAAGTTTCCCGTTTTGACCCCTGGAAAGATCCATTGGGAGTAATTGAGGCCTATCAGTTGGCTAAAAAGGAAATTTCAGACCTTCAGCTTATTCTGACCGGCGAAATGGCGGCCGATGATCCCGAGGGACAGCGGATTTTGGAGGATGTCAAAAAAGTAGCCGGTAGTGACCCGGATATCCACCTTTGGGCCGATGAGAAGCGGGATGATTTAAAAATCAATGCTGTTCAAGTTGCCTCTGATATTATTTTGCAAAAATCCCTTAAAGAAGGCTTTGGTCTAACGGTTACTGAGGCGATGTGGAAAGGGAAAGTGGTTATTGGCGGCAATTGCGGCGGAATTAAATTTCAGATTAAAGATGGCAAAAATGGCTTTTTAGTTAATTCGCCCGAAGAGGCGGCACAAAAAATTATTTGGACACTTAAAAATCCGGAAAAGGCTGAAATCATTGGGCAACGTGCCAAGAAAACGGTCCGTAAAAATTTCCTTATCCCCCGCCTCTTAAACGACGCCCTCAAACTTTTCGAAGAACTTCTAGCGGTCAAGTAGTTTTAATGTTATTAACTGTTTCCCCATTACCTTCAGTTATTTTATGTGCCAATTCAATAGGTTTTTTTACTGGAAAAGCCAGTATATCCGGGAATTCTTTTATTAATTGGTTAACCCAAGGCTTATTTGCTCTCTCAAGTTGATCAATGATTGATTTTTCAATATAACCAGCGTCCATTCTCTCGATCATTTTCTCAAGCTCAGGATCAGCCCTTTTAATCCCCACCTCTTTCCTGATTTCCGCCAGAACCTCCAAAATCTTGGTAATTTCTTCCTCGGCAATTAAATTAACACGCATGTGAACCTCGTCTCGAACAGTATTTATATGAGCCGCACGGTTCTGAGAAACTAAAACAAAGATGGCCAAAAAAATAGCCTCAAGAGAAACAAACATGGTTAAAAGGCCGAATGGAAACGGATCAAAAGGCGCAACTATACTGATAAAACCAGTATTTATAGCGATCCAGATGGAAAAAACTAGCAAGTGTATAAAGAGAAAGGGCGTGGAACCGCAGACAGTCGTTAAATCATCGGCGATCTGCGTTAGAAGCGATCTTGATCTTAACGATTTTGCCTCAAAAGAGCGGAAAAATTGCTTACGCCTCTCAAGCTGCTTGGCCATAATTCCAGTTTACTCGCATCACAAAACAAAAATCAAGGCTTAAGAAAAACTATGATAAACTTAAATTCAATGTTTCAGAAAAATTTTAATTTAGTTCAAGCGCAAGTAATTGCCTGGAAAAGCGAGTTATCGATCAGTGCCCTCTCTTTTATCTTCGGAGTCGTTACCAGCGTGATATTTGCTATTTTGTTTCAAATTAACAGTAAAGAGATTTTAGAGACTTTAACTCGCTCTTTTGAGGATATTCGGGAAACGGCTTTGCAGGAAAATTTCCTAAATATCTTTCTGGCTATTTATCAGCGGAATCTAACGGCTACAGCAATTATTATTACCTCAGGTTTGATATTTCGCTATATTCCCCTGACGATCGTATTTTTGAACGGCTGGATTTTGGGAATAGTGTTTTATTCATTTACCAATTTGGGAGCAAAAATTGAGCAGTTAATTAGTCTCCTTTTACCCCACGGCTCTTTTGAGATTCCAGCAATAATTCTCGCTGCGGCGCTTGGGATGCGCTTATCTCGCCTCGGTAAAGGCCGGGGTTTAAAAGGAAGAGTTGTGGCGTTAATAAATTCCTGGAGAGCCGTTGCTCTAGTCGCGATACTTCTCTTTATTGCCGGCCTAATTGAAAGTTCACTAATTATTTTCCTGCGGCCTCACCCTTAGTCTCTTGCCCAATCTCAGAGTCGTTTAATGATTGAGGTTTTTTCCAGGAGGCAAACTTACAATTTGGCCAGTTCGAGCAGCCATAAAAAGTCCCACCCTTGCGGGTTTTTTTCAAAACAACATCCCCGCCGCACTGGGGACATTTAATATCGGTTTTAATCTGATATCTTTTTGTAAAATCGCAGTCGGGAAAACGGGAACAGGCCAAGAATTTCCCATATTTTCCCCTTTTTAAAACTAAAGGCGCTCCGCATTTTTCGCATTTTTCTCCCTCAATTTTTTCTTGCTCAACTGTTACCTTCTCCCCAACTTCTGCGACATACTCCAGATGTTTTTCAAAAGGTCCATAAAAATCACGGATTATCTTAACCCACTCCCCTTCTCCCCGGGCAATACTATCCAGGTCCTCTTCCATTTGGGCTGTAAATTCAACATTATCAATTTGAGGAAAATATTTGACCAAAAAGTCATTTACAGCAAATCCCAGCTTAGTTGGCTGAAACTTTCTTTCTATTTTCTCGACGTATTCCCTTTCCTGAATAGTAGAAATAATCGGAGCGTAGGTTGAGGGCCGGCCAATATTTTGCTCCTCTAAAGCCTTAACTAAACTTGCTTCTGTAAAACGCGCCGGGGGTTCGGTAAAATGCTGAGTTGCCAGAACTGACTCTTCGACCGGTTTTTTAAGATTAACCTTTTCTCCCTTTTTCAGCTCCGGTAATTTTTGGGCCATTTCAGCTTTCTCATAAAGTTTTTGCCAACCGTCAAATTTAACCTCTGAGCCACTGGCTCTCAAGCGGTATGATTTTACTTTCTTTCCGAGAATCTCAACTGTTAACTGTTCATAAACTGCTTCCTGCATTTGCGAGGCTAACATGCGCTTCCAGATTAACTCATACAACTTACCCTCATCTCTCCCAAGGCTCGTCTGAATTAAGGAAGGCGTAGTATTAATCAAAGTAGGTCGAATGGCCTCATGAGCTTCCTGCGCCACCCGGGATTTTGTTTTATAAACCCTTGGCGCTTCCGGCAGGTAATTTGCACCGAAATTTTTCTGAACATAATCTCGAGTCTCGGAAACAGCCACCTGTGCCAAATTTAATGAATCGGTGCGGTGGTAAGTAATTACCCCCTCTTCATAAAGTTTTTGTGCAATCAGCATTGTTTTTTTAGTGGGCCAAAAAAAAGCGTTTCCCGCCGCCTGCTGAAGACTTGAGGTCATAAACGGCGCGGGCGGCTGCCGTTTGATGTCTTTGATTTCAACATTGTCAATAAGGTAAGGCGTAATTCCTTCCAGATCCTCTTTAATCTTTTTCGCTTCCGCTTCGCCTTTAATTTCTGCTTTTTCTTCATCAATTTTGGTTAGCTGGGCGGAAAAAATTTCCTGTTCTTTCCCCAGCGAATACAACTGGACCTCAATTTCCCAGTATTCCTCAGCCTTAAAAGCCTCAATCTCTCGCTCGCGTTCAACAATTAAACGCAGTGCCACCGACTGAACCCGGCCGGCCGAGAGTTTTTTTTGGATTTTTTGCCAAAGTAAGGGCGAAAGTTTATATCCTACTAGCCTGTCTAAAACCCGCCGGGCTTGTTGAGCATTAACTAAATCCAAGTCAACTGCCCGCGGATGATTCAAAGCTTCTTTAACTGCCCTTTCTGTAATTTCATGAAAAACCACCCGAGAGAAAGTTCCCTTTGAACCAAGAACTTCCATTACATGGTAGGCAATGGCTTCTCCTTCGCGGTCCGGGTCGGTGGCAAGAATAATTTTTTTACTCTCTTTTGCTAAATTTTTAAGTAAATTGACTGTTTTTCTTTTTTTGGTAGGAATAACATACCGCGGCTCAAAGTCATGCTCGACATCTACCCCCAGCTCTGATTTGGGTAAATCACGGACATGACCAATCGTGGCTTCGATTTGAAATCCCTTACCTAAAAAGCGGCTTAGGGTGCGAGCCTTAGTCGGCGACTCAACAATAATTAAATTTTCCATGCTTATTCACTTTATAGATATTGTCTTTGCTCTGTCAAGCTTTTGATTATTGGAGAAATAGTGGGACGGCAGATAAGAATTAACCTTAATTAATGCACTTCGTTCTCAGTTTTTCTTTGTTCAAATCCAATCTTTTCTCTCCATTTTTCCGCTTCCTGTGGAGACAAGCTCCCCACAACTAAGGCCTCATTAATTTCCCTACGCGCCTACTGAATCAGAGTCAAAAAAAACATTCTTTCATCAGGACTTAATCCGGCCTGGACTATTCTATCCATAAATCTATTTTACCACAGAACAGACAGCAATCGTGCTTTTCATTTCCAGCTCTTGACAAAAATAAAAGTAAAATTTTATACTGGAGAATAACATGTCTAAGATAAAAATTTCTGTTTCGTTTTTGATTCTACTCACTTTTGTTACCATTTTAGCCAATCCTGTCTTTGCTGAAGATGGTTCCACGACAGACAAAACCTTGAAAACTCAAGTAACCGGCTCTACCACCACTAATCGCAATCCCGATATTAAAGTTAAATTAAGGGAACTTAATGAGGCGCGCACATCAGAAATCCGTAAATTGCACTTGGCCCTAGATCAAAATTGGGCAACAATCGGCGCCCGCTATGCCTCTATCGCCGCTAAACTGAAATTACTAAGAGAAAATCGAGCAACTGATGCCGCAGAACGCAAGGAAAAACGCGATGAAAAAAAGATGAGGAATGTCCAGGAATGGGCAGAGAGGGTTGTAAAACGTGATAAAGCAGCACTGGAAAGATTAACAAATATTCTGATTCGAATTGAATCCCGAGCGGAAAAAATGAAAGCCAAGAGATTGGACACCACTGTTATCGATCAAAAAATTGACACTGCTCAACTTAAGCTCAAAGATGCTTCAAATACAGTTAGCTTAGCAGAAGCAACTTTTCAAACTTTAGCTACCTCTGACAATCCAAAAGAAGCTTTCCAGATTGCAAAAGAAGCCCAGGCAAATGTCAAAGAAGCCTTTAAAGATATTCATCAGGCTTTAAGGGATATTGTTATTTTAATTAAATCTTCCGAAAAAGGAGAAGAATAATGGACCAACCACCCGCCCCCCAATCACCGATTAACAATAACTCATCAGCCCCGGGAATGGCATCGTCTTCACCCGCGGCTTCAAATTCACCAACTTCTACATCCACAGCTCCAGAGATGAAAGGCGCTAACAAACCTCTGGTTAGGCCGGCAACAATTTTTATTTTTGTCCTTCTTTTGGGAATAGTCGGGGCAGTCTTTTTCATTGTTGGAAAAAATAAGTTCACCCAACCTGCACCTTTACCAACTCGACCACCGGCGGTTCGTTCTCAAACCACTCCAACACCTGCTTCCGACTTAATTGAAAGCGGTCTTAGGGTAACTAATCCTTCGGATGAAGTAAGTGTAATTGAAGGTGATATCAACTCCACCAATCTCGATAATCTTGATGAGGGTGTAGCTGGCGCAGAAACAAACCTTTAAATCCTAAGAAGCTAAACTATACTGTCCGCCCCCTAAATTTTTGATTTTTCCTTTAATTTCTGCCAGACCTAGAAGGCTACCCACCTGTGAAGCCTGAAGTTCGGATCTGCGGATTAACTCATCGATATGAGCGGGTCCATTTTTTAAAATTTCCAAAATTTTTTCCTCCTGGGGATTTTCAGCAATTATTTGTTTTGCTGTAAATTGACTCGCTCTTTGTTTAAGATTTAATTCCTCTAAGACATCTTTAACTGTGTGGACAAGCTTGGCTCCTTTTTGGATCAGTTGAGCTGTACCAACAGACATAGGGCTGGTAATTGGTCCGGGAACGGCAAAAACTTCTCGCCCATGCTCTGCCGCATCAGAAGCCGTAATTAAGGAGCCCGATTCAGAGGCGGCCTCAGTTACCAAAACCCCCAGAGAAAGTCCACTGATAATCCTGTTGCGGATTGGAAAATTTTGCGGAACTGGCGGACAATCGGGAGGAAACTCAGAAACCACGGCCCCTTTTTGGCTGATTCGAAAGGCCAATTCCTTATTTTCCGGAGGATAGATATTTTCTACTCCGGAGCCTAAAACTGCAATCGTTCGTCCGCCGGCAGACAAGGCTGTTTGATGGGCAATTGTGTCCACTCCCCGAGCCAAACCGGAAACGATAGTCAAACCCGCAGCCACTAAATTATTGACCAAAACCATTGTTACTTCCCGACCATAAGTGGTGACCTTACGGGTCCCCACCACGGCCAAAGACAGATTATCTTCCGGTTTAAATTCCCCTTTAAAATACAAAACCGGCGGCGGAGCGGAAATCTGCTTTAGAAGCTCGGGGTAATCCTTATCCAGTAAGGATAAAGCCTTTATTCCCTTTTTTTGAAGTGAGCTAAAATAATCATAGGGGAAAAATTTTTCGCGAAAATCACAAAAATCTAAAACTATTTTCTCTGATAAACCTAATTTTTGAAAATCAATAAAAGGCGCCATCCACGCCCTTTTAGCCGAACCGAAATAATCAACAAGAAGCTTAAACCGTTGGGGACCGATCCCCGGGAAGTTGGAAAAAGCCACCCAGTAATGTCTTTCTTCGTCAAGGCTCACGGGCGGTTGAGATCTGGTCATAAAATAAACTATACACTATTTACTGTTTGTCACGGAAGTATTCCTCTAAGACCTTTTTGGCGATGGGGGCACCGACATTTGACCCCTCACCTCCGCCTTCAACTAGGACCGTAGCCACAATTTGAGGATTTTCAGCCGGGGCAAAAACTGTAAACCAAGCATGAGTCCTACCTTTTGGATCGCCGTATTCGGCAGTACCGGTTTTGCAGGCAGTTTGGATTGCCCTATCCCCGACTTTAAAATCAAATAACGGCCAGCCTGTTCCCCCGGTTGAGCAGGCTTCAATCATTCCCTTTTTAATCAAATCAATTGTTTCTGTTTTTAAAAAATCCTTACGAATCACAACCGCCTGATCGCTTTTAACCAACAGCGGTTTGTATAAAATCCCGCCATTGGCAATAACCGCTGTCCAAAAGTTTACTTGAAGCGGCGTAGTTAAAACATATCCCTGACCAATTCCAATGTGGTACGTATCGCCCAAATACCATTTCTCACCGATATTTTTCTCTTTCCATTGCGGGTTGGGCATCAGGCCTGAACTTTCGCCCTCAAGCGGGATTCCCAATTTTTGCCCCACTCCGAATTTGGCGGCCCATTTCCCCAATTCTCCCTCCCCCACCATTCCGGCGGTTTTATAAAAGAAAATGTCATTTGAGCGTTTAAGTGCCCCCACAACGTCCAAATTACCTTCGGTTTTCCCGTATTGAATAAGATACCAGTTTGGAAACCGATAAGGGCCGATAACAATCTCCCCCGTATCTTCAATAAGAGTGCTCTTGTCAATCTTTCCTTCCTCTAAGCCTGCTGCCGCAGTTACGATCTTAAAAGTTGATCCCGGAGGATAAACGCCGGAAATCGCCCGGTTTAAAAATGGTTTTTCCCGGTCATCATTAAAAAGTTGTTTAATTTTTTCCTCATCCTGATCAACCGTAAAAAGATTAGGATCAAAGCTTGGGCGGGAAACTAAAGCCAGAATTTGGCCGTCGGAGGGACGGGAAACCACCACCACCCCCCGAACATTTCCTAATGCCTCGTAGGCAGATTTTTGCAGATTTAGATCAAAGCTTAAGGTTAGGTTTTGACCAGGTTGCGAGAGCTCTTCGTTTAGAATACCCAATTTTTTCTCTTGAGCATCAACTTCAATAAATTCCTTTCCTTTTTGCCCGCGAAGAGTTTTTTCGTATTCCTTCTCAATACCTGCTCGACCCACTTTATCCCCCCCCTGATAATCATCAGTTTTGGCATAGGTCTTAAGTTCCTCCTGGGTAATTTCGCTTGTGTAACCCAGAACATGGGCAAAAATCTCTGGATAAAGATATTCGCGCAAAATATCAATTTCCAAATTAGCCGCCTCCATTCCCCCGTGAGCCTCAACATCTAAGGCTTTATCGCGACTTAAAACCCTGTAGGATTCTTGGGTTTTTAAGCGGTAGCCCGGAATATTCCGGACTAAAATTTGGTCATTGCGATCAAAAATGATTCCCCGAGGAGCCGGCAGAGGCTTGATTCTTACCCGGTTTTCTTCAGAAATTTGACGATTTTGAGCCCCGACAATAATTTGAAGATAAAATAGGCGCCCGATTAAAACCAGGGGAAAAATCAAAAGAATTAAACTGAAGATAGCAATCCTTGCATGATTGTTAAAACCCTCATCTTCATCCCAATCAGTTTTTTTGTTTTTCGGTTTCGTTCGCGAAAATTCCAGTGTGTCGGCAAATCCTTGACCTAATTTCATATCTTTAACGGCATTTGCAATGATGTCCCTTCGTTTCTTCTTGACCAAAGAGTAATTAGAGGACGGAACAGAAAAATTATAAAAGCGTTTATAAAAAGATTGGTTGAAAAAGAGAAATTCTTTTCGAAAATCTGCCAGATAAAAAGACCAAAAAAAGCAATTGGAAATAAATAAATAAAGCGGGTGATTTTGAACTTACCTTTATAAAGATTGAGCAAAAAGGCAATTAAAAGAAAAATAACACTGGAGAGGCCTAATGGGTTTTCCGGACGGGTTAAATCCAAAATAATTCCGGCCAAAAAGGCGCCGGCAAAACCCTCTTTGGGCAAGCGAATTATTACCCAAATTAAAACCGCCAGAATCACAAGTCTTAAGGGAATAATTGTGGACTCCAAAAGAGCCAAAATCAAAACCACTAAAAGAAAATAAATTGTTTTTTTCATCAAATCGAACTTTATACATGTCATTCTGAACGAAGTGAAGAATCTCTAAACTCGTTTTAGGAATGCTCATATTCGCCCCGCTTCACCGACTTAGCGAGGCACGAGAGATCCTTCGGACTTTGTCCTCAGGATGACAATTTATACTAATCTATAATTATAAAAACCTCTTCAAGAGTATCAAAATCGATTAAGGGTTTGACTGTCGCCTCCTGAAAGACTGCGTTTTCCTCTTTTTTCACCGATTCTATTTTGCCAATGATTAAATCCTTTGGATAATCCCCTTCTCCCGAGGTTAAAACTAAATCTTCGACGGTCAATTTTTCTCCTTGGGTCACTTTTCCCAAAATCGCCTTTTTCCCAAACTCTCCAACCAGAAAACCCCGGGCGGCGGTTTTTTCGGTTTGAACCGGAATTTTACTCTCGGGATCCAAGGGTAACTGCACCTGACTGGTAAAAGGCCCCGCCTCAACAACTTTACCGATTAGAAAATTTTTAAAAATGACTATTTGCCCGACCTCAACTCCATTTTTATCCCCTTTATCCAAGCTTAAATAACGGGAAAGGCCAATAATTTTAGCGGGCGCAAGATTGCGCAGAGAAGAATCTGAAATTTCAAGCTGGGCTCGTAATGCTCGATTTTCTTTTTCAAGTCCTTCGGCCTTTTGTGCGGCCACCAAAAGTTCGCGGTTTTTTTCCTCCAAAGCTTTAAGTTTTTGATTACCCGAGCGCCAAAAAGTCAAAAAACCAAAAGTATTGCGAGTCCCCTGGGCGGTCTGATAAAGAATTTGTTTAACAGGTTTTTCGGTGATTTCTGTAGCGCCTATCAGAGGCTTAAATAAACCCAGATGATTTAGAAAAAGAATGAGGAGAGAAAGTAAAAGAAAAAAGAAAAAACTGGGTAAAGATTTTAAAGCTACCTCCTTCTCCATATTCTCCACATTTTATACTACTCCGCAAATTTTTGGTATATACTTTCGTAGCCCCGATTTATCGGGGTAAAGGAATATCGTAGAAGCCTATAGAGAGTTTAACAATCTAACTACTTCAGAAATTAAGGGCTTTACCACCCACGAGGCTTAAAACGCCAAATACCACTAAAATAGCTAGACCCACACCGCTGAAAATTTGTCCCCAGGTATGTTTTTTTTCTTCATAACGGCTCCAGCAAACTAATGGAACCAAAAGAAAAAGATAAGGCATTGGCTGAACTAAAAAGTAAAAAAGCAAAACCGCCGCAGTAATGGTTGTAGTGTGAGCACTTATTTTCCAGAAAAAATTGATAGCTGTCACCGAAAGCACCAATAAATAGAATGTTAAGGCCACTAAAAAGGTGTGAGGATGCTCAAAAAATCTTAAAATGACCATCGCTACTGTTCCACTGACAACCGCGATGAGATAGATAGGATAACGTTGTTTCCTTTCCGTTACATCCCAATCCTTAATTTCTCCTTTCTTGATCTGAAAAAGTAAATAGAAAAATGGCGTAAGAATAATTAATACTATTAAAAATAGTAAATAAATTTGCTCAACCGTTAAAGTAACTCTAGAAATAAAAATCGGAAAGGTTAAAGGAAAAACCGTTACCGGATGAGAAAAAGCAGAAATGACTTTGGCCGTTCTTTGACGAAACATCTAACGTAAACCTCCAGTTACTCTGACTTTTTCAAGAAGACTTTTATCCTCCAGGACCTTTCCGCAACCGCGCACAACACAAGTCATTGGGTCATCGGCAATCCAAACGGGAATCTTAATGGTCTCTGCAATCAGCTTATCAATTCCCCGAAGCTGTGATCCGCCTCCGCAAAGAATAATTCCCTTTTCAAGGATATCCCCCAATATCTCCGGCGGAGTCTGTTCAATCATCTCGCTTAAGGCTTCGATAATAACATTTACCACCGGAGCTAAAGCTTCGCGAATCTCGCCTTCAGTGATTTTTAAAGATTTTGGCAGGCCTGTTTCCAAATCTCTCCCTCTGACTATAGCCACCTTTTCCCTTTTTTCTCCGTCACCACCTTTATCTATTTTTCCTCTCACACTGGCAGCGCTGCCAATTTGAATCTTTGCTTCTTCCGCGCTTCTTTCACCCAAAAGGAAACCGTATTTGAGCCTTAAAAAGTTGATAATTGCCTCATTCATTTCGTCTCCGGCAACTCTTAAGGACCGGTTTAAAACAATTCCTCCTAAAGAAATAACGGCCATTTCCGTTGTTCCGCCGCCAATATCCACAATAATTCCACCCGATGGCTCCTCAATTGGTAACCCGGCCGCAATAGCTGCGGCCATGGCTTCTTCAATTAGATAAGCCTTTCTGGCTCCGGCGGAAAGACATACTTCCTGAACAGCCCGCCTTTCGACCTCAGTTACCCCCGAGGGTATGCCGACGACCACCTGTGGCCGTGGAATTTTAGGCATCCAGCTTTGAGGAGATTCATGAATCTTCTTAATGTAATATGTGAGCATAGCGGTAGTGGCATCAAAATCGGCAATCACCCCATCTTTTAAAGGCCTGAAGGCAGAAATCGTTGCCGGAGTCTTCCCCAGCATTTTTTTGGCCTCAGACCCGACCGCCAGGACTTGTTTGGTTTTTCTGTGTTGCGCAACCACTGATGGCTCGCGCACAACAACGCCTTTCCCTTTAACCAAAACCAGAGTATTGGCAGTGCCTAAGTCGATCCCCATATCATGAGAAAAAAGGCCTAAAAAGTAATTTAACATCGCCCTCATTCTAACATTTCGGCCTCCGTTTTCCAAGCCAGAAGAAAGCAATTATGGCTAATAATATGCTATACTAAATCCCATGAAATTAGCCCGGGTCTGCGATAAAATTATTGAGTACTCATTTTACTTACTTTTCTTCCTCACGCCCCTAGTTTTAACTCCCCTAAACTACGAGCTTTTTGAATTTAATAAATTGATGTTTGTCTATGTCGTTGCAGCCATTATTTTAACCTTCTGGCTGATGAGAGGTGTGATCGAAGGCGAAATAAGAATTCGGCGAACGCCGCTGGATAGCCCCCTCCTCCTTTTCCTTGCCTCTCAAATCATCTCGACCATTTTTTCGATTGATCGCCATGTATCAATTTGGGGCTACTACTCCCGCTTCCACGGTAGCCTGCTTTCAACCATAGCCTATATCGCCCTTTATTACATCCTTGTCTCAACTTTTAACAAAGAGAAGATTTTGCTCCTTTTACGCTATGCTCTTTTTGGCGGAGTAATAGTTGCCGGCTATGGAACCGCTGAACACTTCGGAATCGATGCTCAGTACTGGGTTCAAGATGTGCGTAATCGGGTTTTCTCTACCTTAGGCCAACCCAACTGGCTAGCAGCCTACACCTCAGTTTTAATACCTATAGCGATCGCCTTCGGTATTCAAAACTCCGTATCACAAACAAAAACCGGCGATAAGTATCAAATATCAAGCATCAAGTATTATTTATCAAAAAAGAATTTTCTACCTATTATTTATTACCTATTACTTATTACCTTTTACTTAGCCTTGCTTTACACCCGCTCTCGCTCGGGATTTTTAGGGTTCTGGGGTGGAAATTTAATCTTTTGGGGAATTTTGCTTTTAAAATTTCGGGGGGGAATCTTAAAATGGTTTTTAATTGTAAATTGTACATTCTTAATTATAAATTTCTTCGCTGGTTCTCCTTTTGAACAAATCAATAAGTACTTTTCTCTCTCGGCAATCACTACCAACGGCTCCACCGCCCCCATCGCTCCTCCACCGCCCGGCGGCACGGAATCCGGGGAAATCCGAAAAATTGTCTGGAAAGGAGCAGTCGATATTTTTAAACATTACCCGATTTTTGGTTCGGGAGTTGAAACATTTGCTTTCTCTTATTATCAATTTCGCCCGGTTGAACACAATTTAACTTCAGAGTGGGATTTTCTTTATAATAAAGCTCACAACGAATACCTCAATTTTTTGGCAACCACGGGAAGTTTTGGTCTGGGCACTTATTTATTACTAATAGGCTGGTTCATCGCATGGAATTTAAAATCTATAATTTATCATTTAAAATTTAAGAATCATAAATATGAAATAATAGATGATAAATATTATTTATTACTTGCTTTATTTGCTGCCTATATTTCAATTCTTGTTTCCAATTTTTTTGGCTTCTCGGTTGTTATCGTCGGACTTTTCTTCTTCCTGATTCCAGCTTTTTCCTTTATTGCTTCCGAAAAGCCTAATAGACAAATTGCTTGGAGCGTTCCCTTAGTCCACAATCAAAACTCGCTGGGAGCAACTCAGTGGATATTAATGGCTGTCGTTTTTGTCATTTTTCTTTATGGAGTCACTTCCTTAGTCCGTTTTTGGATCGCAGATGTTTATTTTGCTAATGGTTATAATCTCAATCAATCGGAAAACTACCAGGAGGCCTACCCCGCTCTCCAAACTGCAATCAGTCTTCGCTCTGGAGAACCTTTTTACCATGATGAACTGGCCTGGAGTGCATCGGCCTTGGCGGCCGAGCTGGCTCAGGAAAAAGAAGCTACGCTTGCGGCAATATTTGCCGATGAGGCGATCAGGGAAAGTGATCATGCCCTTAAAACCTCACCGAAAAATGTTAGTTTTTGGAAAACCCGTACCAAGGTTTTTTATAGTCTTTCTGAGATCGATGAAAGTTATAATCAGGAGGCACTAAAAGCAATTCTTGAAGCCCAAAAATTGGCCCCTACTGATGCAAAAATCGCCTATAATTTGGCAATCCTGCATGGTCGTGTCGGAGATGAACAAATGGCGGTAAAAACCCTGGAAGAAACCGTTAGGCTCAAATCTGATTATCGCGACGCCCGTTTTGCCCTGGCACTATATTTAGACCTTAAAGGTAAACGAAAAGAAGCGGCAGATGAGCTAAAATACATTCTTGAAAAAATTACTCCCAACGATGAACAAAGTATGGAAAAACTGAGAGAATGGGGAGAAAAAATTTAAATATGTTAAAAATCTTGCGCGCGCCACAGTCAATTTTATCTCAACCTGCAAAACGGGTTGAAAAAATTAATAAAAAGATCCTTGAGATTATCGATGAAATGAAAGTAGCGTTGAATCAGCAAAGCGATCCGGAGGGGGTGGGATTGGCCGCTCCCCAAGTCGGCTACTCGTTAAAAATTTTTATCACCAAACCCACCTCAAAATCGGCCATTCGGGTTTTTATCAATCCGGAAATCACCTGGCTTTCCGACGATTTAACCAGTAATGATAGCGAGTCCAAAAATCCTCTTGAAGGCTGTCTATCCTTACCTAAAATTTGGGGGCCGGTCCAAAGACACAAATCTTTAAAACTACGCTATCTAACTCCCGATGGTCAAAGTCATGAGGAACTTTTTAAAGACTTTTTGGCCGTGATTATTCAGCATGAGATGGATCATTTGGAAGGCCGCCTTTTTACTCAAAGAGTCTTGCTGCAAAAAGGCAAACTTTATCAAACAGTTGGGAAAAATGAGGATGGTAGCGATATTTTTGAAGAAGTGGAAGTGAGTTAAAATGTTTCCTATCATTTTTTTTGGCACGCCAGATTTTTCCGCTAAAGTTTTAGAAAAACTTATTTCAGCCAAAGGCTACCCTGTTGTCGCCGTTGTCACCGCCCCCGACCGCAAGGCCGGACGACACGAGATTCTTACCCCTACCCCGGTTAAACTTTTAGCTCAAAAAAACGGAATCCCGGTTTTAACCCCTGAAAAACTCGATGAGCAATTTATTCGCAATTCGATAATTTGCAATTCACAATTGGCTATCCTTGCCGCTTACGGTAAAATTATTCCCCAAAATTTATTAAACTTACCCAAATACGGGTTTTTGAATATTCATCCCTCCCTTCTGCCAAAATACCGTGGTCCCTCGCCCGTCCAAACGGCCATTTTGGATGGCACTAGAGAAACCGGGGTTACTATTATGAAAATGGATGAGCAGGTCGATCATGGCCCGATCATTGCTCAATATAAGGAGGGTCTAAAACCGGATGACACCAGCGAAACACTTTTAAACCGTCTTTTTTCAAAAGGCGCGGATTTTTTAATCGACATTCTACCGAACTATCTTGAAGGCCGTATTCAACCCCAGCCGCAAGATCACAACCGGGCTACTTTCACCAAAATGTTTAAGCGCGAAGACGGCCATATTGATTTGGCCAATCCCCCGTCGCCCGAAATGTTTGACCGTATGATCCACGCTTACTACCCCTGGCCGGGAGTCTGGACTAAGTTAGGAATTAGGAATCAGGAATTAAGGATTAGTAACAAATTCATCAAATTCTTACCCGGAAAAATGATTCAAATTGAGGGTGGTAAACCGATGACTGTCAAAGACTTTCTCAACGGCTACCCCGAGGCCCAAGATTGGCTCTCCAAAATTTACCAGCTTTGAAATTTATTACCTCTTTTGCTATACCCAAAATACTTTGATTCGTAACTGGTAAAATATTTTTTGGGTACAAAACCGTTCAACGAGAGTTGTAAATTCGAGTTAAATGGGTGTATATTGAATCCCTATGAATCGTCAGGAAGAAGAAATCAGCCGTCGGGATTTTCTTGTTTATCATCTTAGTCCTGCTCTTGCAGGAGGAGGAATAGCTATCGCTATGGGCGGGGCACTAGAAGATTATAAAGCCCGCGTTACCGCAAAAGAAGATAGAAATCGGGTACAGAAAAATTTGCAGAACGAACTGGAATCTGCCTGCATACAGCTAACAAACAACGCTCAGCAAGAAGATTGTCTAAAAAAGGCTGGCGGCATAGTAAACGAAAGTCAACAATTTTTAACACGTTACGAAAAAGCGCGCTGGTATGAGCTTAGAGGTGATGAAGGAAAAAATTTTATACACTTCGGGGCTGCATTTTTCTGTGCAGGTATAATGATTAAAGCTGTAGATTTTATTATTCAAAGAAGAATCGCCAATCAGGGAAGATAATTTGATTAGCTTGCGGCAACTGATGTAGTCGCCTCAGGGGCAGTTTTTACACTTTCATTTTTAGCGGCGGCTTTTTCTTTCACCAATCTTAGGCATTTTGTGCAGAGAAACATTCTCTCCATCTTCCCGGCCACGTAAATTCGTGCCCAATGAAGATTGGGTTTAAAAATCTTTCTTGTTCGTCTTTTGGAGTGAGAAACATTGTGACCGTATTGAACACCTTTGCCACATTTATCGCATTTGTAAGCCATAGTAATACCTTTTAAAAGCTGATATACTATAACATAGTAAGATTTTTTTGACAAGGATAAAAAATCCTAAAAGTCCTAAATAAATCCAAATTAACAAAATTCAAATTTTTAAAGGAGATTTTGAAATTAGAGTTTTGAAATTGTTTGGGATTTAGATATTAGTATTTAGAATTTATTTTTATGTTGCTTTTCCTTGCCGGTTTTGTCATTTTAATACTTTCTATTATTCTTCATGAAGTAGCCCATGGCTATGCCGCCAATTATTTAGGCGATCCCACCGCCCGTATTTCAGGAAGATTAACCTTAAATCCCATTCCTCATATCGATCCTGTAATGAGCGTTGCTTTACCGCTTATTTTGGTTCTTTCGGGTTCACCGGTTATTTTTGGTTCGGCCAAACCCGTCCCGATTGATCCATTTAACTTTCGGGAATCAAGAAAGGACATGGGCATCGTGGGTTTGGCCGGACCCGGCACGAATCTCGCCTTGGCTATTTTGGCCGCACTTTTAACCAAAATTTTACTCATTATCGACCCGCCTATTTATTATACTGAAGTCCCACTCGCCCTTTTGAGACTAATGGCCTTTTATAATCTTCTTTTGGCTGCATTTAATCTAATCCCTATCCCCCCGCTGGATGGCTCACGAATCCTGGCAGCCATTCTTCCTGAAAAACAGGCTCATTTTCTGGACTTCTTAGAACCATATGGAATTTTTATTCTATTCTTTCTGCTTCTTTTTCCCGTCGGCGGGTTTTCCCTAGGATATATGATTTTCAATCTTGTTTCTTTCTGGTTGCGACTTTTAGGTTTTTAAACATTAAATTTTAATTAAAATTTAATAGCTAAAAATGGCGATTTGGGCTTTCTGACGACCTCCACTATCCTTGACTTTAAGCGTAAAATGTGATAAAAATATCTTGCTAAAAGCAGTCTATCCCTGCCGAGCACGTTTCAAAATTAAGGAAGTTTTTCCTCACAGACTCTCGAGACTTTGGGTTTGGGCGAAGTCCTCGTTTCGCTGAGGCGGGACAGGCAGCTCTCCCACTTTGAAGCTTCGGGGAAATACCCTTAGTTTGCACGACCTGGTGGGGATTTTCTTAAAAACTCTTCGATAATATTTTTATGAGTCTTCAGTTTATTTAAACCCTCAATGCCTTCTCACCTCAATTGAAATTAGTCTTTCATTTTACTATAATATTGAAGCTTGCAGAACTCCCAAAGTCCGGGGAGAAGTTTTAGTTAACCCATAATTTTGCCGGGGTAACTCAGTGGCCCGTCTCGAATCGGCGCTCGAGCCGAGGCGGATAGAGTAACTGTTTTTGCCCCAGTAAAATCTTGCCAATTTTGATAAAATTGGCTTAAATTCACGGGATCCCGAAATTTCAAGCCGACTTAGCTCAGTGGTAGAGCAACTGTTTTGTAAACAGTAGGTCGTCGGTTCAAATCCGACAGTCGGCTCCAAAAGTCGGCAGAAATTTCTGGGATAAACAGCAAGTCGTGGGTTCGAATCCCACTCCCGGCTCAGCGATAGCAAAGCGGGATAAACAACAGAGATTAGAAGGCTGGAGTACGGAAGTAGACAAACCGACCTGACTGTAAATCAGGTGCCTCACGGCTTCGTAGGTGCAAATCCTGCCTCCAGCACCCAAGTCTAACTTGGAAAATGTCGACTTTAGATTGGCTAGTCGGAAGAAGGAAGAGGCTTAGGATTCTCTAAACTCATAGGCATATCGCAGCAATACGGTCTACCACCTTCTTGATCTTGAGGATCTTTAACAGAGGACTTTTTCGTACACAATATTTGCGTCTCACAACCAAAATTTATCTCACCGGCGCTAGTTTTTCTTATGCCACCTTTTAGCTCTGTTACCTCAATTCCCTCTCGTATCCTTGTGAATGGATTAGCACATTTATAGCGTTTTCCTAATTGAGACACAGCTCCTTCCCGATATGGTTTTCCGTCACTAACCTGAGTTGTCCATTCATGACCATCTTCTAATTTTGCGGTAGCGGTTATTACCGGCGCTTCTTTACTCATACATCGATTTTTAGCACAACAAAAAATACCTGTCAATAGTCTTTCTTAAATCGGGCAAAAGGCCCGCCGGAAAATGGTAATTGCCGAAACTTCCTCTCCTCCTCCGGAGTCATCTGCCAGGGTTTGGGTGAAAGAAGGTGAATCACTCTTCCGTTAACCGGAATCAGCTCCGCGTTAAAATAAGGTTGACCAGTATCTTCATCAAGTCTTCGCTCTTTTTGCAAAGCAAAACCGGGAGGTGGCGTCTTTCTAAAAGCATTCTCAAGTAATCTAATCATGATTTGATTGGGACAGCGGGCAAAAACCTTTAAATCAATATCATTTCCTGTCGCTTCTTTACCGTCACGGACATTACGCACTGAACTTCCTACCTCCCAAATTTCTCCTTGATTACCGACAACCCCCGAAAGCCAGTCCAGCACCGTTTTAACGTTAGTCTGATCTTCGTTAGGTAAGGCGGCAAACCATTGTCCGAAATCAACTTCTTTATTTAAAGCGTGCTGAAGACGTTCTCTTAGCGTATCTCGTATATTTAAGCGGCGGCCAATCTGACCAATGTTTTCTAAATAAGTCATTTTCTTAAAAATATCATTTATTCTGGTTTTTACAAGTCTATTTTACGAGTTTTACGAATTACAAGGTTTAACCTCGTTTTACGTTTTAGGCTGATTTGACAATCTATTCAGTTTCGGTCACTACTTGAATTTCCACCCATTTTCCATCCGAGGAGATTTCAAACGTCACCGGATAAGGGAAAGTATTGGTAATATAAAGGTTCTGGTTGGCACTATTCCGGCTCCCGTCTGGCGAATAAAATACGGATGTCCCGTACTCCCGCGGAACTTCAGGAACCGGTAAAAAGTCGTGATTAACCATAGATTTTACAGTAAGTCCCGCCTCCGAAGCTACCCAGTTAAACAATGAGGCCAAATGGCAAACCCCATCCCCTACTAAATAACCATCGCTTTTATAGCCATCGCTGAAGCCAAAGCCGCTTTTTCCTGCAATTACATCTTTATCTTTAAACTCAGAGTGAAGATTTTTATGGTAGGCAAAAGTTTGCTCCGGTTTTAAGGTCATTGTGAACTCAAAAGGCGCACGAACCTTTTCCCAGTCAATTTTACCATTCTTATCCTTTAATTCCTCGCTGTCGCCTTTAAGGTAATGCAGATTCAAAAGAATATTGTCGGCAAAAACCTCATTAACGCTTTTAACCGGATGTCGGGTTGAGAGATCAAGAGTTTTTTGAGCCAAAACCTTTTCTTCAGACTTAAATTCCTCAGGGGCCACGTTTAATACTCCTGCCACGGTTGCCTGATCGGCAGGAGTTAAAAGGGAAAGGCCCAAAAGGGCTAAGGTAGAGATAAAATTATCCATAAAGGAGAAAAAGAAAAGTGCTTCACACGAAGCACTTTAGAAGGCGAATTCTAGCACAAAAATGGGGGAAAGTCAAGTCGACTGAAGTAAAACACTCCTACCTCGCCCAATCCACAAAGCCTGTAAGTGCCTTCAGAAGATATTTTGGGGACCGGATTTTCGACAATGTTTTAAATATTATTCTCGGCCGAAGATAAAATTTTCGGTAGGCAAGTCGCCGAAGCTCCATAATTTCTTTGGCTGAAAGATTGGGTGAAGTTAAAATGGAAAAATTCTGTTCAAACAGGGCCCAGTTACTACTTTCCAACCAACCCCTATCTATGGCTTGCTGATATAGTTCCGATCCTGGAAAAGGAACAGCGCAATAGAATTGAGCAAAATCAAAGGGTAAATCACAGGCTAGCTTAATGGTTGTCAGAATTGTTTCTCTGCTCTCGCCGGGAAAACCAATCATAAAATGACCTGTTACCAAAAGACCTTCCTGTTTAGAGGCCAAAACGGCATTTCGGATTTGATCGACTTTAATACACTTTTTCATTGTTTTGAGAACTTTATTTACTCCGGACTCGACTCCAAAACCAATTTGCCAACAACCGGCCTCCCTCAGCTTGACTAAAAGCTGCTGGTCAACATGATCCACCCGACTGTTAACGACAAATCGCACCTTTAATCCCCGCTTTATAATTTCCTCACAAACACCGATAGCAAAATCACGATTTAAGGTAAAAGATTCTGTCCAAAACAAAAAATCATTAACTTTAAATCTCTTTTGATCATATTCAATCTCATCCACCACCCGGAATGGCGAGGGCAAGCGCAAACCTCGACTATAGTAAACTTTGTCTGCACAAAAAACACACGAGTAGGGGCATCCCCTACCCGTTCCCACCAAAAGAAAGGGTTTATCGCTTAAAGGCATCCGATAATTTGCGACATCTATCTTTTCCCAAGCTGGAAAGGGTAAATCATTTAAATTTTTGATAGGATTTTGAGGAGGATTATGAATTATTTTTTGCCCATTTTTCCAGGAAATCCCCTTCACTACCGCCAGCCCTCCATTGTTTTTTAAGCTTTTGGCTAAATTGAGTGTGGTTTCTTCAGGTTCACCCCTGATAATAAAGTCAAGTTTTGGCTCGATTCTGAAGCAGTCATCAGGAAGAGCGCTGACATGAATTCCAAAGGTCGAGGTTTTAATCTGTGGATTCAACTTCTTAGCAAAAGTGGCCATTGAAAGATCGCTTTCAATCGAACCTGAAGCTGTATTAAAAACAATAAGATTTGGTTTGAAATCTTTGATAATTTTTCCCAAACCGGTAAAGCCCACATTTTCTGTAATGGCATCCACAAGTTTTGTTTCAAACCCACCTTTTTCTAAAACCGCGGCGATGGTGGCTAGAGAAATCGGCGACCAAACGGATGTCCATGCTCCCTCTCGCTGCATACATCTTCCCTCCCGAACCATGCGAACACCAGATGCGGTCGGTGGATTTAAGAGTAGGATCTTCATTTTTTGAGAAAAACAAGCTCTGCTTATTTTAAAAATATAAGTACTTAAAAAGAGTATAAAGGTGTCTTAGCCAAACTTTACGCAAACTAATTCTTGACTTCCCAAAACGGCGAGTATACTCATGAGCCGGGACTTCAACGACTCTTAATCCATGTTTTAAACTTTTGATCAATATCTCTTGTTCGACAGCAAAGCCATCTTCCTTAATATTAAACTTTTTTGCCAGATCTCTTTTAATGGCCCGGAATCCATTTTGACTATCGGATAAATCAGTTTTAAAACGATAGTTAATTAAAATCGTTACGATGTGACTACCTGTCTCCCTGATAAACCGGTAAAATGTGCCATGTGACTCATCGCTCCCCCCAAGAATTCTTGACCCAATCACGTGATCAGCCTTATCGGCTAAAATCGGTTTAACCAAATTTTTAATATCGGCGGGGTCATGAGAACCGTCTCCATCCATAAAAACTAAAACCTCGCTTGCTGCTTTTTTAATTGCCACCTTTATTCCCCCGCCTTTACCCCAACCCGGATCCGAGAAAACTTTAGCTTTAAATTTTTGAGCGATTTCCCTTGTTTTATCCGTGGACTGTCCATCAATGACTAAGATTTCCCCCGGAAAATTCTTTAGATTTTTTAAAAGATAGGGAAGACTTTTTTCTTCGTTTTTGGTAAAAATAATAACAGAGATTTTATCTTTGGCCATTCTAGTCCTCTCTTTCTGCTGATTTTTTATCATCTCCTCGGAAAGCAAAGTCAAAAACCTGAGCTGCAGCTAGTGTCGCCCGACGAAGCTCACCAATGCTTTTGATACTTGTTAGCCATTTTAACCAAAGGCTGGGCTTGAGGTAAAATTTTCGATAGGCCAACCTTAATAATCTCCCCAGCTCTTCTTCTGAAACTTCGGTAAAAACCCTATTATAAAAAGCGCTGGTATGGAGCTTTGATAAATCAGCCGCACTTCCGTCGACAATCTCCGGAAATCGAGTTGCAACTTGAGTAAAAAGACGCGTGCCGGGAAAAGGCGTACAAATTCCAAACGTAGCCAGTGAAGGGTTAAGATCTACAGCAAAATCGATTGTTTTTTTAATTGTGCCGACAGTATCACCCGGCATTCCGATCATTAAGTGGGCATGGGTATCAATTCCGAACTTGCGGCACCAGCGAAAAACCTTTTTAGTTTGCGTAAGCCTTATTCCCTTTTTAGAGTTATCTAGAATCTCTTGAGATCCGGACTCCACTCCAAACCGGATCAAGTGACAACCAGCTCGTTTCATTATCTTAAGCATTTCCCGGTCAATCGAGTCAATTCTGCTTGAGCAAATCCAGGAAATTTTAAGATCTTTTTTAATCATCCCCTCGCAAATCTCCAAAACCCGTTTTTTTGAAGCGGTAAAAATTTCATCCCGGATAAACACCTCTTTAAAATCCAAGCGCTTAATTTCTTCAAATTCGGCAAGAACGCTTTGCGCACTCCTTAAACGAACCCGGTGGCCGTAAAAAATTGGTGAAGCGCAAAAAACACAAAGCCCCGGGCAGCCACGGGCCGAAAACATTGTCGTAAAAGGGACTTTCCTGACGATGGGATTAAAATAGTGAATATTTTTTGGAAGCAAGGTTCGATCAGGAATCGGCAAATCATCCAGATTTTCAATCAGGGGATAAAAATCATTAATCACCGGTTTTCCCTTCTTTTTAAAACCAATCCCCTTAATCTCTTCCCAATTTTTGCCCTTTTCAAAAGCATTTATTAGATCTCTTAAGACAAGCTCTACCTCGCGGCGAATAATAATGTCTATTCCCGGTTTGGAAAGTGTTTCTTTCGGCATTGCCGTGGGATGCCCGCCGAAAACGATCGTTTTAAGATTTTTATTTGCCATCTTTAATTCCTTAAGTATTTGTGCATCCTCATTAATACTTGAGGTTGAAGTTAAAACAACTACGGCGTCAAAATTATGTATCTTTTTTTTAAGAGTTGTCAGCGGAGTTTGAGTTGCCATGGCGTCTAAAACACAAACCTGATGACCCGAATTCTTTAAAACTGTGGCGGCCAAAGTTAAAGAAACAGGCGGAAAAGTAACTCCGCCTATTCTTTTCCCTCGACACCAGCAACCGTAAACCAAATCCCGGGCTACGTTCTTGGCAAACTTTGAGGGAGGAACCAAAAATAAAACTTTCATAATCTTTTAATTAGGTTAATCGTCCTTTTTTCATTCAAAATTTGCGACAAATCTTCTTTCTTTTCCCAAATTAATGAGGAAGGGGTAAAAAATAAGGAAGTCGGGGTATATTTTTGGCAAAAATTGGTAGTCTTTACCAAGGATTTTAAAAAGACACCGTCTTCTAAAGAAATCTCGTCTTTAAGGATGATTTCGTCCATCTTTATCACCAAATCTCTTTTTAAAAATACCGGTGCGGTTTTGACAGAAGATATATATCGCCTTTTTATCCATCGCTCAATAAATTTTGCAACGAAATCAATTCTACCCAAAGTATAGTTAAATAAACGGAAAAAAATAATTTTTTGACCCATTGCAGGCTCCCTTATAAAACAAAACTTTGCCCGAACCGCTCCTTTTTGCCAATGTGGGTTTAACCACTGCGAGGAAACAATCCGACCATCATTGAGTCTTCCCAACCAACCAGTATCAGAAAAGGACAATTTCCCGTTTTTGAAAACCTTAATTACTCCATTTTTCTTGTAAGAAAAGACTAAATAAAAATTTTTATTTTTTCTCACCCCTAGTCCTGCCTCTGGAAAATCTTTTTCAAATTCGATATTTTCTTTTTCTGCTGTTTTTTTGCTTCCAAGTTTTTCAGTTTCCCCATTCCTTCGTTTTTCTGCTTCCAGATATGCCTGAATCCAGTTTCCTAAAAAGAAGAAGATTAAATAGCGGTCGTCGAAAGAGTCAAATGGCTCCCAAATATCAAGAATATCCTGCGCTTGAGATAAGCGATAGGATAAGACTTCCAAACCCGTCGGAATCAAGAACTTGGTCCCCCGCGAACCGTACTCTCCCCCATAGCTTCCATCGGGATGAATGAAGTAAGACATAAAATTGACTGCCTTTTCTAAAGCAGTTAAAACTTTTTTCTCTTTTGTCTTTTGAAAATATTTGGCCAGAAAATCGACAGTCAAAGATAAATATCCCAGGTCCGCCCCACCATATTCTGGAAACCATCCCTCTACAGATTGTAAGCCTGTCAAGACTCTGAAATTTTCCCAAGATGCTTTACGAAATTCATTTTTCCCCGTTAAAAGGTAGATATTATAAAGGGCAATTACGGCGCCGGCGGTATGATTTGAAACCTCAGAGTCAGGATTTTTTCTTAACCATCTTCCTGCCCTTTCTAAAGCTGAGCAAACAAGTCTTTTGTAATTTGGAGGGAATTCTTTGTCTAAAAGTAGGAGGGCCTCGGAAACCGCATAGGAAGTAAAGGCGGTGGCAACATAACTGTGTTCGTTTGGATACCACTCACTAAACGATCCGTCCGCGTGCTGGATTTTTACCCAAAAATCAGCCGCCGCACAAGTCAACTCTAAAATTTTCTTCTGGTCATGATAAATATTTCCGGGAAATTTTTTCTTATATAAAAGTGCTAAGGTCAAAATTCCTGTCTGGAGAACACTCGACGGAAAATCTTTCTCGATTTTATAGTGCCAGAAGTCTCGATCAAGACAGCCGTAATTTTTTGAGTATTTATTTTGGTTTGTGGCTGAAAATAACCGGGGGCAGTTTTTAAGAATCAATTCTAAATAATTACTTTTCATTTCCCTTTTTGGACAAAGTCACCATTAAATCGGCCAAAAAACCGATGGAGATTGTAAAAAAACCAATCATTAAAAGAATTAATTCCAGCATTCTGGCCTCACCGTAAACAAAAAATGTCCAGAGACCCTTAACAACAGCCAAAAAAATTAAAGCTAGGCCGATCGGCAAAAAAACCTTCAAAGGATTGTAGATTAGAACCATCCTTACCACTGTAAGAAGATAGTTATAGGTATCTTTCAGCGGATGAAATTTTGACTTACCAATCCTTGTTTTATAAGAAATTGGCACCCATTTAACTTGATGGCCATTAGCTAAAAAAGTCATTGTCATTGTCGTCACACAAGAAAAACCATCAGGAATAAGCCAGAGATATTTCAGCGCTATATCTTTTTTAAAAGCTCGCATACCGGAATTCAAATCAGGGATTTTAACTCCAGTTAGATAGCTTGCGAGACCTTTAATGAATGATTTTACCAGGAAACGAATAGGACGCAAAGTGCCGGCTTCTTTAACTCTCGAACCAATTACTTGATCAAAAACAGGAAAGTAATTTAAAATTTTATGAATATCAATTACCGAGTAACTGCCATCAGCATCCATCATTAGAATAATTTCTCCTTTTGCATGCCGAATCCCCGTTTTCCTTGCGGCACCAGAACCGCGATTAGCGGGATGACGAATAACCTTAACGCCGCTCCCTTGGGCTTTTTCACTAGTTTTATCAGTAGATCCGTCATCGACAACAATTATTTCGTACTGGTATCCGGGAACTTTGCTAATCATTTTTTTTAGATCAGCAATTACCCCGCTTATGGCTTCTACTTCGTTGTAGACAGGTAGAATAATACTTACAAAGAGGCGCTTGTCTAACATGCGCATAAGTATACTTATAGCGTCTCTTATTTTCAATGACGAGTAATCACGGTACGTTTTTCTGAGTCCACAGGAATCTTAATAAATAAAAAAATTTAGCATCATTCATTTTTAATGCATTTAAAAAAACTATCAACTTACTTATCAGCCTTTCTGAGGGTAAAATTAAGACTATTCTTTTCGAAAAAGAGTAAATCAAATTATCATGGAAAAGACTGCGGAGTTGAAATAGAATTTGATACTTTAAATACATATTGACCTTTTTCGAATCAACCGATCCGGTTTTATGTGTAAAACCAATAACGCCATTTTCAATATCGTTAATTTCTTTATCGGAAATCAGTTTATAGCGCCGGGCAAAATTAATAATATCAGTTTTGGGGTAAAACGTGAGCCAAAAAGTCATTATTCGATCAACTTTAACCTGATTATATAATTTTAGACTTTTTTCAAGATCACTGCGGGTTTCCGAAGGAGCACCGAATATATTATCTACCGAAATTTTAATTCCAGCCTTTTTAATAATCATGATACTTTCTATAATTTTTTGATTACTTTCGTAGCGATGGAAAATTTCTTTCCGGATTCTTTCGGATCCTGATTGAACACCCATCGTAACCAACCAACAACCGCCCTCTTTTAATAAAGCAATAATTTTCTCGGAAACCGCCAGGGGGTGAACAGAACACCAAAAAGGTAACTTAATTTCAGATTTGTACAATGGAATAAATTTTTGCAGCCAAGGAAGAGAAAAAGTAAAAATATCATCACCGAAATTAACCAGCCGCACGTCCCATTTCTTTTTGGCCATTTTTAATTCTTCGATCACATTTTCTGGTGACCTTCTTCTAACATGATTTTTCTCTTTAATATAGAGATTATGGTACATATCGTTACTGCAGTAAGTGCAATTATACGGGCATCCTCTTGTGGTCATGATCAGATAGTGTTTAGCAAAAAGAGGCACTTTTTCGTAGAATATTTTTTTATCCGGCAGAGGAAGATTATCTAGATTCCAAATATATGGCCGAGGTGGATTTAGATTGATTTTTCCATTAAATCTAAAACCGAGGTTGGGAATTTTAGCTAGATATTTCGGGGATTCCTTTTTTTCTAAATGATTAAGTAGATTTACTAAAACTCCTTCTCCCTCACCAATAGCAACATAGTCAATAAAATCATTAAGCAGGACTTTCTCCGGAACCGCAGTGGCATGAACCCCGCCGAAAATTATTGGAATCTTCGGTAAAGCTATTTTAAGATTTTGAGCAACCTTTAAACACCAATTATAGTTACCTGTATAAACGGAGAAACCGATTATATCGGGTTTAATTCTAAATGCCTTATTAATAATTTTTTTATCTATGGTAAAAATTTTTGAAAGGAAACGATTATCTATCAATTGATCTCCGGAGAAAATGGCTGGATCAAAAAGAAGATATGTTTTGTGACCCTTCGACTTTAACAAACTTGATAAATATTCTATGCCTAAATTTTCGGCGCCGTTATAAACAAATAGTATTTTCATTTTCTCAACGCGTTTGTCTTTTGGGTCATTTCCCTTCGGCGGTAGGCGTAAAGGACAAAGTGAACTAAATCCTCGGTGTTTTTAGTTTTTAAAAATCTTTTAAAGGCTTTTATCAGCTCTTGAAGGTCTAAAATCGACGCCCAGATTACTCCAAGCAGGAAAGGAATATTTTTTGGATAAAAAACATATCGATAATTCTGCCAAAAAAGAGAGTTATGAAGATGAGAACGGGCGGCTACCAAATCCTCAGAACTAAGGTTAATGGTCATTATCGGCGAATCGCTCTTTATAAAATCCCAGCGGTTACCAAAACTAGGTTGAACCCAACCCATTTTGAGAGCTTGTTCGTAAAGCTCTGTCCCGGGCAAGGGTGTACAAAAAGAGATATGAGTGTAGCTGGGAGCTATTTCTTTAATGAGTCTCTCTGTTTCTTTAATATCTTCCAACTTCTCCGCTGGACTACCCAAGATAAGCGTAGCAAAAGTTCTGAGTTTCGCCCTTTTGGCCAGTTTAAAAGCACGCCTGATATCTTTTGGACGTTGCCCCTTTTTCAGATTGGTAAGTACTCTTTCTGATCCGCTCTCGACTCCAAAATCAACTTGGACACAACCCGCCTTCCGCATCATTTTTAGAAGTTTTTCACTAACCGAAGTAACTCTGGTCTGACAGCCCCAAATTAAATCCATCTTTTCCTTCCTTTTCTGCCGGCAAAAATCCATAACCCAATTTTTATCGGTAGCAAATGTGTCATCCATAAAATAAACGCCATCTATATGATATTTTTCCTTAAGCAACCTCATTTCCTCAAGTACGTTTTTAACCGATCGGCGGCGATTTTTTCTTCCAAATAAAAGATGACTTGAACAAAAGGTACAAACCGCCGGACACCCCCGGCTGGTATATATAGTTAGCGTCCGGGCAAGGATATAGCTTCTGATGTAACCGGGCGGGATAAGATAGTTCTCGACATCAATAAGGTCGCGGTTGGGGAATGGAATTTCATCAATATTTTGAATCAACTCCCGCGGAGGATTTTTAATAATGACGCCATTTTTTTTATAAACGACGCCTTTAACATTTTCCAAACCTTTACCTTTTCCCAACTTCTGACAAACCTCTCTAATCGTACTTTCCCCTTCTCCATAAACGATAAAGTCCAGATTAAGATCTTCTAGGGTTCTTTCCGGTAAAGCGGTCGGATGAATTCCACCAGCGCAGATCAAGGCGTCAGGTAATTCGTGTCGAAAAATCCTGGACATTTTTTTAGCCCGGTCGTAAGTGGCAGTTAGGATAGAAAGACCTATTAGATCGGGTTTAAAGACTTTAACTTTTTTAAGAAAACTCCAGTCCTCAAAAAAAGGATCAAATACCTGCACCTCGTGCCCTGCCGCTTCCAGAGCACTGGCGACGTAAAGAATACCAAGCGGCATAACCACGCTATCGCTGTGTCGAGAGTTAAGCAGCGTAATCTTCAAATTAATTCTCCTTTCCCCTTGAAAGGGAGTGTCATTTTTTAAACTTCGGCGTAAATTAAAAGCGATCCGGAAACCTCCCGCACAATTGGTACCTTTTCAAGAATAAATCCTAATTTATTTACCGGCCCGATTAACAATTTTGGTGTGAAAGGATGAAGAAAATCAAAGGGTTTTACTTGAATATTTTTAAAACCGGCCTTCGCCAGATTTGAATGGAGCGACCAACGAAAAAAAGCTGTTTCCTCCGGAGAGTCCCGGGAAATTCTCTTTAAAATACCTACCTTCTTTTGTAAAAAAACGTGGGGATTGGCTAAATTAGGCTCAAAAAAAATAATCCCGCCGCCGGATTTTAAGACTCTTTTAATCCCGAGCAAAGCTTTTGATAAATTTAAATGATGCAAAACCGAATTGCCCACAACGAAATCAAAGGAGTCCGAGTCAAATGGCAAAGCATGCGCATCTCCCTGACGAAAAGAAATATTTTTACCCTTAATCTCTTTGCGGGCAAGAGCAACCAACTCCGAAGAAATGTCAACGCATACTATCTTGACTCCGGCTTTAATTAAATGACGACTAAACTCTCCCACCCCTGATCCAATTTCTAAAACTTTATCTTCCGACTCTAAGAAATCGGCTACAACTTGACCTCTGCGAGCAATTCTTACTTTTCCGGCCGCCGTTGCCCACCAAAGTGTTTGATCCTTTTTAGAAAGCTGACGAAAGTGGTTTTTTTCACGTTCCACTCTAAGATCGGTGATATTTTTGGGTTTAACCAATTTTTCAGACTTGATAATCAGATAACCAAACTGACTCTTTGGAACAAAAGGAAAAAGAAAGTCATCGATCTTCAAGCAAACAGGACTCAAACAGGTAAGAAATGAAAATCCATAGCGGTAATGAAGAAGAGCCCGAAAGAACATTAAGGGTTCCTTCAGTAAAATCTCTGTTTTACCTAAAAACTTTTCTTGGAAAACCAAAGAGGCTAATTTTGTAACCATGGAATCAACAGTTTTTGTCTCGGACTTAACTAGTTTGGCAAAGACAAAATTTATCAAATTGTTACCGTTTCCTTCTATAATGATTACCTTTCCCCTTTGCCTACAAACTCTTACCATTTCACTAATTACTTTCTCCTTAAAACTTACGTGATGTAAAAGATTTTTGGCAAAAACCAAGTCAAATTGCTTTTTCTTAAAGGGCAATTTATAAGCATTGGCAACAATTAATTTAGCAAAGGGACTTTTCTTGCGGGCAAAAGTAATTTTTGGTCTAGAGAAATCGACTCCGGTAACTTCTCCCTTAAATCCTAATTTTTTAAGATTAACAATATTTGCACCTTCGCCACAGCCTACTTCAAGAATCTTTTTGGGATTCTCTTTTAAAATCTCTGCAAGTATTTGCTTTTCTTTCTCAAAAATGTACGGATTTTGGGTTAACCAATAAAATTGACTCCTCTCTGCCCGCTGAAAGTGTTTTTTCTGAAAGGAATCGAATTTGTTTTTAGTTAATTTTTTCATCTGCAAATTTTTGCCACCACAGCTCAAAAATAACCAGAGCCATAAGCTGTTTACCTAAAAGAAGTGGTGATTTTTTAAACTCTTTTTTTAGGCTTTCTATGTATTCAAAATTAAAAAGACCTCGCTTTTCGACGACCTTGCGGCTTAAAGTTTTAGAAAATAACTTTAGCATTTCTTTTCCCCAAAACTGCTCTATTGGAACAAAGAATGATCGTTTTGGTCTTTTTAAAACATCTGGGGGTAAAACACCAGCCATCGCTTCTCTCAAGATGAGTTTATTCTTCCATCTCTTTATTTTAAAATCCGACGGGAGTGAAAGGGCAAACTCTACGAGACGGTAATCAAGGTACGGGACCCGGGCTTCCAAACCATGAGCCATTGATAAGCGATCGGCCATATAAAGAATGTAATCAGGTAACCAATTTAAAACATCAAAAACAATAATTCGTGATAGAAAATCACCACTCCCTTTTTTAAGAGATCGTTTTAATTCTGCCTCTATTGATTTCTTACCTATCAGGTGCTTGGCGAAATTTTTAGTGTAAAGCTTTTTTTTATCCTCCTGGGTAAAAAGATTCGCAAAGGTAAAATAGTTTTCAAATAAAGAATTCGCCTTTAAGAAATGCGTTAATCGCCGTTTACCTTTTTCTCCAACTGATGCCGGGTAAGGGAATATTCGATCAATTATTTTACTCGGGATAAACTTAACCCCAAAAGCCAAAAAGCTAGCAGGTAAAAATTTTTGTAGCTTTTCTTTCCAAAAAATTCCCAGATGATGAATATAACCGCCAAAGATTTCGTCAGCACCATCGCCGGTCAAAACAACTTTAACTTCTTTACTCGCTCTCCCAGCTAATAAATAAATAGGCATAATGATTGGGTCACCGATTGGCTCATCGAGAAAGGAAACAATTTCCGGCAATAGGGTAAAGTTTTTGGGAATAACCGAAAAATGATGATAATCAGTTTTTAGACGTTTTGCCAATTCGATTGCTTGATGAGTTTCATCAATTGAAGAATTAAATCCAAGAGTAAAAGTTTTAATTTTCCTCTCGTGCTTTCTTTGCGCCAAGGAGGTAACTATCGAGGAATCTATTCCTCCGGATAAATAAGCTCCAACGGGAACGTCAGCGACCATCTGCGAAGAGATAGACGCCCTGAGCAATCTTTCCAACTGATTCCTTGCCTCATTTTTATTGAATGATGAACTGTGTATCGTTGGCTGCCAATACCTACTTACTTTTATTTTTCCTTCTTTAAAGATTAAAATTGACCCGGCGGACAATTTTCTAATCTGGCTAAACATCGTTTTATCTCCCGGTAAGTAGCGTAGACTTAAATACGTATCGATTGAAACGGGATCAATTTCTTTTTTAATTTTTTTCCAAGCAAGGATTGCTTTTGCTTCTGAGGCAAAAATTAGACAGCCGTTAACTAGCGCAAAGTAAAGCGGTTTGACTCCTAAATGATCCCGGACTAAAATTAGCGTTTTTCTTCTCTTATTCCAAATAGCAAAAGCAAAAATACCTATAAAATGCTTAACAAAATCAAGCCCCCACTCTTCATAAGCATGAAGAATGACTTCGTTATCGCTTTTTCCACCGAACCTATGACCTTTATCCTCTAGATCACGCCGCAATTCCTTGAAATTATAAATTTCACCGTTAGCAGCTAAAATAGCGTTTTTGTCTTCGCTGACAAATGGCTGATGACCGCCTTGAGAAAGATCAATTATTGCTAGGCGCCGATGGCCAAGACTTACTATCCCATTGGAGTAAAAACCAGAATCGTCTGGTCCACGATGGACAAGCAATCGAGACATTTTTTGGAGCAGTCGCTGATCTTTAAAACCGACAAAACCATAAATTGCGCACATAACCTTATTAAGTAGAATCTAGAATCGGATCACCTGTTACCGGAGGAAGAATAAGGGTATCCAGGGCAGCGTGAAAGGCTTTATTAAAATCATTTAGGGACCTCATTTTCTTAAGTGCTGGAAAAATCCTTTTTGGGCGAAAATAAAATTTAAGATAGGCTTGACGAACCAACTGTTTTGCCTCCAGTGGCGTCAAACGCGTCCTAACCAACGGCAAAGATTTCTCATTAGCCGGATTAAGTACAAAGCTGCTCCAATAATCTTCTCCTGTATCTTCCATCATCATTTGATAAAGCTCCGTCGCCGGAAAAGGGGTCATCTTAGTAAATTGAACCCAATCCAAAGGCAATTCGCAGGCAAATTGGATGGTTTTTTGGGCAGTTTCTCGTGTCTCACCAGGCGAACCGATAATGAAAAAGCCCAGTGCTTCAATATTATATTCTTTAGTCCAAGCAATAATTTTTCTGATCTGATCGACACTAATTCCCTTACGCAGGGTTTTAAGAATTTCTGGATCAGCCGACTCAATTCCAAACATGATCCGTACACATCCAGACCTTGACAATTCTTTAAGCATCTCCTTATCTACACAGTCAACCCGGGTTCGGATTGACCAAATAATATCCAACTTTCTTTGTCTAATTTCTTTACATATTTCTAAAACCCTTTGTTTATTAGCGGTAAAAGAAGAATCATAAAAATCGATCTCGCGAACACCGAAGTCCTTATAGCATTCCTCCATTTCGTCAGCAATGTTTTGGGGAGATCTCATCCGCCATTTCGCCTTTTTTAAGTCACAGAAGATGCAGTGAAAAGGGCAACCCCGAGTTGTTACCATGGCCGTAAATTTTTTCCGGCGGGAAACAACGTTATAATACTTTGCATTGTCAACAAGGTGTCTTGCTGGAAAAGGAATCTTATCAATCTCCATCACTTTATCTTGAGGAGAATTAAATATAGTCTTTCCATTTTGACGGAAAGCAAGACCATTTACTCCTTCTAGAGATTTTCCTTTTTCTAAAGTTTCAAAAAACTGAGGTAAAGTAATTTCCGCCTCTCCAACTACTGCATAGTCTATTTCTTTATGTGTCATTGTTTCTTTAGGATAAGTCCCCAGATGCTGCCCGCCAATCAAAATCGGTAGATTCATTCGCTTTTTAATTTCTCTAATCCAAGAAAGAGCCTGGTGAAACATGTAGGTAGTCATGGTAAAACCTAAAATATCAGGTGAAAAAACCTCAAGTTCCGAGATCACATCCTCAACAGACAATTTTTGGGCCACTGTATCAATAATTATTACCTGATGACCCGCCTGTTCGGCGATAGCCGCCACATAAAGAAGGCTCAACGGAGGGATAATCCCTAAATTTCTTTCTTGAGCACGAATTGCCGTCCAATTATTTTCAGCAAAAGTCGGTGTATAAATTAAAGCTAATCTCATCGAGCTATATTATTAATATTCATCTTCCTCGAGGACAGTTTTGGAAAATCGGGAGAAGACCCCTTTACTAAACCCCGTAAAAAAAACAAACGCTTTTGGTACCAACAAAAAGATCAAAAGAATTATAAACGTTAGAATGGAAATTATACGGGCGCCGAGGGGAACGGTTGATAAACTAAGCTCTAGTTTAATTTTTTCTCCTGGTTGAGAGGGAGGAAGACGCAACAACATCAGATTTGGTCCAGAACGATAAACAGGTAGGCTACCTTTTCTTCCCATGTTTACCTGCCAATCGGGATAAAAATTCTCTCGCCACAAAAGAGAACTATAAGAAGGGCTTCCATCTGCCAAAGTAAATTCGATTTTATCAGGATTAGGCCTTTTTAGAGTCACCATCATATCCTTATTATCTTTATCCTCAACTAACCAGCTAAAAAGTTTTTGAGTGAAGTTATATTCCTCCCGAGCCTGATAATATTGTAAATGACCTAAAAGATTCATACCCGACCAAACCACTTTTCCCTGTCCCAATTTACCGACAACAATGATCGGTTTATCGTTTCGTTCGTAAATAACCTCACCCCAATCCTTAACCGCTGATTTTGGCGCGGTGGCAACGTCCCAAGTATCATTGTAATAGACGAACTTCCCAAATTTTTCCTGATCAAACTCACCGCCTATTTTTGCGGTATCAAGCTTCAAATTATTAGCTTCACTACTATCCCATTCCAAACTCTGCAGTGGAATCACCTCTAAAGCCTGATGAGCCTGCCATTCCGAATTGGTGTATTGCCAACCAGACTCGATAAATAATCTACCTCCCTCTTCAACATAAGCCGTTAGCATTTTCTCCACTTTTGACTTGTCGTCATAAACTTGTCCATAAAGAATTAAGCCATCAAACTTCTTCAGCTCCTCTAGGGTATATCTATCTAATCTACCGTCATCCCTTCCCTCAACTAGCAATGCTGTTTCGTAAGGAATAGCCCCCGAGACTGCTTTGCGAAAAACTTGTTCGTAGGATTGTTTTTTCAGATTTCCTATCACCAGAAAAGTTGGCCGGTTTGTCCAAGTTACAACTCCTGGGAAATTTTTAGACCGCACCACTTCCAGCGATTTATCTGGCTCATCAAGAACCTGTTCCCAATTTTTATTCTCATACTTTTCAAAAGGATCGGTCTTATTTTTAGCAATTATTTCTTTGTCTGTTGTTTTGTGTAAAATAACGTATTTTATCCCAAACCATGAAGCTAATTGAGGGATCGTTTCTGGCGGTTCAACACTTTCGCGGTCATAAAAAACGCCTTCCTGAAAACCTAAAAATTTCCAATTCAGCGCCATGGCATACCAGTAAAGCGGTAAAATTGGGGCATTACTCACGTTGGACCAAGTCGCAATCAATTCGCCACGTTTAGGAGAAATGTCAATTGGCGTCTGCTCAGAGAGCTCAAGTTTGTCGGCAATATTTCGAGCTAATCCTTCGTAAGGTGCTCCCCAAGACCCTAAGCTTAGATCAATTTTATTAAGTCTTTCCCAAAAATTGCAGTAATCAACTTTTGTTCGCCACCAACGACCAAAACCCTGATAACAATCAGCTTGTTCAATATTGGGTGGACCACCCTTAAGAAAAAAGATGAATAAAATTGCGATTAGAAGAGTAAAAACTGGAGTTAAATTTACTCTCGGAATAAATTTCGCAAGCCATTGACCAGAAGCTAAACAACCCCAAGCGGCAAGCACCGGCAGTAGAATAATGACTGGAACCAAACCCCGAACATAAATATCCCGCCAAAAAATCAAAAGACTTTTAACCAACCAGGGAGTTACTCCAGGCGCAATTGCATAGAAAACAAAAAAGATGGAGACAAACGAAACTGCGACGGCAGTCTTATTTACAGTTGATCTTTGGCTGTTTTTTTGCCCTTCTTGTTGTTTATTTTGTGTTGAGGCAAACGAAGCTGGCCGGAAAGCAAATATGGCCCCCAAGATCGCTAACGCCCAGACCGGACGAGAGAAAAAGACATACCACATTGAATTATTTTGCGAAAGACTGTCAAGTCCGGATACTCCAAAAAGTGCTCCTAGGGTAGTGTATGGCACCTGTTCAAATGACCAGTAGGCCAAAAGATTCCTTGAAGCGATGTAAGTATAACGCCAATACGGAAATAGCCAGAATCCAGCCAGCAGTACAGCAACAAAAATAACTAAAATTGGCAAAGCTAGACCATGGGATAAGTTTTTTATTTTTTTTCCGCCGGCAAAAATTGAGTAAATCACTCCATAACTAAAAATTGTTGCAAATAAAACCGTCCCGGCCAAAAAATGTGTTAAAACAGCAAAACTTGCAAGAAGCGAACTTGAGAAAAACCAAAGGATAATCCTTCTTGGACGTCTCTGCCCAAAAGACTCGGCTAATAAAAGATCAAAAAATAAAATCACCGGTGGGAAAAAAATAAACGCCAAGGAGTGCGCATAAAGTCCTATTTCGGCAAGCCAGGCCCAAGAGGCGTTAGAAAGGGGGTAAAAAACTCCGGCTAAAATAGCTGCCATCCAGCTTTTAAACCTAACTCGCATAAAAATAAAAATGCCTAAAGCCGTCAAATAAACTGACAAAAATTCCCAAAGATGCATTGACTGAACGATTGTGATATTAAATAGGCGGCTTGTAAGAACAGTTATAATAGGCGCGCCAATGACTCCCTGCGAAAGTTGAACTCCACTGCCGTGTAAGGGAAACCATTGAGGAATATTGGGGAAAAAGCGATCGAACCACAAAGCTGCTGTTTGAGCGACACCAATGTCATTACCCACAAGGTAATCAGGTAAAAGATCCCACCCAAAAAGGTAAACAATCAGAAATATAATAACTGTGCCGAAGAAAAATCCCGTAAGATTAATAAATACTGAAAGAAGCTTTGCCATAAGATTCAACAATCGAAACTAACAAAAGCCCGGTATTAATCAAGTTCTTTTATTCCTTCTACTCTTCTTGTTCCCACCATTTATTGAGCCCGGGACGAAAGCTGGAAAAGATTTTCCGGCTGAAACTTAAAAACATTTTATCATTAATAAAAAGGATTACCAAGAACACAATCATAAGCAAAGAGGTCAAACGGGAAAGAAGATAAACGGTTGATTTATCTAAGGTTAACGTTATTTTTTCGCCTCCATCGACCGTTTTAAGCGGTATCAGCATAAAATTCGGGCCGGCTCGATAGATAGGCAATTTTTCACCATTTGAAAGACGCGCCTGCCAATCAGGGTAAAAATTCTCCCGCCAGTAAAGCCAGGAGTTTTGTTGGGGCTGGGAGAAGATGAACTCAATCTTATCA
>JACQLA010000006.1:0-67508 GCA_016204255.1 Candidatus Microgenomates bacterium
GACTAACCCGAAGCCGAACAACGTTGCTTCGGAAACCTTGGGTTTTCGGCGGGCCGAATTCACATCGGCCTCTCGCAACTTATACCGGCATTCTCACTTCTTGCCACTCCACCTTGTCTTACAACAAAACTTCACTGCGACAAGAACGCTCCCCTACCTCCCGATTAAATCGGGACTCCGTCTTCGGTGTGGAATTTAGCCTCGATAATCTTCGGCGCAAAACTTTTCGTCTAGTGAGCTGTTACGCTATCTTTAAAGGATGGCTGCTTCTAAGCCAACCTCCTAGGTGTCTGAAAAATTCTACTTCCTTAAACACTTAATTCCAACTTAGAGACCTTAGACGGGAGTCTGGGCTGTTTCCCTTTCGAGCCACTCGCTTAGCCGAGCAGTTCTGACTACCCGCCAATTTTTCCTAGTATTCGAAGTTTGATTGAGTGCGACAACTTACGTCGCCACACCCATTCAGTGCTCTACCCCTAGGAAATTAAAACAGGCGCTATACCTAAATATATTTCGGGGAGAACCAGCTATCTCCGGGTTCGTTTGGCATATTACCCCTAACCCCAGATCATCTCAACCTTTTGCAAAAGATACGAGTTCGGGCCTCCTGCCGATTTTCATCGGCATTCACCCTGTCCAGGGTTAGCTCACCCGGTTTCGGGTCGTCCCGCACAGACAAAATAGGTCAATTAGACCTCGCTTTCACTACGGCTCCACCAATTAATTGGCTTAACCTAAGCCTGCTGCGGAACACTCACCGGTTCATTCTTCAATAGGCACGACATTATCCCGATTAAATCGGGACTCTGTCTGTTTGTTAGTTGACAATTTCAGGTTCTTTTCATTCCCCTTCCGGGGTGCTTTTCACCTTTCCCTCACGGTACTAGTTCACTATCGGTCGTCAAAAATATTTAGCCTTGGAGCGTAGTCGCCCCAGCTTCCCACAGGGTTTAATCGTGCCCCGTGGTACTTAGGAACATACGGAGAGACAAATCAATTTCGGATACGAGACTTTCACCCTCTTTGGTAACCTATTCCAAAGTTTTCTCCTATTGATTTGTTTTTTAACTCTCTTTGCATTTAAGCTAGTCGTCCTACAACCCTCCGATAAAATCGGAGTTTAGGCTCTTCCCCTTTCGCTCGCCGCTTACTTAGGGAATCTCGTTGATTTCTTTTCCTCCGGGTAATGAGATGTTTCAGTTCCCCGGGTGATCCGCCTAAAGCTATGATTCCGAAAATCGAAACTTTTACTTTAGGCTATCCCGATTGCTCGGGATGGGTTACCCCATTCGGAAACCGTCGGATCGCAGGATTTTGGCTCCTACCCGACGAGTATCGTCGCCAAATACGTCCTTCCTCGCTCTTTGACGCCAAGGCATCCATTGTCAACTTTAATAAAAGACTTAAAAGACCTCAATTCTCTTCACTTTTCAAAGTGCCCTTCGGCTGCTTCGCAACCTCAGGGTAAACTTTCTATTTATAAAAAGCTTACCCCGAGACTCGAAGTTATAGATGTATTTCCACTTGAAATTAGTCTTAACTAATTTCAAGTGGACCGTGGGAGATTCGAACTCCCGACCTTCACATTGCAAATGTGACGCTCTACCAGCTAAGCTAACGGCCCGAGCGCTTCACCACAAACAGGCTAGACAATGCGATGTTTAATTCTTAAAGGTGCAATTGGTCCCTGAAACTAAAAAACCCCGCCGGAGCGGGGCATAAGACAAAGCCAGAATTTAAAGTCAGTCAGTACGCCCAAAAATTGGCTTGGAAATTAAGTATGACTTTATTTTTCTCATTAAGTTCTTGCTTTTCTTCTCGCCCGAGCCTCCGCTCGTTCAGCAAAACCAGTATACCACGGTGATTTTTCTCTGTCAACAATAAGATTAACTCTCGCTTTTTCATCAATCTCATCCACTTCTACGGGATGTTTTGATTCTTTTTTCGCCTTCGGCTCCCAGACACCGCTCCTTTTATTTAAAGCAACATGTTTAGCGCCTTCCTGAGCCAAAACGGCCACCCGCTCATCAATTTCCTTAAGCTCACTCTTAGACAAAGATCCTTTATAGACCATTTCTCCTTCCAATCTTTTTAAAGGGGGACTTTTAAGTAATACTTTTTGCAATAACTTTAGAATTTTATCCGGTGTTCGCTCACCGCTACTCATTTTACCAACCTCTCGCCTTGCCTCTTTCTCGACCAAAGGAAAGGTTAAGCGACCCAAAACGATACCCAACACGTCTCTTACGCTTCTTGGCGTATCAAGTTTTCCCAATCTTGTACTAACTCGAGAAATAAACCTGCTGCCGTCGCCTATTGAGTCTTGAGCTAATTCATTTGCACTTTCTTTTATCACCTCTTGAGCTGCCTCCATTCGGCGTTTCAAGGTATCCGCAGCAACTTTTTCCTCTCCTTCTTTTTTCTCAGTTATTGCCCATATCAGATCTTTTCGTCCACCCGGCGGCTTCTCTCCTTCAGCCAAATCTATCTTGGCTTTATCGATTCCTCCTCTATCTGGCTGAAAGATTGAGCTGAAAAAATCGGTTTTGTCTTCAACCATTACCCCTGCTTCAATCTTTCCTTTCGTTTTTCTTTTTTTAGGCTCTGTCTCTTCTTCCTCATTAGGATCTGCTTCCTTCAACTGAGTTATTCCGGCCAACCAAACATGTAGGGCTTCTTCCTCTGGACGATCCGCTTCGCTTGAAGAACCCGATTTTTCCTCAACAACCTCCTCTTCCTTTTCCTTAATTTTAATTACTGACCCTTCAATTTTTGGTGGAGAAAAAATTATTTCGCCCGCTGTTCTTGAATCAAAATCAGGGGTAAAAATCGTATTTTTAACAGGTTCTGTAGCTGACTCAATTTTTAGTGAATCAATCGCCGGCTCCTGGAAAAGATCTTCCGCTGCCTGGTTTTTATCCATGGAAAAGAATTCCCAAGAACCTTCCTGTTTAAAATTATCCGCAGGAGAATCACTCACGGGGCTCTTTTCCCCTGTCGTATTTGCAACGGGGGCCGAGGGTTTATCAACACGCACTAAGTCTTCAAAGAGGTTGCTATCAAAAACGTTTTCGGCCACTGGTCTGTCAGCAGACAAAAACCCCTCTGAAATTTGATGCTCAGCTCCAAACTCAAAAGCCAACTGAAATTCGGCCACAGTTCCAACCTCGGGGACTGTCGTGCTGCCCATTATAGCCATTGGGGTTTCACTGACCGAGCCAACCGCATTCGCCGCCGAACCTGCAGTTTCCGCAGCTACGGCAGTACTACTGGCCATGGCTTCAGTCGCAACTTCAATTGGTGCCGATAAAGCTTCTACTGTCATCATTCCCCTCCCTTCAGGGCAGCCTCATTTTAACCAGCAAAAGCGATTTAAGCTTGATATTTTCTTTTTAGGAAGCTAACAGAAGGATAACAAGGGGCAAGAAAAAATCTTATTTGCTCAGCTCGTCATCAATTATGGCTTTAAACTTCTCAAAAGGCTGGGCTCCGGAAAGAAAGCGGCCGTTAATAAAAAACGCGGGCGTGCCGGTAATATTCAATCTATTACCCTCATTTTTATCGACCTCAATCTGCGTAGCATATTTTTTACTCTCTAAGCAAGCATTAAAATCTTGGGCATTCAGGCTCAGATCACCTGCATATCTTTTAAGATCTTCTACTGCCAGTGAGCCTTGATTGTTAAAGAGCGTGTCGTGGTATTCCCAAAATTTACCCTGATCCTTAGCACAGAGAACGGCCAAAGCTGAATCCACGGCATATTGATGCGAAGGTAAGGGAAAATTTTTATAAATCAATTTGACATCATTTGGATAAGTTTCAAGGATTTTCTTTAAGGTAGGCTCAACGCTGGCACAAAAGGGGCATTGAAAATCGGAAAATTCTGCAATTGTGACTTTTGCCTCAGGATTTCCCTTAACCGGATCGTTAGGGTTAATATTTACTTCAACTTTTGTATCATTTATAGAATCGGCGGGGGCGGTTTGAGGGGAATTCTCTTTTCCCTGATTTGAATTCATCCATAAAGCGCCGCCGATAATGACGCCGAAAAGAAGTATACTAATGATGGGGAAAATTTTATTGCTCAATTTGATTAAATTCGTTAAATAATTACTCGCCCCAAGAGATAGCGGCCACCGGGCAAGAATCTATCGCATTTTGAATATCACTTTCCGGGTCGGCCGGAGGGGTTTTTACCTGGGCCTTATAATCACCATTGAGTTCAAAAGTTTTGGCGCATAAGGCCGTACAGGCACCGCAGCCGATGCATTTTTCCTGATCAATCTTTAGTTTTTTCATATTTGTAATCAATTAGTAGCCGTTAGCGAAGCGCGGCGTCTAATTGAGGAACCAATTTTATAAACTACAGACGGAAATATCCTTTAATCTAACATCTTCCCCGAGACTTTGTCAACCTTAAAAAGTCTTAAGTTACCCTAAAATCTGAGGTGCTTTTTGGCCTTTTAGACACTTGAATGCGGCTGCAGCGGCCGTTGCCCCCTGGGCACAGGCGCTAATTGCCTGTTGTAAAACATAAGAAGAAGTAGTGAAATCACCAGCAGCAAAAAGACCTGGGATATTTGTTTCCATCCATTCATTAACTTTAACAAAACCGTTTTTATCAATCTCAACTCCCAAAGGAATAAGTAGCGAAGTTCCGGGCACGCCTCCAATCTCAATAAAAACACCCTCTAAAGACAATTGATCGCTCCCCTGGTAAGGACTGTCTAAAACCACGCCGGTTATTTTTACACCATCTCCTTTTATTTCCTTTAAATTAGTCTTTAAAATTTGTACAATTTTCGGATCTTTTTTTGCGTCTTCCAACCATACTGGTTCAGCCCGCAAAGCCTCCCCCCGATAAATGATATAAACTTTTTGAGCAAATTGCGCCGCATGCACGGCCCCTGAAACCGCCGCGTCTGAACCCCCAACCAAAGCCACGGTTTTCCCCCGGAAAAAGGGAGCGTCACAAGTGGTGCAATAAGAAACTCCCTTGCCCAAATATTCCTGCTCGCCAGGAACATTTAGCTTTCGACGCTCAGTTCCCGTGGCCACAATAAGAGTCTTGGCTTCGTACTCGGTGTTATCTTCGGTAATAACCTTAAAATGGTCATTAAGCTTCTCTACCCTGCCTACTGTTTTAGAAACAACCTCTGCTCCTAGATATTTAACCTGCTCAAGCATTTTTTCGCCCAGTTCAAAACCGGAAATAGAATTGAAGCCGGGAAAATTTTCCACGTTTGAGGCCAAAGTAATTGCTCCGCCTAATTTCTGTCCGATAACAAGGTGGCTAAGCTTATAACGAGAGGCATAAATAGAAGCCGTTAGTCCGGCCGGGCCAATACCGATGATGATAAGATCGTAAATCATATAGGATTAATAAAATTGGGGTTAAGGCTTATTCTTCGCTATCTGAACTTAGAACTTCATCAATTTGTTGTTTAAATCTTTCTTTACTTTGAGCACCAATAATCGATTTAGCAATCTTTCCGTTTTTAAAAATTAAAAGAGTGGGTATGCTCATAATGTTGTATTGAGAAGCGGTTTTACTATTTTCATCAACATTCAATTTTCCCACTTTCATCTTGCCCTCATAGTCTTTGGCTAACTCATCAACAATCGGACCAACCATTCGGCAGGGTGCACACCACTCAGCCCAAAAATCCACCAAAACTGGTAAGTTTGACTTGAGAACCTCAGTCTCAAAAGTTTCGTCCTTTAAAGTTATTTCCATTCATTCCTCCTTAACAATCGGGATTAAAATATTTTATCATAAAAATAACTCGATGACTACAACTATCTACAGGTTCTTGCTATTAGAATTTGCTATCATGAGATATAATATGTCAATTACATAAGCGCGGTTATTAACTAAATCGCGCTTGTTTTGTGTAATTTTATGGTGATGGTTGTTGAGGCCGCAAATCCCCGACTGAAGGAACGCGGCGGTTTAATTTTAAAAGAACCGGCTAATTTAGCCTATCTAAACGAAGCAATCGATGGGCTGCAGAATTTTATTGGCTGGGATGGCCGAATTAAAGCTTCGACCATAGACGGTCAGTACCCTGCTGATTTTGGCCGCGACACGGCGACATTTATTCTTTTATGTAGCGAGGCTATGGCTGCCTTTCCTTTTGCCCGCTATAAAATTGCGCCCCTACTTCCCGCTTTTAAAGAAAGTCTGCGCTTTTTAGCCAAGCATCAAGGGCAAAGAGATGACCCGTTAACGGGCGAGAGAAAAGGGAAAATCCCCCACGAAATCCGCTTTGGCCCGGAAAATCAAATAAAACTTAAGGAATTGAAAGCCCATCGCTGGCCGGTAAAAGGGGACGAAGAAAATTTGAGTATGGTTAATTACTATAATATCGAAGCAACGGCCCTCTGGCTGATTGCCTTAAACCGTTTTTGTGAAGTGACTGAAGATTCTGATCTTTTAAAAGATTTACACCCTCAAATTGAAAACGCCTGCGAATATCTTCTAAATAAAGAGCATCCCGAAACGGGCTTGGTGCTTTTTCAGGGCAGAAGTAGTGAAGTAGGCTTAACTCACCAAAATTGGAAAGATTCCGGAGATTCCGCTCCCCCCGCCCCAATTTATTACACTGAAGTCCAGGGATATTATTATCAGGCCAACCTCGTTGCAGCCAAAATTCTAAAAAACGAAGATCCGGAATCTAAATTGGCGAATGAGCTTCTGGAAAGAGCGGATAAACTGAAAAAAAGTTTTAATAAATACTTTTACTGGCCAGAACAGGGATATTATTATCAGGCTCTTTTACCTGGTGAAAATGGCGGTTTTATTCCCGTGAGAGAAGTGACTTCTAACCCTGGTCACTGCCTTTATCTGGGAATTATTCAAGATGAAGAAAAGAAAAAATCTCTTGCGGAAAGATTAGTCCAGGAAGATATGCTATCGACAACCGGAATAAGAACTCTTTCATCTGATTCTTCCTGCTTTAACTTAAAAAGATACCAAATAGGGACTTCATGGCCACACGATAATGCAATGTGTGTTTTGGGTTTAAGGAAAATGGGTCACCATAAAAAGGCCAATACCGTTTCTTGCCGCAATCTTGATATTCTTTTAAGGCTTGGGTCGGCTTATGAATTTACCATTGCCGGAGAAGATGGTTCCGCCTGGATGGCAGAAGAATTGGCAAAAGTAAAAACCCCTCCTAATAAAAATCAAGCTTGGACTCAAGCAGCCATGGTTTATCTTCTGGCCACCACTCCTTCCTACAAATTCGAACAGGATGAGCTTGAGGAAGCTTTTTCTCAGTGGGAAAAAGTTGCCGCCTAAAAATTAAGCGGCCTGAGGAAATTGTTCAAGCGTTTCTCTTAAAACTTCCGCCGCTTGCTGTGGAGGGACAATATTAATAATTCTACCTGTGGCCTGCTCAAAGCCAGCGGGTATTGTTAATCGAGGATTAAAGCGTATACACCACCCATCTCCATCAGGATAACGGGATTTTTTAATATAAAAATTATACGGGACTCCATCTTCTCTATGAGTTTTACTAGAAATAATTTGGGCAAAACGGTTATTTTCTAAAGCCCAAGTCGCTTTTCTGAATAAAGTTGCCACAGGCTTCAACTCCTCGTCATAAAGGTCGCCGAAAGTCCCGATTGGTCTTCGCGATTGGATAACCATCTCGAACGGAAATTCAGATTCTTCGGGACAATAGAGAACAAAATCTCCCTCCGTTGCCACAATAGTCCGCTCATCCAGTGGCATCTCGTGATTATCCGGTTCGATCTCACCTGGATTTAGAGTTACAAGTTGAGTATGTAAGTGATCTTGAGAGGCTCCGGATGGTCTTTTTACATTTGCGAAAACCACAACGTCCTTCTTGTTTTGTTGATGCGCTTTAATTCTCTCTCGGTGGGCAAAAAGAACTATCTCAATTTGTCTTTCAGACATATTGGAGAAAGAACCCGCATGATCGGGAGTTACAATTATTACTTCGTGATCCTCTACTCCCACCAAAGGGAATTTATTAGGGACTACACGAACTTCCCATCCCCCGGCTGAATCCCGATCGCGAAAATAATTCCCCTCATTATTGTAAGTCCAAACTTCGGGAGGAGTTAAAATTTCGTTTCCAGGACAAAAAACGCAGGAAGGAGTTTTTTCGGGCGAAGAAGTAGCTTGATTTTCTTCTTGACGAAGTCTGTCAATCCGTCCAGGAGCGTAATAAACTTGCGATCCTCGCTCAGCTATTACTGGCATTAATCTTAAAAGATTTCTGTTTTCATGCAGAAATCTTTAGCCTTTCTTAAGTTTTTAAAACTTATAATTAGGCAGCCTATATCAAGATAACAAATAAAATTTTAGTCGCTGGATTTAACCTTGTCAAGACACCAAATTAACTTATAAAAAACACTATTATTTCATTCTAAAGCGCTTTAAAAGAAGGGAGTTGGAGACAACTGAAATTGAAGAAAAAGCCATTGCGGCTGAGGCAATAATTGGCGAAAGTAAAACTCCGGCCAACGGATAAAGAACTCCCGCGGCTATAGGGATTCCCAGGGCATTATAAATGTAGGCCCAGAATAAATTCATTTTGATCGTCCGCATGGTGGCCTTGGAAAGTTTAATCGCCCTCACCACCCCCCAAAGATCACCCGACATTAAAGTAATCCCGGCTGATTCCATAGCCACGTCAGTTCCAGTCCCCATGGCAATACCAATATCCGCTGCGGCTAAAGCCGGCGCGTCATTTATCCCATCCCCCACCATTGCAACAATTTTGCCTTTACCTTTAAGCTCTTGTACTTTTCGAGCCTTATCCACTGGAGCAACTTCAGCTAGCACCTCCTCAATCCCCACCTTTTTAGCAATTGCCTGGGCAGTTCTTTGATTATCACCGGTAATCATTATTGGTACAATTCCTATCTTTTTAAGCTCTTTCACTGCCTCAATCGTGGTCTCCTTTAAGGTATCTGCCACAGCAATAATGCCGGCTATTTCCAATTTGATTTTTCCTAAAGCTACCAGCATCGCTGTTTTTCCTTCATTCTCCAACCTCAACATCTCTTTTTCCACTTCATCCGAGATCTTCACTCCACTGTTTTTCATCAAAAGTCTATTTCCTTTAACTATTTGCCATACGCTATCCGCCACACGCAGTTTAACTTCTATCCCTTGTCCCTCAATAGCTTTGAATTCTTCGGGTTTTATAGGCTCTAGCTTTTCCTCGTTCGCCTTCTTAACTACCGCCTGACCCAAAGGGTGCTCACTGCGAGATTCCGCACTGGCAGCTAATTTCAGTAAATCTTTCCTATCTTTAATAGTTGATTTTTCAGTGATTATAGTATCCGTTACTTCCGGTTGACCCTTGGTAAGGGTTCCGGTTTTATCAAAGATAACAGTTGTGATTTTATGAGCCAATTCTAGATTTGCGGCGTCTTTAATCAAAACTCCGTGCTCTGCTCCAATTCCGGTACCGACCATAATCGCCGTTGGTGTCGCCAGGCCTAAAGCACAGGGACAGGCAATAATTAAAACGGCAATGAAATTTAAAAAGGCAAAAGTAAAAGCCGGCTCTGGTCCAAAAACAAACCAGATTATAAAAGTTAAAATCGCTAAAGACATGACAATGGGGACAAAATATCCGGTTACGATATCAGCCAGTCTTTGGATTGGTGCCTTGGAGCCTTGAGCGGCGGCCACCAAATTTATAATTTGAGATAAAACTGTATCTTTCCCCACTTTCTCGGCTTTAAAAGTAAAAGAACCGGATTTATTAATTGTCGCTCCAATCACCTTGTCACCCTTTTTCTTATCTACCGGCACCGACTCACCAGTCACCATTGATTCATCAATTGATGAGCTTCCTTCCATAATCACGCCGTCCACGGGAATTTTTTCTCCGGGCCGCACGATGATCAAATCGCCCACCTTAACTTCGCTTATGGGAATGTCCACTTCTTTATTATCGCGTAAAACGCGCGCGGTTTTGGGCGCTAAACCCATAAGCTTTTTAATGGCGGCCGACGTTCCGGCTTTAGCTTTGGCTTCTAGATAACGACCTAAAATAATCAATGTGCTAATAACGGCCGAGGCCTCAAAATAGGTGTCAACCGGAATCCCACCAATCTCAAATAGTTGTGGTGTAAATGTTGCTAAAACTGAATAAAAAAAGGCTGCCGAGGTGCCAATGGCAATTAAAGAATCCATATTGGCCGCTCGGTGTTTAAGTCCTCGCCAAAAACCCAGATAAAATTGTCCACCAACCCAGAATTGGACCGGGATGGTAAGAAAAAACATAATTAAGAACCGAGGAAATTGCGGGATTTGGGCCACAAAAGAAATCCATTGAGGGTAGGATAAAATCATCACGGGGACTGAAAACAAAACGCCGAGCCAAAGTTTATTTCTTAAACCAACTACTTCTTTTTTTCGCTCATTATCCTCCCGATCTCCTTCGTTCTCTTCGTCCCCGACTGGGTCTTTTTTTTCAATAACCTCATACCCAACATCTCTGACGGCTTGAACCAGATCTTCACGCCTGACATTGTCGGATTCAACATTAACATTGGCTGTTTCCGTAGCAAAATTTACTCTTACACTTTTAACGCCCGCGACGCGGGAAAGCGCATGCTCAATATGAAGCGCGCAAGAAACACAATGCATTCCTTTAATTGGTAACTCTATTTTTTCCATCTTTTTAAAGATAATTTAATTATGTCATTTCCTATTCCTTTACAATCATCTTTCCATGCAGCATTCCCATTCCACAAGTAAAGGGAAACTCTCCCGCCTTCATTGGTGTAAACTCAACCTTTGTTTTGGCAAACGGTTCAAGCCGCGCTTTTATTTCTTTTTCTATTTTGCCACCTGCTACCCGCCACCTGCTATTTCCAAATATCACCCATTCGGAACAATCGCCGCTTTCGCGCCGATCAAAAGTTATTCTAACCGGCAATCCCTTTTTAACTAAAATTTCATTGGGTGAATAAGCTCCTTCTACCACAATGGTTGTTTCCTGAATCTTATCTCCATCGCCGGCGGAAACTTTGGCTTCACCCGTATCTTTTTTTCCCAGAAAAAACCAGAGAATAAAAATAATTAACGCCGTCCCGCCAACTAAAACTAAAAGCTCTTGTCCGCTCATTCGCCTTTGCTCCTTATAAATTCCCGAGGTAAATCTTTTTGGAAAACCACACCTTTGGCTAGAAGATCTTTTTTTTCACCCTCATCCAAAAAATTCAGGGCAGTAATAGGGTGTAAGCCACTTTTTTCAATTAAAAAACGCAAAGAATTCTCTGGTGGCCAATCCCAGCTAATGAGTTTTAGACCAACACATTCGGCGTAGACCCGGGCATCGGTTGTGGCTTTGGTATTGGTTACAAGCCATCCCTGATTGAAAGATTCCTGGACATCCAAAAATCGCGCGTAGACATAGAGAGCGGTTTTGATATCAGTTTTGGCTCCGGGTTGATTATGGTATTTACATTCAATCATTAATCTCTCGTTGTCTTTTTGAGCGGCAACATCAATTTCATGGGCAACGCATTTACCCCTAACAATCTTCCCCACCTCGCAGCTATATCCGGAAAATCCTAAAATACCGGCAACGAACTTTTCAAAGGGAAAACCGGTGGGACCCAACTGCATAATGGCTTCCTTTAAATTATATCTTGAGCTCAATCTTGATTTTTCTTTTCTTAAAAGATCAAAGATATGGGAGTAAATTACTTTTGTGGGAATACCATTATAAAGTTCGCCTTTAACATGAGAAACTAATTGTGAGGTCAAATTATTATCTGCCCCGGCGCGCCGAAGCGATGCCCGAACCTTCTCTTCCGAGAAAGGCTCAATCTCTCCTGAGGCTTTAACAACATTTATTGACATATACTCATCTTAAATCCCAACTAAACGATCTTTCAACCCCACCAATCTGAAAAATAAAAAGAGTTAAGGTTTTAACCCCACTTTTAACTTTCGGAAAACTTATCTGGCCTGAAAGATGATGTCCTCCGCGGCCACCAGTCCACCCAATCGCCCGATAGTCATTACCCAGGTTATCTTTTAAAATAATTATTTGCTGAAAATCAAAATCTAGGTTGACCGTGTGAGTGTCAAAAGTAACCAAAAAAATGTTCTCATTTTCGCCTCCTAATTTTTGTGGCACTACCTCAACCGTAACCTCAGCCTGACTATCTATTTTTGTTTCAAAGTTTTCTTTTATTGTATCAATAAACGTGTTTTGCGCCTCTTGGGGCGCTTTACGATTCACAAACGTAAGAATTCCAATTAGCAGGGCCAACGCGGCCATAACTACTAAAGCTATTTTTTGATAGATACCGGTTTTCATACCTATTTTGCCAACTTCTGGAAACGGAATGGATTTAAACTACACGATCTTTTTTTAATCATTAGAGTCATTAAAGAAATACCTGCTAGGTTAGCAAATATACCTAAGACAAAAATTGGAACCTGATACTTTGTCACAAAAAGGCTGGCGCCGGAAAAACCCAGGAAAGGAATAATCTCCAAGCCGTGATGGGCGCAACAAGCAATCATCGCCGCACCAGAAACGCCTGCACTGGCTCCGGCGGTTACTTTAGATTGACTAGCGGCCAAATGTTTGCCGGAGCGAATAAATTGAAAAAGCCCTGCCTGAACCCCAAAGCCTAAAATTAGAGCACTCATCCAATATTTATAAAGTAGGAATTGCTCCCAGGGGTGACGCCAATCTTTTGTGATTGCGGTCAAAATCAAAAAGTAAATAAAAATTAAAAAAAGACTGCCGGCAATACTAGCTATCACCGGATTTACATTAGTAATTTTTCTCATTTGTGTAACACGGTTTCGTACTTTACTTGCTCAACCGATTATACTGCGCCCGACAAAGCCGGACTTGTATAATAAATTCGCTTACTTGCTCAATTTATTATACGTCCAGGCCCAGATGTAACCAAAAACCCAACTTATCGCTGTAAGCGAAATTAAACCAAGGATGAAGTTACTGAGGCTTCTTTGGGTGGTCGCCAATGATACAACGTTAATCCCATGAAACCAGGATTGAAATATGGCCAATAAAAAATCCGGTATTAGGACGGCAAGTAATGCGCAAGCAATATAAAAAACGGTAGTTGCCAAAGTTAAAGAATTGGCAAAAGGCAGCTCCTTCATTATTTTTTCACCTCCTTACTAAGAAGAGAGTCAAAATTAGTCAGGTTAAGAATTCTATTTACTTTTCTTATCCCCCTCTTTCCACATCCAGCGGATAAAGGCGATTAAGGCCACCACAACCAGAATCCAAGTTAACCAGGAAAGAATGCTCCAGATCCAAAAATTACCGCCGGCCTGACTCATCATGCCCCCTTGACCCCAACTCATCATTCCGGGACCCATCATATTTTGTTCACCTCCCTTCTGGGATAAGTTTTTCATCATCCCCATCATTCCAAAACCCATCATTCCATCCCAACCGTTTAGGGTCGCCCCAACATCACAACCGCTCATTCGTTTACCCATTACAATGTGCATTTTTTCTAAGTTTTCTTTCCCCATCCTTTGCTCCATCTGCTTATCCATCACCTCATGATTGGCGGTGGATCCAGCCATACGCTCCATAAAAAACTCACCTAAAGATTCAAGCTCGCCATCGCTGAGATTTTCGCATTTCACCTGATCTGTGGAAAGTTTCTGCCAAATTTCCTGCCCCTGTACTATCTCTTCTTCACTGGCTAGTACGCTGATTGAACCAGCTGTTAAAAGGAAAATAAAACCTAGTAAAATGAGGTTGATTAAGATCCCCTTGATTCTTAATTCATGATTCATAATTTCTGCTTTCACCCCCTTTTTTTATCCAAGATTGCTAGAATTTCCCTTATTGCTTTTTCTTTGGTTTCGCCACCATCCTTAACGGCCTGGGAAAGGCAAGTATGAAGATGATTGTCAATGATAAACTGATCCGCGGATTTGAGGGCGTTTTGAACAGCCAATGATTGTTGAAGAATATCAATACAGTAGCGGTCATCCTCAAGCATTTTTTCAACGCTTTTTAAATGACCAACTGCTCGCCTTATACGGTTAATCGCTTTTTTCTTAAAAGCATCCTGCATAAACTAATCATAGAATACTTTTAAACCGATGTCAATATCCCCCCAGGGAGGATATTGAGGATTCCTAAAAACTTGTTTGAAGGGATTTGGATTTTTAAGCGCCGCAGCTGCCGCCACCTTGTTGAACCGGCGGCAAAGATTTAATTTGAGGCCGAATCTGATTATAACCTTTAGCACTGGAATAGTTAAAACCCAAGACTTCCTGTGGATTAACTTTGTCCCAGGTCGTTCCCCTTTCAGCAAAATAAGCAGCTAATTCAACATAGGTTTGAGGGAACCAGTAAGAATTGACTGCCAGGGCATTTTTAAACATCTCTTGCTCGGTGGCTCCCTGAGCGGCCATTAGTTCCAAAAGCCCCAACATCGCCATCCCGTGATTACAATCCGGGAAATGAGTTGAATTCCCACAACAAGGTCTGTAAACCCCTTGGGAGACTTTTTCCACTAGTGCTTGCTGTTCGGGCTTCAACGTCACAAGCGGCAGGCTGCTGTAATAATCGGTGGCTTTGCCTTTAGCCAATGTCCAGCCGCCGGTTGAAGCAAAGTTTCCGACCTGTTTTGGATCACGCATCATTTCCCCCTTTTCCAAAACATCGTTTTTATTGGCCAAACCAAAAGCCCACAAAAGATCAAGAATCACTTGGGAGTTTTGTTTAGTCATTTTTAGTTTTCCGTTTCCACTGCCAGAGATAAGCTTGCGATCATCATCGCTTAAGGTTCTCCCCCCTTGAGTGAAAATCTGCTCGAATTTTGTCTGATCGATTACACCGGCATCAATTAGTTTTTTTCCAAAATCACCCCAGACAACAGGTAGTTCCACCCCTCGCTCGGGCAAAACAATTTTTTCCAGCTGCGTTATATCAACGTTACCGGCACCATTAGTGTTGGAGGCAGAAGGAGCAGCTGAGCCGCTCTTTTTTAAACTCTGTATTCTTGGCGAAATTTTTAAATCGATTTGAAAAAGAAAATTAGCGGCGAGAGTGGCGAGAAGAAAAAAGGCAACAATCATCCAGGGATTAATATTTTTAAGAGGGGCGGATTCGTTTGTCATTTTTAACTCCTTTTTAAAATAAAAGTATAACAAAAATCCATATCAAATAAAATATAACAAAATTATGCCACGCCTTTGGCTTGTATAATTATATAAAATAGAACAGGATTATAACTCCTATACCAATCATTGTAAGGCCATAAATCAATCTCATCCGGGGTTCATTTTGTTCTTCAAAATTAGTCATCTTTTCGACAATAATGCGATTTCCGGTTGCTCCCAAGATTAGAACTAAAGGCAAAATAAACATTAGATTATAAATTAGAAGATAAATAAGACCTAATGAGGCTGTTGTCTTGGCGGCCAAAAGAGTGACAATCGCAACATAAATTCCGCCCGAGCAAGGAAAAGTGCAAAGGCCAACAAAAATCCCCAAAAGAAGAGTGGTTGGCAGAGTTCCCTTATGCATTAAATCCAAGATTTTTTGTTTCCCTGGCATGGGAATCCGTAAAGAGATGGGAAAACGGGGAAAAAAGAAATTCAACAAATTCACAAAACCCAAAACTATTACCAATATCGCTCCTATTTTAGCCATAAGATGAGGAGTGCTGGTAAAAATAACTGCTTTCCAAATTCCCAGACCGATTAAAAGATAGGTTAAATAAATTGCCGTGATATAAACCCCGCCGTATTTAAAAACTGAAAGCCGGGATTTTTTAAGCATAAAAATAAAGGCAATTAAAAACAGTAAAATAGCGAAGGCACAAGGGTTTAATCCATCTAAAAATCCAGAAATTAGCACGGTGGGAAGAAGAAATTGTTCCCCCGCTTTAGCAACTTGTTGACCTTGAAAATCCTTTAAAGCCTCACTTATCGGGGTGTTGATGTCATAAGTTTTTACCTCGCCACCTGTCCAAACGCGATAATTTTTAATTGTTCCGTGCATTTCATCCTGCCAGATAAGCACCTGTCCGGTGGTCTGACTTGACAATCTTGCGGTTAAAGCATCGGTGATAATTTTATCTGGAACATGACCTGCTAAGATTACCGCCGATTTTTGATCATCTGAAGACCGTTTAATAAAAGTCATCATGTGGCCGATTATGTCCTGGGGAATTTTTTCCTGTTCAATTCTTGAGGAAAGTTCAACACGAAAATTGGGGTTGCCAATATAATCCTTAACGGCTACCTCAATACCATAATCCTTTAATGCCGGCAAAAGGGTTTTGTTTAAATAGGGACCACAGTCAGAACAGGCCTCGCTGTAAAAAATCTCTGCCGTTGTCTCCGAAGCTGTCTTTTCTTGAGCAAAAGTTGAATGAGTATTAAAAAGGGTAAAAACTGCAAGAAACAAAAGAAGCAGTTTCGTTTTTAGAAGGGACATTTTTACTTAATAACGTTGGCGGAAAAATTAATATCCAGATAACTGTTTTGGGGATCGGAAAAGAAAATGCGAACCACCCGCTTAGCAAAACCGACACCCGATGGGCCATGTGCATTCGGATCAAATTTAGCTGTTACAAAGGCCTCGCCATTCTTTAAGATATCGGTTTGCCAGCTTGGATTAGACGTATGACCCGGCATTCCAAAATAAGGACTCTCTTTATCCCCTACTTTGATTGAGGCCTCAGTACACATACATGAAGTTTCAACCTTCGCTACTTTTAAATCACGATCGGTTTTGTTTTTAAGGATAAAGGTTTTTGTAACTACTCCATTTTTCATGGAAACATCACCGAACTCAAAGGACTGGGGAGAAACCTCCACACCGGAAATCGGCTGCAGCTGGGCGTTATTTACTGCCGGCGTACTAGTCATGGAGGTAGAATTTGAACTTTGCGACACAGATTGGCTGCCGTTGAAAACAAAAATGGTAAGGCCTAAAATTACCAACAAAGCAAAGGACATTAAAAACCAAGGGTTTTTGGGAAAGTTCGACATATTTTTGATATCCCCCCTGAGGGGATATTAGAAAGTTTATCCGCCCTGTACTTTTTTGTCAAGGACTAATCTTATTTTTAGATCAGCAGCATTGTCTCGACAATAAAAATAACAAAAACTGTGCCCAAATAGATTCTCTGCTCCCTATCGCTGATTTCTCTATGAATATTCCAGAAAAGTCTTTGCTTTAAAAAAGCTTTATTGCTTCTTAGATCAAACTCTTCCTTGATTAGATGCAATATCATTCCCGAAACCAAACCACTTACAAAAAGACTACCGCCGGAAGTAATAACATAAAAGCCTAAAATCATTAGCGCGATTTGAAAGAGAGCAGAATGCAAAATTGGTTGCTCCAGGCTCTGGTGACGATTAAAGGAAGAAAAAATTGCTTCCCTCCAGTTGCCGGATTTTAGTTGATCCGTAGTTATTGTCGCATCGGGAAGATGATTATCGGAAAGAAAAGAGGAAAAGATTGGATCGAAAAACAAAACAATTAAACCAATCACTCCCCCAAAAATAAACAAGATAAATGCCAAAGAAAAATATCGACCAGCCAGAAAAACTATTAAAGCATAAATTAAAAAGGTCAAAAGATGGCGAGTGATTTCTGCTTTATTCACTTAGAGTTAATCTGGTTAAAACTGGCAATAGGGCCCCTAAAATTACAAAAAGAATGTTTAAAATCTTATAGTCTCTATGAACTTCGGGAATAAGATCTGATGCGGCCACATAAAGAAAAGATCCGGCAGAAAAGGCTAAACCTGCTCCGAGGAACGCTTCATTCACTTCTTTTATCCAAACGAGGGCAACTAAAGCTCCGAGAGGAGTAGCTAGCGCCACGATATAAGAATAAAATATCGACTGGGCTTTCGAATAACCACTGTGTAAAAGAATGGAGATCGATGATATCCCCTCGGGAACTTCATGTAAAATTACAGAAAGCGTTGCCAAAATCCCCAAACCAAATGAAACCTCAAAACCTAAAGCAATGACTATCCCGTCAATTAGGGAATGAAGTGTAATTCCGAAAATAGCCATCGCCCCCAAGTGGTGATGAGGACTGGAATCTATCTCCTCGCACTGCCCACCCCGGCATCGATGAAGAATTAAACTGTGCTCCAAAAGATAAAAGAAGATGAAGGTAATAAGAATTAATGGCAACGCCATCGAAGAAAGTTCTTGGGCCTCGGGGATCAAATCAAGGAAAGCAAACGAAAGTAAAACGCCAGAGGCAAAAGAAATCAAATAAATAACGTTTTTTTCTACCCACTTCTTACTCCAAACAACAAGGTAAATACCAAGTATCGTGGCCAGTCCGGCAAAAACGCTAAAAAGTAAGGTATTAGAAAATTGAGGGCTCATTGCTTTTTATTGCGATAATCAGCGATTGCGGCACGAATAGCATCGGCTGCCAAATTTGAGCAATGCATTTTCACCGGCGGTAATCCCCCTAAAGCCTCGGCTACATCCTGGTTGGTAACAACCTCTGCCTCTTTAAGACTTTTGCCTTTAACCATTTCTGTTGCCATAGAAGAAGTGGCCACCGCCGCTCCACAACCCAAAGTTTGAAACTTTACTTCTTCAATAACCTCTTCGCCTTTTTTACTCTTACTAATTTTAAGATACATTTTCATCACATCGCCGCAGACAGGATTCCCCACCTGCCCCACGCCATCAGCATCAGGAATTTCTCCCATATTTCTGGGATTTCTAAAATGGTCCATTACTAAATCTGAGTACATCATAGTTCAAATAAAAATCAATCTTCAATTAATGCCGTGAGTTCTTGGGCATTTTTTACGGCATATCCATAAACATCATTGTTAAAAAAACCATAAACGTCGATTTTTTTATGCCAACTATTTATTTTTTCGGCCAAACTTCTAAGAACTCTTTTATTATAACATGAGCCGTATAAGCTGTCGCGGCCATGAAAACGTAAATAAGTGAAGTCGGCAGTTATTTCTTCAGTTGATGGCCATCGAGAAGAATCTTGAATAACCAAAGCACAATTGTGCTTTTTTAAAAGTGTGTAAACTTTATCATTAAACCAAGATCTGTCCCGAAATTCAAACGCGCATCGAGCCTTAGGTAGAATGTCTAAAAACTCCGCCAGTCTCTGTTCATTAAAACCCCATTGTGGCGGTAACTGCCATAAAATTGGACCCAATTTCGCGCCCAAACCGGAGGCTTGACTAAAAAATCGCTCAATTGGTTCCCGACAATCTTTTAGTCTTTTAATATGAGTAATAAATCTTGAGCCTTTAACCGCAAAAATAAAGTTTTCAGGCGTTATTTTAACCCAATTTTGGTAAGTCTTTTTAAGTATTTGGTGATAAAAAGAGGCATTTATTTCGACTATTGGAAACCGTTGAGCATAAAATTTTAGCCAATCTCTCTGCGGCAGATTCTGAGGATAAAAAACTTCCCGCCAATGTTGATAGGTAAAACCTGAGGTACCAATTAATATTTTACCGGCCATTTGGTTGCTAAATTATCTCAAAAGTTTTAAATTCACCCGTGGCCTCTTCCCAGATAATACTGACGTGATTCACCACCGCCCCCTCTGGTCCTTTAGAACAAGACTTAAGTATTTCTTCGAGCTTATCTTTTGGTCCCTCAAAAATCGCTTCCACCCGCCCATCGGCAAGATTTTTCACCCATCCCGTTAATAATTCGCCTTCAGCTTTATGCTGAATCCAACCCCGGAAAGAAACACCCTGAACCCTTCCGGAAATATAGACATGTAACCGCCGAATATCGATCACCCTCCTTCGTTTATCGCCCTATTGAAAGCTTTTGTGTAAAAATATCTAACAAGAAGAATAAGTAAAAGAATAATAAAGGGATAAGTTAGGAAGGGGTGTTCACGAAAGAGAAATTTAAACATGATGACAAAATTTTTTCCTAAAAAGCTCCCTAAATAAAAATAGATTGAAACCCAGATAACTGTGGCAATTACAGTATAAAAAATAAACACGTGGTAGGAAATTGCAAAAAAACCCGCTACAAGCGAAATAACAATTCTCAGCCCAGGAGTTAATCTGCCAACAACAATAACTATCCCCCCGCGCCGTTGAAACCACCCTTCAACTTTTTTCAATCTCTCCTGAGAGATATGAAGGAACTTTAGGTGCTTTAAAACTAACTTCCTTCCCAACCTCCGGGCAATCCAATAAAGAACGGAGGAACCTACTATCGTCGCTACCAGCACAACGCCCAAGACGCGCAAAAAATTTCCTCCGCCGCCATGCGAACGCCAGCCGGCATTCATGATAAAAATATCGCCTGGCGCGGGCAAAGGAACCCCTGCTTCTTCCAGTAAAATAAGGATAAATAAACTTGTTAATTCAAATCGATTGATCAACTCCCAAATTTTTAAGACTGGGTCAATCATTTAAATGCCCCCATAAATGCTCTTTGAGATTAATTCTGTTTTTAATTATCTTCACCCCTTCGCTCTTTAAAAGTTTTTCTTTGGCCTTCAGGCCTTTGGCAAAGCCGGTTAAATGCCCGTCTGAACCTACAACCCGATGACAGGGCACAATCGGCGCAAATGGATTTTTGTTTAGGGTCCGACCGACCGCTCGCGCGGCCCCCGGATTTCCGACAATTTTTGCAATTTGACCATAGGTGGCCACCTTGCCTTTAGGAATTCTTTTAATCGCCTGATAAACTTGTGTGGCAAAGTTTTTCCTTTTTCCGGACCCGGAAAACATTGATTGCTTTCTTAAAATCTCTCCCCTGGGATACCAAAGATCTCGCACTTCACCAACTAAATAAAGTGATCCTGTTACTAAAACTAGATCTTGGCTATGAGCGATTTTTAAGGCTTTTCTCACCGCGTTTTTAGCTTTCGCCTCAATCATTATTTCTTTTGAGGTAATATTTTTGGTCAACTCTTGAGGGTCGGTAGCAGCCAAACCTGCTTGTAAAGTATCGGTTTCTACCTGAAATGTTGTTAGAATAAACTGCTGACTGATTTTATTTAAATGCTTTAAAGTGTTTTGTAAATTTTTTCCCTTTTTAATGGCAACCACACTAATAATCTTTTTTCGGGGGAAAATTATTTTTAAAGCTTTTGTTAAAGACTGCATTTTGGACGGATTATGCGCTCCGTCTAAAAAAACCAAAGGACTAGCCTGCACCTTTTCTAACCTACCGGGGAATTGAGCCTGAGAAAGGGTTTTTCTAAGAATCTTTTCAGGTAGACGGAAGTCAAACTTTTGTAGTTCTTCTGCCGCCACTATCGCCAACGTGGCATTTTTAACCTGATGCCCTCCCAGTAGGGATAGGGAAAGATTTTTATATAAATTTCGTGGTGTTTGTAAATCAAAAATTTCGCCATTCTCATTAATTTTTTTAATTTTAAAATTGAAGTCTTTCGTACTTAATAAAAGCCTGGCATGTTTTTGGCGACTTATTTTCTCAAAAAGACTGCAAACCTCCTTCTGTGTCACCCCGCTAACTACAATTCTTCCCTCTTTAATAATCCCAGCTTTATCTTTGGCGATTTCAAGAATTTTGTTTCCTAAAATCTCTGTGTGGTCTTTTTGAATATTGGTAATAACCGAAATTAAAGGATCAACGACATTGGTCCCATCAAGCGTTCCTCCCAATCCTACTTCAACAACGGCTAAATCCACTTTCTCTTGAGCAAAATAAAGAAAAGTCGCCGCTACTGTGAATTCGAAATAAGAAGGCTTACCCAATTTTCTGTCCTGACCCATTCTTTCAGCCAAAGGTTTGATTTTTTCTACGAGATCGACTAAGCGCCGAGGAGAAATCGGCTGATTGTTGATTTGCAATCTCTCTCCCACGTACTGCAAGTGGGGTGAAAGATGTAAACCGACCTTATAACCGGCAGCCGAAAATAATGATGCAATTAAAAAAGCCGTCGACCCTTTCCCGGCCGTCCCTCCGACATGAACTACGGGAAATTTTTTTTCCGGATTCCCTAAGAGATTTAAAAGATGTTTAATTCTTGTCAACCTCATTCCGACCGATTTAATAGGAATTAGGGATGAAAGATATTTCTCTGTTTCTTGAAAATCACTTTTTATCATTTTCTGCCTTTTCAAGCTCCTTTTTCAGTTGGCCTAATTTCCACATAAAGAGCCTGCCCCTGCTTTTAGCGTTTGCGTCTTTTACAAAATTGCGAGCTGATTCAAGAAGTATACGTGGCGAAGATTTGGCTAGCTTAATGTACAAAGCTTTATGCTTCATGTCACCCAATTCCTCAGCTAAATCATAGCCATATTTTTGAAACTCTCGGGAAATATACTTGTCTTCCAAGGGATTAAATTTATTTAAAATTTGTTTAACGGACTGCATTTTCAATAATTAATTATAACGATTCATCGCTTCTTCAATACCTTTTTCCAATGAAAGTCGAATTGCTTCACCCACTTTCTTGATCATGGTTTTGACCTCTTTTTCCTCTTTTGAGCCGAATTCAGATAAAACGTATCTTTCAATCTCTCTTCTTTTAACATTGGTTTTCTCCCATTCTCCATGCCCTTGGGGTCGACCAATTCCCAATCGAAAACGAATAAACTCTAATGTTTTTAAACTTTCGGCAATGGATTCAAGACCATGGTGTCCGGCTGTCCCCCCACCTTTTCTTATTTTAATTTTCCCTGGGGATAGATCTAAATCATCATGAATTACCCAAACATCATCCGGCCCGATATGAAAAAAGTCAACTAATCTTTTAACCGCCCAACCGCTCTCATTCATAAAAGTTTGTGGTTTAGCTAAAATTACTCCCCCGACTTTGGCAATTTCCGATTTATTTTTTTTATCCTTTTGCCAGACCGATTTATCAATCGGAGCTAAATCTTTTAATAATCTGTCCACTGCCATAAACCCGATATTATGTCGGGTATTTGCATATTTTTCGCCTGGATTACCCAAACCTATAATTAGCTTCATAATGTTAAATTATCTTTTGCTCTTTTAAGTAATTCAAGAGTATTTTCATCACTAACCTGATTGAATTCTTCGTAAAACTGACCCACGGCCCGAAATTCCGGCTCAACTTTTAAGCAAATTAATTCGTCAACCCGTGTTTTTAATTTCGCAATTACATCCGTCGGCGCTATCGGCACTCCCAAAATAATTTTGTCAGGAGTTTGAGTTTTTATCCAATTGATGGCAACTTCAACGGTAGTCCCCGTGGCAATCCCATCGTCAACCAAGATAACTATTTTTCCATTTAAGTCTCTGGCCGGTCGTCCTTGACGAAAAAAATTTTCCTTCTCATCGCGCTCTTTTGCCTTTACCTTCAAAGCCTCATCTTTATATTTTTGATCGACATTAAGCTTTAAGCAAAGATCTTCATTCCAAATCGTAATCCCATTCGGCCCCACGGCTCCGATCGCAAGTTCGGGATTTTGGGGAGCGCCAATTTTTTTAATCACCAGCGGCTCAAGCGGAATCTCTAACCCCCGGGCAACTTCCAAAGCCGTTACAACACCTCCCCTTGTCAGACCCAAGACAATTGCCTGCTCACTTTTTAAATGAGGTAGTCTTTGAGTAAGTAACTGACCAGCTAATTGTCGATTTTTAAACATAGCCCTGACTTTAATCTAAGGAAACAACCTTACTGCATGGTCCGCCTAACTACTGAATCAATTATACTACAACATATTTCTGTAATTACCCATCAACTAAACCAAAAGGTCACCCTTTAATAAGGATGACCATTGTTGATTATTAAAGCATTAACTATTTAGTTTTATCCTTTACTAAAATCTTGTTAAACCTGCCTCTCAGCTATTTCACCAATATAGGGAAGCTTGTATTTTTCTCCGCTATAAGCCTTGTACATCAGGAATACCCAAAGAATAAGGCCGACCGGAACAACAAAAATACTTAAAAGCGGTACAAAATTGAGAACGGATAAAACGCCGAATACAATCGTTGACTGCATGGCATGGAACCGAACGAATTTATCTTTTTCACTTAAAAGGAAAAAAATGCCGGTAAAGAAAAATCCCAAATAAGTAAGAGCAGCTTTTAAATTCTGGTCTTCATTTGTCTTAACAGTGCGAGCCATCAATCTCTTCACCCCCTTTCGAACTTCGTCTAAAACGAGTGCTTATTTCATTCTGACATGATCTCTCAATTCTTGTCAATGAATCTTAAGAAATTCCGGCAAAAAGATCATTGCCGGATTCTTCCAATTGGTCTGTCCGACTGTGGGCTAAATTAAAATATTCGATTTTAGGGAAATTTTTCCTCTTCAGATATCTTTCCCAATCCGCCTTTTGGGTTTGATGGGCTTTAAGAGCTTTTACCTTCTCCGACCAGTATTCAGAGACGTCCAACTTAGCAGTTATTTTTTCATCAGGAAAACCCAGGAAAAGGCGGTTAAATTTTTGGGCCAAAGATCGGGGAAAAACAACATAATAAAGCTTTTTAAGTTCTTTTACCTTGAGAAAAGCGCGGGTGGTTGCCAATGAAACGGCAATATGATCCAGGTGTCCCGAGATGCCGCTTGGATCAAAAGTCACGACAACCTGGGGTTTAATTTTTTTCATCTTGAGACTAATTTTTTCTTCCAGCCCAAGGATTTGGTTATTATTGATTTGACCATCTTTAAAGCCTAAGAATTCTACTTTTTTTACTCCTAAAATTTTAGCTGCCGTCAAGAGTTCCGTTTGGCGAACATCAGCAAGTTTTCGTGCCGAAGGACTAACATCGGACCACTGTCCACTTTGACCACGAGTAGCACAAACAAGATAGATTTCCACCTTTTGGGCGGCGTATTTTGCTAATGTTCCGCCGATGGAAAACGATTCGTCGTCAGGATGGGCAAAAACCCCCAAAATTCTCTGTTTCATTTTTTACCTTTAAAAGTTACGTGGTATAAATTTTGATCCTGGGCTCCCAAGTCATATTTATAACGTTCATTACCTCTTAAAAAATCAAATTTCGATTTCCTCTTAGAAATTGCTGCTTTGATCAAAAAGGCTTTTAGTAAAAACCCGGGAGCCAGGTAAGAAAAAGCGGGATCAAAACCAGAATTATAGAGAAGAATTTCGTTTTTACAAACAAAGGAAAGGGTGGCGGCAATCCGCTGGCCTTCAAAATCCAAAAAGCAAAGATCAATCATTTTTTCAGTAGTCAAAAGGCAGGCGAATTCTTCAAAAAATCTTTCGATTTCTGGTTTTAAAAAATTTCTTTTTTGGTCATTCGACAACCGCATTAAACGAAAAAAATCCCTCATCCCCTCGCGTAAATTTTCCGGTTTACAAATTTCAAAAGCACCTAAAGATTCCAGTCTTCGAATCTTTCTTCGTAATTCCTGTCTTTCTTTCCTCTTAAGACCGGCAAGATAATCTTCCCAAGCCGAAGGTAATCTTATAAAAGGAGCTACATCTTCTATTTCTATTTCTAAATTCAACCCGGAATAGCTTTTTAAAAATCGCAGACTGGGTGATTCTTCACGCAGGAAGTGCAAATCAAGATTTGCTCCAAGTTGGTCAAAATGATTTAAGATAACTGGCCAGACAACCTCTTCTTGATCTTTAATGGCAATAATATCCCCATAATCAGTTACTAACTCCCCACCTAAAATTTCTTCAGTCCCCCAAAAAGAAAAGTCCGATCCGTTTTTTAAAAAGGGAGCAATGGCCAAAAGTTGACTGGCCTTCCGAACCGTTAAGATGTAAGGAATATTTTTGGAGAAATGCTTAAACCAGACCTGGGCCCAATCAAAGCTTTGGAAAAAGGTGGCGGTTGAGCTTTGTAAAGGGAGCTCGCGCCATTCCCTCTCGACACCCAAAGGATTGTCTTTAACTTCTATGGTGATCATCATTTAAAAAGACTCAATTGATTGTTCTGTACAGGTGCTTCCGCCAGAATTAGCTCCTCTGACCAGATTTTAACCTTCCCAAAAATTCCATCGTAACCCGGCTCAACCACAATTTGCCCTTTTCTTACCTTCACTACCCCCTCCGCAATTTTTACTCCCGCAATGTTATCAAGCTCCTTGTAGGGGGTTTTTAAAAGAACATTAAATTCTGAGCCAAAATTTTCAGTTAATTTAATGTACTCATTTATCACCTTTTGGCTTGCTGGTAATGAACCTATAGCTTCGGCTAAAATCTCTAAAAGAGGCACCATTCTCACATAAGGCGGTTTTTTACTTACCGGATTAGTATTCCATAAAAGATCTGTTTTCCCATTCTCAGCCCGAATCTTCTCTTCACGATTAGCGAGTTTTTCCACCCGGTGCATCACTCCCACAGTTAGACCTCTCCCGCATACAGGACATACGGAGCCTAATGTTTTAGTTTCCTGAGGGCTTTGCCGAATATTACAGTTGCGATGGCCAGTATAATGATATTTTCCTTCTTCAGGATAAAATTCAATTGTATAAACAATACGAGAAGCGGCTTCTCCCTTTACCGCTTTTCGAATATCTTCGTAAGTTAGTTTGCGAGCATCCTCTACTTCGAAAACTGTAGCCTCCCGACCTAGTTTTGCCGGTGAATGTGCATCGGAAAAAGACAGGATGGCTCGTGAATCAAGTTCGGCAATTCTCCAGTTCATAGCCGGATCCGAAGAAAGACCCGTCTCAACCCCAAAGATGCTGGAAGTTAATTCACCGAAACATTCCTCAATTGAATCAAATCCCGATTCTGAACCATAGAGTGAAAACCAAGGAGTCCAAATGTGCGCGGGAATAATTAAGCAATGATCCTCAATGCTTAAAATTAGTTCGGTCAAATCGTGTGCAGAAAGGCCCACGATGGGTCGGCCATCCGACATCAGATTGGCCCCCTTTTTTAACAGTTCATTATTTATCTTTTCCACCGCCTCAAGCGAAGGGGCAAAAATTACAGTATGAATCCGACGTAGCCGACCGCCTTGCGAATAAATGCTTGAAATTTCCGTTGAGAGAAGAAAATGGGTCTTTTCTTTAGAGTCCTTTAATTTGTATAAACCTTTGCTTGTCTCTTCGAGCTGACTTTTAAGCTCCCGGAACCACAAAGGATGCGTGAAATCCCCTGTTCCTAAAAGATCAATTCCCTTTCTTTGACCCCACTTAGCCATCTCAGGTAGTGTCATTTGTTGGGAAACCGCCCGGGAATATTTACTGTGTAAGTGGAGATCGGCGATAACCTGCATCGAGGATTATTTTAACATATCACTGTCTATTGGGCGGACCTTGTTCGATGAGCTCCCTGCGCTTTGAACATGCCTTCAATTTCCTTTAAAGTTGTGGCATCTTCCGGCAATTTATCGGAGCGAAATTCTACAAGGCGGGGAAAGCGCAGGGCAAAACCCGGCGTCTCTACCTCCCAAGCCTCACCAGATTTGGATTTCCTTAAGATTCTGCCAGCGGTATGAACTGGTGAGCGCGTTATTTCATCAGCACGGATAACAACTACCTTTTGAGGCTCAACCCAAACATCACAATTCATTAGTTTATCAATATCGTACCTTGCGGGTTTATGATTAGCCTTAACTTCATCGCATTCTTTTTTCATCCTCCGCCACTCTTCATCAGTTAATCCTGTTCCTATTTTGGCGATTGTCTTAAATAAATCTTGGCTTTGATCATAAATCCCGATTAAAAAATCGCCAATTCCAAAAGAATTGCGCTTCCCCTGACCAAAATCATATCCCATTACTACCGCATCGATTGTATCCTCAAGTTTTCCGGAATATGATCTTTTATATTTAATCCAATTCCATCCACGGGCGCCAGCCTGATAGCTGCCATCCAATCGCTTTGCCATTACCCCTTCAAGCCCTCGCGAAATCGCATCCTGGAAGATTTTTTCTAAATCATCTGCTTTTTCTACAATTGTTTCCTCGGAAAGAAGCAGGGTTTCCCCTTTTCCAATCAGTTTTTCCAAATTCTTCCTTCTAACCTCATAGGGTTGGTGAATAAGGTTTTTCCCTTCCAAATAAAGAAGATCAAAACAAATCAGCTTCAGAGGAATTTCGGCAGCCTTTTTTTCAATATCGTATTTTCTCTTGCGCTGAACCGTCTCTTGAAAGGGCAGGTACTCTCCTGTTTGGGGATTATAGGCAATCGCCTCGCCTTCAAAAATTACTTCTTTTGCTTTGATCTGTTTTAATACGCCGGCAACTAAATCCGGATACATAAAGGTAACATTCTCCATGTTGCGCGTAAACATTTGAACTTCCTTATTTTTGTGTACTGCCAGTCTAAAACCGTCAATCTTTGGTTCAATAGCACAGCGTCCAATTTTATCAATAATTTCTTTAGCGGAGGAAAGACGTTCAGAACGCGCCATTAAAATCGGCGTACCCACAGATGGAACCACCGAGTCAAACCCGGCAATCCCCTTCTCTTTAACCGTCTTGACGATAAAACCAAGGTCGGGCCGAACATTGTAAGCTTTTTCAATTGAGGGGCGGGCAGATTTGGTCTTATCAAGCATCCAAGACAGGGCATCCAAAACGGTCATATCGGAAAAGCCCAGTCTCAATTTACCAATGGGAATTCGAACAATATACCGCGCCGAGAGAGCATCAAGGTCCTTTAAAAGATGTGCTAAAACACCAATTTTCAACTCAACCGATCCCGCTCCTGAATTGTTGACAATCCTGCAGAGCTGTTCATAGACTTCATTCACACTTAGTGTTTTTACTGAACCGTGCTTTTCTTTTTTAAGAGCCTCGGCAACAACTCCCAGGTCTCCCCGTTGACCGAATCTCTGACTCACTTCTGTTGCAGAAACATCATGGGCCTGGGCAATCGCCCGGATAATCATCCTGTCGGCCATCCCAAACTCAAGCGGCTCAAAAAGCGGGGCCACTCTTCCCTGAGAAAGGTAAGCAATTTTATCGACTTCACTTTTATCTGCTTCTGCAAACAGCTCTGCCAAGATCTCAATCATCTGATTTCTTGAAGATGTGGATTCGAGTTTTTGAAAATAATTGGCCAGCTCATGAAATTTCATAGCGTCGTTTTTAAAACATATTTTGAAGCTTTAGTAACTCCGGTCTTTTTAAGAATTCCCTTTTTGATCAAATCTTGCAAATCTCTTAAAACTGAATCTTCGGATATCATCGGGAAAAGATCTTTAAAGGCTTTGTTTTGTAAGAAACCCGCCCCTTGAATATATTCAAGGATCTTAATTTGCCTGGAAGTCAAAGCCACCTGTCTGCCGCCCATTTTTTCTTTAAGTTTCAGATCGACAGAAAGATTCTGGACTTTTTCCTTAATTTTTGCCAACTCTTGAGCCAAACCCTCAATAAAATATTCCAACCACAGAGTCAGATCTCCGCTTTCCGCACTTTTTAGGGCTCCATAATAGCCAATTGCATCACGGTCATAATGTTCCTCTAGAGAAAAGAAGCGTTTTACATCATAGCCTTCCCTAAACAGCGCCATAATGGCGGCTGCACGAGCCACCCGACCATTGCCATCCAGAAAAGGGTGAACTCTCGCAAGCTCATAATGAATGATTCCGGCTTTCAAAACGGGGTGCAAATCTTTAGCGGGTGGCCCTCCCAACCAGTTAATAAAACTTTCCAAAAGATATGGAACCTCAATAAAAGGTGGAGGAGCAAAAGTTATCTCTCCGGTTTGAGAATTTTTAATTACTACTTTTTTTGTTCGGTATTCTCCACATTCTTCTTTTGGTAAAATTTTTTCAACTGTTAATTTATGAAGATGCTTAATAATACTTTCAGTAATTTTAAAATCCTTATCCTTTTTTTGCAGGCCATCGATATAGTTTAAAACATTGCGATAATTGATTACTTCCTGGATATCACGCTCACGGGCTAAAACGGCTTTTCCCTCCATCACTCGCACGGCCTGAGTCAGATTGAGCTCATTACCCTCAATATGCGTCCCGTAATGAACCGTTCGGATAATTGCTTCCTCCCGAAATTTAGCCTCCCAGGCCGGTACCAGCGGAGCATTAATGATTACTTCACGACAGGCTTCAATTAAGCCGATGTTTTTAAGGATTTTGTTGGTGATTGTAAAATTGGGAAAATACATATCAATAGTATTATACTGCAGTCACGTTGCCTCCTCTGTTCAATTAATGCTACAATTATACCAGTTATCATGGGAAAAGCTCAAAAGAAAACCGCATCAAAACGTCTCCATACCGAAGTTATCCGCCAAATGCTGACTTTAGCTACTTCAGGGTTTGGTTTAGTAGCGGCGTTGGCCTGGAATAGTGTTATTCAGGAATTCGTGAATAATTACATTAAAAACTGGCTTCCTCAAGGAAGTGGTGTTATCTCTCTTCTAATTTACGCGATTGCTATTACCGCCTTGGCTGTCTTTGTCACCTTTCAACTCTCCAGGCTACTTGAAAAATTAGAAAAAAAATAATTACCCTCCTGTCTGGAAATCCTCCGTCTTCATTTACCAGTTTTCTTGTGATATAACTTTCTTTGTCGCAAAATATGGGCATCCAGGAAAGATACTCTTTATCCAAAACACAAGAAGATCTAAGTCAAGTTGATAACCCAGCCAGACGGGAATTTTTGGGACAGTTAGTTAAATTTTTAGGTACAGTCGCTCTTACCTCATCTTCGGCTACTATCGGCTCTAAGATCTCAGAATTTTTTGAAAGAGTCAGGGACAAAGAGGTACTTAAATCCTCCACTCCGCAATTTGGTGTAAATATAAGACCGGAGGCTCTTCATTGGTTTGGTCTCGACCAAAAAGATGCCCTGGAAACACTTTTTACTCTGCCGGCGACGGAACGCTTACGTATTGCCGTTCCGTTTGATCAAGTTGCTAAAACCGATGGCGGTTGGGACGTTAAAGTTCGGGAAAAGTTGATTGAAGAAACACTTGCCCAAGGGAAAGGAATCGATTTACAACTCGGGATTAAAACTATTGGCTGGCCAGAAGCACATCTCCCCGATTGGTTGGTTAATTATTTTCCTTATCTGGTGCAACGTGGAGAAATACTAGATAAAGATCCACGTGTTCAGGAACTTTTTTTAGAGTACGTTGATCGCACAGCAGACTTTTACCTTCGATACCAAGGAATAAAGTCAGTTCAAGTTGAAAACGAAGTCGGTTCTAAACGTTTACCTATCACTAAGTATCGCCGTATTTCCATCGATTTTAATGAACGGGAGGTTACCGCCGTACGTAAATATATACAAAAACATCGGCAAGGGCAGATTCCTATTCTACAAAATTTTCCCTTCGATACACCGGAGGCCTGGCTGTATGTTTTAAGAAATAGCGATATCATCGGTCTTAATATTTATAACCAACAAGAAGGCGAGTCTGTCCCTGAGAATTTTCTGTGGGGGGCAGCGGATGTCGCATCAAGAATTAGTAGAATTTTAAAAAAACAGGTTTTTATAACCGAGTTTCAGTCAGCCGCCTGGATTGATGAGAATAAAAAACCGGTTTATCCCTTTACCCCAGAAAAACGACAAGAGGGGCTACAAAAGATCGTCAAACTTAAACCCGATGCTATCTTGCTCTGGGATGTGGAACAACTGCTTTGGCGGACAAAAAATGGCGAGAAAGAGCATTTGGAATTTTTAAATTCACTGCCGGAGGCGGCATAAAATTGGTCTAAAGGAGCAACTGTTTCATCAATTTTGGTATTTCGTCTGCTAAATCTGAGGCATTAAAGTAATAACCGACCCTTTTATAAAGCTCATCGCCGGCTTTTTTATTGATGTAAGAGGCCGAACAGGCCGCTAAAAATAAATCATTCTTACAGGCCAAAGCTGCGGCTAATCCTGCTAAGACATCTCCCGTACCACCCTTGGTCATTCCCGCATTGCCGCCCTCTATCAAGCGACAGGTTTGAGAATTGCAAACAACATCTACTTCTCCTTTTAAAAGGATTGTACAATCATATTTTTGCGCTATGACACTCACATTACTCTCTGTTGCCTCTATTTTGAAAAGAGTCTCAAACTCTTTTAAATGCGGGGTGATTATGACGTTCCCGCCCAACTCTTTTAGCCGCTCCGGTTCAATAGTTTGCAAACTACCGGCATCAATTACCCATTTCTTCTCAGAAAAGCGTTTAAGAAGTCTTTCAGTTAGCTCCCGGGTTGGCTCTTCATTTCCCACCCTCCCCTCCTCTCGGGGCAAGCCGGGACCGATTAAAATTACATCTGACTCTTCAATATAATCTTCCATCTTTTCGCGCGGCACGGCGATAAAATCGTAAAGATCGCTTTTTAACTTTTGCGTTAGTTCATTATTTTCGGGAGTTGAGGCGTAAAAAACCATGTCACAAATTCGTGAAGCCACCTTTAGGGCCCAAAGAGAGGCCCCATGAAAAAGATGCGAGCCGCCAATAATCGTTAATTTCCCGTTTTGGCCTTTATGAGATTCTTTTATTGGTAAATAAAGCTTTTTAAGATCTTTAGAGTCAAATTTTTCCATCACTGATTTTTGGAGTTTTAAGTAAAAGTATTGAACTAAGAAAGGCAAAGACTGACAAAAGAAACATGCACCATAAAAGAATTTGAAAGCCTAAAAATTGGGCGATTAAGCCGCCAGCAAAGGCGCTTAAACCCAAAGTCAAATAATCAACTGCCTCCCATTCTCCCCAAGCTAAAGCTAAATGTCTTTTCCCGGCTAAAGAGAAAAGGGCATCGTAGGCCGGATCTTTTAAAGCCACTGCCAAGCCTAAAACAATCTGAACTATAAATAAAGATCGCGGTGAGTCAACAAAAAGATACCCAGCAGTTCCGATCATAGAGACTCCGTACCCCGCGATAATAAATACTTTCGGATATTTGATTTTATCTTCCCAAAATGCCAGAAGGAAAACTGCCGCCCCGGCTGCTAGCATGAAGAAAGCAAAGGCGCCTGAAGCATCGAGCAGATCACCTCCAATTTTACCAACAAAAAGCGCGTAAATTGGGCCTAAAAGTCCACCGGAAAGCAAAAAGAGGGCATCGCTGAGTAAAAGTATCTTTCTCACCTTAACCTCAATTCTATCATCTTTGCTTTTTGTTGGTAATCTTGCTCGATCAAATGTAAATCGGTAGCGGTAATAATTGTCTGCTGTTGAGGAATGATATCAAAAACATATCGGCGATGCTTATGATCAAGTTCTGAAAATATATCATCCAACAGTAAAATTGGCCGCTCCCCGCATTTGCTGACCATAAATTCCAGCTCTCCCAATTTCAGCCATAAAACAGCTAAACGCTGTTCTCCTCTTGAGCCGTAAATTGCCAAATTTCGATTTTCAAACTCAAAAGAAAAGTCATCTCTTTGCGGACCAACTAGAGTCATTCCTGCCGCCACTTCTTCTTCGGCGTATTGAACTAGTCTTGCGGACGACATTAAGCTTTTATCATAAACAATTTTCCGTCCCGAATCACCATGATTATTTAAAAAATCTATAAACTCTTCTCTTTTTTGGGCCAAAACCGGCCCATTTTCCAAAAGAAGATCATCCCAATAAGCCATTTCCTCGGGCAAAACCCGCTCCCCTTCTTTTCTTTTAACTAAAAGCTTATTGCGCGTTCTTAGGGCCTTGGTGTAAGTTAAACTTGCTCGCCGGTATTCTTTATCAATTTGTTCCAATACCGCATCTAAATAACCGCGGCGCGATGAGGGAGAACCGCCAATAAGTTCTAAGTCCTCGGGACTAAAAACTACCGCTTTTAAATTGCCAACAAAATCCAATCGCCGCCGGCCAATATTATTTAAAAGAAGTCGTTTTCCGATTACTTTCTCCCCGCCCAATTCACCCCGAGTTAAAGTTATCGCCAGAATCGCCTCTTCTGTTTTACCGGTTAAATGGGCCGTCTCGCAGAACCAGTTAACCATTTCTTTTTCTTTTTGGGCGCGGAAGCTTTTGGCTGAGGATAAAAGATAGATTGCCTCTAAAAGATTGGTTTTGCCGGCGGTGTTGGGACCAATAATAAGGTTTATTTCTGGAGAAAAATCAAAATGGGAGTTTTTATAACTGCGAAAGCCCGCAAGAGTAAGCGTTTTTAAGATCATTCATCATTATCTTCATTTATGACGGTTCCGATAAACTTCTTTCCCTTAAAAAAACTGTCTAGATTTTCAAAATTATCGCCTTTTAGAATTATAACCTTCAGTCCAATCTCATGCGCCAATTTTGTTGCCACCGGGTCAAAGGGAACATTTAACCCCGGGTCCCATTTATCACCAACAATTTGGTGAAAGTAGCGCCAACTCAGTTTCTCAATTGGTTTGGCTTCCGGATGCTTTTTAGGATCTTTTTCATAAACCATCGGTACGTCCGACATATTAACTAGAGTATTAATCTTATATTCTTTGGCCAAAACTGTAGCAATGTAATCTGTTGACCATCCTGGCTTCCAGCCAGCGGCCACCACCACCGGCTCGGTAGTAATTTCAACGTCGGAGGGGTCTTTAATGACCCGGATGTGGGCAATATCGCGGAAAATCGTTCGGATCAGATGAGCATTAAGGCGGGTCGCGTGAATCCCTAACCAGTCAATATCATCCCTGACTAAATTGCCGCCTATTTCTTGAGCGGCATTTTGATAAAAACGGGCAATTGATCCACCGCCAGTGACAATAAAAAACCGCCAACCGGCGGTGACTTTTTGACGAATAAATTCATTAAACTTCTTAAGAAATTGAGTATTGATTCCTCCATTAGGGGCAATAAGAGATCCTCCCAAAGATAAAACAACTGTTTCTTTTACAGACATGTTTACTTAAAAAACTGCTAGCCCCTACGGCTAGCTTTAATGCGCAGCATTATACAAGCTGTAAACGAAGTATAATTCTCGCTTAACTATTTTAACACTTATTTCTATTCTGTCAAATATTTTTCCTAGAGAGGTCGGACCTCTTAAGGGAATTTGTTTTTTAAGGAGATCCGCTCCTAGGGCTTCTTTTAAAGCCTCTTTGTCATTTCGAAGGAGCGCTTAGCGACTGAGAAATCTAGCGAAGCGCACTGTCGTGCTAGATTTCTCGCCCCGCTAAGCGGGGCTCGAAATGACGGACGAAATTATGGTCTTTGCTACCAGCTTTAGATATGTGTTACCTTTGGCACTTGGGACAGAAAAAGGTTCCGCGGCCGCCTAGGGAAATTCTTTTAACCACCCCGCCGCAACGATTAAAACAGACTTTACCAGTTTGCGCATAAACGCGGAAATGTTCCTGCATTGTCCCTTTCCCGCCCAAGGCGTTGACATAGGCGTTTTCGGATGAACCGCCGTATTTTATTCCCTCTTTTAAAACCAAAAGCAAACTTTCATAAAGTTTTTTAATTTGATCCTCATTAAGTTGATTTGCTAGTTTCTGCGGATGAATCCGGGATAAAAACAGCGCTTCATTGGCGTAAATATTCCCCACCCCGGCAATTTGAGATTGATCCATCAAAACAAGTTTCACCGGTTTTTTCTTTTTCAAAAGAATGCTTTTAAATTTTTCTAAAGTAAACTCTTTAGTAAACGGCTCGGGACCAAACTCGGCCATAACTTTCAGTTTTTCAACTTCGTTAGTTTGAACAACCTTGATATAACCGAATTTCCGTACATCATTATAGAAAAGTTTTGATCCATTATTGAAGGTAAAAATAACATGAGTAGTACTGGCAGGAAGGGTTGCACCAGCAAAGGGTATTGGGTGACCAAAAGTTGCCAAATCACCATTTTTATGGAAAACCAGCTGCCCGGTGAGCTTTAAATGAACGATTAAACTTTTCCCGTTATCCAAGTCAAAGATCAAAATCTTGGCCCGGCGACGCAGATCTTTGATCTTTGTTCCTACAACATCCTTTTTCTCTCCCTGAAAAATCTTTGTTACTCTCACCTCCATATCGTCGATTTTTAAACCGGCGATTTTATTCTGCAAACCTAATCTTATGGTTTCAACTTCCGGCAATTCAGGCATCGACCATCCCCTCCCCTACATCGGAACTAACTCTTGCGCTTAATGCCTGAGAGAAAGAAACAATTTCTAACTTTGCATCCGCCGGCCAACCACTACTTTCATCGCCGATCCAAAGTGTTCCATCCGCTAAATGGAGTTCACCACTATATTCAGATCTTCTTAGTCTATCTAAGTCTTTTTCCATTCGTCCTCTATAAATTCTTTAATTTCTTTTTTAAATCTTTCCTTGGAAAATTTTTGGGCTTGAGCAATACAATCTTCGGGTTCAAAACTTAGTTGGTTGAACCGCTTTATAGCTTCAATCAAGCTTTCAACTTCTGGTTTATCAAAAAAAGTCCCTGTCTTTCCTTCCATCACCGATTCTACTACTCCGCCGGAACGTAAAGCAATCACGGGCTTTCCAAAAGACATGGCTTCAACCGGCGCAATGCCAAAATCTTCCTCCTCAGCGGGAAAAATAAAGGCCCGGCAATTGGCTAAAAGTTCATTTTTCTCCTCATCGTTCACCTCACCTAAAAATTCTATTGTCGGACCGGCAAGTTTTTTTAACTCCTCACCATAACCAGCAAACATCCGACCGAAAACCTTTAAGGGTAAACCCAATTTTGTACATGCAGCCACCGCTAAATCGATCCTTTTGGCTCTTGCCAACCGCCCACCGGTTAAAAAGTAATTACCATTTGAACTTTTGATATGTTTCTCTTGTAATTCTACTGGCGGATAAATGACTTCAGCCTCTCGACGATAAAACTTTTTTATCCTTTGAGCGGTATTTTGGGAATTAGCGATAAAACAATCAACCCTTTGGGCTGATTTAAAATCGACAAGGCGCAACAAATGATTGGCAATCTCCGCCGGAACCCTTATCCACCAATGCCGTTTCCACTCCCTGGCCGTCGGTAAGCCGTAAAGATACCGTGGCGGCGTATGGCAATAACAAAAATGGCTCCCGGGTTTGGTTTTTACGAAATTAGGAGTGTATGCTCCGGTGGCAGAAACAATAACTAAATCGTATTCCGAAAGACTTAATCTTGCGAACATAATTGGAGCAATTAAACGCAGAAAACTCGTAATTTTGGATAAAAATGGTGTCCAGTGAGGGAAAAGAGGTCTGATATCCCATTTTTCTATTCTTCCCCGATGTGGACCGAGGAATTCCGGCAGATAGAACAAAGCATAAATTGGAGCCTGCGGATAAATCTCGTGCAAGGCCTCTAAAACTCTTTCCGCTCCCCCATACTCTTTTAAATAATCATGGACTAATGCTGCTTTCATAGCTCTTCTATTTTCTTCAAAGTAACCTCCCGAAGTGATTCTACGATTAAATTTGCGCTTCTAATGAATTTTCGCACCCTTGGATTGGAATTAACCCCAATTACCTTCATTCCGGCTCGCTTGGCGGCGATTACCCCATTTTCGGCGTCCTCCAAAACTAGACATTCCGAAGGTAACACCTCCAGTCTTTGGGCACAAGCTAAAAAAATATCCGGATAAGGCTTACTATGTTTAACGTCCAAGCCGGAAACGATTACCTTAAAAAATTTCCTTAAAGTAAGTCGTGTTAAAAACTCTTCGACTTTCCTTTTCTGATGGCCTCCGGTGGCAATGGCTAAAATAAAACCGGATTGGTAAAATTTTTTCACTAAACTTTCGGCACCCGGCATAAGTTGTAGATTTCTATCTAAAAGCGGATAAAGAGACTCCCAGCGTTTTTTGACAAAACCATCAATACTTTCCTTCAAACGAAACTGTTTGATAATAATTTCCGCTGTTTCCTGTTGCCCCCTACCTCTAATTTTTTCCCTTAAATGATTAGTATAGCTTATCCCCCAACGCGACATTAAAATTTTATCAGCCTGGACCCAAATTGGTTCAGAGTCAATCAAGAGACCATCAAGATCAAAAATTATGGCTTTAAATCGTCCATTTTCTCTCTGTTTCCCGCTTTTATTTAAACCAGACTGAAAAACAACTGTTTCGCTCTTCATCAGATTAATTTTAATTGATTGTCTTCGTTGGCCTTTTTTAATTTTTCTCTTGGTAAGACTTCTCCCTTTAGACGACCAATCAAACTTTTAAACTCCAACCGTGTGAAAAGACCAATTACTTCTGGCCGATCAAATGGCTTTAATCGACAGTCTTCCAAATTAAATTTTACCTCCACATTGCACACAATTTCGGCCAATTTTTTAGCCATCTCTACCTGCTTTTCATCCCGAGATAAGATTTTGGCCTGTCCTGCCGGCAGTTTATCTAAGTTTTTATAAAGATTCTCGATGCTTTCGTATTTTTGGAGCAAATCGCAGGCGGTTTTTGGCCCGATTCCCGAAACTCCGGGATAATTATCCGAAGGATCACCCACTAAGGCCTTAAAATCTACCCACTGCTTTGGTTTTAACCCATATTTTTCTTTAACCTGGCTTTCATCATAAAGAATCATCTGAGTAATTCCTTTAACAGGAGCCAATAACTTGACATGATTATTTACCAACTGCAGCATATCCCGATCCCCTGTTACGATAATTACTTCAACCTGATTTTTTACTTTTTTACTTAGGGTACCAATTAAATCATCTGCCTCAAAGCCGGCCATTTCAAAAATCGGAATTTCCATCTCTTGTAAAACTTGCTGCAGGGTGCCAATTTGAGAAGAAAGCTCATCGGCCATTTGGGGCCTTTGAGATTGATAATCGGAATAGAGTTTTTGACGAAAAGTCGGTGCGGGCAAATCAAAAGTAACAGCAAGATATTTTGGTTTTAGATCCTGAACTATACGCAGAAGCATCGAACAAAAGCCAAAAACCGCTCCCGATTGTTCACCGCGGGAATTAGTTAATGGAGGAAGGGCATGAAAAGCCCGATGTAAAATAGCATGGCCATCAATGAGGACTAACCGATTTTCCGTTTCCATTCTTAACTGATTTTAACATATCACAATAAAGGGCCGGCGCCCATGTAAAGCCATTGGCACCATAGCCTCGACCATTAAAAGGGTTGTGATACTCACGCGTAGCTTTTCCAAGATATCCGGCTCGAGCGGAAAGAACATCCGCCTCAATATTGCGACCATGCATTCGAAGGCCCTCATGAAGCGCCCAAATAGTTGGTGCCCAAGAGCTTCCTCCCCACATAGTACCATCTCCTGTTCTAAAAGCAGCATCACTTACAGCTACTGAGGGCACAGGATAAGGAGTCCAAAACTTATTCGGGTCAAAAATATCGCTAATCAGATTATCTACATCCTCTTCCTTTATCTTTCTTAAGAGCAGGGGGATTAAAGAAGTAAAAGTTAGCGCTTCGGACATCACCTCTTCTCCTCTTCGGTCAGTATAAAGAGAATAAAAACCTCCATCCTTACCTCGACATTTAGCTAAAATCGCTTCTTCGGTTTTCTCAGCCAATTTTCCAAATTTTTGGCTTTCTTCTAATTCTTCGTTCTCAAGACAGAGTTGAGAAAGCGCTCGAAGACTTTGTGCTAGAAATGTGTTAACCAGCACATCTTCTACATTAAAATAATTTTTGGAAAAAATTTTTTCTAAATCGTATCCTGCAATCCGATTCCTCAATTCCACCCCAAAAGCGGCCTGAGCCATTTCCCGGCTGGCGGCGGTTTTTTTAAGACCTAAGGGGGGAGCATAAGCTGGGCTTAGGTCCAAACCCGTCTCATAGGGAGAGATATTAGAAATGAGCCCATCGTCATCAGGATCGCGATTTTCCAAAAGCCAAAGATAATATTTTTTAAGCTTCGGTAGCATTTCGTCTAGAAATTCCGGATCTTTATCATTTTCGTAAACTCTTAAAGTTGCATAAGCTAAGATTGGCGGCTGAATCAATGCTGTGTGAGTAGGTGGATAAATTGTTTTACTTTGTACTGCTGCCCAAGCCGCGCTTCTCAAATCAACGCCTTCCCAAAAAATCACATGGGGTATGAAACCGTCTTCTTCTTAAACCGAAACTAACGTATGTAATTCTTTTTTAGCATGTTCTAGATTCAAATGAGAAAGGGCTATAGCGTGAAAACAGGAGTCCCAGAACCATTGAAAGTGGTATTTCTCAGGAGAAGGACACGTGTAGGCATATGGTAGTTTAAGCCGAGATGAGTATCCTTCGCGCCAATTCTCCGCAAAACGCCTTTCGGCATTCTGCATTACTCCTTCAATCTCATTTTCAAAAGGATATTTGAACCCATCAATTGCTTCTAGAAACATGGGGAAATTTTATCACAAGAGTCAAAGGATTATCCTGCGGGGATCAGATTTTAACCTTGGCGAAGGCCAGTTTTTCTTCGTCTAATTTTTTCTCCACTGGCGCGGATTCCTCTAATTCACCGTCTTTCATCAATTTTTCAAACTCATCACCTTCTAAAGTCTCTTTTTCCAAAAGCTCCCTGGAAACCATATCCAGTTTAGTCTTAAGATGTTTTAGGATTTTCTCGGCCCTCTCATAAGCATCGTCGAGAATCTTTTTAACCTCAGAGTCCACTTTCGAGGCCATTTCTGGCGAAACCTGCGAAGGCTCCATCCACATCTTCCCACTTTCTCCTGCCCCATATTGAGGTCCTAAGCTAACTGGGCCAAGATCAGACATTCCGTATTCAATCACCATCGCCCGGGCAATATCAGTGGCTTTTTGAATATCAGAGGCCGCACCGGCAGTTAATTCATTAAACTCTAATTTTTCCGCCGCCCGCCCTCCTAATAAAGAAGCGATCTGTTCTAAAAGTCGCGAGCGAGTTTCGGTATAACGATCCTGGGTTGGTGGAATTAAAGTAAATCCTAAAGCAAACCCCCGGGAAACAATCGAAATGCGATGAACCGGATCCATATGGGGTAATTCGTGGGTAACAATTGCGTGTCCCGCCTCATGATAGGCCGTCATCTTTTTATCTAAATCAGACTGAATACGCTTCTTCTGAGGTCCAAGTTTGACTTTTGTTGCCGCCTCCTCAAGATCCGACATGTCGATAGCGGTTTTATTTAAGCTGGCCGCTAAAATGGCTGCCTCATTGAGCATATTTTCCAGATCGGCGCCGGAGAACCCAACTGTTCTTTTAGCAACCTTTTCCCAGTCAACGGCCGACTCCATCGGTTTCCCTCTTTGATGAATTTTTAAAATTGCTTTTCTTCCCTCGATATCGGGTAAATCCAATGTAATCCGTCTGTCAAAACGCCCGGGGCGTAACAGGGCCGAATCTAAAAGATCGGGTCGATTGGTAGCCGCGGCCACAATTATCTGAGTATTTGGTTCAAAACCGTCCATCTCTACCAGAATCTGGTTTAAAGTTTGTTCTCTTTCATCATGAGACGTGATTCCTCCGGGGGAACGAGCCCGCCCAATCGACTCAATTTCATCAATAAAAATAATTGCCGGGGCATTCTTTTTGGCGGTGGAAAAAAGGTCGCGGACACGGGAAGCCCCCACACCCACTAGCATTTCCATAAATTCCGATCCGGCCATAGAGAAAAACGGCACCCCTGCCTCTCCCGCCAAAGCCCGAGCCAAAAGGGTCTTCCCTACTCCAGGTGGTCCCAAAAGCAAAAGTCCTTTAGGAGTCCGCGCGCCCAGGGCCCGATATTTTCCCGGATTTTTCAAGAAATCGACCACTTCGGTTAACTCTTTTTTGGCCTCATCAACTCCAGCCACATCAGCAAATGTTGTCCGAGGAGTATCCTTGGAAAATAGTTTGGCACGCGACTGGCCGAAAGAAAAAATTGATTCCTGGGCGCCGCGGGCTTGTCGAAAAAGGAAAAGAAAGAAAAGGACCATTAGTAAAAGGGGCAGAAAATTACCCAAAATCGAAAACCAGATCCGGCCGCTTGAGGTGTCTTTAACCTCAATTTCCACCTTTTTAGGATCAACATCAGCGGCTTTAAAGGCTTCAAAAACGCTGGAGCCTTCCTCTTTTCGTGAAGTAAAGATCTGCTCGTCCTTATACTTAACCGTCAGCTTGGCTTCCTCAACCTCGATTTTTTGTACCTTGTCATTTTTAACATCGGATAAAACCTGACTAAAAGGAATTTCTTTCCTCTCATCTTGTACCCGGGCGAAAGAAAAAAAGAAAGAAATACCTAAAAAGATTAGAAGAAGATAGAGAAGGATTCGTTTAAAATCGAGGCGAACCTGATATTTCTTAATGATTTTCTTACGATTAATTTTTGGAAAAATTTTTTCCTCATTGGGCATTTTTTCTTTATTATACCGACTATAGGCAAAGCATAATTGATAAACCAATTACACAAGCTAAAGTGTATAATCTCCGCTTTTTCTATCTCAAGTATAGCATAACTAAGCTGGGGAAACAAGAAAAACAGAGGCTAGAAACTGCTCTAGAAAAAACCAGATGCGGTGGTGTTTAAAATTGACTCATCCTCAAGTTTTTTACTGTTTTTTACTAAAATTAGCTGACCGCGGCGCGAAATAATCCCCTTCTTTTCCAGCTTTTTCATTTCCAGACTAACCGTTTCTCTGGTAAACCCTATAAGGGCGGCTATATCCTTATGAGTTAAGGGGACGCTAATTTTAGTTTTCCCTCCCTCCTGTCTACCGAAACGCTGTGCGCAAATTGCCAGGATTGAGGCCACTTTTTGATGAGCGTTACCGAAAACTAAATACTCCATTCGCTCTAAAAGCCCACCCAAACGAACCGTAATCCGACTGGTTAACTCAAACAGAATATCCGGATTCGCTTTAATAAAATCGAGGAATTGGTTTCGGGAAACTCGCCAGAGTTCAACCGCAGTCATCGCCTCCAAATAATAAGGTGTGCGGGTTTCATTTATGGCCCACATTATAGGAAAAAAGTCCCCTGCCTTAAAAATAATGAGGGTTAACTCTTCACCTTCTTGAGAAAAAGAGCATAAAGACGAACGTAACCTTTATGAAGATAAAAAATACCCTGGGGAGAATCTTCGGGACGACGGATAATCGCCTTCTCTTTATAATGGAGAAGTTGAAATTGGGAAAAAAAGTCGGCCAGTTTTTGACGTGATCCCTTATCCATCACCCGAATAATATCACGACTGTCAAATGTAATCAATCTAACAATTCCATTGTAATCTAGGCCTGTAATATTTATTACACTTCAAAAGTAATTTCCATTACTGCAAGGGCCAACAAATATGGAATATAGTGGGATCTATGCAAATCGCTTTTATTGAAGAAAAAATTGAAAACGAAACAACCCTAGCCACCTGTACTTCTCCGGTAGAAGAGAAAGAAGGAAACTTACAATACATCAGTGTGGGAACAAAAATCTTTGAAGTGTGGAAAGAACCGTTTTCGAGTCAGATACATATTTTACTCTAAAACTATGCGTTCTTTTTCGCGATCTCCCTAGAAGTTTGCCTTTCTTACTGAGAAACCAGACCCATGGCCCGGCGGGCAAGTTTAAGAGTTTCACAAGCTTGGAGTCGGGCTTTTTGGGTTCCTTCTTTTAAAATTTGTTCAAGTATCTGTGGATCTTTTTCAAATTCTGCCCGTTTTTTGCGAATCGGATCTAAAAACTCATTTAAGGCAACAGCAAGTTTTTGTTTAACTTCAATATCTCCCACTTTCCCCTCTTGATATCGCTTTTTTAAATCTTCCACTTCTGCTTTATTTTGATTAAAAACTTCGTGATAGATAAAAACCGGGTTCTCCTCTACATGACCTGGGTCTGTCGGATGAATACGGGTTGGGTCGGTATACATTTTTCCTACTTTTTCTTCAACGGTTTTTGAATCATCGGATAAGTAAATACAGTTCCCCACGGATTTAGACATCTTGGCTTTCCCGTCTGTTCCAGGCAAAGTTGGTACTTCACCGATTAAGGTTTCAGGGATGGGAAAAGTCTCGCCATAAAGTTCGTTAAAGCGTTTGGCAATTTCCCGCGTTACCTCAAGGTGGGATGATTGATCTTTCCCTACCGGAACAAGATTGGCCCTAACCATTAAAATATCCGCGGCCTGCAGAACCGGATAGGATAAAAGTCCCAAAGAAGCGTTTTCAATTTTCAAATCCCGCATCACCTCTTTTAACGTCGGCACTCGTTGTAACCGAGAAACAGAGATGAGCATCGAAAATAGTAGTGCCAATTCCGCAACTTCTGGCACACCTGATTGGAGGTAAATGACCGCTTTTTGAGGATCGATTCCAACCGAAAGATAGTCCAAAACTAAATCGCGGATATTTTGCTCAAGACCCTGGATTTTTTCTTTTTCCGGAGCGGTGGTTAACGTATGATAATCGGCAATGATAAAAAAACACTCATAATCATCCTGCAGCTTCACCCGATTTTTGAGTGAACCTACATAATGACCTAAATGGAGCTTTCCCGTTGGTCGATCCCCAGTGAGAATCTTTTTTTTCATACTTTCTATTCTAGCATAGTAAAAGTTTATCTTCCTCCCGCTGCTTGCCTCGATCTCAATGTGGAAACGACTTTATTATACCGGATTCCCCTCATCAATTTTTCAAGACCCGGACGCATAAATAAGTGCCTAGCTGAAACATCAAAACCGGCCTTTTTGCCCATATATTCATAATACATGGCTAGCGTGTCGTCTGAACTTCGCATTCCTGGATTTCCGAAGTAAATTAAATCAAAACGGCCCTTTTTAACGCGGTCACTGACCATTAACTTAAAGACCTTCTCGGCCTGCTTGGCTTTTAGTCTTTCAAGACTCATTTCTTTCCTTACATCTCCGTTTTCAATCGTCACACTAATTGCAGCCTGAATTTCGTTAATTTCGGAAATCAACCTACGAGCCCTAAAATGCGGCTCCTCCGCCTGAGTCCGATCGGGCTTACCAATTAGCATCAACATATTGCCTTCGTAATTGGCCCGCAAAGCTTTTAGATGAGTTCGCGTGGTGTAATTTATCCGTTTGAAAGTAATGAGCACTTGTGCTTGTGAATAATCATGCAGTTCGTCTTGGGGATCACCGGAAAGAACTATCGTTACACCTATTGAATGGTCACCATTACCTCTTAATTCTAGCGCCCGAATTATACGGCTTGCTTTATCTAAATGAATTTGGTCCAAACGATCTTTTGGACGAAGACCGCGTTTTGTGGTAGCAACCTCTCGATCTAAAAGATCGATTTCAGCACCCAATTTTACACTGGCGGGGATAGCTTTTTCTTGTCTTTCCATAGAGGGGTATTTTAACACAAAGGGGACTCAAAAAACGAATCTAAAGTTCTCTTTTACTCCAATAGTGTTGCGGGGCTAGGAGTCGCACCTAGTCTACGAGATTATGAGCCTCGTGTGCAGCTATACACTACCCCGCGCAACAAATTTTGCGCTTAAAAGTATACCAAAATTATTGAAAACAATCAATTATTCTGGTAAGATTGGCGATGGCAGGGTAGCTCAGTTGGTTAGAGCGGAGGAATCATAACCCTCAGGTCGTGGGTTCGATCCCCACCCCTGCTACGAATGGGACGAAATCTTTTCAAAAAAAGAGTTGCCATCCTTCGATTCTACTCAGGGGCTAAAAGAAAAGTCTTAGCCATTTTTTCCAGTTAGGTAAAGCGACTTCGGAGGCTGAGGTTGTTGATTCAAACGGGGGTAAAATTATCATTGTTTCTCCCGGTTTTCCCAAATTGAGTTTTTCCCTGGCTTCTTTTTCAACAAATTCCGGTGTCTGACTGAATTCTAATTGCTTTTTAAGTTCTTCACCCCGTTGCTCCTGGGCCACTCTTTTTCTTTCAGCCTCTTTAACCATTTCGGTTTTTTGCCACAGACTATAAGTACTTTTGGTTAAACTAGAGATAAGGTAGAGACCGACTAGCAGAATTATTCCAGTTAGAAGGCGATTTTTCATTTTTTAGCACCTTTATCCTGATTGACATTTAACCTTTTATTTGTTATTATAGGATCCACTTAAAAGGGTTTTTTATACCTTTAAGCTACTGAAAGAACTTTTATGGCAGACAATTTAAGCCTTGAGGAAGCTCATAAACGTTTCCTCGCTTTTTTAAAAGAGAATCGACGCGCCAATGCCACCATTTTAGCATATGGTAAGGATATCGAACAATTAACTACTTTCCTCACCGCCCAAGGAAAAAAAGATATTGTAGAAATCACTCGTCAGGATCTGGAAGCCTTTTTGGATAAAATCCGTAAAGAAGGATATACTCTTAAATCAGTTTCCCGAAAGCTGAATTCTCTTAAAACTTTTTACCGCTTTTTAAGGGGCGCTAATTTAATTGCCGAAGACCCCTCTCTTTTAATTGCCCATCCTAAATACGAAGTTAAACCTCCGCGTATTCTTTCAAGAATGGAGTATCGGGCGTTAAGAGATGCCTGCCGGGACGACATCCGAATTTCAGCTGTAGTTGAATTGCTTTTGCAAACCGGGATGAGAATCGGAGAGCTTGCTAATTTAGAACTAGAGGATGTTAAGGGAAACGAACTTTATATCAAACCTTATGAAAGCCATGAAGGCCGAACTGTTCCCTTGAATAAAGCGGCCAAGCAGGCGTTGGATAGATATTTGACCGCCAGGCCCAAAGGAAGCAATAACACGTTGTTTGTTACAAAAACGGGTCGCCCCCTTCTTATTCGGAATATTCGTACCGCAATTGATCGTTACTTCCGACTAGCCGGAATTAAGGATGCCAAAGTCAATGACTTGCGCCACACTTTTATTGCTCAACACCTAATAGCAGGGACACCGCTTACCACAATTTCCAAACTCGTTGGACACAAAAGACTTTCTACCACCGAAAAATACCTCGATCTAATCAAGGAAAAAGGTGAAGAAAGCGTTAAGTTAGAAGAGCTTTAAAACCAACTCACCTCAAGTAATTTCCTAAATTTCCAGCTTTGCTATCCTAAGATATCTTTGGTAAAATTCGGGTGTGGATTTTATTGCGTCCGTAGCTCAGTGGTAGAGCGCTACTCTTATAAAGTAGATGTCCTTGGTTCGAACCCAAGCGGACGCACTAAAGTTTTGCTCTTTGAGTGATTTCGGCCTCTACCAATTGTGCATCGCGACCATATTTTAGAGCCGAAAGCCGTCGAATCGCCTCTGACAACTTGGGGTTCCTTCGTTTTTCTTCCTCAACCAGATTTTTAGTCAAGTCCAAAGAAAATGGTGTTACCGGCTCATTATCAACAATGGTTTTAATATAGGCATTAAAGCGTTCAACGTTGATCAAATCCGTTTCGGAAAAAACTGGCTGAAACTCGTGCTGAAGATAATTAGCATCGGTTACTCCAACCCGGAAAGTGATTAGGGTTCCCACATTACCAAAAACAGCATTTTTTACCTCTTCTTCCATTTGCCCGATAAACTGGTTGGCCACCGTAATATTAAGGTGATATTTTCGGGCCTCAGAAAGCATGGTGGCAAAATCAGGAGTGGCAAAATTTTGAAACTCATCAACATAAAGATAGAAGTCGCTTCTTTGCGCCTCCGGCACATCCTGACGAGACATGGCCGCCACTAAAAGTTTGGGGACCAAAACCAAACCAAGAAATGATGAGTTCTCTTCGCCGATTTTGCCTTTAGCCAAATTAATCAAAAGGATTTTCCTCTCATCCATAACTTTACGGAAATTAAAGGCCGATTTTGATTGGCCGATAATATTTCTCATCATTTTATTGGTCACAAAGCGGCCGAATTTGGAAACGATGTAGTCCAAAACTTCGGATTTATGAAAATCAGCGGTCTGAGCAATTTGGTCTGTCCAGTAGCGGCGAATAATCGGGTCCTGAATCTTGGGCAAAAGCTCCTGAACGTAAGTGGAGTCCGTTAAACAACGAACAACTTCAACAAAAGTGCTCCCCGGCTCGTACATGACGGTTAACATCGCGTTGCGGATAGCGTGCTCAAAGCGGGGACCGATAATCCCGGTTTTATAGGGATCGTAAAGTTTATACATTAGCCCCACGATTGAGGAAACCACATAGTGTTTCTGTTCCTCAGTTTCGGCCTCAAGCATGTTTAAACCCATCGGTCGTTGAGTATCAGATGGATCAAAATAGATAACATCCTCTGCTCTTTCCGGCGGAATAAGCTCCAGGAGTTTCTCGATCGTATCATGCGGGTCAATAAAACAAACGCCATCGCCATTTTTAATATCCTGTAGAATCATTTCTTTTAAAAGTTCTGATTTCCCGACACCGGTTTTTCCGATGATATAAAGATGCCTGCGGCGATCATCAGTATCGATATAAACCGGACGGGTGATTCCCCGATAAGTGCTTTTACCCAAATAAAGACCTTTTTCCGGAATTTGAGACGGAGCCGGAGCGCGTTTAGCATTGAGCCAGAAAATATGGGGGGTTTCAATAGCCTTATTGGGAAAATGAAAAATCGTTGCCAACTCTTCCGTGTTTAAGATTGATTCTTTATTGAAAAAAGAAAAACTGGGCAGGTAGCGATAAATAAAATCGATCATGAAGGCCTTTTTAAAAAGATTGCGTTTTTTCTTAAGGCTATTCAGATCGCTTGAAAATTGGCTGAAAGTGCTGGACAAATTAGACAAATGGCTTTTGGCTGCTTCCATCGAGGAGGACGAAACAACTAAACGAATTTCAGTTATAAACCCGGGTTTTTGGCACTTTTCGTCAATCGCTTCCAAAACCTTGGGATCCACGGAAAATTTTGCTTTTTCCGGATCGGCCTCTTGTTTTTTGGTTTTAGAAACATAAGCCTTGCCGGCAGCCCGCCACTTACTGGAAGCCGGAGTTATAAGAATCTGTATTACCGCTCCCTCCCCCTGGCCCATTTTGGCCAAAACGCTGGTAACCGCTGAAAGAGGATCAGTCGGAATATTTTTGTAAACTTTTAGCGGATAATAATTAGACGAGCCTAGGGCAAATGAAGCAAAGGCCACTTGACCATCTTCTGAGAAGATATTATACTCGTCCACTTCTTGGATATCCGCGCCCGGATAAGCACCGTGAATCTGCTTTTCTACTAAATCTTTCAAGTGTATCGGGCAGTTAATATAGAAACGGATGTCCTGGGGTCGGCCAACGATCTCAAAAGATAGTGAATCAGAGGGTGAAAGAAAAGAAAAAAATCCTCCTTTTTTGATCGAAGAGAAAGCACCAAACATCTGTTCAGCGGCATCAATCTTAACCTCGTTTTCCCGGGGAACAGCAATTTGAAGCAAAACAGAATCCAAAGATTTTTCTTCGCGCGTCCGGTTTCTCCACCATAGAAAAAACAGATAAAGAAACCCCCCCGAAATCAATAATGTAAAAATTATAATGAGGGAAACTATTAAAAAAACCGTGGCCGCATAAGTCAAATCATTAAAAACTGTGCTCATTAAGCTTTAATCCTGTGATGAAAAATTTTAATTTGTCTAAAACACCATGTCGCCAACCAGGTAACAGAGTCTATTATTTTATGATGAAGGGCTTTTTTAATCTGATCTTCTGTTAATGGTAGACTAACCAAACCCGTAGGTTCAGTTGTTACCGGCACGGCCTCAGCAGCCTCAATCATCCCCGCTTCTTTATCCTGAGGCGATAACTCAACCTCCTCATGCAAATGTTCAACCCCCGCTTCTTGCAGTTCGGAAGTAATTTCCGGCCGCTCTTCCGTTCTTTTAAGATAAGGTGTAGGAGGCTGCATCTCTTTTTCCCGGCCCATGCTTAACGCCGAAGGTTGAGAGGGCTGATTTTTGTCCGTTGATTGCTGATCTAAAGGCAGGTCGTCCATTGAGCTAATTTTACAACTTGCAGAGAGCCTTTTCAATTAAATTTTTCTCAGTCGAAATCTCATCTTCAGTCACCTCTCCTGAATGTTCCAAAATAATAAGGGGTTCTTCTTTCAATTTTTTAATATGGGAAAACAGATCCAACAAATTAAGACTTTCGGTAATTGACCAGTGATCCCGGCCATTTTTAATGCCCGATAAATGCATCTCATAGATTTTCCCGCCCAAAGAAAAAAAATCATTCGGTTCGGGATAATTTAAGGTCGCATGACTATAATCTAAAAGAATTCCAAGACCAGGAATTTCGCTTAAGAAATCTTTAAAATCAGCCGGGGTCTTTAAAAGCGGCGTTTCGCCGGTCTTACACCACATATTTTCTACCGCCACTCTTATTCCCTTTTCTTTTGCCCTTTTTACGACCTCGAGGAAAAAATCTTTAAGATTGTTTTTTGCCTCAGCTAAAGGTATTTCTTCAGCGGGTGCAAATTTTTTAAATCCCTTGATGTCTTTAAACTCTCCCTTAAATACATATTTCCGGTTGGTACCGCAATGAAAGGAACAGTTTTGCGGTTTTATGATTTTTGCCGCTGTAAACATTCCCTCGATAACTTTTTTATTCTTATCGGTTAATCCTTCTCCGGCATTGGAGGCAAAAGGTTGTCGAAATGGCGGAGGAAAATAACAATGCTGAGTAAAAATTGTTTCGGGAAAATCTTGACGGATTCTCTTTAATGTCTCCCCGATGTTCTCTTCAAAATCGTGATTTGCACCAAGTTCAACAAGAGGAAAACCCAAATCGTGAGCTTTTTTAACGCTTTCGTAAATTGAAAACCTCCGGGCGGCAAAATAGGAGGTGGAAATTCCCAGCATTTATTAATTCTACGCCCAATTTCAATGGTTTTCAAGAAAAATAACGGGAAATAGCAGACTATTATGCTATAATACCCAATCTAAGGAGACAATTTTTAGAATGGTTATCGAAGCACCAAAAAGACATTTTAGGGAGTCTGCTCCCCGAGAAGAGCTGCGACAGCTCGATCGTCTTATTGGTCTTCAAGTTGCCCTCTTTAAACTTGAGTTCGAATACGGAGCCAGAGGAATTTTGCAAAATAACCTGGCGCAGTTAGAATTTAAGCGGTTAAAAACCGCCCTGGTAAAATCTACTTTTGGGGTTTTTGGAGAAATCAAGGATCATGGCACACCCAGGATGAAAAAGCGGGCGCGGAAAAAAATAAGAAATTTTACTAGATACTTAAGCGGCGAAACAGAAATTGGCCGATTAAAAACCCATAATCTCCCCTTACTAAAGGATGAGTTAGATACTTATATTAGCGCCCAAATCAATCCTGAAGATTACAGCTGGCTGGAAGACCGCGGTGGCGATTAGTAAGCTTTATCAGCATGATATCAAATCTATGTGCTATAATAATTTTTATTAAGTTATTGAGAGGAATTTAAAGCATGGCTGTTGAAGTCTACAGGTTAACTCCTCAAGAAAGAGCAGTAAACCAATTTAATCGCCTCATGGAATTCCAGGTTGCCTTTGCCCAGCTTACCTCGAATAATGTTATCAGAAGATTGCTGGAAGACGAGAAAGGTAAACAGCAATTTGAGGCAACGCATACTCTTTTGACCTACTCCACTTTCAGATTTTTTACAGATATTTTAGAGTATGGAACTGAAGGAATGAAAGAAGATGCTCATAAAAAATCAGAAAATTTAACTAAGTATCTTGAAGGGAAATTAAAACTGGAGGCTTTGGGTATAGACCGGGGCATAATTTCAAAAAGAGAAGAAGAATTGATAGACTTTATACAGTGTCAGATGGGCTTAGATTATCAGAGAGATTGGGTTGATCCCTTTACAAAGCCGCCCTTAAAATAAGACTATTTCCGCGGATTAACACTTATACTCCGCTGAATTTTCACAGTTTGGACAATGAATTCTTCCGTCTTTAATGACCGCTTTTACTTTCTGATGGCAAAAGGGACACTCACACTCCAGTGTTTTTTCTGAAGAGTCTAGGGTTTCTGTATGTCTTGGAGTGATAGAATCTGTTAATTTCTTCCCACCACCCCCGGCGCAGCCAGGTAATTCGCTAACATGATCTAAAACCATTCCGTAAGAAACCGTTGAATCATAATCCAAATCATTTTCCCCCATACCATTTGATTCCTTTACTTTAATTAGCTTCTCCCCTCTTAGAAATTTAGCAATTTTCAAAATAGTCACAGCCAATGCCTGTTTTACTTCTTTTCTAGACCGCCTACTGGATAAAACATAATCCTCAAACTCTTCTACCATCTTCCCCGTCTGTTTATTGAATTGCCACAACTCCTCACGTCGATCTAAATCTTTATAAACCTCATCCCAACCGCGGTTTTTGTAGGCAAGATTAGAACCAGTAAGATCATGACGGGTTTTTTCCATAACCTTTACCACTTCTCTTATTCCGAATCGCTCTTCAATGGGAATCACTCCAACAATTGATTCAACATAATCACAAACTGAAGCATCTTTCTCAAGATCAGTTCCTCCAAATGAAAGGCGTTTCAACATCTCCCGGTGCTCATTCTTTTTAAAATCCGTTCGGACAGTAAAACCAAAAACATCGTCTCCTTTTTTTTGCCAAATATGAGTCTGGGAGTCGGGATAATTGATTAGTTCCCCATCGGTCCCTCTCATTCCGGTCCAACCATCGGGGCTAGTCATAATCCAAACAGAATTATCGGGTTGGGAAATTAAAGCCGGCTCCACTTTTTCTTCAAGCGCTCTTTTAACCGAACCGTTTCTTTCTTCTGCAGAAACCGTATCCACAACCAATTTATCGTAAAGAGGATCGACTAACCGCTTTCTCCCATTTACCAATTGAATTTTGTAATGGATTGGAAAAACTAAACCCTCAGCTAAATATTCCAGGATAAAACCTTTAATATCGGTCTCCGTTCTTACCAAAGCCTTTTTCATTTTTTCCCGGCGTTGATCCTCACCGTCAGTTTTTTTTATATCTGAAAAAATTAATTTAATCTGGGTTTCGTTTTGGAACCCGGTTCCAGGAAGCTCATCCCAGTTATAAGGTAAACCTTCCTTGCGCCAATTTTTGCGGAAATAGTCGATCTCATGATCTAAGGGATTTTTATAAATTTCCTCTGCTTCAACCGAAGAAGTAACCGGTCTTGTAGCTCCATCTTTGGAACCATTAGGAATTCTTGTTGCTTGTTTTGAATAATCAGTTCTTTCTAAAAGAACGGGAGACACTAAAAAACCTCCTCTTTGTCTCATCGAGAAGCGAGAAGGTTAAAAGTCCACAAAAAAACTTTTCACTTGCTCGAGAGACTTTAACCTTAAGGATGGTTCCGGGCTTTCCGTCGTCTGGCGGATTTACCGTTGCGGCACAGCCTCCGATTTCCTCGCCTCGCCGAAGACTTTGGCGAAGGCGGGTCACGGAGTTCCCATAAACCTCAAGGATATTTAAATTTAAATAAATACTAAAGCTTCTATCCTATTTCGTCAAGATGGTAATAATACTTCCTGAGTTAACAAAGAATCGTCATTGCGATCCTCCGATTTAATCGGGGGAGAAGCAATCATGATAGGAATATTAAATTATCTGCGGGTATAAATCTTCAAATTCGGGATTAGTTTTCTCTATTAACCTTAATTTTTTATCTCTTGATCCTGCCTTAATTTGTTTTTCCCTTTTAATAGCCTCGCAAATATCATTAAAGATCTCATAATAAACAAGCTTGTTTAAGTGGTATTTTGCAGAAAATCCCTTTATCAATTTATTCTTGTGCTGATAAATCCGTTTCACTAAATCATTTGTAACGCCAACGTAAAGAACTCTATTAGTTATATTGGTTAATATATAAACATAGGAGTGTATAGCCATCACAAGATTGCTTCGTCGCTACGCTCCTCGCAATGACGCAGATAGTGCAAAAATCTTCACGGCCAGATTTTTTCTTCAAAACCTTCATTTTTATTAACCCAACGAGCTAAGGCAAATAAAAAATCGGAGAGGCGATTGAGATAGATAATTATTTCCGGGGCGATTTTTTCTTTTTGGGATAGAATTACAGCCTCTCTTTCGGCTCGGCGGCAGATCGATCTTGAGAAGTGAAGCAAACTGCCCACCTTTCCGCCCTGAGGTAAAATAAAATTAACCAGAGGCGGTAAATCTTCCCAGATTTGATCGATTTCCTTTTCTAAAATTATCACCCGCTGTTCTAATTTCCCACCGACATTTCTATCTCCCAAGGCAATCTCTGAGCCGATTTCCATCAGATCTTCCTGAATTTCAGATAGAATTTTTAGCTCGGAGGAAAAGGCAAGAACTACACCCAGACTGCTGCTTAGTTCATCCAAAACACCTAAAACAACGAGTCGAGGATGATTTTTCTCCACCTCCATCCCGCAAACTGTCGTTTTCCCCTTATCTCCTTTTTTGGTATAAATTTTTGTCATGATTTACAATAAGAGTATCCGCAATTTGGGCAGGTAAAGCAACCCTCTTTTTCCTCCATTTCCCCGCCGCATTCCGGACAAATCCCCCGCTCCTCCTCCACGATCTTTCGGCCATTTAAGGCGCCGACTGATAAAACTTGTTCTTTTCGACTTTTATCACGGTAAATGGTAATTCCCTTGCAGTTCGTTCTCCAAGCCAAAAGAAAAGCCTGTTTAACATCGTCAACAGTTGCCGAGGAAGGAAAATTAATAGTCTTAGAAACGGAGTTATCACAGTATTTTTGGCAGGCCGCCTGCATTTTAACATGATACTTCCAGGAAATATCATGTGCGGTAACAAAAATGCGCTTAAACTCAGCCGGCAATTCTTTAACATTTTTAACCGTTCCTTCCTGGGCCACCTGCTCTAAAACCTTTTCCTTATTAATACTTCTTAAACCACTTAAGGCCTCTTCAAAAACCGAATCGACAATGGTCAAAGTCTGGCCACCTTTTTTATTGCGGGTTTCTTCAAAAAGCACCTGGCGTCGGGTCACCAAAGAAAAAACCGGTTCAATGCCTGAAGAGGTAGAAGCTAACATGGAAATGGTACCAGTCGGAGCGATGGTTAACATAGTTGCATTCCTTAATTGAGACCCATCTTTATGGATTGATATGTCAAAATTAGGAAATACTCCTCGCTCTTTGGCTAAATTTGTCGAGGCCTGGCGGGCTTCCTTTTGGATAAAAGCCATTATTTTTTCTAAAAGTTTGACGGCTTCCTCCGAATCATAAGGAAGACCCATTTTATAAAGCAGATGGGCAAATCCCATAATCCCCAAGCCTATTTTGCGATTGCCGAATTTGACTATTTTTTCAATCTTTTCCAGGGGAAAAAGATTAACATCAATCATATTGTCCAGAAAATGGACGGTTATATGCACAGTTTTGCGTAATTTCGGCCAATCAATTGTTTTTCCTTTTAAGTGGGTTGAAAGAATAATTGATCCCAAATTACAGGATTCATAAGGCAGAAGAGGCTGCTCGCCGCAAGGATTGGTAGCATCCAAACGGCCCAAGGTCGGAGTGGGATTATCTTTTTCTAAGCGGTCCAAAAAAACCACGCCCGGATCAGCCGCTTCGTGGGCTTTTTTGGCAATAAGATCAAGAATTTTGCGTGCCGAAATCTTTTGAACCACTTCCCCATTGCGGGGATTAATCAACTGCCAGCCCTTCCCTTTCTCCGCTGCCTCCATAAATTCATCTGTTACCCCCACTGAAATATTAAAATTTCTAATAACGCCGTCCTCACCTTTAAGATCTATGAAATCTAAGATATCGGGGTGATCACAATTTAAAATCGCCATATTTCCTCCATGGCGCTTTGAACCTTGCAAAATCGCACCCAATGCACCATCATAAGCTCTTAAAAAATCAACCGGACCGGAGGCGGCTTCAGGAACATTTTTGACCCGGTCGCCATGGGGGCGGATTTTGGAAAAGTTAAAACCCGTTCCCCCGTTATTTTTTTGAATTACGGCGGCTTCTCCCAAGGTGCCAAAGATTGAGGCAATATTGTCTTCAATTGGTAACACAAAGCAAGAGGAGAGTTGCCCCAGACCATCGTTCCCCGCTTCAAAAAGAGCCCGGCCGGCAGGTAGAAATAGAAGATTAATCATCAACTCGTAAAACTGACGAGCGGTTTTCTCCAGATTTAAATTATCGTAGACAGCATCTGCTTTGGCGACAGCTTTGGAAACGCGCCAAAACATTTCCCCGGGCGTCTCACACGGTTTACCTTTATGATCAAGTCGCAAATAGCGTTTTTGAACGATTTTTTGCGCATGAGAAGAAAGTTTTGGTTCAATTATTTTCATAGAATTTAAAATTCTAAACCCTAAACACTAAATTTTAAACAAATTCCAAATTCAAATGTTCCAAATTCTAAACTATTTTGAATTTTTGGATTTTAATCATTCAGGTTTATTTAGGATTTCGGATTTCGAATTTAGGATTTATTCTCAACACTCAGTGAATCCACAAAGGTGACACTTGCGGCAGCCTTCTTCATAAACTAAAGAGGCCTGGCCGCATTTGGGGCAAAGGTCAAAACCATCGCCATTTTCTTCAACAACCTCGCCAATTTTCTCCACCCCGTTACCATTCCCATTTTTCATTTTAATCCCGAAGTGAATCGAAATAGCTTTGGCAATCGCATCCGGCAAAGAACGGATTCTTTTTTGGCCAAAACCCAAAGATTTTGAGCCGCCGATACCATGAAGCTGATCGGTAACCTGTGAGGCACGATCTATCACCGGTAAAGGCGAGGCGACCCTTAAGACCATCGAAACAAGCCGGCCTAAACCCTCAGCCATGGCGGCAATATCCGATCCCGCTTTGCCGACATTGACAAAAACTTCAAGCGGCTCACCCTGATGATTCTGATTGACAGTGACAAAGGCCGTCCCCACTGGGGTTTCCAGTCGGTAAGTTGCGCCGACAACTTTTTCCGGACGAGGTCGAACTTCAACCAACTTCCCTTTTTCTTTTTTCCCTTCATTAATTCGCTCTAAAGCCGCCTCCCGCGAACCTTCGCGCATATAAGTAATTCCCTTGCAGCCTAATTCATAAGCCATATTATAAAGTTTTTTAACTTCTTCCAAACTATGCTCGTTGGGAGCATTAACAGTTTTCGAGATTGAAGCGTCAGTATATTTTTGAATCAAGGCCTGGGTCTTAACATGCTCTTCAGGCGTTAAGTCCATCGCCGTCACAAAATAATCCGGTTTTTCTTCTTTAGGATGATCTTTTTGCCACCCCTCAAATAAAGGATGGTAAATCAGGTGTTCACCCAGCCGATCCTTCTGTTTATAGGAAAAAGAAAAAACCGGTTCAATGCCTGAGGAAACGCCGGCGATAAGAGAGGTTTTACCTGTGGGAGCCTGAGTCAGTAAAACAGAATTGCGCATCCCATTTTGAGCAATCTTTTTCTGCAGAGGAACGGGTAAGGCCTTAATAAATTTCCCCTTCATATGTTTTTCTTTATTAAAGGCTGGGAAAGTTCCTTTTTCTTTAGCAAGCTCCACCGAAGCCTCATAAGCGCTGTCTCTAATTATCTGGTATATTTTTTCAATGAGGGCCAAGGCCTCCTTTGAACCGTAACGAACTTTTAACTTAATTAGAGCATCGGCCAGGCCCATGGTGCCCAAACCTACACGCCTGGCTTTTTTTTGATTCTCCTCCATTTCAGGATAAAGATAGTGTTCAGCGTCAATGACGTTGTCAAGGAAACGAACGGCCGTGGATGTTAAAATGGCCAACTCTTTGAAATCTATCTTTCCGTTTTTTACCATGGCCGAAAGATTTATCGCTCCCAAGTTGCAAGTTCCCCAGGCCGGCAATGGTTGTTCCCCGCAAACATTAACTCCCACAATTTTTTCAAAGTAGTGAGTGTTAGAAACTTTATCAGCTCTGTCTAGAAAAACCACTCCCGGCTCAGCTGATGACCAGGCAGATTGGCAAATCAGATTCCAAAGTTCGCGGGCTTTTAAGGTCTTATAAGTTTTTCCGCCCCAGACCAAATCCCACTTCTTATCCTTCTCAACCGCCTCCATAAACCGGTCGGAGATCCCAACGGACAAATTAGCATATTGTAGTTTGCCCGGAGTTTTTTTAGCGGTGATAAACTCTTCAATATCCGGATGATCGTCATTAAGCATTAGCATTAAAGCCCCTCTTCTTGAGCCACCCTGCTGGATAATCTCACCGGTTGCCACCGAATAAAGTCCCGCCCAGGAAATCGGACCCGTTGAAGTACCATTCACTGTCCGGATGTAAGATCCTCGAGGCCGTAAGCTTGAAAGATTAAGACCAACCCCGGCACCATGAGCCATCAACTCCGTCATAATCTCCAATAGTTTAATAATCCCCATGCGCGAATCCTGGGGCGAAGGAAGAACAAAACAGTTAAAATAGGTTACCTGATAACCCGTCCCTGCTCCGGTTAAAATTCTGCCACCGGGAACAAACTTAAAATCTTCCAAAGCCGCATAAAACTTTTTAGCCCATTCTTTCTTGAGTTTGTCATTTTTCTCCACTTGTGCAATTCCCCTTGCCACCCGCCGCCACATCTTATCCGGGGTCTGCTCCACCGAACGACCCTTTTTATCTTTTAAAGAGTAGCGGTCCAAAAAGACCTCTTGTGCAAGACCTGAAAGCTTCATACTTCGAATTCCTCAGTATAACCCTGAATTTGTCGAAAGGTCATAATAGTTTTTTAACCTCTTTCTCAAAGTCCTCTAAATCATCAAATTTGCGATAAACGGAAGCAAAGCGAATATAGGCAATTTTATTGATTAGTTTAAGTTTTCTCATTACCAGCTGTCCGATATTTTTGGACGAAATTTCAATGCCTTGTAAATTACGCAGCTCTCTTTCTACTTCATCAACCAATTTTTTCACATCCTCCATCGCCGTCATTGTTTTCTCAGCGGCTTTTATAACTCCCATTTCCAGTTTATCGCGGCTAAATTGCTCTCGCCGTCCGTCTTTTTTGATCACAATTAAAGGAGCGCTTTCTACTCGTTCGTAAGTTGTAAACCGCTTTTGACATTTTATGCACTCTCTTCGCCGTCTAATAGCGGTTAGATCTTCACTATCCCGAGTTTCCATAACTTCAGATTGACTGTGATGACAATATGGGCATTTCATAGCTTAAAAAGCACTTTTAAACAAAAAAACACTATTTATAGTGCCAAAAGGCATGGTAGAGCACCATATCTGGGACTGTCAACTATTAATTTCTATATCAGATGGTCTCAATTTTCTCATTCAGCTTCAGAATTGAAAAAGACCCTCTTTTGCTTTTTCCCTAAATGGGGGTCTTAACTTCTCGCGAGTAAAAAAGATCGTCAAAAAGTAAGTTTTTGGCGATCTATATTAGCTTATATTTCTACCTATTCCGCCAACCAACCACCATCAACAACCCAGAGTGCCCCGGAAACATACTCCGATTCTTTGGAGGCAAGAAATACTACAACATTTGCAATCTCTTCCGGTTTTCCGGCACGCCCCTTTGGCACTCTTTTAATCATCCCCTGAAGAGTGGATGGATCACTCTCAATTTGCACCGTCATCTCAGTCGAAATAAGGCCGGGAGCAATGGCATTAACATTAATTCCCTGGGGGGTTAACTCCGTTGTTAAGGCCTCGGTCATTGCCACCACTCCCCCCTTCGAAGCGCAGTAGTGAGCAATACTGGGGAAACCTATTCCAATTTGACCTGCGGCAACCGAGGCGATATTAATTATTCTACCGTAGTGATTTTTAATCATCTCTTTTGCTGCGGCTTGGGCTACCAGAAATTGGCCTTTCAGATTTATATCTAAAGTTTCATTCCATTGATCTTCAGTCATTTCTAAAAAAGAAGCAAAATGAGCAATTCCGGCATTATTAAGCAAAATGTCGACTTTCCCCCATTTTCCAACCGTTTGACTCACCATTGCTTCAACCTGATCTTTGTGCGAAACATCAGTACAGACGGTTAAAACTTCACCTCCAAAATCCGTAATTTCTTTGGCAACTTGATTGAGTTTATCTTCTCGGCGGGCAGCCAAAGCGACTTTTGCTCCTTGCTTGGCGAGGATTTTAGCTGAAGCCGCTCCAATCCCTGAGGATGCACCGGTTATAATCGCTATTTGGTTAGAAAGGTCGCAAAATTTATTTTCCATCTCTATTTTTGTCTTCCTAAAATTCGGTATTTATGCCAGGGGATACAGTTTGAATTAAAACAAAAAGACGGGGACCGCGGACTTTAGTCCGTTGGAAACGTCATCTTTCCCGGGCCTCAACTCCAATTCTACTGGTTCTTACCCTGCTGATCATTCTTTCTTGAATTATTTTTTCTAATTTTTTCTTTTGCAAATCACGGATATTCTCCAGTCCCCGCTGAGATTTAGTAATCGCTTCCTGAATTCCCTTCCTCCCTGCCTCCGGCACTTTATTTAAAACATCTGTAAGCACTTCATTGTGCTTTAGTATTGCCAACGAAAGCCGACCGGTTAAAGTGTCAGTATTTTTACCGGCCTCTTTAGCCGCCTGAATGCTTTTGAATGATTTATCAAGATAGCTTTCCGCCCGGGTAAATGCCGACTGAGCTAAATCGGGTTTACCTTTTTCCAGCAAAAAAAGTCCCGTGTTTAACTCTTTATCGGCCATTAGAAGATTAAATTCCGCTTTTTTAAGAGGATCGCTGATAAACCAACCTAAAACACGATCTCTTATTTCTTTTAGAAAAAATAAAGGATGGTCGGGTAAAATTCCCGGATAAGGCAAACTATACTCTACCTTCTGACCGGGAGTAGGCGTAGGCATCGGGATTTTATTTTGAGCTGAACTAAAACCAAAAGAGGAAACCACAATAAAAAGGAAGGAAAAGGTTAAAAAAGAAATAAAAAGACGCTTAAAAGAAATCATAATCTCCTTCTTTTATCCATTAGACCACTTCTTTTCCCAAAAATCAAGCCTTGGCAAGGTAGATTTTTATCGCTTTCTTTGTAAAAGGATCTGTTTTAATTTTTAATGCTTTTTCGGGTGGGAGCCAAATAAATTTCTCGACCTCTCTTTCATCCGGCACTACGCTACTTTCCCCTACAACCTCACAAAGATAATCAAAAAAAATAAAATGTCTTTTTTTGTAGAAAAGAGGTGAAAAAATGGCCTCCTGGAAACAAAGAAAATCAATAATCTTAACCCTTAACCCGACTTCTTCAAAAATTTCTCTTTTTAGGGCTTGTTCAATTCTCTCCCCACTCTCTACATGCCCACCGGGGAGGAAAAATCTTCCTGGCCATTTAAAGGAACTAATAAGAAGTAGCTCCTTTTTGTTATTTAAAATGACGTCCTCCGCGGATTTCAGTCCTCGGATTCCGTCTTTTACTGGAGATTTTTGACGTATCCCACGATCTGAAGATCGTGGCTTTATCTCTCGCAAAATAAAAGCCCCGGCAATAACTCGGGGCCGGTCATTTTCCATTTTTAATCCCTTCCAAATAATCATCAACTATATTTTTATGATCAAAAGCCAAAGGTGGTAAACAATCCAAAGGAAACCAGCCAATATCACTTGATTCTTCGCTTTTTTGGATCTCGCCACTTAAAATCTTTAAAAGATACCCAATGGAGATAGTATGATGAGGCGATCGGGATGGAGCGGAGTAAACACCAATTATATTTTTAACCTGAGTCGCCAGTTGGGTCTCTTCGCTTATTTCGCGTACCACTGCTTCCTCGCAGGTTTCATGCCATTCAACATAACCCCCCGGGAGGGCCCAAAATCCTTGATACGGCTCCTTTCCCCTTTTGACTAAAAGAAGTTTATTATCCTTAATTATTAAGCCATCAACAGTTGCCGCACGAGTTTTCCTTTTCATAAGTTAGTTTAGACTTTTTAAAACTTTTTCCAAAACTTCGTTTGGTTTTAGTTGCGTAGTATCAATTGCCAAATCATAAAAATCTGGTTTGAAAAAATCATTACGACTATAAACTTTTCTCCATTTTGCAAAAAGACTTGCTTCCCTTTTTGAAATCTCCGCTTTTGCCTGATCCAAAGAAACATTCTCCCGCTGAGCAAACCGCTTTATTCGTTCCGCATCCTCACAAACCAAAAGAATTTTAAAAACACCGGGGATTCCCTGAGTCATAAAGCCAGCTAGCCAACCTTCAACAATTATATTTCCGTCCCGTTCAATTTCGTGCCGCATCTGCTGATCAATTTTTTTTGTCAGTTCAACCGGTCGTAACTCAGCCGCAAAAAGCGGAACATTGTGCTCTTGACACCATTTGCGGAAAAAATCGCTGGCGGAATAAGACTTCCAATTTAATTCTTGTCTTAAGGCGTTAAAAAGAGAGGATTTTCCTGAGCAAATTAGGCCGGAGATGGTTATTGCATGATATTTCACTTCTTAAACCCTAAACTCTCAAGGGCAAGCCGTAAAGTTTCTTCCTGATTGTGGTTAAAGGTATTAATCACTAAATCAAAATAATCGGGATTAAAGGGAGTCCAGTCCGGATCGCCTTGGCTGTAAAGTCTTCGCCATTTTTCCAAATCCTTTTTTTCGCGGCTCTCGATATGTTCTTTCGCCTCCTCCACTGTGGTTCCGTTACGATTAACAATTCTGTCAATCCGAATTGCTACCTGATCCTTTCCCGCATCCTCACAAACCAAAAGAATTTTAAAAACACCGGGGATTCCCTGAGCATCAAATCCGGCCAAATGTGTTTCGACAATTAAGTGATCTTCTTTATTTAATCTTTCTTTTAAGGCCTGGTCAAATTTTAAATCTTCTTCATCAGGCCGGCGATCCGTTTCATTTTCACTTAAGTTTAATTTCTTTCTTAGGGGCTCCCAAAAAATCTCTCCTCCCTCAAGTCGTTTCCAACCCAAAGCTTGTTCTAAATGTCTGGCTAATGTCGTTTTTCCCGTGCCGATTTTACTGGAAATGGCAATATTGCGATATTTGAGTTGGGCAATCATAGAGAGATTCTAACAGATGCTTGACGCCACTTTCAAGATAGTGTACAAATAGTTATGGCAAGCACAGATATTATAATTTTGGATTTTGGCTCCCAGACAACCCATCTTATTGCCCGCCGAATAAAAGAGGCCGGAGTTTCTGTCAAAATCCTACCCCCCGACACGTCCCTAGATCAACTTTTAACTGAAAACCCCCGCGGATTTATTCTTTCGGGTGGGCCAGCTTCTGTTTATAATAAGAGGGCTCCACAATGTAACCCCCAAATTTTTCAAAGTGGAATTCCAATTTTAGGAATCTGCTATGGTCTCCAGCTTTTAACTTACCTACTTGAGGGCCGCGTTGAGAAGGGTTTGAAAAAAGAGTACGGTCCGGCCAATTTGCAAATAGCCAGTGGCAAATGGCAAATAGCTGATGGGTTACCTGAAAATATGCACGTCTGGATGAGTCATGGAGATAAGGTAGTTAAATTACCTAAGGATTTTGAAATAATTGGCTCAACTAAACATTCGCCTTTTACCTTTGTGGGGGATGAACAAAGAAAAATTTATGGGGTTCAGTTTCATCCCGAAGTCTCCCATACCCCGCAAGGCGACATGATCTTTAAAAATTTTGTGTTTAATATCTGTCACTGCCAGAAAAAGAAGAAGAAAACAATTTCCATTAAAAATTTAGTTTTAGATATCAATAATCAGATCGGAGGAAAAAAAGCTATTTGTGCTCTCTCAGGTGGAATTGATTCGGCAGTGGCTGCGGTTTTAGTTAATCGAACTATCGGAAAAAACCTGATTTGCTTTTATGTTGATACAGGTTTAATGCGGCAAAGTGAAACCGAACAAATTATAACCACATTTAAAAAATACTTTCATCTCAATCTTAAAATTATTAAAGCTGAGAAGATCTTTCTACAAAAGCTGAAAGGGCTTTCGGATCCGGAGAAAAAAAGAAAAATCATTGGCGAAACTTTTATTCGGATTTTTGAGAACGAAGCGCAAAAACTAGGCAAGGTCTCTTTTTTGGTTCAGGGTACGATTTATCCTGACATTATTGAAAGCCAGGGCACACCCGGGGCAGATAAAATTAAGTCGCATCATAATGTTGGTGGCTTACCAAAAAAACATGGATTTAAGCTTATCGAACCCTTAAGATCTTTTTATAAGGATGAGGTAAGGATTTTGGCACAAAAATTGGGTTTTCCTAAGGATTTAATTTGGCGACAGCCCTTCCCCGGACCGGGATTGGCGATCAGAATTATGGGAGAAGTTACCGCGCAAAAACTTAAAATCTTGAAAAGCGCTGATCTCATTGTTTGTCAGGAAATTGAAAAAGCCGGGCTTGTGCAAAAACTCTGGATGTTTTTTGCGATCCTGACAGGCGTCAGAACCACCGCGGTTATGGGCGATGCCCGGGCCTACGGCGAAACAATTGCTTTGCGAATTATCGAAAGTAAAGATGCAATGACGGCAAATTTTGCTCGCCTTCCCTATCCCTTTTTGGAAAAAATCTCAGCAAGAATTATTAACGAAGTTCCAGGTGTCTCCCGGATTGTTTACGACATCACTACCAAGCCCCCCGCCACCATGGAGTGGGAGTAAATCTATCGGGTATTAACCACAATTGTTTTAATTCTCGTCATTTCGGAGAGTAAATATTTAGCCCCTTGAACCATGCCTAGACCCGAACGCTTAACCCCGATAAAAGGGAAGTGGTCTGGGCCGCGGGCGTCTTTACCGTTGACTTGCACTGTCCCCACCTCAAGTTCGCGGGCAACGGCAAAAGCCTTATCAATATCCTGGGTAAAGACTGAGGACTGTAAACCATACTCGGATTGATTGGCGATCTCTACCGCTTCTTTCCAATCTTTAACCTCAATGATTGGCAAAACCGGACCAAAAGGTTCTTCCCAGGCAATCCGCATATTGGGGGCAACTTTGATTAAAATTGTCGCCTCAAGATACCGACCATCACGCTTGCCACCGCAAAAAATCGTTGCCCCTTTAAGCAGGGCATCGTCAATTAGCTCCTGAACGTAATCGGCAGTCTGGTCATTAATCATAGGTCCCAATGTAACATTTTCTTTACGCGGATCGTCTAAAATGAATTTTTCTTTAACAATTTCCCCGAGTCTCCAGGCAAATTCTGTAGCTACTTTTGCTTCAACCAGAACTCTTTTAATACCCGTGCACCTTTGCCCGGCATAAGAGAAAGAACCGGCGGCAATTTCTTTGGCGGCCAAGTCCAAATTGGCATCGGCCAAAACAATTGAAGCATCCTTACCCGAAAGACCAAAAATTAATTTTTTAACTCCCGCCAGTTGAGCCACATGAGACGCGGTTTTATAAGAACCGGTTAGATTAATGGCATTAACCTGAGGGTGGGAAACCAGAAAATCACCAATCTCCTCTCCCCGCCCGGTAACCAAGTTCAAAACTCCAGGCGGCAGTCCTGCCTTTTGGAATACATAGGCTAAATGTAAGGTTGAAATCCCGCCCTGCGTCGGCGCTTTAACAACCAAAGAATTACCCACTACTAAAGCGGCACAAATTTTAGGCGCGCCTTCATTAATCGGATAATTAAATGGCGGAATGGCCAGAACCACCCCTAAAGGCACCCGCTCAGCAATAGCCAGTTTTACTTTCTTATAACCGGGGAAGGCATCAGAAGAAAGAGTTTCACCAGTCAGTCTTCTTCCCTCCTCTGCGTAATAGTTAATTAAGTCAACCGTACGCAAAACCTCATCTTCGGCCTCTTTGCGGGGTTTGCCGATTTCCGAAATTAAAAGATCAGTTAAATAATCTTTCTGCTCTCCCAGAATTTTGGCGGCCCGAAGAATAATTTCGACTCTTTCGTGGATTAAAGTATTTTCCCACCCTTTTTGGGCATCGCGGGCGGCAACAATAGCTAGCTCCGCTTCTTCCTGGCTTACACTGGGAATTTGGCCGAGTTCATTACCATCAATCGGTGAACGGATTTCAGTTGATTTACCGCTTTTGGAAAATTGCCACTGGCCATTAACCAAAAATTTATAGTTTTTTCCTTCTTTAATTTCACTGAAAAAATCCGCCATGAGACCATCTTACAAAAGGGGTGTCAAAAAGACAAGTCAGAATTAATCTTAGTTGGTGAAATTTTGAGTGAACATCTTTCCGTAGATTCCGCCGTCGATAACTCCAATCCCGACCCGGCCAAAATCCGGCGAAAGGATATTGGCCCGATGTCCCGGGCTTTTCATTAATCCTTCATGGGCCAAATTCACATCCGGGGCCAAAGCCAGATTTTCGCCAGCGGCTTTGAAGGTTATTCCTGCCTGACTTAAACGATCAAAAGGCGAAAGCCCCTCGGGATTATAGTGAGAAAAATAGCCACGCTCAAACATATCCTTTGAATGAGCCCGGGCAACCACTTGCACTCTTTCATCAAAAATTAAAGGATTTAGCCCGAAATTAACTCTTTCTTCGTTGACTTTCCCAAACATAATCCTTTCTGAATCAACATCGACGGATAAGTCTTTTTGAACAAAACGAAGATCAACTTTTTCCTGACTACGCGGTTCAATGGTGAAAAAATTAAGAGCTTCTGACGCGGCCTCACCAAAAACCCCACGCAACTCCCCCTCCAGTCCAGAGGTTTGGGCAACAAGATAGCTGCCGATTTTTGATTTTAAAATATCCGCTTTTATAATGCCGGCAACGGGTAGAGCTAAAGTTAAAACCAAAATGAAGGCAAAGAAGATTAGCGTCTCACCGATGGCCGGAATAAAACCTAAAATTCGATTAATGCTGGATTGCGAGAACTTTGGCGAAACATGATTGTAAACTGACCCTAAAAGCCAAAATATCACCGTTTCGGCAACAATCCCGATAATCAGGAAGCTTAAGGCGTTAGCAATGCCAATTGGTAAGGAAAAATTAGCCTCAAGAACAATCGCTAAAAGGGCATAAAATTTTAAAGCAAGAAGAAAAGATAAAATAAAACTGCTTAAATCTAAAAGTCCGATTAAAAAACCTCTCTGCCAACCTTCAAAAAGCGCCAGAATTAAAAAGAAAATAATAATTAAATCGACCCAGTTGCCGTTTAAAACCGGAAGATTTAGATTCATACAATAAAATTATACTACTCTGGTCTATTTTTGCTATTTGATATAATTGGAAAATTACACAAGACCGCAAAACGTATTGCAGTATAGCTAACGATATTAATTACATAAATTGCACAGGCAGCATCAGGGCGGCGCGGTATAATTGCGAAAGCAATTAGCAGTGAGCGTCTAATAAAAAACATTGCAAAGACTAAAAGCATGGTAAAAGCTAAAAAAACAAACAAAAAAACCTCTTTAAAGAAAAGGCAGCCAAAAAGCGTAGTTATTTTTCCAAAGAAAGGAAAAATTCCGTCTTTAAAAGAACAGTTTGGTCGGATTTTAAAAATCAGGTCTCGGCGAAAAATGGCGGCTGTTTTAATGCTGTTTATTTTAATTGCCGGGGGAATATTTTTTCTTTTCCGCGACCTTCCCTCCCCAACCAAACTCGCCAGTCGGGAAATTCCCCAAACCACTAAAATCTACGATCGCTCAGGACAGCTTCTTTACGAAATCTATGGCGACCAGAATCGAACCCTTGTTCCTTTATCTGAAATCCCTGATTCTTTAAAGAAGGCGACAATTGCCATGGAAGATAAAGACTTCTATAGACACGGGGCCATTAACCCCTTGGGCGGAATCTTAAGGGCGATGAAGGAAATTGTTTTTAGCCGCAAACTCCAGGGCGGGTCAACCATCACTCAACAGTTAGTCAAATCAGCCCTCTTGTCACCGGAGAGGACGATTCAGAGAAAACTGCGCGAGTTTGTTCTGGCCACATTCGCCGAGCGCCTCTACTCAAAAGACGAGATTTTAGAAATGTATCTGAATCAGGTCCCTTATGGAGGGACAGCCTGGGGGGTAGAGGCAGCTTCGCAAACATACTTTGGTAAACATGTCAAAGATTTAAGTTTGGCAGAGGCAGCTTTA
>JACQLA010000003.1:0-309928 GCA_016204255.1 Candidatus Microgenomates bacterium
CTTGTTGTCTACCGCTTTCCCAAGGATAAACTGGTGTTTGGCCCCAAACAGATTATCGGCCGGATCAGTCAGGATGCACAGATCAGTCAGCAAATTTCCCTTTGGGATCAGGGCGGTTCAGAGGTAATTCAAGGCCCGCTTCTGGTCATTCCAATTGAAGAATCTTTGGTCTATGTCCGTCCGCTCTACCTTAAGGCAGCAACAGGAAAAATTCCGGAACTCAAACGGGTTATAGTTGCATACGAGAACAAAATTGCCATGGAAGAGACATTAGAAGCAGGCCTTGCTAAGATATTTGGTACTGCCGAGGGAGGTCAAACAAAACCATCCGGAGAAACATCCGCTAAAACAACACCTGCCGGCGAGGCAGATATGACCAAGGAAGGCCTTCTTCAACAAGCCACACAAAGCTATGAAGCTGCTATCCGTGCGCAACGGGAAGGAGATTGGACCAGATACGGAGAAGAGATAAAGAAATTGGGAGAAATCTTGAGTAAACTACGTCAATGAATTTTAAAAAATGGATTATTATTATAATCGTAGCGCTTGTACTTCTTAGCTTCTTGCCGTCGCTTTTTCTAGCATATTGAGAGAGTAAGGATGATTCAGATCATTATAATCAAAAAGCTACTTTTATTCCTGGCACCTATTTTTCTCTTCTATTTTTTGAGAAAAATAGGCAAAAGGGAAAACCTTAAGAAAAAATCGCATCTGTCCGAATTTGATAAAAGCAAAATTGTAGAAGGAGAAATTGTAGATGAAAATAGCAGTAACCGCTGATATTCATTACCGCCATTCTAATTAAGAAGCAAAAATAAAAGTTTTAGAAAATGGTATACTAATTATAATGGGAATAATATTTTTAGCTCCTTTATTATTGCTTCTTTTCTACTCCATCAAACAAGTCAATCAATATGAACGTGGGGTTAAATTCAGATTTGGTAAATATGCAGGATTGATGGAACCCGGCTGGAGGATTGTCTGGCCAATTATAGAATCCTGGACAAGGATAGATATAAGGGTAAAGGCGGTTGATGTGCCGGATCAGGAAGCCATCACCCGTGATAATGTCTCTGCAAGGGTCAATGCAGTTATTTATTATCGTATTAATGTTGCCAATAAAGCTGTAATTGAGGTCGAAGATTTTTTCTATGCAGTATCCCAGCTTGCCCAGACAACCATGCGAAACGTGGTGGGAGAAACTGCCCTTGATGACCTTTTATCCAAAAGAAACGAGGTGGCAGATAAAATACAAAAGATTATCGATAAAGCAACAGACCCTTGGGGGATAAAAGTGGAGTCTGTGGAACTAAAAGATATAATACTTCCGGATGAGATGAAACGGGTCATTGCCCGTCAGGCAGAGGCGGAAAGGGAAAGAAGGGCAATTATTATACGAGCCGAAGGAGAAAAAGCCGCAGCGGAAAACATTGCTTTGGCAGCGGGGAAACTTGCCAAGACTACGGGCGGTTTGCATGTCAGGACTTTGCAAACCCTTTCAGAACTCTCAGCTGATAAAAATAACACCATTGTCTTTGTTACTCCCCTGGAAATACTCCGGGCATTTGAAGGTTTTGTCAAAAGCGCTTCTAAAAAATAATCGTTGACAGAAATTCTAATGTTTGGTAGTGTATTAATAATGTCAAATCTTGCTGATGATTTAAAAAATGCTCTATCTTCTGTAGTCTCCGGTGCTGGTGATGTTGCCTCAACTGTTCAGAATGTAGCTAGGGAAAATGTTGTCAAGCTTCTTCAGGGAACAGGAGATGTGACTACCACCGGTCTTCAAACAGTTGATGATGTTGTAGGTGAAGGTTTAGAAGCTATCTCCTCAACAGGGGCTTCTTTAACTGATGGGGTGACAGGTTTGGTAAGGGGTGTAGTTGATGGGGCAAAAGATACTGGAGTAAATACCACAGAAGCAGCAGGAGAAGCTGCCTCACAAGCTATTAAAACCGCTTCCAAAGTTGGTGGAGATGTAGGAGAAGTGGCGATATCTTCTGTCCAGGGAGTAATCCAAGCAGCAGGTGATATTGGTGAAGATTCTGGAGAACTTACTAAAAGTGCAGTATTAGGAACTCTTAAAGCAGCAGATGAAATTGGATCAGAAGCAAGTAGAATTGTTAGAAAAGCCCTTCTTAATGCCGCTGCTTTGCCACATGATATTATTGATGCTCTCCTCACCGGTAAAACAGAGTAATTTCAACTTTCCTATTGACAAATAAAAATAGTTAACATATATCTAATATTAGCTCTATGGCGCAAGCTGTAGGGTTAGAGGAATTCTAGCAATAGAATCTCTTGGGATAAGATCTCAGCAATGGGGTCTTTTTCTTTTAATTAACAGAGACTTACTTGCATACAACATAAACACTTTATTGCTTCCATAGGTCTTGTTAGGGGTATTCTTGATCACGTTCCCCCAATTTTTGGAGCAAGAAGCTTTGCAGAAGCTGCCAATTCTCGAGAAAGAAGCATAAAAGAATCCCTTTTGCACCTTGAAAATTCGTCAAGAAAAATTGCAGATTCCTAATATATTTGAAAGCGAAGAAATTATTCTATTAAATCCCTAAAGCTTTGTCTATTTTTGCCTTGTTGCCTTGGGTTTCCCTATTTGATTGCTTCCACCGAAGTATTACCTTGCATTGAGGGAGCAAAGTTATCTGAACAATAACAAAATACCTGCTAAGATTGCCATACCAAAATCTTCAACCAAAGTTACTTTAGTTAGTGGCACTTTAAGAAAAGTGCCTAGGCAAACACATTGAAATTTTTCACCCTTTAGTAATTTATTTGCAACCCCAACCCCACTAAATATCATAACTATCAACTCTGACCACAGGACAAATGCAGGATTTAAGCTCAGGATCATAGCCAGACCAAAGAATAGTTCAATAAAAGGGTAAATATACCCATACTCAAACCACTTTTGTGCCAGAAGATCATAGGTAAAATAGCCCTCTGCAAAACCACTTAAATCCATAAGCTTAAACCCAGCAAATGTTATGAAAAATCCAGCCATAAAATAAGAAATAGTTGTGGGAATGCTAAGAGTACCTAATTGAAAGTCTCTAAAACTAATGGTAAGGGCAGTTAATAAAATAAGTCCAATGATAACCGCTAGCGGGATATAATTTTTCCAGGTTAATTTACCTAATCCTTTTTCATCAGGAGTTTCCTGATGCATTGCATGGATTTGAGATGACGTTTCTTCCTTGGGAACAAGCTTCATTCCGCATTTAGGACATCTGCCCTCTTTTTCCTGCTCCACCTCTGGATGCATAGGGCAAGTATAAGTATTCATATATTACAAATTTTTCTTTTTATTCGTATATCGATCGATGTAATAAACGCTCATAATATATCCCTGATGAGAAAAGGCCTGGGGATAGTTACCTAAATATTCATAAGTGTGCGTAGCCATTTCTTCAGATAAGAGAGCGTGAGGTGCCATATATTTTCCAAAGAGATCGAATAACTCCTTTGCCTTTTTAACATCTTCCAGAATTGCCAGCGCTGATATAAGCCAGAACGTACAAAGAAGAAATGCTCCTTCACCTCCGGGTAACCCATCATCAGCAAGATACCTGTACACAAAAACATCTTCCGCGCACAGTTCTTTACATGTTTTTTCAATAACAGTTTTTGTTTTAGGGTCGTATTTATTTAGAAACTGAAGCAGTACAAAAAGGAGATTGGTTGCATCCTGAAGCGGCGAAGCTGGGTATTGAAGGAATGTCTCTTTTTCTTTATCATAGCAGTTTTGCCAAATCCAATCATTAATTTCCTGTGCAAGTGTCTCACATTCCCTCTTGTCGGATTCAGAAAAGCCTAGTATGTCTGCCATACGGATAGCTCTCTATCAGCTCCAACCCATGCCATAACTTTAGAGTATGTAAAATGTTGCTGCCCTGATCGGACTTCCCAGATTCCGTTGTCTTTTGTCTGCCATAAATCCCTGATTTTATAAACCAGATTCATAATAAGCTCTTTGTGTAATTCCTCTTTTTCCATATGTTTCTTTGAAATAAAATAATAGGCATCTATCAAAGCTCCATATACATCCAGCTGAAACTGCTCCTTTGCGCCATTTCCTATACGCACAGGATTTGAATTCTTATATCCTCTTAAATAATTAAGCACCTGTTCGTTTGGTACGGGTTTTCCCTCTATTGTATAAAATAGCGAGACATCAAACTCATCTTTTGCGCATTGCTTTAAAATGCCGTGAATAAAATCAAAAAACTTTTTTGCCTCTTCGATATATCCAAGCACGTAAAATGCGTAAAGTGTAAAAGTAGCATCCCGAATCCAGACATATCTATAATCCCAGTTGCGGACACCACCAATTTCTTCTGGAAGAGAAGTTGTCGGAGCTGCCACCAATGCTCCAGTTGGATAGAATTGCATCAGTTTTAGAGTAATTGCAGAACGTACCATCTGGTCACGACAAAATTCAAAAAATTTACCTTTTGCTACCCACATCCGCCAAAAATCCATGGTTTGCTTTTCCTTATCTTGGCCTTTGTATAAAGGAGAACTACCCGCCATTACATATTCCAATACCACTGTTGCCTCTTCTCCTTCAGATAGATTGAATTTAATTTCGAAGCCTTTATCTTTTTGAGCAACAAGAGCATTTTTTGGAGGGTAGAGTAAAAGCACGTCCTTTTTAACTGAAGCTTGTAAATATAAATTATTTTCATCAAAATTCATATCTGGTTTTTGAGAAGCATATTCTGGTTGAGGATCAAAGAGAACTGTTACGCTGGTTTTACCTTTGAGACTTGTAAATTTTCTTACAAGAAAATGGTTCTCGCAAACACTTTTAGGTACCGGCACCATAAAATCTTTCACCAAAAAATGTGCATTGTTACTTTGAAAAGTATGCTCTACAATAGCCGTATCTTTTATATATTTTGAAGTAACAGAATATCCTGATGTATCGATAGAAAAACTGCCAGCTTTTTTATCAAGCAGCTTTGCAAAAATACTTGGGGAATCAAAATGAGGAAGGCAAAGCCAGTCAATTGACGCGTTCTTTGAAACAAGCGCAGCCGAATGAAGATCGCCGATAATATAATTATCTTTTATATTTATATTGCTCATAATCTTACCATTTTTGTATGTGTCTATGACCAAGCTTCACTTTAATATTACATATATGACACATCCATGTCTCCTTTAAGGTCAGAGATTAAAAAAGTGCTTTCATAATTAATAGTCAGATCGGTTTTGATCATAATTTTTTTGATTCAGCAAAGCCATTGCTCCATAGAGCCCACCAGTATCTCCCAGCGCTGTTTTTTTTAATATTGGCGCCTCTTTAAAAATAGTAAGAATATTTTTTAAATGACCCCTGATATTTTCAGTTGAAAGACTTTTCATAACAGAGCCGCCAAGTATTACAATATCCGGCGACCAGTGAACGATAGTGTTGTTAAGGCCGATGGCGAGCAGTCTGGCAATATCATCCCATACTTTTGGATCTTTTATCTCTTTGGGATTCTTCCCAAAACGTTTTTTAATAGCAGTTCCAGAAACGTATCCTTCAAGATGTCCGGGCATATTGCAGGTGGGGCATAAAACACCATCTTTTTCAATAATCTGGTGCCCTGGTTCAAACCCTAAAGCATTGGTATCAATGTGGCTGTTGACAATTCTTGCACCGCCTACACCCGTGCTTATAGTGATATAAACAACAATTTTATAGCCCTGCCCGCTACCATAAGTTGCCTCACCTAAACCGGAAAGTGCAGCATCATTTTCTAGGTAAACGTTGCTTCCAATATTTTTGGCAAGTGTTTTTTTAAGCGGTTTTTCTATCCAGCCGGGCAAGTGTGGAGCGTTTAAGAGCTTTGATTTCTGATTATCCAAAGGACCTGCCATTCCCCCCGCTGCAACCGTAATTTTTTTGCCATCAGCAAGTTTATCTGCAATCCTGGCAAATAAATCCACACCCTCCTGGAAATTTTGAGGGGTTTTTACAATCTCTATACTGCTTACCTTTTTGTGATCCTCCGATTTGGCAAGACGCATCTTTGTCCCGCCAATATCAAAAAGTAAATACATAGGCTACTTAATAATCGAACTCCAGTCGTCTGAAAATTTTTGCATTCCTTTGTCAGTCAATTCATGAAAAATATCGTAATCCTGCCAGTTTTTGGTAAGATCAATTTCCTGATAAGGAATTGGTTTAAGATCTTCTGCTTTATAAACAAAATTATCTTCAGGCATAGGCAATCCATTATCTACCCATTCTTTTAGAATCTTAAACGGGGCAGTGATAATGTCTGATTCCAGTTCTATGGCATAGAGAAGGTGATTCAGATTCCTGACGCTGGCAGTAAGAACCATGACATAATTATCTCCGTTTTTGTACATTTCTACGATATTTTTAATTAAATCCATGCCATTTTCTCCTTTATCGTCAAGTCTGCCTATGAAGGGAGAAACATAAACTTGTCCTCTTTTTGCGCCTTCAGTTGCTCTGTAAACCGCCGCTGCCTGTTCCTGAGAAAAACATAGTGTCATGTTCACTCTTAATCCATCTTTGACTGAGATTTCTGCTGCGCGAAGTCCCTCACTACTAGTTGGATACTTTACATGAACATTGGGAACCCATGAAAACATTTCCCTTCCTTGTCTTAGCATTTCTTCTGAAGTTGTCGATTGATCTGCGTATACTTCAACTGATATTGATCCACCCGGAATAATATGAGAGATTTCCTGAACAACTCTTTTATAACAACCCAGGGCTTCATTTTCGTTAAATTTCTCACCACTGGCAAGCCGTTTTGCCACCTCCGGATTTTTTGAAATAAGAGTAGGGTTGGTTGTCTGACCATCCAGAAATCCCAAAGACTTAAGAATTTCTTTTGTTTCGTTTGGATCACCGCCATCAATAAATATTTTGCTTTTTAAGTTTTTCGGCTTCATAATAATTTTTTCACCTCCTTTACAATTGATTCCTTTGAGATCTCTTCATATGAAATAAGCTCTTCCGGTTTTCCGCTGCCGGGAATTTTACGAACTGCTAAAGATATAATGTTTCCGGTATTGCATAACGCGCTTTTAACTGCCTCTCCAATCCCTCCTTCTGCAAAATGATCCTCTACAATAATAAGAGCTTTCGTTTCATCCGCTGTTTTTTGCAATTTTTTTTCATCCAGAGGTTTAATACTATAAAGATCAATCACTCTTATTAATATGCCGTCTTTTAATAACTGCGCATAAGCGGATAAAGCTTCATGGACAGTAATCCCTGCTGCCACCACGGTTACTAAATCCTCAGAACTGCTTCTTAATGTTTTACTTCCTCCAATAGGAAAATCCTCATTTGGACCATAAAGAATTGAAATGTCCTTTCTAGTGGTGCGAATATAGACATTACCCCTATGTCTAGCCGCTTCTTCTACCAATTTTTCTGTTGAAACAGCATCCGCAGGATAAAGAATAGTGCTTCCGATCATACTTCTGAATAAAGCTATATCCTCAAGACCCATTTGAGAAGGTCCGTCTTCTCCAATTGATACTCCGGCGTGGGAACCGACAAATTTAATATTAGCATCAGAATACTGGCTCATTCTGATCTGGTCATGAGCCCGGGTAAAAAAGGCAGCAAAAGTGGACACAAAAGGAATCTTGCCTCTTCTGGAGAGGCCTAAAGCTACTCCAACCATATTTTGTTCAGCAATATACATCTCGAAAAAGTTTGCCGGATTTGCTTTCTGAAAAATTTCAGCGTAGGTAGAGTTTGAAACTTCAGCATCCAAAACCACCATCTCAGGAAAATCAGGAAAAATTTTAACTAAAGCATTCCCATAAGCCCTCCTGGTGGCAACTGGTTTATCTGTAGAGTAGGTTACAGGTGGGGTCTTTTGTGGCTTTGCTATATTTGGCTTTAAGCCTTGAGGTTTCTCAATTTTTCCGATAATATTAATATCGATTTTCCCCAATTCTTGCACCGCTTTGTCAAATTCTTCTTTGTTCAAAGCTTTTCCGTGCCATCCATCCTGATTTTCCAAAAACGAAACTCCTTTACCTTTTACAGTTTTGGCAACAATCATTACAGGTTTGTCTTTGCTCTCAAAAGCTTCTTTGTATGCTCGGCTAATTTCTCTAAAAGAATGGCCGTTAACAACAATCGTCTTCCAATCAAAGGCAGAAATTCTTTTTTTATAAGCTTGAATATTATGTCCATACATAGTTTCACCCCTTTGTCCTAATCTGTTAACATCAAGAATGCCGATAAGATTATTCAATTTATAATGTGCTGCAATTTGTATTGCTTCCCATTGTGACCCTTCAGTCATCTCGCTGTCTCCGAGCAAAACAAAAGTTCTGTGGGGTAGCCTATCAAGGTATTTGGCATTTAGGGCAATGCCTACTCCAACAGATAAACCCTGCCCTAAAGAGCCCGTAGCTGCTTCAGTAAAAGGAAATACTGGTCTTGGATGACCTTCTAATTTGCTTCCAAATTTTCTATATGTTAATAATTCTTGTTTACTAATTTTTCCGCAAGCTGCAAAAAGAGAGTAAAACAAAGGGGAAGCGTGGCCTTTGGAAAATATTAATCTGTCGTTATTGGGATTTGCCGGATTATCCAAATCGTATCTGAAAAATCCTCCAAAAAGGAGTGCTGCCATAAGATCTGTAGCAGGCAGAGAAGAGGTTAGATGACCAGAACCAGCCTCTGTACTGGAAAGCAAGCTATAAAATCTTACTAATTTAGCCAGTTTTTCAAGTTTCAATGTATTTGTTCTCACTTTTTATGTCCTCCAAACTGCTCTCTTAGAGCTGATAAAATTTTTCCTGCATAGCTTTGATTTTTCTGTGACTCAATTCTAAACTTTAATGCATCTTCGATAACTTTTAATTTTAAATTTTGCTCCCTCGCTGTTTTTACCGTCCATTCTCCCTCTCCTGTATGACCTACTATTCCGGAAACATTTTTTAAATCCTGTCCATGAAGCTCAAAAGCGTCTTTTAGCCATCTAATCAGACGAGATTCAATTACACTTCCGTGATTATAGACATCTGCTACTTTTGTAAGATCTATCTTGTAACCCGATGATTTAAGAATATTAAATCCTTCAGCAATGGCTTGCATCATACCGTATTCAATACCGTTATGGATCATTTTCACAAAATGACCTGCGCCAGCCCCATCAAAAAATTGATAGCCGTTTGTTTTTGCTAAATCGGCAAACAAGGGTTCAATTTTTTCAAAAATCTTTCGTTCGCCTCCAATCATCAAAGATGCACCGTATCTTGCGCCTTCCGGACCGCCTGAGACACCTACATCAAGAAAATTAATTCCAAATTTTTTTAGTTTTTTATATCTTTCAACAGAATCTCTATAAAAAGAATTGCCGCCATCCAGAACAATATCTCCTGGTTTAAGATAATTAACCAAACCGTCCTGGCCAAAAATTATTTCATCAACTGTTTTTCCTGCCGGAATCATAAGCCAAATTAAACGAGAAGGAGAAAGTTTATCCATAAATTCTTGTAGCGAAAATGCGCCATTCAGACCTTCTTTAATAAGATCCTGAGTTGGTTCCGGTGAACGGTTAAAACCGGCTACCTCCCAACCTTTTTCCATTAAATGCCCTGCAATATTAGAGCCCATTTTTCCCAAACCAACAACTCCAATTTCTTTTTTTAAATCAATCTTTTTGTAAACTTTTGTTTCATCAATAAACATTGATTCTTTGATTGGTTGATCTGTATCAGGAGAGTAGAATTTAAGGGGAGTAAGATTTTCCTGCCAGCCGGAAATCACAGGATCAATAAACTGCCACATTGCAGCAACTTCTTCAGTGCTGACAAAAAGCGTCTGATCGCCAGCAATAGCATCAAAGAGCAGTTTTTCATATTCTTCGGTGTATTGAACTCGTTCTTTTTCCTGATGAAGAAGAAAATTAAATGTTCTTTTGTCCAGCTTAAATTCCAATCCTGGTTTTTTTGACCAGAAATTAATTGAAATACCATTTTCTGGTTCCAGAGATATGATCACTTTATTCCTAAAATGGACATCCGTTCCAGGCGGGCATAAACAAGGTTGGACATGTTTATAGATTATTTCAATTTCTTTTCTTTGTTCTTTTAATCTTTTACCGCTTTCTAAAATAATCGGCACGTTCTGCCATACAGGAGAATTTAAAAATGCCCGTATTTTAAAGTATGTTTCAGTTGCAGAATTTGGGTCAACCCCAGCAATATTTTTATATCCTTCATATTGAGCACGAAAAGTATTTTCTTTAATCTCTTCTGTGGATGGAATTTTTAGCGTATTTAAAATCTCTGCCCGTTTTTCTCGGATGGCATTTGTTTCAAAAGAGTGTGGCCTGCTCATTGTAACTAGGGCTAGCATTTGTAATAAGTGATTTTGTCCCACATCACGAAGAGCACCCAAGCCATCATAAAAATTACCTCTGTCTTCCACACCAATTGCTTCGAAGAGCCGGATATTGATTTTTTCAATAGAGCGGTTATCCCAATTTTGCTCGAAGATATCGTTGGAAAATCTAAAGGCCAGTATATTTTGAATCATTTCTTTTGCCAGATAATGATCAATCCGGTAAATTTGTTCTTCTTTGAAAAGTTTTCCTAGAAGGGTATCCAGACCTTGAGAGGTTTTTAAATCCTTACCAAAAGGTTTTTCAACCAGTACTCTTGTCCAGTCTTCCTCCTCACTACAGGGTTTTGTAAGTCCCGACTGCGCCAGATTTGTAAAAATCAACTCATAGAGAGGTGGGGGAACTGCCAAATAAAAAAGTTTGTTAGAGCATACCTGCCATTTATTGTCCACCTGACCAAGAGTCTTTGCTAAATCTTGATAACCTGCTTTATCCTGAAATTCAATCTGGTGATAGGAGAATATTTCTAAAAACTTATTTAATTTTTCTTCTTCCGGTTTGGTTTTCAGATGCTTTAGAATAATCTCTCTGATAGAATTTTGAAATTGTTCATCGGAAAATTCTCTGCGGGCAACCCCGATAATTTTGAAAAGACTAGGTAAATTTTGGTTTTCAAACAGATGAAAAAGAGCCGGAGCAATCTTTTTCTCAATTAAATCTCCGGTTGCGCCAAGAATTATTAATATTGTTGGAATATTTTTGTATTCTTTTAATGTATCCTTTATTAACACATTCTTTCCTTTAATTCCTTTCATAGCTGCTCCTTAACGTTAATCACTACCTTACCCTGTGGTGGCGTATGCTCTAAATAATACAAAGCTTCTGCTGCCTGATCTAAGGGAAAAGTCTTTTCAACATGCACAAAAACTACTCCTTGTTCAATAAGCTGTGTCAGTTTATCCAACCGTTCAGTAGTTACTCTAGTTTGCTGAAGAATGCTAGTTATACCATATTGTTTCATCAATGCTTCATCCGGCTCTTCAAGCATAGAAACTATAATTCCACTTTTTTCAAAACCTTAAATGACTGCTTGTGCGTATCTTTACCAACACAATCGAATACGGCATCATAATCGGAAAGTAACTCTTTAAACTTTTGGTTTTTGTAATCAATTACCTCATCTGCTCCTAACTTTTTTACGTATTCGATATCATTAGGACTAACAGTTGTTGCAACATACGCACCGATAATTTTGGCAATTTGAATAGCAATTGATCCGATACCGCCAGCTCCACCATGAATCAAAATCTTTTGATCTTTTTGAAGATTTATATGCTCTGTAAGACCTTGTAAAGCACTAACACCTACCAGCGGTAATGCTCCTGCTTCATCAAGTTAAGATTAATTGGTTTAAGGGCTATGATATTAGCATTGACCAAAGCAAATTCAGCAAAAGTCCCTATGCCTCCTGCAAAAGCTGGAGTTTGTCCATAAACTTCATCATTTACTTTGAAATTTGAAATATTTGCACCTACTTCTAAAACTGTTCCCGAAAAATCTCCACCCATTGTTATGGGTAGGATTACAGGCATCACTCCATGGGTTATTTTCCAGTCAATTGGATTAACACCTGCTGCATGCACTTGTACCAAGATTTCCCCCTCTGTTATTTTTGGTTTTTCAACATCTTTAATCTCAATACCATTGCTGCCTTCAAAATTTGTTAGTTGTGCTACCTTCATAATTTTCACCCCATTCATTCAATAGCAAAAAATGCCCTTTGTAACCATTCTGATAATGCCGGATGGATATAAACAGAACTTCTAATTGCCTCAACCTTACCATTTCCCTTCATAGCTACAATTGCTTCATGTATTAAAATTGAAGCCTCTGGCCCGATAATATGTACGCCTAAGATATTATCCTGCTCATCAGAGAGTACTTTGGCCAAACCGTTTTCCTGAAGTGCACCCCCCATTCCTGTATCTTTAAGCTCTGCTTCTCCTACTTTATATTTGATTCCTTCTTTTTTAAGCTCTTGTTCAGTTTTGCCAACTCCACCTATTTGTGGTGATGAAAAAACTGCATAGCGCGTATATCCATTTTGGTATGAGAGATAAACTGAAGGCAAGTTTTGCAGGAGAAAAGCTAAAAAAGATTAAAAACGCTCAAATTTCTTCTCCATCTGCTACTTCCGATCGGTTCCCTATTCCCATGTGGCAACAAACAGGTTTTAGGGTTGAAACTAACAATGAAGACCTTGTTATAGATATCCCCTTTCCCTTATACAAATATAGAGAAGAAGTTGATAAATTTAAACCTTGGGAGAAATTAGAGTTTATTGATACCTCTAAGAAGAAACATATCCAGCTTATATTATCTACTAATAGTAGGAAACGAAATGTAGGTTGGGTTAAGGATTGGAGTACAGAAGCTGAGATTAAAAGAGTTATGAGTAAAAAACTGGTTATAAATAAAATTGAGATTACAAGAGGAAAAAGAATAAATGAAAGAAATTACTGGTTTGTAAACTTTGTAATTGCTTATGAAAAACCAGTAAGAAAATTGGATAGTAAAATTACAGGTGGAATAGACGTAGGAGTATCTAATCCCGTTGTATGTGCAATAAATAGTGGGTTAAATAGATTAACAATTAGGGATAACGATGTAGTAGATTTTACTAGAGCAGAACTCGCACGTTTACGATCACAAAGAAGGGGGGATAGATTTAGAAGAGGTGGACATGGCATCAAGCATAAGTTTAAGCCTTCGGAAACTATACAAAAAAAATACGAGCAGAGAAGAAAGAAGAAAATGGAAGAATGGGCAAGTAGAATTACAAGATTTTTCTTAAATAACGGTGTAGGATTAGTTTATATGGAGAACATAGATAAGAAATCTATAAGTGATGGGGAAGATTATTTTAAGGTACAGCTTAGAGTGACGTGGCCTGTTAAAGAGATGCAGAAACTCTTCGAGAGAAAGTTAAAAGAAAACGGCATAGAAGTTAAATCTATTGATCCAAAATATTCATCTCAGCTTTGTAGCAAGTGTGGTAAATGGAATACTCACTTTAACTTCAGATATAGACAATTAAATGGTTATCCTCCCTTTGAATGCAAATATTGTGATTACGGGAAAGACAAAGAAAAAGAGATTATCTATGCTGACTACAATGCTGCAAGAAATTTAGCAAATCCAAATTTTGATAAAAGGAGAAAAGTGGCAATTCCCTCGGAGGTTTTAAAAGGAAATATTAAAGAAGAAGTTGTTGCGGAAAATTGAAAGATTTGTTATATTTATTGTTGACTATTGGTTAGACGATGCGAAAGCAAAGGTTTAACACAAAACTCCTCCTATATCTATATGATATAGAAATGCGGCCGCTTGCTTCGGCCCTAAATTGAGCTGGGAGGTCTCAAGACAAAAATTCTTTTTTAGAGATTTTGCAGGAATTTGCGAACCTTGACAATTTTTATGCAGAAAGTAGGTTCACTGAAAATTTGTGGTAAAAACAGTATATTTTTAGCCTCAAATTTGGGACTCCTGTAGAATCTCTAGGAAGAGTTAAGGAATGCAACTCAGGCCCTTTTTGCTCTTTTAGTACCGGCGGGGACCTGTAGAATCTCTAGAGAAGAGTTAAGGAATGCAACCTACCCGAATTATTACCCCACATCACTACGTTCATCTCCTGTAGAATCTCTAGAGAAGAGTTAAGGAATGCAACCATTTCCCGCCGCTGATCCTCAGCATTGACTAAGGAACCTGTAGAATCTCTAGAGAAGAGTTAAGGAATGCAACAAAGTTTTCCCTCTTTGGGTTTCCAATTCTTAATCGGTACCTGTAGAATCTCTAGAGAAGAGTTAAGGAATGCAACTTTTCAGTCATAGTTTTAGTAACCATTATTTCCGGTCCTGTAGAATCTCTAGAGAAGAGTTAAGGAATGCAACATCGGGAGAAAGGAAGTTACTTATGAAGCAATTTAACAGAGCCTGTAGAATCTCTAGAGAAGAGTTAAGGAATGCAACAAAATTAAGTTTTTATAAATAAATAAAATGTATTTTATCCAGATAATTAGATCCATATTTTTTGCCACTTGTCTTCAAACTGCGATTTCTTTAATTGCGATCTTAACTTTTGGCGTTTCAGTTTTTCTTCTTCCTAGACTTGCTCAGCAGAGTGCTGAGTTGTACAGGGAAGAATTCTCCGGAGGAGAAGCAATCCTCTGTCCGGCTTCAGCAGTTAATTCTCGGTGCAATCTCATCCCTGTTAGTACAATCAATCTAATAAACTCGTCACTTATCATTATTTTCATAGCCTCCCTTATCATCTACCTTGTTTATGTAACTAAAAATATCATTCAGAAAAGATGGCAAAGATTTCTTCAAAAAGAGAAGGTAGATAATAGAGAAGAAGATCTCGCTGTCTTAAATCATCCTCAGTCTCTAGACCAAAGGGTGCGACTTTTTTTGATACCAACTAAAAGTAAAATTCTCTGGATGATTGCATTTATGTTAATTGGCACAGCTATTACTCTTCCAATGTCTCTTTTTGCTGGCCTTGGAGAGATTGAAGGTTTATATGAAAAAATACTTTTTGTTAGTCCTGTTTTTGCTTTCCTCGAGATAGTATTCGGAGGAGGTCGAAGCATCGTGGATTTCTCTCCAGCTTTTGCAATAGGATTCTTCTTGTACTATTTTGTATCTTGTTCGGCAGAGGTAATAACTGATAGCTCAACATCTACTAGATCTTGGTTAAGGATATTAAAAATATTAGGTATATCTTTATTTTTTGCTACCTTTTTGATACTTGTTTTTATTTTATTGGCTGCACCTTATTTTAGGTTTAAATAAAGTTTTTGAGTGTTCTGTTGAAAAAAGGGTTGAAAAAGAGTAGAATAGGTTTAGAGAATCAGAGTGAGCGAGTAATATTATGAAAAGAGTAATTCTCAATACTTTAATATTCCCTCTCAGCTTCGAGTAATCGAGGCCTTTTTCTGATTTCCAATTAATATGCAGCGTTCATTCGGTCCGATTAAATCCAGTCAGTCCTCTACTCCATCTTCTGATGGGAATTTCATCAAGCGCGAAACAGAGCTTTCTAAAAGGGAAGGCATTTTGGAAGAACGGGAAAGACAAATTAATGAGAAACAAAACCTGTAGAACCTCTAGAGAAGAGTTAAGGAATGCAACCAAAGAATTTTAGGATTGGGAGCGCAAACAACTGGACCCTGTAGAACCCCTAGAGAAGAGTTAAGGAATGCAACTTAGTGGTAGAAAGCAATTGGTAAGGGATTTAACAACCTGTAGAACCTCTAGGAAGAGTTAAGGAATGCAACCCCTTACAAGTCATGTGATAACCTTGAGAAGCCTTCGTAGAACCTCTAGAGAAGAGTTAAGGAATGCAACTGATTTGGCTTTAAAAAGTGGGGCTTGGGGGGGTAAGGCCTGTAGAACCTCTAGAGAAGAGTTAAGGAATGCAACTATTTATTAATCACTTTCTCTTTCTTGTAGGTTTCTTTCCTGTAGAACCTCTAGAGAAGAGTTAAGGAATGCAACAAGCAGTTTAACTTTTCTCTTTTAATGTCCACCCATCGTATGAATTTTTGGAAGCAAAACGAGAACATGTAAAGTTTGAAAAAGTGAAATTAAAGAGGTGATGAAGTTACTTTGAAAGTGTCTTGCTAGATAATTGTAGGTTACGTGGAGCACGAGAAATCCCTTGCAAAAAATCCCCGACTTATCTAAGATAAAGAAAAATATCTTAATTTTATGGACTTTCCATTTTACGATATAAATATTTCCTACGAGGAAAACTGGCGAAAGGGTCCACCAGTTGCCTCAAAAAATGTCGATATTCCCAAAAGGAGCGCTAAGAAAAGGAAAAAATTCTTAGGTTTTGACGTTAACTCGCTTTTCGGCATTCCTGCCGGCCCTCTTTTAAACTCTGATTTTATGAAAGCGGCTTTTGACTGGGGATTCGATGTCTCAACTTATAAAACGGTTCGCTCAGCCTTTTTCCCTTGTCATCCTCATCCGAATGTACTTTTTGTGGATTCGCCTGAAGATCTTCATCCGGAAAAAACTCCCCGGCTTACTGCTGTGAAAAAGCATAAAAAACATCACTCAGAAGTCAGTATAACAAACTCCTTCGGAGTTCCATCACAGGATCCAGAAATTTGGCAAAAAGATGTTAGAAAAGCACTTGCCCACGCTAAAGACGGACAGCTTTTGATTTTAAGTTTTATGGGTACAGTCCGAAAGGATCAAACTCAAAAGGAATTTATCAATGATTTTGCCAAAGCGGCCAGAAGGGCTTTGGAGACCGGCGCCAAAGTTTTAGAAGTAAACTTATCCTGTCCGAATCTAGGGAATGAGGGACTGGTTTGTTATGATTTGGAAATGACTAAAAAAATCTGTCAGGCTATAAGAAAGGTTATTGGCTCAACCCCCCTTTTGATAAAGATTGGTTATTATAAAAATGAAAAAGATCTTTTAAGGTTGGCTCAAATTACCAACGAGTATGCAAACGGTGTTGCGGCTATCAATACTCTCCAGGTAGAAATCGTTGATAAAAAGGGGAGACAGGCTCTTCCGGGGAAAATGCGTCTGCGAAGCGGAGTTTGCGGTAAATCAATTCGTTGGGCGGGGTTGGAGACGGTTAAAAAGTTAAATAACATCCGCTTGAAAAATAACTTTGATTTTGTAATTGTTGGTGTCGGCGGTGTTATGACTGCCGGTGATTATCTTGAATATCGGAAGTCAGGAGCAGATCTGGTTCAATCAGCAACCGGCGCCATGTTTAACCACTACCTAGCCCACGAAATTTTTCAAAGTGAGAAATGCGATTATTTATTTTAAAAAACGGCGCCGCCCCGAGCAATTTTTAATTTTTGTGACTCAGGGCTTTCAGGCGCCGATGTCAGTCTTTTTTTTAAGACTTATTCATTAAAAGATTCTGAATTTTCAATTTCTCCATCATCTGGGTCAGAATTTAAACTCTGACTCCTTAGCTTAAAATAGATAAATTCTTGTAGTGACTCGCCGGCAATTTTTGTAGTTCGATTTTTTCTGCGGGATTGTGTGTATTTTGAAAAAGAAGGGGAGCGTAAGTAGTAGGAAATTGACATGCCCCCACTTTAACAAATGTGGTATGAAGACGATATTAGGGAAAATTTAAAAAACCATTAAGAGAACGGTTCCTATCACAGAACACAGATCTTAAAACCGACGCCATGGATTGTTTTAATAAGTTTTTGGGGGAAACCGCTGTCAATTTTTTTTCGCAGACTTGCGATGAACACGTCTACCACATTTGACATGGAATCGAAGTTATAATCCCAAACGTGTTCCAGCAATTTGGTACGAGTAATAACCTCATCTTTATGCCGCATCAGATACTCTAAAATTGCGAATTCCTTAGGAGAAAGAGTCAACTCCTGACCAGATCTTCTAGTTAGATGTCTTATCGGATCAAGTTCCAAATCATCAACTTTTAAGATATTGGCGGATCCGGGTGTTGCCCGACGAATCAGGGCGTGGATTCGGGCATTGAGCTCTCGGAAGGAAAATGGTTTTTCAAGATAATCATCGGCGCCGGCATTTAGGCACTGCTCCTTATCGTCAACCGAATTCCTAGCAGATAATATCAGAATAGGAGTTTTAATTCCGGCCATTCGGATATTTTGACAAATTGTCAATCCGTTCATTTTGGGCAGCATTAAATCCAAGATTATAATGTCATAATCTTCAGTGGTAGCCAAAAAATTTCCGTCTTCCCCGTCAAATGACAGATCAACCGCTAACCCTTCGTCTCTGAAGGATCGCTCAAGTACGCGAGCAATTCGTCGGTCATCGTCAACAATTAAAAGTCGCATAATTTACTAAGTAAATTAGTAGCGAAACTTTAGTTTCGCGTCTAATTTTTCGAGGCAAATATTAAGAAAATCATAATATTTAATTTATTAAAATTTTATTAAGATTCGGCGATAGGCAGTCGGAAATAAAAAGTTGTTCCATGACCCTGACGCGAATCACACCAAATTTTACCACCCATGCGCTTCAAATACTCACTTGAAATATAAAGTCCTAAGCCCAGTCCCGCCTGCTTATCCTTGCGGATGCTGGTAAATTTTTTGAAAACGTGAGGAAGATTTTGCTTTGGAATACCCGTGCCAGTGTCTTTAATTACCGTCCATAGGTATCCTGAAAGTATGCGATGGGAAATTTCAACTCCGCCATTTTTGGTGAAAGAAAGAGCGTTGAGTAACAGATTAAGACATATCTCTTCGATTTTTTCCGGATCCCCTGAAACAATGGGATAATTATTACTGTTATTATATTTGAGATAAAGACCAGCTTTTTCATATTGGGGTTTAATATGATTGATCGTTTCAAGAATGATTTTAGAAAGATCGATATTTTTTGGAGTAAATTTAATTTTCCCCACATCCAGTCTTGTAGTTTTTAAAACATTCATAATCATGCGGTTTGTTTCTAGTGTCGCTTTTTTAGCTTCATTTAGCGAAAAAATAATCTCCGGCGCCAGGACGATTCTTTTATCAAAAAGAATTCTTTCCAGATGAGCCAGAATTACCGCCAAAGAATTTTTTAATTCGTGAGAAATAACACTAAAAAATTCCTCGGCCTTTTGAGTTTGGACTTGGGCACGAACCAGACGCCTGAAATTATAAAAAGCGGCTTTTTCTTCCTTTATAACTTTTTGGGCAGAGAAATAGGCAAAAGCGGCAATTAGCCAGATGGATGATAGGTTCAAAAAATTATGCAAAAAAAATTCATGTAAAGATATGGGCCTTAGCGGAGGGCTTAAAAAATGCAAGATAATTAATGATATCGACGCAAAACCGGCTGTCCAATATGTGTATTTAGGGCTGAGGGTAATCGAGGTTGCGATAATGGGGAGAAAATAAAGAAAAGTAAAAAGTTGTCCAAAACTCTGGGTGAAAAAAAGAAAAAGAGAGATAATGACGATTTCAGGTAAATATACAAAATAATATTTACTTTCATTCGCTAGTCGCGGACGGAGCAAATATTGATAAATGAATGCACCAAGAGTAAAAGTAACAGATAGTGCATAAATGGCAAATTTATTTTCGGGGGGTAAGGGAAGAGCTATTGCGCTTAGAACAAGGAATAAGATGACTAAATACGTTATCCCCGGAAAAAAAATTTCCGGAATTTCATTGGAGATATTTTTTAGTACGGATGATTTAAACCAACCCACTCCGGTTTATGGCGAATTTTCGAAACTCATCCTCATGTGAATTAACTAAAAACGAAAATTCCGCTTCTAAATTTTACCAAAAATCGGAAGAAATTGCCAGTAAATCTAAATTTTCCCGTCTTTAATTTTTTTTCTCAAACTGGTAACAAAATTATTGAAAAAACAAAGATTATGAAAAGTCAAAAGTTTCAGTCCGGTCATTTCTTTGGCACGGATCAGATGGGAAAGATAGGTGCGTCGGTAATTTTGGCAAACAGAGCAGGTGCAATTTTGATCTAAAGGATTTTTGTCCTTTAAAAATATTTCCTTCCCTAAATCTATTTTTCCAAAAGAAGTAAATGCAATTCCCCGTCGGGCATAATGAGTTGGCACGGTGCAGTCAAACAAATCCACGCCATTTTTAATTATCATTTCCATGTCTTCAAGGTAGCCAATTCCAAGAAGATGCCGGGGTTTTCTCTCTGTAAGATGGGGAATTGTCCAATCTAAAATCTTTTGCATCGTTTGTTTATTTTCGCCCAAATCACCCCCAATACCAAATTCTTCAAAACTCTGTTCATTAATAAATCTGGCACTTTTCTCTCTTAAATCCTTAAATTTTGAACCCTGGATAATTCCAAAAATTGCCTGTTTGCTTTTTTTGACTTCAAGACAAGTTTTTGCCCAGCGATGAGTTCGCTCCAGAGCGGTTTTGGCATACTCATAGCTGGAAAGAGGTGCGGTGCACTCGTCAAAGGTAAAGATTATATCGGCGCCAAGATCCTGCTGTATTTTAATTGACTCCTTTGGTCCCAAGAAAAGTTTCTTACCTTCAATCGGCGAGCGAAAATAAACGCCGTCAGGAGTGATTTTCAGTGATTTGGGAGTGGCATTTTTTTGAATAAATTCCTGGTTTTTATCCGGAAAATATTTCAGCAGTTTGCCGATTTTCAAATCGCGGCCAAATCCCAAACTAAAGACTTGAAACCCTCCGGAATCGGTCATGAGGGGTCTTGGCCAGTTCATAAAAGAATGTAGTCCGCCAGCGGATTTAACGACTTTTTCACCCGGTTTTAGATGAAGATGAAAGGTATTGGCAATCAAAATTTGAGTTTGAGTCCCTAAAACCTCCTCGCTGGTTAAGGTTTTGACCGCAGCTTGTGTAGCGACAGGAACAAGAGAAGGTGTTTCAATTTCACCGTGGCTTGTTTTTAAAACGCCAAGGCGCGCCCGACTTACTTTCGATTTTTTAAGAATTTTAAATTCAAACATTGAGTTTTTATAGGTACTTTTCGACTCATCCGACAGAGTCGGACTCGCTCGAAAAATAAGCGGAGTCATGAGATCTTGATGCTACCGCTTGCTATAGTATACTATGAAACTGGTAAATCACACCCTTTTTTGATAAAATTAAAAGAGGATAAGTAAAAAGGATGTTTCCGCTAAAAGACGAACAAGCTTCCGGCAAAATCCCTTGGATTAACTCACTTTTAATCGCTCTGACTTTTTTCGTTTTTTTCAAACAGCTCACAGCCTCAAGTTTTGATCTTTTTTTAATGAACTGGTCAATAATTCCTAGCGAAGTTGACTTTTCTTCATTTTCCACTCTTATTCCCTTTTTAACCAGTAATTTCCTACATGGAGGTTGGCTGCATATTATTTCAAATATGTGGTTTTTATGGATTTTTGGTGATAATGTTGAAGATAGGCTTGGACATTTTACCTACCTCTTCTTTTACTTATCAGCCGGCATCGTGGCAAATTTTATCCAGTACCTAATAACAATAGATTCCTCAATTCCCATGCTGGGCGCCTCAGGTGCTGTGGCTGGCGTTTTGGGTGCTTATATGGTGTTTTTTCCAGGTCACAAGATTGATACGCTTTTTCTTATCTTTTTATTTCCAATTATTATCCCCGTTCCGGCCGCAATAATGCTTCTTTACTGGTTTCTGATACAATTTTTTTCCGGGATTACCGCTTTAACAGTCTCGGCCAGTGTTGGTGGAATCGCCTGGTGGGCGCACATCAGCGGATTTAGCTTCGGATTTTTAATGAGTCGAAACCTCAAAAAAACACTCTAGCAACATCCTCTTTGAAAATATAATTTACTTGCCTTATTAAACTTGACAAGGGTGTTAAAGTTTGGAAGAATGAAATTAGCTTCATGAAATCAACAAGCAAAATTATATTGAAAGGGGGTGAAAAAATTAAATGGTTACGATAGATCCGGTTAATTTGAGTTTACTTGCGTTTACTAATTTTTTCCCGAGACTTCTTTTTGGACTTGCCGTCCTTATAGTCGGAATAGTTGTCGCTTACTTCGCTAAATGGGGGGCAACTGCCCTACTTGATGCGATTCGACTTGAGAAGGTCCTTAAAAGGTATAAAGTGCCAGAGGGTGAAAGGGGGCTTGCCTGGTCAAATATTATTGGCGAGATTGTCCGCTGGTTCATAATTATCCTTTTCTTAATTCCGACAGTAGAGATTTGGGGCATTCCAAAAGTTACAGAAGTTCTTAATCAAATTTTGCTTTACCTGCCCAATGTTTTGGTAACCGCCATTATTATCTTTTTGGGGATGGTTATTGCGAATTTGATTCACGATGTTGTTCATACGGCTTTTCGTGGCGTTTCTGATCACACAGCCAATATGACAGCAACAGTGGCAAAATGGGCGATTATCATTTTTGTGGCCCTCGTGGCCTTGAATCAACTAGGTATAGCGTCCGATCTAATTCGGATTCTTTTCACTGGAATTGTAGCAATGATAGCTTTGGCTGGAGGAATCGCCTTTGGCTTGGGTGGCAAGGATGCCGCTGGTGAGGTAATTAGAGATATCAAAGATAGACTGAGATAAAACCCCGTGGGGTTTTCAGTCGTAAGGCAATGTCTGGATGTTTGATCTTCCAGAGTTGCCTTTTTCCCTAAAAATCCTCCCTAATCGAAAACCACTCTCCACTTTACGGCTAATCTCAGTGTGAGGTATAATATATAAATATTACTTGCGCCGCCATCGTTCCCGATGGTATGCTTCCATCGGGATCCCGATAGCCGAAGCTATCGGGGCTAGTGGCTAAAGAAAATGTTTACGACTTATATTTTGCAAAGCGAAAGGGATAGAGGATATTACATTGGAAGTACTGATAATATCGAAAAAAGAATCATACAACATAATCGAGGTTATTCTAGATATACGAAGAATAGGGGACCATTTAAGCTTATTTACCAGGAAACTTATAGCTCTCGATCAGAGGCAAAAAAACGAGAATATTATTTGAAGTCACTTAAAAGCAGAATTGCGATTGAAAAGTTAATAAATGCCGCCATCGTCTAGTGGCCTAGGACATCGGGTTTTCATCCCGGAAATCGGGGGTTCGAATCCCCCTGGCGGTACACTCGCATCACAAATCAAGACCCATTTTATTAGAATTTTATATAAGTGATTTTATGCGTGAACCTAAACTATATATTTTATGCGGATTGCCGTTCGCCGGAAAAACGACATTAGCAAATGAAATAGTGAAATTATTAGGGTTTATGAGCGTCAATATCGATGAGATTAAAGTGGAAAAAGGATATAAAGACGTTGGTGATGATGATATTTCCGATGATGTGTGGAAAGATATATTTGAGGAAATTCAGAAGAGAATCGGGGAAAATCTTGATAAAGGAAAGAGTATTATTTGTGAATCGTACAACGTTGTTCGATCGGCTCGCAACGAAACCCGAGTAGCTGCTTTAAGACGGGGGATAGAAACCGTAGTCATTTTTGTCAATATCCCTGAGGAGGTGACACGAAAACGTTGGTTAGAAAATAAACAAACTAATGAACGTTTTGACATTTCCGAAAGAGTCTATAATGAGGCAAAAAGAGAATTTGAGCCTCCCACTGAAAATGAAAACGTGATTATCTATAATGGAACAATTCCAATAAATGAATGGATTGAGCAATTAAAGTAGATGAAAATTATTGGCGCACAATCTGTATTGCATGTGTCTAAACCCGAGGGAATAAAAGTTTTCTATTATCTTTTACCGGAATACGAAGTTCATTATAATGAACAGGCGCCCGGATCAACACAAACCTGGCATCATCACGAAAAAATTTGGGAAACACTTTTTATAATTGAGGGAGAATTGACGGCAGAATGGAAAGAAAACGGTCAGATAAAAAGACAAATTGTGAAAGCAGGGGATTTGATTGAAACCGAAAATACCTCACATACCTTTTTAAATCACACTTTGGAAGTTACTAAATTTGTTGTCATCAAACAAGTGCTGTCTGGTGAAGATAAACAAGAACTTCTTAAAACTGATAAAGTTGTTGACCAGTAATTTAACCCTCTAAAGTTAATAACTTTTTCGTTGACCATCATTCTGCCTCGAGCAGAATCCTGCTATTTTCAGATTCCGGCGTCGCTGCCGTTCCCCAGAATGACAAGGCAAGATTGAATTTTTCCGCTAAGGCGACTATAATCCTCCACATGCAAAAGCATGAACGCACAATTGAAGATTTGATGGCCAAAAATGCAGTTTCACGGGAGAGACAAGAGCGGGGAGAAATACGACATTTCCAACGAGGTGCAGCCTTCTTTTATTCAATTCCAGGCGTGCCGGTTGGCGACCGCAAGGAAGGATATATTACTGAAATTGACGATCTTTCGGGAATGCCAGTTGATGGTACGTCAAAAACATTCCCAAAGGAAAGTGTCAGACTCCGAGCTGGTTTAAATGGAAGAAAGCGCGATGGCTCTTTTTCATTTACTCATGAAAAGGATATTAAAGAAGTGAAGAAACGCTGTGGAGTTAAAAATACCACAGACCTTATGGGAATGCGCGTCCGTTTATATTATGACATTTTGGGAAACCTTGGCGGTATTGAATTGATGCCGGAGGTATAAAACGATTTCACTTTCTTAGGCTAGGAGAGGGAGAAGCCACTCTTAAAACTAATTTCTGCCGGAAGCGGTGGAGTAGGCAAAGGGCGGTTTAAATTTTTCCATAAGTGTTTATTTAAATCTATACTATCTCGCTCCGTGGGATCAATCCAACCCGTACAAGTAATTGGCCATTATATATTTTTAATAGTTTTTTTTCAATAAATTAAATATCTTAGGTTTGGATTTTACGTCAAGATCAGATATGATATGTCCATGACATTACAGATAAAAATTCGCGAGATAGAGTGTAGGGCGGCGATCGGGAAGTGCGGGTTTCCCGGCGGCGGCTGGGCGATAAATCCATATATTGGCTGTGGCCATAACTGCATTTATTGCTACGCGCGATTCATCAAAAGATTCACCGGGCATACTGAAGCCTGGGGAAGCTTTGTTGATGCGCGCACAAATATTGCCGAAGTGCTGAAAAAGCAAATAAAATCTTCAAAATATAAAAAGGGAACTATTTATATCGGTACAGTTACAGATCCATATCAGCAAATTGAAGAAAAATATCATCTAACACGAAAAATTCTTGAAGTTTTGAAAAACTACCCTGTAAACGTGAGTGTTTTAACCAAGTCTGATTTAATTTTGCGTGATCGCGACCTTTTAAAACAATTCAAAAATCTTGATGTAAATTTTACCATCGCCACCCTTGATGAAAAATGGAAAAAGTTGACCGAGCCCAGCTCTTCAACTATCAAAGAACGGCTTGAAGCGGCGAAGAAATTAACAAAAGAGGGAATCAATGCTTTCGCTATGATGGGTCCTTACTGGCCAATTTTTACCGACCCGGAGGCTTTGTTTAAGGAGTACAAAGAGGTTGGAATTAGACAGGTTTTTACCGAAAGCTTTAACACAACCGGAGGGAATTGGACAGAGGTTGAGGAGGCTCTGAAGAAGAAATACCCGGATCTTTTATCCCAAATAGAGGGGATACTTTTTAATAAAGAAAACTTCTCTGATTTTTATAGAGAGCAAGAAATAAAGGTGAGAGCGCTTTCAAAAAAATATAATCTACCGGTAACTATTTATTTTGCTCAAGGCCATGCCGCAAAATTTAAGTAAATACATGTCTCCGCTATTTTTCCCACCAAAAACGATAAAATTAATAACAAGTTTAGGTTTATCCGAGTCGATCGTTCTGGACGTTTTTCATAATGGCGAATCAATAAAAGGTAAAGATGGAATGGTAAAAAAGTATTTAGGATATGAAATAGGGCTATTTTACACTAGGGACAAGAATACAGGCGAGTATATAATAACCTACGTTTGGAAGCGCGAAAGGCGATAAACAATAGTGATTAGTTTGATACTTGAAAATAGATCTTTGTCCCGTTAACCCCCGCAGTTGTGCCGCTAAGAACACCCGATCCGCCGCCGGAGGTGGGATCGTTTAGATTCCTTAAAGTTACGGGTTCACTCTTGTTTTGCAAGTTAGCATAAAGGGCGCATTTTTTACCGTCAACGGAAACGATGTAAGTATAGCCGGAAAAAACAGTTGTGCCAACTTTCGGATCTTTAGGAATACGCCGAAGGGAAGATTTATACTGCGGGTTTTTAGTGAAAAATTCGTTAAGAAGAGGTAAGAGATCATAACTGCCGGGGCCCGCATCCGGAAGATAGCAGATCGTGGTAAGCGCTTTCCCGATTTGGGACACATCAGCTTTTCTAGCGGCATCAAGTCCTTTTCCGAGGGTATTGCGCACAACAAACAGAACGCCAAAACCCACAAAGCCGATTATAGCAATAACAACCAGAATTTCAATAAGAGTAAAACCCTTAGTCGTTTTCATCTGACTAACTTAATTCTATCGCGTGAGGTCAGAAAAAACCAGAGACCGTAAAAGCTTATTAGCCATAGTACTAAAATTAACAACGTCATTCCAAGATTATTACTGACAAGGCGAAAGATATTGACGGGGATAATTAAAAGTAGACTAAAAAGCAAAACTTTACTAAACTTGGACATCCACTTATTAAAAAGAGAATAAGATCCGAAGATGAAGAAGATAAAGCCAACTGGAGAAAGCAAAGAAAAAAGCAATGGCGGAGCAAAATATTCAAAATAACATTGGACTACTGATGTACCATAAAAAAGAGGCTTATTGTGGAAAAAACGGGTTAATACCGGATTTTGTCCGCCGTCCATCGTAATCGCTTCCTCTATCTGCAGGGGCAAGTCGATACTGATTGCCAAGGAATTACAGGGCCGCGATATTGGATTTTGCCAGAAGTTCCCCATAGACCAAGCAGCAAAGATTAAAAAAGCTATCAATATTACTCTTTTTCCCATAGTTGATAGACGGTATCGCCGTTAGGAATTTTGATTGACTTTACGAATTTTGCATCCGGTTTAAATTTTTCTCTGAAAGAAAGCGCCCATAAAGTTTTCGCGGAATTTTTTGGAGGCCACGTGTCTTTTAAAAAATAATATTTTCCAAAGCCGACGTTAGTCCGGCTCTTTTGATAGGCTTCGGGGTTGATTCTGCCATAGAATAGTAGATATATATAAGTTTGCTCCAGCGAATCGGAAATGAGAATTTTGTCAAAATTATTTTCTTGATGGAGGACCGATTGAGCCATCTCCTTATTTCCTCCCTGCCAGGCCAGGCTTGCGGTTTTGGGATAATGGGAAAAGTAAAGGTGTAAATAACTAAGGAAAAAATATGTGATTGTCAGCATAATTAGGCCGTACGAGGGAATAAATAAAAGCGAAGACTTTAAAAACGTTTTTAGCCATTTGATAATTACCCAAAGCCCAAAGGCAGAAATAATCTCCAGGGGGATAATTATATTAAGTGATCTAAGGCTGTGAGGGGAAGGATTGGTAAATGCGGCAGCCATTGGAGCTAAAAAGAGCCAGGAAAAAAGAATGAGTTTTGGTTTTCTTTGTGGCAATTTTAAAAGCTGGAAAAAGCCAATAAGCAAAAGCGGGATTGAAAAAAAATAGAGATTGCCCATTTTTTCAACGCCGTGCCGGGCGATTTGGTCTCCTCTAAAAAAGAGAAAATCGAAGGAAAAATACTGTAGATAGTTTTTGATATAAGCGAGTGGCCAGTCTAAAGGGGAATACCCTTGTAGGGCATTAATAGAATTGAAACGGGTGAAAGCACCGGGAGAAATAAGAATAAAAAGATAAAAAACAATAAAAAAGAGTAAAGAAGAAAATATCCATAGGCTTTTCTTAAGACGAAAATCTTTGCGGTAAACAAAAATTAAGAAAAACAAAAGTAAAGGCGTAAAAAGGCGGGCAGTGCTATATGTATAAAGGGTAAGCGTGAAAGACAGCGAAGATAAAAATAACAGAAAATATCGTTTCCGGGCTACTAAAAAACAGACTACCCCCAACGTAAGAAAAAAAAGTGCGAGATTGGCTTCAAAAGCAGCGCGGGAAAAGTGTATATGCCAGGGAGAAATAGCTAAAAACAGGGAAGATAGCAGGGCTAGGTTGCGATTGGAAAATAAAGTGGAAACAAGAGAAAAAAGCAAAAATACCGTTAAAATTCCGGCTAAGGCTGAAGGCAGGCGGACGGCAAATTCGGTAGGACCAAAAATACTTTCGGAAAGAGCCGCAAGATAAATATAAACCGGTAATTTATATTCACCGAAGGATTTGAAGGCTAGCGGTAAAAATTCTCCGTGTTCGTCCTTTCCTGTCTGCAAGATTGAATAAGCGTTATAGCCGATGGAAGCCTCATCCCAGTAAAGACCCGGAGGATTTGTAGAAATTTTATATAAGCGTAAAAAAGCGGCAAGTATGATAATCCCAAGCAGAAGTATGATGGTAATTTTTCGCATTGTGTTTTCAGTTTAGCACGTCCGAGCCGTATGCTACAATTGATGTATGTCAAAGACCATCTTGGTTTGTGGTATTGATTTGGGCGGTAAGTTACAAAAAACAACCGGAGTTTGCTTTTTAAAAATCGTTAACGGAAGTCCTCAGATCGATCCTCAACATTGCCGCAATTGCATAGTAGTAAAAGGCGAAGACCTAATTTCGTATCTGGAACCATATCTAAAACAGATCAAAGTTATCGCCATTGATGCGCCGCTGACTTTGGGCCCGGGAAAAGGAAAAATGCGCCTCTGGGAAAAGTTTTTCTCAACCAAACCCTTCCGTCAATATCAAGTTAACCCCGTTCCGCCGGCGGCTATTTGGCGATTGAGTTATCACGGAATGGAAGTCGTTTCAAGAATTGCTTCTTATGGATTTTTCTTAAATGAAAACCTAATCGAAACATTTCCAACTTTTGCTAAAGTTGTTTTAAAAGATGCGGAGGAAATATCTTGTAAGAATCAAAACGAGCGCGATGCCTATGTCTGCGCACAAATTGCCGCTCATCATTTTATGAAAAAGACCTTTTGGCTTGGCTACCGGGATGGAAAATTATTTTTACCTTCTTTTGAATTCTGGAAAAGGGAATGGGCAAAAAGGTTTCAAAAATACTGGCGGGAGAAAGACCGCTTCCGTTATAAGTTCCTAAGTATAGGATAGGGGAAATTGACACACTTCAAATTTATCTGTATTATATACAAATTATTTTAAAAATATGCCAGTTGTTGAACTGAATAAATTTGGAAAACACGCTAGGCGTGACGGTAAAGAAGGGTATGAAGATAGAATCCCAACTGAGATGCGGTTTGTTGAGACCGACGGAACAGATGTGCGAGTGGAGCGGGTCGTGTTTTACGACCCATTGGGAAGGGTAGAAAAGGTGTTTATGGGGGATAGAATGGGGGTTTTATTTGCGGACATGCCGGATATTAAAAATGATGTGCACTATCTTAAGCAGCTTGAAAGTAATATGGGGGATAATTAATTTCAAACTTTATGTCTCAAGAAGTTGACTTATCTAAAATTGGAAGGCATCCTCGGGTCGATAATGATGGGCCGGAGTTTACGATTGTAACTCCGACTGTATCGGGAGCTTATCGATTTTGGTGTTTTAAAAAGGAAAGAACGCCGGGCGGAGAACTCAAAGCGAATTTAAAAGAGACGTACCGCGAAAATAACGAAGGTAGATTTATGACGGAAGATCCAGGAGACCAAGACGATTTTGGGCCTCTTATAGAGATGCAAAGATCAGCCAGAGTCAGAACACCAGTTGGCTTGACAAGCGAGAAAATTTAGTTTAAGCTGGATTAACATTTAAATAAAAATTTATCAAGAGCGAGGGGAGTTCCCCGATTAAATCGGGGGACGCGGGAACTAGCCTGATGATCCTCCAGCAACCTCCTACGAGTAGATCGGAGTAAGGTGCTAAATCTAGACCCTAAGAAGGGAAAGATATGCTCCGATATAATATCGGAGAACCCTTGGAAAACTCTTCTTCAGGAAGAGTTTTTTAGTTTTACTGTGGAAGTTACAGACTTTATTTTTATTTTCCTAAAGGAGGGAAGGTATGAACTACCAGTATTTTACTTCAGAATCCGTGGCGGCTGGTCACCCCGATAAAATCTGCGACCAAATTTCCGATGCAATTTTAGACGCTTGTTTGACTCACGATCCTCAGGCGCATACGGCAGTTGAGGTTTTGGCAACGGTCAACCATCTCACGATTGCGGGTGAAGTAAAAATGAAAAAGGGCGCCAAAATTGATTACGAAAAAATCGCCCGCAAGGTGATTAAGGATTTGGGCTATGATAATCACATTTATAATTTTTCTCACAAGTCACCAATTTTATGTTTAGTTCATGAACAGTCTCCGGATATTGCTGTGGGTGTTGATTCCGGCGGCGCCGGAGATCAGGGGATGATGTTTGGTTATGCAACAAACGAAACCCCCGATTTTATGCCCATGCCGATTTTCTTGGCACATCGGCTGGTTGAAAAAATGGATGAAATGCGCGAGAAGAAAGTCTTACCCTATTTGCGGCCGGATGGAAAAAGTCAGGTGAAGGTTCTTTATGAAAACGGCGAGCCTAAAAGTATCGAAGGGGTGGTTTTGGCTGTTCCGCACGACCCCAAAATTAGCAACGCCCGACTTAAAAAAGATCTTTATGCAAAGGTCGTTAAACCTGTTTTAAAAAAGTATAAATTTGAAATTCCCGAGAAAAAGTTAGTTATTAACGGAACCGGGCGTTGGGAAATCGGAGGTCCGTCTTCCGACACTGGATTGACAGGCCGCAAAATCATCGTTGACACCTACGGCGGAATGGGACGGCACGGGGGTGGTTGTTTTTCCGGCAAGGAGCCAACCAAGGTTGATCGGGGCGCAGCTTACGCCGCCCGCTATGTGGCCAAAAATGTGGTGGCCAATGGTTTGGCGGATCGCTGCGAGATTCAAGTGGCTTATGTCATTGGCCAGCGCGATCCCCTGACTAAGGCCCTTGAGACTTTCGGTACGGCCAAGGTTGACAAAAAGAAAATCGAAAAATTCGCCTGGGATCTTTTGGATCTGTCGGTGCCCGGAATCGTAAAAGGCTTGGATCTTTTGCAACCGATTTATCGCAAGACCGCCGCCTACGGACATTTCGGCCGCGACATTTTCCCCTGGGAAAAAATCGCCAAATAATCGGCCTAGTCAGTTGCGATTCAAGTGCGAAGATGCTAAAATTCGGAGGATGGTAGATAGTTTTACTAATCCCACTTTGGGTCAATTATCACTTGATGAGACCGTTTCCGCTATTTGCCAATTTCTGCAAGAAGACTCCGGGTCCGACTACAGTCTCGTTATTGGTAGCGATTCTCAGGAAAAAAGAGTAAACGGGCACGCAGAGGTTGATTTTGTCACGGCAATTGTTGTGCATCGGCATGGTCGGGGCGGCCGCTACTTCTGGCAAAAAATTAAAAAAAACAAAGTCCCAACGCTTAGAAATAAAATATATACCGAAACCATGCTTTCACTCAATTTAGCTCAAATACTGGTGCCGGCCGTCAAAAAGCACTTAAACGGTCAAGTCTCAAATTACAATTTGGAAATCCACATTGATGTCGGTGAATTCGGGCAGACCCGCGAAATGATTAAGGAGGTAGTGGGGATGGTTGCCGGAAATGGTTTCTGCGTTAAGACCAAGCCTGAAGCTTATGGGGCCTACGTCGTAGCCGACAAGCACACTTAATGGCTAATAGTCAGATTGGGGGTGAGATAATGGCCGATCAGCTATTGGGGAAAATAACCCATTATTACGATAAAATTGGTGTCGCGGTTGTAGAGGTTCAAAAACCTTTTTCTTTGGGAGATGAAATTAAGATTTCCGGCTCCGATCATGAATTTGTTCAGAAAGTGGAATCCATGCAAATTGAACACGAGCAAATCCAACAAGCCAAAAAGGGACAGACAATTGGTTTAAGAACCGATCAGAAAGTAAAAGAAGGAGACGTAATTTTCAAGGGAAATTAAGCACGGGATTTGGTTTAAGTTCTATTCAACTTTATGCGAGAAGAAACATCCGCTGGTGGCGTTGTATTCAAAAAAAATGATAAGGAAGTAAGTTTTTTACTTCTAAAAGATCAAAATGATAGCTGGACCTTCCCCAAAGGGCTTATCGAGTCAGGGGAGGATAGCCGGGATGCTGCTCAGCGAGAAGTAAGTGAAGAAACCGGTATTCAGCAGCTGGTTTTTTTTAAGGAACTTGAACCCATTAAGTACTGGTATCGTTGGGAAGGAGATCTTATACATAAAACTGTCCATTATTATCTTTTTGAAACAAAAGGAGAAGAAACGCCGGTCCCCCAGAAAGAAGAAGGAATTACAGAAGTAAGATGGTTTACTCCGGATGAAGCCGGAAAAATTATTGGCTACCGTAAAACCAACCAAAAAATTTTGAATGAAGCGATAGAAGCCATTGGGATCGGATCGGAGCAATAATGGACTGGTTTCCAGCTCATGACGTACAGAAGGTATTGACCAAAATTGTTTTTCATTTAGATTTCCAGCACGTTAAAACCGATCGTATTATTTGTTTTCGGAGTTTTGGGTCCAAAACCCGGGCGCAGGCTCGAATTTGGAGTTTGCCAAGAGTTTGGCAATTGGCTCTCAGTATTCCTTCAGCCTATGTTATTGAAGTAATTGCGGAAAGGTTTGATAAGCTTTCCGAGGAAGAACAAAAAAAAGTAATAATCCATGAGTTGCTGCATATTCCTAAAAACTTTTCCGGTGCCCTTCTTCCCCACCGGGGAAGAGGCGAAGGAATTACCCATAGAAGAATTGAGAGGTTATTTAAAGTTTATCAGGAATCACTAAAGGAATTTAAAAAATGATTATCTTTCATGGTGAAAACACCGTTCAAAGCCGTCAGGAACTCTTTGAGGTAAGGAAAAAAAATAATCTGGAGATAATCACTTTCACAGCCGGTAATTTTACTCTGGAAGAAATAAAACAAGCCTTAGAAAGCAGATCACTTTTTGGGCAGGAAAGGTTAGTAATTTTTGAAAATCTTTTAAGCGCGAGGAAAAGCAAAGGTCAAGAAAATATAATTCGGTACTTGAAGGATGAAAACAGCCCCGATGTTATCTTGTGGGAAGGTCAAGAATTAAAAGGGTTATCCAAAACTTTTCCGAAAGCAACGATTAAAATTTTTAAACTTGATCCCAGCCTCTTTCGTCTTTTAGATCGTCTCGGATCAGCCGAAAATAAAAAATTGGTGGCCGATTTTCGCGAAGCGATAATCCATAAAGAAGCTGAGCTTGTTTTCCATATGCTCGCAAGACATTTTCGAATGCTCCTTTTCTTGAATGATGGTATTAAATCGGGCCTGGAGGAAATTGACCGTTTGGCCGATTGGCAGCGTTTAAAGCTTGAGCGGCAATGGAAGCTTTTTGGCCGGGAAAAACTGCGCAGGATCTATCAACGAATTTTTGATATTGAATGTAATCTCAAAACCGGGAAATCGGCTTTTGATCTTACTAAAACTCTTGAAGTTTTTCTTGCTACCCTCTAAAATTAAGAATGTGATTGAAACATACTTGTTATTCTGAACGAAGTGAAGAATCTAATTAAGATCCTTCGTCTGGCTACGCCGGACTCAGGATGACAGATAGAATTTTCATTTCAACTACAATAAAAATATGGCTAATCTTAAAAAAACAATGTTTCGCGAGTATGATTTACGGGGAAAAGTTGCTGACGATGAGTTGAATGAAAGCACTGTTGAAATTATCGCCAAAGCATATGGAACGATGCTTGTGCGCAGAAATATTGATCAGGCGGCCCTGGGTTATGATTTTCGGGAATGCTCTCAGCGTTTTCATGACGCCTTTATTCGTGGTTTGACTTCAACTGGAGTCAATATTATTGATTTAGGGATGATTTTGACTCCAATGATGTACTCTGCTCAATACCATTACAATACACGCGGGGGTGCTATGATTACCGCCTCTCACAACCCTAATGGTTGGTCGGGTTTTAAGCTGGCTCTTGGTTTTTCCCACACCCTTGTTCCGGAGGAAATGAAGGAGATTTACGGTCTTACCGTTTCTGAAGATTTTGTTTCTGGGCATGGACTTGTAAGGAAGGAAGATTTTCTTCCAATTTATACCGAAGATCTTTTGAAAAGAATTAAATTGGCAAAGCCGATGAAAGTGGTGGTAAACACCGGTAATGGAACCGCCAGTGCTTTCGTTCCCGGAATTTTGAAAAAAGCGGGATGTGAAGTGGTTGAGATCTATACGGATCTAAACTGGGATTTTCCAAGGTATTATCCTAATCCATCATTAGTTGAGATGATGGAGGATACTGGCAAAAAGGTGCTTGAGGCTGGCGCCGATATTGGCTTGGCCTTCGACGGCGATGGTGATCGACTTGGTGCAACTGATGAGAAGGGTACTAATATTTTTCCGGATCAATTTCTAATTCTTTTGGCAAGACAGGTTCTGTCTCAAAACCCGGGCAGTAAAATTATTTTTGATGTCAAAGCAACCCAAGCATTGGATGACGATATTCGTGCTCATGGTGGAAATCCAATTATGTGGATCACCGGACACTCTTATATTAAAGCTAAGCTTTGGGAGGAGAAAGCTCCTTTAGCGGGCGAAAAAAGCGGCCATATTTTCTTTGGCGACCCGGTTTACTATGGTTTTGACGATGGCGTATTTACCGCCCTGCGTCTTTTAGACTATTTGTCTTCTCAAAATCAAACCTTTTCTCAAATCATGAGCACAATTCCACAATATGTTACAACCCCAACCCTTCATGTTGACTGCGCGGATGAGGTTAAATATCAGGTGGTAGAAAAATTAACCCAGGAATTTAAAAATGATGGCTATGAGGTAAATGATATTAACGGGGCCAGAGTAAAATTCCCGCAAGGCTGGGGATTGGTGCGGGCATCGTCAAATCTGCCGGTTTTGGTCATGGTTTTTGAGGCTAAAAATAACGAAGGGGTTGATGAGATTAAACAGATTTTTCACTCTAAAATGGATAAATATTCGGAAATCAGCAAAGAGTGGAAATCGGGTTAAGATGAGGTATTTTAAGAATTATTCTCCCGAAGAAAAAGTTAAAAAAATGCAAAAAATTCTTGAGGAGATTTTTAATCGATACCCCGAACGAACCAAAACTGTTTCTGCCGGCCTTGAACCGGCTCATGCACAAGATACCCTTAAATGGGTTTTAGAGATCGATCCTACTGCTGGTATTCCTTTACAGATTGCCGCTCTCTTTCATGACGTCGATCGTATCGAGAGCGGATTTAGTTACAGTGCTTATAATGAAGGAGATATTCAGCACTATGAAAAATATAAACGTCAACATGCTGATAGAAGTGCTAACTTTACTGCGAAAATAATGACGGATAATGGGTATGGCGATGTGATGACCAAGAAGGTGAAATTTTTGATTGCTAATCATGATAATTCACAATCCAATGATAAGGAGTTACAAATACTGCAAACGGCTGATGCCTTGTCATATTTTTCGCTTCTTCTAAGACAGCACTATGAAGAAATTGGTGATCATATAGATTTAAAATGCCGTTTTATGATTAAAAAGATGAACCCGGAGTATAGAACAAAATTAAAAGAAATTTCAATCGATCCCCGTGTTAAAAAAATTATTGAAACTATTCTAACGGAGGAATCAAATAATGAATCTTGATGATAAAAAGAAAATTCAAGAACTTGATAAGAGCCAGATGCTGGAGTCGATAGAGGCACTACCTCAACAGTGCCTTCAAGCTTGGGAAGAGACACGTCAGTTACCCATTCCTGAAAACTATAAAGATATTGAAAATATCGTGGTTTCCGGAATGGGCGGCTCGGCTCTAGGTTCGGCGGTTATCAAGGCCAATTTTGGACAAGATTTGCCGCCGCTTGAAATCGTAAATGATTATCACCTTCCTCAGTATGTTAATGAGAAAACCTTGGTGGTTCTTTCCAGTTATAGTGGCGGAACAGAAGAGACACTTGCTTGCGCGCAAGAAGCCAAAGAGAAAAAAGCTAAGATTTTAGGCATTACAACCGGAGGAGACTTAGGGAAATTTTTATCTGAAAACAATTTTCCCGGCTATATTTTTGAGCCTAAATTTAACTTTTGCGGACAACCAAGAATTGGACTTGGCTATTCAACTTTGGGTCAGATGGGTCTTTTAATGAAAGCGGGTATTTTAAAGATAAACGGTGAGGAGGTTCGTGGCTTTATCGATCAGTTAAACAGCAGTAAGGAGCGTATTAAAAAACAGGCCGGGGAAAAAGCGGAATCGTTAAAAAATCGTATTCCAATTATTATCGCGGCTGAATTTTTAAGCGGTAACGCTCATGTTTTAGCCAATCAGTTTAATGAGAATAGTAAAACTATGAGTTTTTATTTCCTTTTACCTGAGTTAAACCATCATCTCCTTGAAGCCTTAAAACATCCGCAGGAAAAAAATATAGATTTCCTATTCTTAAATTCTAATCTTTACAGCGAAAAAATTAGGAAACGTTTAGATTTGACTAAAACCGTGGTCCAGAAAAATAATATTAATAGCTCTGAATTTAAAACTGAAAATTCAAATAAATTTCTTCAAGCTCTGGAAACCCTCTGGTTTGGTAGTTTCCTGAGTTTTTCTCTTGCATTGAGCTATGAGATTGATCCGGCACCAATACCGTGGGTCGATTACTTTAAAGAGGAATTAAAGTACTCATCTGCCAGCTAAGAGTATAAATTGTATACAAATAATGGATTATTAGTTATAGTAAAAGTGAATTATGACCAACAAAAAATTTGCTGTCTGGTTTAAAGAAGTTGATAAGGGCGATGTCGGGATTGTCGGCGGCAAAGGGGCTAATTTGGGGGAAATGACTCAGATGAGCCTTCCTGTCCCTCCGGGCTTTATTGTTACGGCCCAAGCATATTTTTATTTTCTTCAAGCCAACAATCTTCAACCAAAAATCAAGGAAATTTTGAAAAATTTAAAAATCTCCGATCCAACCGCTTTAAATCAGGCTTCCCAGAGGGCTAAAAAACTAATACTTTCCGGCAAAATTCCTCCGGAAGTCAGCTCTAAAATTACCGATTATTATTCGCAATTGGCTTATTATGATGCACCAGTTTATCACCGCGAAAGTAAGCTCAAAAAAATCACCACCGCGCTTAAAGAACCATTAGTTGCCATTCGATCTTCTGCCACTGCCGAAGATCTTCCTACTGCCTCTTTTGCCGGCCAGCAGGTAACATTTTTGAATGTAAAAGGGGAAGCCAATGTTGTTGAGAAAGTTAAGGAATGTTGGGCATCGCTTTTTGAACCAAGGGCGATTTTTTACCGTCAGGAGCAAAAATTCGATCACTTTAAAGTTGGTATCGCAGTTCCAGTTCAGAAGATGATTGAATCGGATCTTTCCGGCGTAATGTTTACCATCGACCCGGTTACGACTGATAAGAAAAAAATCGTGATAGAGGGGATTTATGGTTTAGGAGAAATGATTGTTCAGGGGCAGGTAACACCTGATCATTATGAAGTTAATAAGGAGTCCTTAAAAATTTTAGCCAAGGAGGTTTCCCAACAGGAAATGATGCTTATTAAAAAGGGGAATCGAAATGTTGAATTGCGAGTTCCTAAAAATCTTTTAAAGCGACAAAAATTGACCGACCAGCAGATTCGAGACGTTGCCGCCTTGGGCAAAAAAATCGAAAAACATTATTATCATCCTCAGGATATCGAATGGGCAATTTTTAAAAATAAAATTTATATCCTCCAAACACGGGCGGTAACGGTAACCAAGGAGCTCAAAGAGGAAGAAAGATCGGAAGAGGCAATCAAAAAATTAAAAGTGATTCTTAAAGGAGACCCTGCTTCTCCCGGGATTGTTAGCGGCCGCGTTAAAATCATAACTTCGCCAAAACAAATTAAGCGCGTCGTAGCCGGGGATATTTTGGTTGCTCCGCAAACCAATCCTGATTTTGTCCCGGCGATGCGTAAAGCGGTAGCAATTGTTACAGAGAGAGGCGGAAGGACTTCTCATGCGGCCATTGTTTCGCGCGAACTTGGGATTCCTTGTGTTGTCGGCACAGAGGGTGCCTTAAAAATACTAAAAGATGGTATGAGTATTACTGTAAATGGTACAACCGGTGAAATATTTTTTGGTGGCATCCATCTTTTACCAGGTACCCGGAGGAAAATTTATGCTCCGCCATCTACGCGCCTCGCCGTCGAAGCGGTATCGCTTAAAACCGCGACCAAAGTTTATGTTAATCTTGCAGAACCGGAAAGGGCTGCAGAAGTCGCAAAAATGAACGTTGATGGGGTTGGTCTCCTGCGGGCAGAATTTATGATTGCTCAAATAGGCGTTCATCCCAAAAAATTAATTCATGATCGAAAACAAAATGTATTCATTAACACAATGACGAATAATTTGAAGATATTTTGTGAACAATTTTCGCCAAGACCAGTGATATACCGCGCTACTGACTTTAAAACTAATGAGTATCGCAATTTAATTGGCGGACGGGCCTACGAACCGGAGGAACCAAACCCGATGCTTGGTTATCGCGGATGTTTTCGCTATATTCACGATCCGGCGGTTTTTGAGCTAGAACTTGAGGCAATTAAATCCGTAAGAAATAAGTATGGTTTTAAAAATCTTTGGTTAATGATTCCTTTTGTGAGGACCGTAAGAGAATTGGAGGAGGTAAAAAAACTAATTGCACTTTCTGGACTTAGTCGGTCTCCATCATTTAAACTGTTATTGATGGTTGAGATTCCTTCAAATGTCATTCTTTTAGAAAAATTTATTGAAGCCGGAATTGACGGTGTTTCTATTGGCTCAAACGATTTAACAATGCTTATTTTAGGAACCGATCGCGATAACTCTGAAGTGGCCCCTGAATTTGATGAGCGCAACGAAGCAGTTTTATGGGCTCTGGAAAGGGTTATCAAAACCTGCCACAAATATAAAGTGACTTCATCGATTTGTGGACAGGCGCCCAGTGTTTACCCGGAAATAACCGAAAAACTAGTTGATTGGGGGATAACGAGCGTTTCGGTTACCCCGGATGCGGTTGATCATACACGACAAATTGTCTACGAGGCAGAAAAAAGACGGGTTTTAAAAGGTGCTAATCATGGCTAAGGTTCAAGCTGTTCAAGCAAGAGAAATTTTGGACTCTCGGGGGAATCCGACTGTGGAGACAGTTGTGGTTCTCGATGATGGCGCTTGGGGAGTTGCCGCAGTACCATCTGGTGCTTCGGTTGGAAAAAATGAGGCCGTTGAGCTTCGCGACAATGATCAGGGACGTATGGGGGGAATGGGTGTTTTAAAAGCTGTGGATAACGTCAACAAAGTTATTGCTCCGGCTCTTTTGGGAAAATTAGCCGAGAATCAGGCAGAAATTGATGATTTTTTGATTAAAATGGATGGAACTCCCAATAAGAGTAAATTGGGCGCAAATGCTATTTTGAGCGTTTCCTTGGCGCTTTGTACTGCTTCCGCTCAGAGCGCACGCTTGCCGCTTTACAAGTATATTAATAAACTGGCGTTTAATATTAATCTCCCGATTTCGGTAGAAAAGATGCCAACCCCCATTTTTAATTTAATCAACGGCGGTAAACATGGTGGAGATAATCTGGATTTTCAAGAGTTCCATGTTATACCTGCAACAAGCACCCCCTATCGCGATGCTTTAAAGCTAGGAGTGGAAGTTTATCAACGCCTAAAAATCACACTTAAAGAGCGCGGTTCCGTATTTGGAATCGGTGATGAGGGCGGATTAACTCCCAACCTTCTTACAAATGCCGATGCCTTGGCGATGCTCCTGGAGGCGATCCAGCAAACCCCGTATCATCCTTCTTATGATGTTTTTTTAGGCCTGGATGTGGCTGCTTCAAACTTAAAAAAAATGCGAGGATATCAGATTAAAGATCGCTCACAAACGCTTTCTACAGATGAAATGATTGCATTTTACCAAGAGCTCCAAAAAAATTTCCATCTGTTAATTCTTGAGGATCCTCTAAATGAGGATGATTGGGACGATTGGGAGAAATTGACCAAAACACTAGGGGAGCAATTGATTATCGTGGGTGATGATCTTTTAACGACTAACTTGGAGCGGCTTAAAAAAGCCGTCCAAAAAAAAGCCGTAAATGCAATATTAATCAAACCCAATCAAATCGGCACCCTGACTGAAACTTTGGCTGTCATCAAGCTGGCAAAAGAAAGCGCTTTTAAAACCGTTGTCTCTCATCGTTCCGGCGAAACCACTGATACTTTTATTGCCGATTTAGCCGTGGCCATTGCCGCAGATTATGTAAAATTTGGCGCGCCGGCCAGAGGAGAGCGGGTCGCAAAATACAATCGTCTTTCCCAAATTGAAAATGAGCTCTTCCCCGCTTAAACCCGTCGTTTTAATCGTTATGGATGGATGGGGAGTAGCTTCTCCAAATCCAGGCAACGCGGCAAGTTTGGCCAAAACACCTAATTTCACCAGTTTTCTTGCGAACTTTCCCAATACTCAACTTGGGGCAGCCGGAGAAGCCGTCGGGTTGCCCAGTGGCGAGGCTGGTAATTCCGAGGTAGGTCATATTAATTTAGGGGCAGGCCGCGTAGTCTACCAGGATCTTGTTCGAATTAACACGGCCATTGCCGACGGATCATTTTTTACCAACCAAGCATTTTTAGCCGCGGCCGACCACGTTAAAAAATTTAATTCCAGTCTGCATCTTTTGGGTTTAATTGGCGCCGCCGGAGTTCATTCTTCAATCGGTCACCTATTTGCCCTTTTGCGATTTGCCAAAGAGCAAGGTCTTGAAAAAGTTTTTTTACATCTTTTTACTGACGGGCGAGATTCGCCGCCAACTTCTGCCCTGCTTTATTTTAAGCAGCTTGAGGAAGAAATTAAAAATCTCGGAGTTGGAGAGGTGGCTACCATCGGCGGTCGGTATTACGGAATGGATCGTGATCATCGGTGGGAACGGACAAGAAAAGCATACGAGGCCATTGTTTTAGGGCAAGGCGAGACCGCAAATTCCGTTGAGGAAGCGGTACAAAATTCATATCGCGAAAGAAGAACAGATGAATTTATTTTGCCGACGATAATTTTAAAAGACGGAAAGCCGGTAGCTTGTGCGAGTGAAAACGATGCGGCAATTTTTTTCAATTTTCGGATTGACCGGCCACGCCAACTAACTCGGTCGCTTGTTCTACAAAATCTGGAATCTAAAGGCGGGCAAGTTGCCAGTTCTTTTGATCCGTATGCGGAAGAATATTATCAAAAATCAAAGATTCCGACTTCGGATCAACGGCTTTCTTCATTTTCCCGGGGCGAGCTGGTAAAAAATTTATTTTTTGTAACAATGACGCAATATGATAATAATTTACCGGTAAAAGTCGCTTTCCCTCCGTTTAAGGTAGAGAATCCTCTAAATCAAATTATATCCAAAAAGGGTTTAAAGCAATTACATTTGGCTGAAAGCGAGAAGGAACGGTTTGTTACTTATTATTTTAACGGATTGCATGAGGATAAATCGGGAGGTGAAGATTGGGTGACTATTCCTTCGCCGGAGGTCGCCACCTACGATCTCCAACCGGAAATGTCCGCTTTTAAAATAACCGATTTTCTTTTATCAAAAATCGCTGAAAATAAATACGATTTTATTTTGGTCAACTTCGCCAATCCGGACATGGTTGGACACACCGGTGTGCTTGAGGCGGGTATTAAGGCCTGTGAGGTTGTTGACCAATGTTTAGGCAAAATTGTGGCAAAAATTCTTAGCCAAAATGGGGCTTGCATTATCACTGCAGATCATGGTAACGTGGAAGAAATGGTCCATTTGGACACCGGCGAAATTGGGACCGAACATTCCGCCAATCCCGTTCCTTGCGTCTTAGTTTCGAACGAATTGCGGGGAACCGGTAGTGAAATTCCGCCTGGAATGCTGGCCGATATCGCTGTGACCATTCTTGGTTTTTTCAACATTGAAAAACCGAAAGAAATGACCGGAAGAAATTTAATTGACCGTAAGGAGGTTGTATGAAAATAACTCTTTCCATAATTAAAGCTGATATCGGATCGCTTGCGGGACACGTCAAGCCGTCCAACGCTCTTATCGACGCTGTGAGACGACATGTTGAAGAGGCGGGCGCAAATATTCTTACAGACCACGCAATTTTTCATACCGGCGATGATGTTTCCATTTTGATGGCCCATACCCATGGAGTAATGGCCGAGCCGGTTCATAAGCTAGCTTGGGATGCTTTTATCAAAGGTACGGAAGTTGCCCGATCTCAAGGTCTTTATGGTGCCGGCCAGGATCTTTTGAAGGATTCGTTTTCTGGAAATGTTAAAGGTATGGGACCGGCTTATGCCGAGATGGAATTTGACGAAAGACCCAATGAACCGTTTGTTCTTTTTATGGCCGATAAAACCGAACCGGGGGCTTTTAACCTTCCTATGTATCTTTCTTTTGCCGATCCTTTTCATTGCCCAGGGCTTTTAATTTCTCCGGAAATGAGTAAGGGTTTTGAATATACCATTATGGATGTTTCAAATACGGAATCTGACCGCGTTATTAAACTAAATGCGCCGGAGGATCTTTATAATATCGCCGCTTTATTGCGCGATATTGAAAAATATGTGGTTGAAAGTATCCATTCACGAGAAACTGGGGAACAGGCTGCGGCCGTTTCCACAATGCGTCTTCACAATATTGCCGGGAAATATACGGGTAAAGACGACCCGGTGGCGTTGGTGCGGGTTCAGAAGAATTTCCCCGCCACGGGCGAAATTCTTTCACCCTATGCAATTACACCCTATGTTGGTGGAGATTGCCGCGGAAGTCACAATATTCCGCTGATGCCCGTAAAACTTAACTCGACTATTTCTCATTTCGATGGGCCTGCGATTATTTCAGCCGCCGGTTTTTGTATTCATGAAGGAAAATTGACTGAGCATGTTGACCTTTTTGATCATCCAACTTGGGACTTTGTTCGTGAGAAAGCCGCCCGAAAAGTCATGGCAATTCGCGAACAAGGCTTTTTTGGTCCGGCGATGCTGGGTTTGGGCGAGCTTGAATATACAGGCATCATGGAAAGGCTGAAAGAACTGGATAAAAAATTTATAACTCGATAATGAGTGAGACGATTCTTAAGCCTAAATCCTATTTTCGGGTTTCTCCAAATCTTGCTGATTACGACAAGATGCGGCGGAATTTTCGCTGGGCTGATTTTGAGAAAGAACTTGAATGGTTCCCCGGTAAAAAATTAAACGCCGCTTATAATGCTATTGATCGCAATGCCCTGAATTGGCGGAAAAATAAAATCGCTTTATATTGGGTGGGCGAGAATGGCGAAAAGGAGAAATATACTTTTACTGAGCTTTCCGCCCTATCATCAAAATTTGCCAATGCTTTAAAGAGTCTAGGTGTTGATCGTGGAGACCGGGTTTTCTTCTTTCTGCCAAGAGTCCCTCAACTTTATATAGGTTTTTTGGGGACCTTAAAAATGGGGGCAATTGCCGGGACGATGTTTGCCGCTTTCGGCCCTCAGGCAATTGAAGATCGCTTGGGAAATTCCGGCGCTAAAATTCTTGTAACCAACAAGGAATTAAAACCCCGTGTTGATCAGGTTAAAAAAAACTTGCCCCATTTAGAAAAAGTTATTGTGATTGAAAACGATTGGGAAAAACTTCTCTCTTCAGCCTCAGATGAGATTCGAGTTGCCCGAACCGATCCGGAGGATCCGGCCTTTATGCTTTACACCTCCGGCACTACCGGCAAACCCAAGGGTGTTGTTCATGTTCATCGGGCGATTTTACACGAGCATATGACTGCCAAATGGGTTTTGGATATTCGCGAAGATGATGTCTACTGGTGTACGGCCGATCCTGGCTGGGTGACTGGTATTGCTTATGAAATCTTAGGCTCCTGGTCAAATGGCTCCTCAACTTTGGTTCATTCCGGACGTTTTGATCCCGAAATATGGTATTCCCTAATTCAAGAGTATAAAGTTAATGTCTGGTATACTGCACCAACGGCAGTGCGAATGTTGGCCGCAGCCGGACTTGGAGTGGCAAGAAAATATGATTTTTCATCCCTGCGGCATATTTGTTCGGTCGGGGAGCCTTTAAATCCGGAGCCAATCCGTTGGGGACTGAAGGCCTTTGGTTTACCCTTTCATGATAACTGGTGGCAAACCGAAACCGGCGGAATTTTAATGGCTAACTATCCCTGTATGCCAATACGTTTGGGTTCGATGGGGAAGCCCTTTCCGGGAATTACGGCTTCAATTGTTGATGATAACGGGAAAGAATTGGCTCCCGGAAAAGAGGGAAATTTGGCGATTCGACCCGGCTGGCCGTCAATGATGAAAACGATCTGGCGCCGCCCGGAAAAGTACAGATCATATTTTAAAAAGGGATGGTATATCTCCGGTGATCGGGCCTGGCGAGATAAGGATGGTTATTTTTGGTTTATCGGTCGGGCAGATGATGTTATTAAAACCGGAGGGGAAAGAGTTGGCCCGTTTGAGGTCGAATCGGCGCTCGTTGAACACCCCGGGATTGTTGAGGCCGGGGTGATCGGTAAACCTGATAAGTTAAGAGGTGAAATTATTAAAGCGTTTATTGTTTTGACTTCTGAGCAAAAGGCTAAAATCAAAACTAAAAAAGATGAAGAAAATTTCTTAGTGGAGATTCAAACCTTTATCAAAAAGCACTTAGCCGGTCATGCTTACCCCCGCGAGATTGAATTTATTGATAAATTACCTAAAACACGAAGCGGTAAAATAATGAGAAGAATTCTCAAAGCAAAAGAATTGGGTCTGCCGATTGGCGACACCTCAACCCTTGAAGAATATTGAAAGGAGAAATTTATGGGCCCAATACATGAAAGATTATCTGCCTTATGTATTCCTGTCGATGGAGATGAGGCTGCTCGGATTAAAACCTCTGAAATAACTAGACAAGGTGAATGGGAAACAAGAGAACATCAGAGTACTGTTCCAGCGACTCAAAGGTTAATCACCCGGTGTTTATTGACTGCAGTAGAAGACCCTCAGGCCGGATCGGTTTTAGTCGATGCCTAAAGAGTTGACATTTTTAAAATTTAGGCTATAGTAATAGCCATTAAGGAGGAAAAACATGGCAGGATCTTTTTTAGAAAAAGGAGTTCAGGTGCATAACGAAATGTGCGGGGGATCAGGCGTAGCCAAAGGTTACCGCGTTGTTAAAGGTCCGGATGATCTAGCTTGTACGACAATTGAAGAGGGAGATGGAAAAACCCGGGTCGTAACAGATCCTTGGGAATTAACTGAACTATTTCCGCTGGAAGAAAGTTGCAGAGGTAGTTATCCAGGCGATTGTTAAGTTAATATAGCTACTTTATTATGGCCAACGTCATAGAGAATGGTGTGCAAATTACGGCGGGGCAAAAGGTTGTTCTTTCGGGAGAACTAGTTCGAAAACCATATTTTGGAACTAAAAAGCCGGATGAGATTCTTGTCGCCGCTTTCCCACTCAGAACAGACGAAGGCGATATTACGATTACGGTTAAGACATTCCGATATCGGGCAGATTTGGTAAAACGAGCTGACTTGGGGAAAGGGGATAGAGTCAAAATCGTTGGTTATGTACACCAAGAAAAAAGACCCCACAGAGAACTGGATCGCACCCCAGTTACCGTTGTTTATGCGGCCGCGATTCACCGGCCAAATTCCCAGAATGAGTTTGTCAGCCTTGGACGAAGTTAATTAGAATTGTAAATTCACCTTTTGGTGCTACTTGTCCAAAATGTTTAGTGGCTTCTGATATTTTTTCTCGTCTGATTTCCTCATGCACTTTAGTTAATTCGCGACAGATGACAATTTCAATATCTCCAAAAACTTCCATTAATTCCTGTAGTGTTTTTGAAAACCGGTGTGGAGCTTCAAAAAAGATAACTGTCACTCTAATAATATGTATCATTGTAGTGAGGTCGTGGAGGAGTTTTTGACGGTGGCCGGGTTTTTTGGGAAGATACCCAAGGAATAAAAACTTATCTGTTGGTAGGCCGGAGGAGGTAAGCGCGGTTAAAATTGATGAAGCGCCGGGAATGGATACCACCTGACTCCCCTGGTGGATTGCTTCACGCACAAGTTTAAATCCCGGATCGGAAATAGTTGGGGTTCCGGCATCAGAAATTAAAGCGATATTCTGACCTTGGTTTAGTCGGTTAATAATTTCCGGGATTCGCTGCATTTCATTGAATTCCTGATAAGAAAGAAGTGGTTTTTTAATCTGGTAGTTGGCCAGTAAAATTCCGCTGCGTCTTGTGTCCTCACATAAAATCAAATCGGCCGACTTTAAAATTTCAAGCGCCCGGAGGGTGATGTCTTGCAAGTTGCCTATGGGAGTTGATACAATATAAAGAATGCCTTTGGAATCCATTTTAAACTCGTTATTTACTGTCGATATTATACTATAATGTTAAGATTAGAGCGTTGCCTCGAATGTCCTCTTGGAAAAATGAAACGCGTGGATGGTGGTGGATTTCCATCATATCTAGATAGGCAAATGAAGCGAGGAATCCTTATTGGAACCCCAGATGGAAACACCTTTCGCCCCTCCACATGCTCAAATTACGGGCAGAGTAGAAAATGTCAGCAAGAAATTATTACTGAGAAACTAGCTGGTGTACGGCATGGATGACAATAATAAACACTTCATGATGGGGAACGAAATTTTGGCAACTGCCGCCCTCGATGCCGGCGCCAAAATGATGTTTGCCTATCCCATCACTCCCTCAACCGAAATTCTGGAAACCTGGGTAAACCTCTGTGAAAAAAACCCTCAACTTAAATATCAACAGAGCGAAGATGAGATGGCAGCCGGATTCGGGGTTATTGGATCGTGTTTGGCAGGAGTTCCGGCATTCACCGCGACCGCCGGCCCGGGTAATGTTTTGATGCAGGATGCCTTTTCGATGGCCGAAGCTTTGCGGATTCCCACAGTGGCAATGATTATGCAGCGGGGCGGACTTTCAACTTCAACCGTTATTTATTCGCAGGAAGAAGTAGCCTTAACTTGCTTCGGCGGCAACGGAGAGGGTTTTCGGATCGTTTATTCACCTTCTTCCCTTCAGGAGCTTTATGACCTTACGCAAAAGGCTTTTCGGGTGGCCTGGCAATATCGTTTTCCAACATTTATTTTAGGCGATGGTTACTTGGGGAAAATGAAAGGGGCAGTAGAAATCAAGAAGCAGGAATCCGGAATCATGAATTATGGATCAATATTGCAGGAGGGGGTAAATCTCAGAAATTGCTATAATCTTGAAGAGGAAATAGGCGAGATTATTCTTAACTATAGTGATGATTTTGCCAAGATGAGAACCGAAATTGAAGAGGCCGAGGATTGTCAATCTGAAGGTGCGGAAACTGTTGTTATGGCTCATGGAATCGTTGCAGCTGCGGCCAAAGTGGCGGTGGAGAATTTGCAAAAACAAGGTGTTAAGGTTGGCCTTTTTCGACCGATAACCCTGCGGCCTTTTCCAACGACAATGGCGGGCAAAGTTTTGGAAAATGCCAAACAGATTATCACTTTTGAATCCGCGTTGGGGCAAATGGCCAGGTTATTTAAAGACGAACTCTACTGGATCAATGTTCCTTTAACCGAAGTTAACAAACCGGCCGTGGGATTTACTCCCGAGGAAATTGAAAAGACAATTAAAAATTATTTAACTTAAAGTATGGATCCAAGATTTCCTGCATGTTATAAACCCGATTCCAAGCCTCATAAATTCTGTCCTGGCTGCGGGCATCCCTTGGTTTTAAAAATGCTGGGTGAGGTTGTTGATGAGATGGGAATTGCAAATAAAACCATCTTTCTGGTCGATATCGGCTGCTCGCTTTTGGCCTGGGATTATTTTAATTTACCAACCTCCCAAACCCATCACGGCCGGACCATTCCCGTGGCCGCCGGATTTAAGATGGCAGATCCCGAAAAGATCGTCATTGCCTACATGGGTGACGGCGGCGGTTATGCGATTGGTCTTCAACATACTTTACATTCCTGTTTACGCAATGACCCAATTACTACAATTTTGGTCAACAATACCTGCTATGCGATGACTGGTGGTCAGATGGCGCCAACAACAATCGAAAATGAAAATACGACCACGACTCCCACGGGCCGCGATCCCAAAACAACCGGCAGGGCAATTATGGGTCCGGAGCTTTTGAGTACAATTGTTACAAATGATGCTTATGTTGCTCGCGGTTCGGTTTCCAAACAATTAATTTTAAAAGGTTATATTAGGAAAGCAATCGAAACCCAAATTAATAAAAAGGCTTATTCATTTGTCGAAGCACTTTCATATTGCCCTTTGAACTGGAAAACAGATGCGAGGGAAACGATTGCATTTTTGAGAGAAACAGAAAAAGTTTACCCTCAAAAAGAATTCACAACTGCGGCTCAGATTGAAGGAGTAACACAATGAAAATTCTTTTAGCCGGTGAAGGCGGCCAGGGTGTTCAGGTTGTGGCTGAGATTTTGGCCAAAGCCGCCTTTATGGAAGGTAAGGGTGCCCTATACATTCCTAATTTCGGGGTTGAACAAAGAGGTGGGGTTTCTTTAGGTTTTGTGGTTTTGGACGAAGTAGAAGTTGCCTATCCGAAATTTGAAAAAGCGGAAATTCTAGTAGTCTTTTGCGACCGAGCACTGGAGCGGATTAAAAATTATATTGGTCCGGAAACAAGAGTTATTTTGAGTCCCGCGGTAACACTCAGCGAAATTGATGGTATCCGGCTAAAATCAACTCTTTCGCCGAAAGCCTGGAATATTGTGATCTTGGGGAAAATTCTTGGTTTACAATCATTGGTCTCCAGGGACGCCGTTAAAAAGGTGATGGAAGAACGTTTTGCCCATTGGTTTGAAAAACAGCCGGAACTACGGGAATTGGATTTTAAGGCGCTGGATGAGGGAGCGACACAATGAAAGATTTTAAGGGAAAAATTACTGCAATTGATCGAGATAAATTTAAAGGAAAGTGGACAGTTCACTTCGGCCTTTGTAAAAGTTGTTACATGTGCGTTGAAAAATGCCCGTTTCAGGCAATTTCCAAGTCAGAGACGGATTTGGGAGTTTATAGTACACCTTCGGTGAAAGTCGACCCTCAAAAATGCACCCTTTGCACCATTTGTGATCAGATTTGCCCCGACTCGGCCATTAAAGTAGAAAAGGAGGCTTAACTTTCATGGAATTTTTTTTCGGATGGGTTACGGATTTTATCGAGACCGTCAGCTATTGGGGAATTTTTCTTTTGATGTTGCTTGAATCCGCTTGCATCCCGATTCCTTCGGAAATCACTATGCCGTTTGGTGGATTTTTGGCCGCACAGGGAAAACTTAATTTTATGCTTGTAGTTTTGGCCGGGACAGCCGGGAATCTGGTAGGGTCGCTAATTGCTTATGCATTTGGCTGGTGGGGTCAGGGGCCGATTGTCCGCAATTCAATCCGCAAATGGGGAAAGTTTGTTTTGATTAGCGAAGACGATCTCGATCGCTCTGAAGCCTGGTTTAATAAGTATGGCGAACTGATTGTTTTCTTTTCAAGGGTGTTGCCGGTGGTGCGAACTTTTATTTCCGTGCCGGCCGGAATTTCGAAAATGAATATCTGGAAATTTATTCTTTATACCACCTTGGGTTCTTTTATCTGGTCATTCATTTTGACCCAGTTTGGCGCAACGCTCGGTGAAAACTGGGAGGTGCTTGAAGTTTATTTCCGGAAATTCAATTTTATTATTGCGGGTTTATTTGTAGTCGCGGCCATGGGGTATTTTTATCACAAAATCAAGAAGTTAAGAGCCTAGGTATTTGCGAATTAACCCCACAACTTTTCCCTGCACTCGGACGTTAGTGGCGTAAATCGGTGACATATCTTTATTTGCGGGCCTTAAACAAACGCGATCTTTTTCAAAATAAATCTTTTTCAAAGTTGCCAAACCGCTTTCTAAAATCGCCACAACTAAGTCGCCATTTTTAGCATCATCCCGATGCTCTATTACCACATAATCGCCTTCCAAAATCCCATCTTCAATCAGTGAAGTCCCTTTGACTTGAAGAACAAAGTGGGGTTTGCTTCCTCCCAATAAAGATGGCGAAACCGAAAGATAAGCATCGGGGTCGGTATGCGGCTCAAGTGGCGCGCCGGCGGCAATAAAGCCCATGATAGGCAGTTGAACACCTTCAGAGGCCATCTTAGGAATTTTGTCGTCAACGATTTCCAAACTTCGGGAAAGTCCGTCTTTTTTTGTTAAAACACCCTTTTTAATAAGGGTTTCAACATGTTCATAGATTGTGGCGATTGAGGTACCGGTTGATTCACCGATTTCCTTAAGAGTTGGGGCGTAACCGTAGCGCTGATTGTATTGGGAAATAAATTCTAAAATTTCTCTTTGTTTGCGGTAAAGTACAACGGGCATAATTTTTAAAGTTACACAAGCTGAAGGCGAAGTATATGGTAGAGATCATGTTACCAAAAAAAACCCTTATGTCAAGAGATAAAAAGGGATCAATTTGTGGTAAAATTGGGTTGCGAATAATCTGGTTTTAAAGTCCGTTGGCTTAAATTTCCGATAACGTGAGTTTTAAAGGAGACTCCGGATCATCTGGAGGATTTTTGTAAATCGAAACTTTACTAAACTGTCTATTATTAAGATCTACCAAAAATGAGGTTAAACCAGTCACCACATCAGGAGTTAGCTCATGCTCTTCAATGTCGGTGTCTCCAGTAAACCCTCCGCTTTTATTTATTTTGGCAACTTCAAAATAATACCTCCCCTTCTCGAAATCAAAAAGAATTGTAGAACTAACAGCTTTTCCAAAACCGTCTTCTTCAGCAATAGTGACAAAATCTTCGGTTTTAGGCGCACTGGTGTAATTTATGAGTTTTGGTTCAATATCAATTCTTCCTTCATTAAGACAGAGTGATACATTCCTTACAAAAACTGGTTTCGGGTCGCCCTCCGGTGTTCGTATCCCTCCGTAAGGCGCAAAAAGAGCAGTCTCTAATGTGTCTGGAAGATTAATTTCTCCATCATCTTCGTCACATTCTGCCTCTAAAACAGGAAAACAATGTGCCTGCAGAATGGAAGTTGTTGCTTCTTTAGTTAAACCTCTAGACGCCATAGCCCTTAAAAAGGCTGCTCTATAATCTTCTCGAGCAGCTAATTCTTGTGGTGATTGTGGGTTTTCTTCTACCATTCTGCTCAGATATTAGCATACCGCTTCTCCTTTGTCAAAAGTATGAGTCCTACCTAATCCACCCATAGGCTCCTGTTTATGCTTAATAAGAATAGCGCAAGGATTTAAGCTTTGGTTCTTCAGCGCAATTTAGCCTCGAATTGTGGTAAAATTAGCGTGCGGGGGAATCGTCATTGTGAGCAAAGCGAAGTAATCCCATTAAAGATTGCCGCGGGTCGAATTCTCGACCATCGCAATGACAGTAAAAACATTATGGATTTTAAACTTCATTCCGATTTTAAGCCGACGGGAGATCAGCCTGAGGCGATTGAAAAACTTGTGGCCGGAGTCAAACGCGGCTTTAAAAATCAGGTCCTTTTGGGTGTAACCGGCTCGGGTAAAACTTTTACTATTGCCAATGTCATCGCTCAAGTGCAAAAACCGGTGCTGGTGATTTCTCACAATAAAACTCTTGCCGGCCAGCTTTATCAGGAATTCCACGAGTTCTTTCCTAAAAATGCCGTTTCATACTTCGTTTCCTATTACGATTATTATCAGCCCGAGGCGTATGTCCCGCAAACAGATACTTATATTGAAAAGGAAACGGAAATTAACGAAGAAATCGATAAATTACGATTGGCTGCCACAACCAACCTTTTAACCCGAAAAGATACGCTGGTTGTCGCCTCGGTTTCCTCGATTTATAACCTCGGCTCACCTGTTGAATATGGCCGTTTTATTATTGAACTCGGGCCAAAAATCTGGAAAGGAGGACTGCGAAATCTGCTTTATAAGCTGACTTATCTCCATTACGCCCGCAATGATTTTGATTTCAAAAGAGGAACTTTTCGCGTCCGGGGCGATACTTTGGAGATTTTTCCGGCGTATGAAGATTCGGCTTTGCGACTTGATTTTTTGGGTGATGATCTTCAAAAGATGGAGCGATTTGACCCCATGACCGGAGAAAAAATCGAAGACTTAGAAAAAACCGTTATCTATCCGGCAAAACATTATATGACCAATCCGGATATTAAAGAAAAAGCAATGGAAGAGATTAAAAACGATTTAAAAATTCGGCTTAAAGAACTTAAAAAAGGTGGCAAGCATTTGGAGGCTCACCGTTTGGAAACACGGACAAAATACGATTTAGAAATGATTAAAGAATTTGGTTTTTGCCCGGGTATCGAAAATTATTCCCGTTATTTTGACGGCCGCCAACCCGGCGATCCGCCTTATACGTTATTAAATTACTACTCCGCCTCGTCTACGACGAGCCGAGGCGGGCCTGAGGATTATTTGTTAATCATCGACGAATCCCATCAGACAATTCCCCAGATAAGAGGAATGTACAATGGCGACCGCGCCCGCAAAGAAGTTTTGGCCGAATATGGTTTTCGCTTGCCTTCGGCTTTGGATAACCGGCCTTTGCGTTTTGAGGAGTTTTTAGAGCGGGTTGGGCAAGTAATTTATGTTTCCGCCACTCCTAATGATTGGGAAATCAACCTTGCCCGGAAAGAATCACCGGAGGCGATCGTTGAGCAGCTTATTCGTCCGACTGGACTTTTGGATCCCACAATTTTTATCCGTCCGACAAAAGGTCAGGTTGCGGATTTAACTCGCGAAATTGAAAAAAGAGCTAAAATGAAAGAGCGCGTTTTGGCAACCACTTTGACTAAGCGCATGGCGGAAGAGCTGTCCAATTTTCTGGAAGAAAAAGGTATAAAAGTTCATTATCTCCATTCAGAAATTGAAACCTTAGACCGGGCTGATATTTTAGAGAGTCTAAGAAAAGGAGTTTATGATGTTATTGTCGGAATCAATCTTTTAAGAGAAGGGCTTGATTTACCGGAAGTTTCGCTGGTGGCTATTTTGGATGCGGATAAAGAAGGGTTTTTAAGATCCAAGACCTCACTTATTCAAGTTATGGGCCGGGCGGCACGAAATGTTAAGGGCGAAGTAATTATGTACGCCGATCAAATCACCGGCTCAATGCAGGGGGCCATTGCAGAAATCGAAAGACGACGCAAGATCCAGGAAAAATATAATCTGGCGCACAAAATTAAGCCGGAAAGTATCCAAAAACCTCTTCGTCCCAGACTTGTTGATCGTCAGGAAAAAGTCCAAGCCATACCTATTGACCTTTATCTTGAAAAAGCAACCATTGGCACACTTTTGGCTGACGATAAGGAAAAGTTAATTAAGCATTTGACCAAAAAAATGAGGGAAGCCGCAAAGGTCCTGGACTTCGAAACCGCAGCTTTAATTCGGGATCAGATTAAGATTTTGAAACATAACGGAGTTCATCTATAATAGGTTCATGACTGAAGATTCAAATTCAAACGGCCCACGAATAAGTCGAAGAAATTTCTTAAAGGCTACCGGTTTGGCAATCGGGATGGCCGCAGTTTCACCTAAAGATTCCGCACAATTTTTGCGTGGCCTTATTCCGGAAAAAGTCAAAGAGGATCTTCTAAGTCCAGAAGAGCTAAAAAAGAATCGTATTAAAATTTATCAAACCCCCAAGACAGAACTTTATTTACGCAGAGGAGTATTAGAATTTCCACTATTTAAGGCCGCGGCCGAGGGCAAGTTTGACGAGGTAGCTATTGTTCTCGTTGAACGCCACTCGCTCAATTATAGCGGCTACAAAACATTCCCGGAAGAACCAAGATTAATGTGGAAAGCCGCGCACGAAACCAAAAAATCTGAAGACTATGAAATCTCTAAAGTAAGTTCACATTATGAAGACGAAATTAAAAAGAGGGACGAGTGGGTTGAAACACTCCAGAAACTAATCAATCAGGATCCGCCCCTTCCTGAGAATATTGAAGCGGAATATAAAGAATGGATGAACGACTACCGGTCCCGACAGGAACTTTATCGGAAAATACTCCAGATGCTTGCAGAAAATCCGCAAAAAACCCTGGATTTTGTCTATGATGAAGTAGATGTGCGTTACGGAGGGATGATAAATGGCTCCGCCGGAGGTCCGGAATTTTTTAAAAAACATCCTGAGTTGGCCAAAAAGGTTTTTATCTATCTTGCAGTTGGAGGGCCACGGGCACCTCGGCCGGAAGATTCTTATTTGGATCCAAGATTTCCGATGCCCCGAATACCAGGTTTTACCCTACGACATGAGATATCCCATTATAACTGGGACACCGGAGTCGTGCATTCCGAGAATGAGTCAGACTCAATGGCCTTTGACAGCATCATAAACGCTTTTAACAAATTTCGTCAAAATGAGGACACCAGCGGCTATCCATTTGTTTTTGTTAATAAACATGGGGTTACGGTAACCAAGCAGCTCGAGGATAAACAAAAGAGAAATCAGGTCTAACAAAACCGCGGCCCTGATCCGCGATCAAATAAAGATTATTCGGAATGGAAGTGAGTAGAGATTGACAAGTATTGTAAGAATTGGAATACTGTGTATATAAAGTGAAAAAACTAAGGTCAGTTTTTATCTATTATCTTATCTTTTTTCTTCCATTTGCGTTGGCAGATCTAATTTATTCCTATTCCCAATCTTCCTGTGTCTCTTTACCCAATTGGTTGCATTATCCCTTCTTTTATTACTTTTTGGTTTACGATATGGTGGATAATATTATGCTATTTTTAGTTTCGCTAGGTATACTTATAATTTTGGTGAGCGTGATATTAAAATTTTCAACCAAGGCGTATTACTCAAGATTGTTCTTCAGCGGAATTGTTGCGGTTCTACTTTATAGTTTCCTAAAATTGGTTACCGCTCTCTTTGGTATCAGTATTGAATGCCCCCACACTTTACCGCTCCTTTATTAATTGCGGGTGTGGGATAAATTCATCCCTTTACACTCGTCCCGCCAAAATTTAAATAAATGCTACCCTTCTATCTAACAAGGGCTTTTTTTAGCTTCGATTTTGTGGTAAAATAAGTGGTTCATTTGTCATTCTGAAGGCCGAAGAATCTGGCTTTTTGTGAAATTTAAACCGGGATTCTTCACTTCGCCATGATTTGATAGGGACTTCGTTCAGAATGACAACAATATACTCAGGATGGCATAAAAAAACCATGAACAAGATCATAATCAAAGGCGCCAGAGTACACAATCTTAAAAATATTGACGTTGAAATCCCTAAAGACAAATTGGTTGTTTTTACCGGTATTTCCGGGTCGGGAAAATCTTCCCTGGCTTTTGATACGATTTATGCCGAGGGACAAAGACGATACGTTGAATCGCTTTCTGCCTATGCGCGCCAATTTCTGGGTGTAATGGACAAACCCGATGTTGACCTGATCGAAGGTCTTTCGCCAGCGATTTCGATTGACCAAAAGTCCGGTTCCCACAACCCCCGATCAACTGTCGGCACCATCACCGAAATTTATGATTTTTTACGTCTCCTTTTTGCCCGCGTGGGTCATCCGCATTGCCCTAATTGCGGCCGGGAAATTTCAAGCTTAAGCCGGGAGCAAATTATTAATGCCTCTTTGTCACTGGGCGAAAAACGTAAGAAACCTCCGGTTAGAGTTTTGATCTTGGCCCCCCTTATCCGCGATAGGAAAGGCGAGTATCGTGATCTTTTTGAAGATTTGCGAAAAAAAGGATACCGCAGGGTCAGAGTTGACGGGCAGGTTTTTTCTTTGGATGAAGAGTTTGTTTTGCTTAAAACAAACAAACATACCATCGAGGCAGTTATCGACCGACTGATTCTGGACAAAAATCTGGATCGTTCCCGGCTTTCCCAATCGCTTGAAACAGCCTTAAAGCTCGGGGAGGGCGAGGTAATAGTTTCGGAAGTTTTAGACGCTTCGTTTGAATTCCCGGAAAAACCGAAAAAATTTGAGGAGCATCTTTTTTCAGAAAAATTTGCCTGTCCGGTCTGTAATATTTCAATTGCCCAAATTGAGCCACGGACATTTTCCTTTAACTCGCCTCACGGCGCCTGTCCGACTTGCTCCGGCATCGGCAATCTTTTAAAAGTTGATCCGGAGTTGATTCTTAACCCGCGACTTTCGATTTCCGAGGGAGGAATCCTGCCCTTTAGCCGTTTATTTGATCATGAAACCTGGTTTTCGCGAATTCTAAAGGAGGCTTTTAAAACGCACGGGATTGATATCAAAAATTTGCTGGGGGCGTTGACTGATGAGCAGAGAAAGATCCTTCTTTATGGAACGGGAGAAGAAGTTTATACCGTGTCGGGACGGAATCGCTTTGGCCGCTCAACAACAGTCCGCGATGTCTATTTGGGCATAATTGCTGAGCTTGAACGACGTTATCAGGAAACCGACTCGGATTTTGTCAGGGCGGAAATTGAAAAATATATGCGTTGGGAAGTTTGTCCGCAGTGTCAGGGCGGCCGGCTTAAAAAAGAGGCACTGTCTATCACTATTGATGAAAAAACAATTGTTGATATCAGCAACTTCGCAATGGAGGATCTTGGGAATTGGCTGGAACAAATCTGGCATAAATTCAACGAGCGGGAAGAAACAATTGCCAAACCGATTTTTAAAGAGCTTAAAAGTCGGGTGAAATTTTTACTGGACGTCGGTCTGGATTATTTAACAATCGGGCGTTCCGCAGTTTCTCTGGCCGGAGGGGAGGCGCAAAGAATTCGACTTGCTTCCCAAATTGGATCCGGACTTTCGGGTGTTTTGTATGTTTTAGATGAACCATCAATAGGTTTACACCAGCGTGATAATCAACGATTGATCCATTCATTGCAAAACCTTCGGGAGCTGGGAAACACGGTGATTGTGGTTGAGCATGACCGGGAAATGATGGAATCGGCTGATTGGATTTTCGATTTCGGCCCGGGAGCCGGAGAAAATGGTGGTAAAGTCATTGCCCAGGGGACGCCTAGTCAGATAAAAAGCGACCCCAATTCTTTAACCGGAAAATATCTATCGGAACAGAAGCAAATTGGGGCTCAAAGTTCGGAGCATTCCGGAACCACAAGACACAATCATTTGGTTATTTTAGGAGCCTCCGACCATAACCTTAAAAAAATTGATGTCACCTTTCCGTTGGGAAAACTTATTTGCATCACGGGCGTTTCCGGATCCGGCAAGTCAACTTTGATTGTCGACACCTTATATCACGCATTAATGCTGCATTTTAATCCCTTCCACAAAGAAAAACCCGGTACCTGCAAAGGACTTTTAGGAGCGGAGAAACTAAATAAAACGATTCTGATTGATCAATCGCCCATTGGCAGGACTCCTCGATCAAATCCGGCAACTTACACCGGCGCATTCACTTATATCCGTGATACTTTTGCTCAGACACAGGAAGCACGAATTAAAGGTTATAAACCCGGCCGGTTTTCTTTTAATGTTCGTGGCGGTCGTTGTGAAGCTTGTCAAGGAGAGGGACAAATTAAGATTGAGATGCAGTTTTTGCCGGACGTTTATGTGACCTGTGAGGTTTGCCAGGGCGCGCGTTATACCAGCGATGCACTAGAAGTTAATTATAAAGGAAAAAATATTGCCGATGTTTTACAAATGACGGTTGATGAGGCTACTGAGTTTTTTACCAATATTCCGCCCCTCCACACCAAATTACTGACGCTAAAGGAGGTTGGGTTGGGTTATATTCGATTGGGTCAACCGGCGCCTACTCTTTCCGGCGGTGAAGCCCAGAGAGTAAAGTTATCCGCTGAATTGAGTAAAAAATCCACCGGTCATACCCTTTATCTTTTAGATGAACCTACGACCGGTTTGCACTTTGCCGATTTAGAAAAACTTCTATATGTTCTGCGTCGTCTGGTTGCCAACGGCAATACAGTTTTAGTGATTGAGCATAATTTAGACATCATTAAAAATGCCGATTGGATTATTGATTTAGGTCCCGAAGGCGGAGACAAAGGAGGCCAGATAGTTGCCCAGGGAACACCAAAAGAGGTATCATTGAATGATAAGTCCTACACTGGCCAATTTTTGAAAAAGGTCTTGTAGTTGTTGCTGGTTAGCAGGATCATCTGTATGAAATTTTGGAAAATTGCCCTTTCCCTTTTTTGCTCTTTATTTCTTTTTTTAGGTCTTTATTCTTCGGTGCTGGCTGAAGAAAGCTCAAGCAAAGCCTACACCGTTACTTACGAGGTTGTTGAAAGCGGGCAAACGACCGTTACCTACCAAATCGCCCTCACCAATTTAAGTACGCAAACGTTTACCACCGGCTACGGGATTACTTTATACTCAACCCAAATTTCCGACGTTCGGGCTGCCGATCGGTTGGGCCTAATTCAGCCGGAAGTAACCAAGGATGATGAAAAAACAGAAATCAAATTTAATTTCAACGATGTCGTTGTCGGCAAAGGCCGGGTTTTGAATTTTACTTTTTCATTTAAGACACCGGAAATCGCCAACAAAAGCGGACGCATTTGGGAAATCAATATTCCCGCTAAAGATGAGGAAAGCTCCGTTACGCGGTATGATGTGATATTAAAAGTACCCCCAAGTTTTGGGAAACCGGCATATCTTTCTCCTCAGCCCATCCAAGGTCTTTTATGGTCAAAAGAACAGGTTAAAGGTGGGATTACCGCAGCCTTTGGTCAATATCAGATCTCAAACTTTATACTTAACTATCATTTGAAAAATCCACAAACCCGGCCGGTATACACCGAAATTACTCTCCCTTCAGATACGGCTTACCAGCGGATAAAGTTTAATGTAATTAAGCCCGAGCCCATATCACTGCGCGTGGATGAAGACGGAAACTGGCTGGCGCGATACAATCTTGATCCGAAGGAAAAACTTAATATTCAAGTCTCCGGCCTTGTCAAACTTAGTTATATTCCAGACCCAACTTATCAAACTAAGCACGCCGATCTTAAAAGATATCTTGAAAAGCAAGAATATTGGGAGTCGGATGATGAGCAAATTAAAAAATTAGCGCGCGAGCTTAAAATCCCCCGGGCAATCTATGACTATGTCGTATCAACGCTTGAATACAGTTACGATAAGGCTCTTAAAGGAGACAAGCGTCAGGGCGCAAAAAAAGCCATCGAAAAATCTGATTGGGCGGTTTGCATGGAATTTACCGATCTTTTTATAGCTTTAGCCCGGGCCGCCGGGATCCCTGCCCGCGAGGTGGACGGATTTGCCTATACCACCAACTCGAAGTTACGCCCTCTTTCACTGGAAAATGATGTTTTGCATACCTGGCCTGAATATTGGGATGAGGAGAAAAAAATCTGGATAATGGTTGATCCGACATGGGCGGATACAACCGGCGGCATTAATTATTTTGATAAACTTGATTTTAATCATTTTGCGCTTGCCATTAAAGGTCTTTCTTCGGAGACACCCTTTCCGGCTGGAACCTATAAAATCGATGGTAGTGAAGGTAAGGACGTTACAGTTGAACCTTCGAATCAGGAGTGGACGGAGGAAAAAACTGACCTCGATGTTAATTTTAACCTGCCTAAAACCATTCTTTCCGGAATCACTTTGGGGGGATCAGTTTCGGTTACCAATAAGGGGAGTACGGCGATTTATAATAAACAACTGGAAATTGTCTCTTCAGATTTACCGATTGAAAATCAGACTAAGGTAATTAAATCACTGGCCCCAATGGAGACTATCGATATTCCCTTTAGGTTTCCCGGCTCGGGATTGTTTAACGGAATTGAAAATACCGTGATGTTAAAAATTGATGGGCAGCAATTTGAAAAGAAAATACAGGTTGCACCTTTGGGGTGGGTGGCAATCGCCTCGCTCGGGAGTATTCTTGGTATTTTTACATCAGCCGCTCTTTTAATTAGAAGGAGACGGCAAAAGAAGTATAATGGCACTACACAAATCGCAGATACAGTATAATCCGTTACCCAAGCCGCAAGCGTAGTATAATTAGGACATAAACTGTCAGAAATATAATTTTCTACTGCCCCTGCCGAAATCTGGCGCTTCAATCCAAAGTTCAAAAACAAAAATATAACCCGTTTTAGGTATAAAATGAATCGAGAAGAGAAGATTAATCAGCTGCCGGATAAACCCGGAGTCTATCTGTTAAAAGATAAAAACCAGGTTATTGTCTACGTGGGGAAAGCGATCAATATTAAAAATCGTGTGCGTTCCCATTTTCAAAAAACAGCCACCCCTTTTTTACCAAAGCAGAAAATGTTGGTCGCACAGGTCAAATATATAGACTCGGTAGTGGTGGAATCGGAAATCGAGGCCCTGCTTTTAGAGGCGGAGTTGATCAAAAAATACCGGCCACGATTCAACACGAGATTAAAGGACGATAAAAGCTACCTTTATATAAAGATAACGGTCAATGAAGACTTTCCGCAGGTTTTAACTGCCAGAAGAGAAAAATTACCGGGAGTACAGTACTTCGGTCCCTTTCCCTCGGCTAAAACGGTCAGAAATACCCTGCGGTCGCTGCGACATATTTTTCCATACTGTAATTGTAATTTTAAAATTTGCCAAAAACGCCAAAGTTGTCTTTGGACGGAACTAGGTCTTGATGCCGGTCCCTGTATCGGCAAGATCAGTAAGGCCGACTACCGAGAAATTATTAAACATCTTATTTTATTACTTTCAGGAAAAAAGGAAAAATTACTACGAGAATTAAACAAAGCAATGCAGGCCGCGGCTAAAAAAGAAGATTTTGAGCACGCCCAAGTACTTAAAAAACAGATCGAGGGTATTGGATATATAACTCGCCCCTATAGTTCTCCCAATCAATATCTTGAGTATCCGGAGCTGCGGGCCCAAAGGCGGGAAAAAGAGCTAATCGAACTTAAAAAGGCACTAAACCTTCCTAAAATCCCCGAGCGGATTGAATGTTTTGATATTTCCAACATCATGGGAAAAGAAGCAACCGGTTCAATGGTGGTTTTTACCCGGGGAGAGCCGGATAAAAGTCAATATCGGCGTTTTAAAATACGCCTTGAGGGCAGACCGGATGATGTGGCAATGATGAAGGAAATAATCAAAAGACGCCTTAAACACCCAGAATGGCCTTTACCGGATCTTTTGGTTGTTGATGGAGGAAAAGGGCAGGTGTCTGCAGTATTGGAAGTATTAAACGGTATGAATATAAAAATCCCACTTATAGGGCTGGCTAAAAGACTTGAAGAAATAATCGCTCGCGATGAAAAATTGGTTTTTAGCTCCTTAAAGCTCCCCAAGGACTCTCCCGCACTCCATATCTTACAAGCTATTCGCGACGAGGCGCACCGTTTTGCCATTGCCTATCATCGCAGGCTTCGGATTAAAGGCTTTTTGGGTCAAACTTAAATTATGCAAGAAAAAAACTTCCATCCAAATGAAGTCTGGTCTCGGCGTGAATTACAACACCCCGTTTATGGTGAGACGCGGCGAAGATTCATGCGTATTGATGAGCGGTTAAAAGCGGCAAATGCGCAATGCTTCGTTTGGCCAATGGGTGTATTTCATTATGATGCTCCCGGGAATGGAATTTTTGAAAAAATTGACGAAGCAGATATTATTACGTTGGAATTGGTGCGAGGTGCAGTAAGCGCAGGTTTGGCGGGGGAAAACGGAACTGTCTTGCAGGCAAATAGTTTTTGGCGGGAAATCATTGACCGGCTAAAAGATCATTGTGAGGATAAAAGGGTTGTTGGTGTTGCAACCAATAGAGATGCTCGAATGGCCGTTCGCCGCCTACGTGCTCATGAGGGGTTTGGTGGTGACGACGCCCCAACATTTACCGTCGAGGTCCAAGAAGAACATATTCATATTTTGTCTGCGCTTCTTTCAGCTGATCAACTGGCTGAATTAAAGACTTATAAATGGCTACGGACTGATGATTTGGTAATCAGCGGAACTATAGCGGAGCTCGTTAATGATCTCGTAAAAAAGTTGCCATCGGGAGTTGAGGATTTGTGGAAGAGGCGGCCTTTCGCCATCTTTCCCGGTCTTAATTTTGTGCATTGCAATGTCGAACAACTAATGGTAACAAATAATCCGTCAACCGCATTTATGGCCCCTCCCCATCCTTCAGTTTTAGAGTCAAGGGAGAAAATTTCTGATTTAGTTCGCGGCCTTCCGATGAACCTTTCTGACGAAGAAGTAGAATCGGTTACACGTTTTGCCGTCGAGAGTTTTCTTTATGCGCCTTCCTGCCTAACCGAAGCCCAAGAGATTTCGTACGCCCTCGACCAATACATTAAAAATAATTTGCGCGATGGCCAGACGATGAGAATTTTGCACATTGGCGGAAGCGCTCATACATATAATATTACCCATGTTTTAAATGAGAGTATCAAAAATTCTCAGCGAATACAGATCGGGTCCCTGGATGATCCTCGCGCCGGAAATTTAAATGGGGATATCAGTGTATTCTTCCGGGAGGCAACCCCTTTTAACCGGCAACTCGCGGATATTTCTATTGTTAATCATGACTCCGTTCTTGATCCGCAAAAAGCAGCTGAAGACACAAAAATAACTATTGAAAAGCATTGGCGGGAGTTCCAAAAACGAATATTTATCTGGAGAATTTTATGGAAGCAATTCAAGGCCGAGAAATTTTATAGTCCAGAGTGGATGCAGACCCGTCAAGCGCTTTACGAGATGGATGGTGTGGAATTGGAGAGACTTGCCGCCAAATAGTAGAATGGAAAACTTCTCTTATTTGCCCAAAGATTATTGAGCGTTTTGTGATACCGCCTTCTCAATCATGGCGTTAAGAGCATCCTTACTAACGCGCCATTCATGTCCCAGTCTAAAGGCAGGAAGTTTACCGGAGCGACACCATCTCCAGACCGTGCGGGGGCCAACATGAAATATTCCGGCAACGTCACCTACTGTCAGTAACTCATCGGGGAGAGAACCTGCGGTCGGTTCTGATTGATGGCTAAATATGGATCGCTCTCCGCCAACCAAGCCTCCCTCAGTTTTTATATCTGAACCTGCTCTTTCTCGCCTCTCTTTTACCATATTTAATCTGTTGCCTTCATCTCTCCGATTAAATCGGGGAGTTTTCGGTAAGACGATTATAAATGGAAGATTATCATAGCCTTACAGATCATGTCAAGCTAATCGATAATCTATCTGACAATTGCTTATTGCAGCGCTATTTTAAGCCAATGAACAGTCGCTAGGCTACTTCCCAAATTTGACACCTCAATGGCTTTTTGCTAGGATAAAGTTTAATGAAAAAGGTTTTGCGCCTTTTTTTCATTAGTTTATTGGCTTTGTGGCTAACCTCAGAGCTGATTACTGGATTTACTTATCGCGGCGGTCTGACCACACTTATTTGGGCCGCCGGTATTTTTGCGGCAATGAACTTGTTTGTTAGGCCGCTTCTAAGGCTTTTTTTCCTGCCCCTGAATGTCGTTACAATGGGCTTTTTTTCTTGGGTAGTCAATATTATCGTTTTGTACCTTCTGACGATTGTTGTAACCCAGGTCAAAGTTCGTCCATTTGACTTTCCCGGGATGAATTATCAAGGGTTTACCGTTCCGGCAATGCATATCGGGTTTTTAGGGGCTTTTGTCGTGGCAACATTTACCATAAGCTTTATTGAATCTTTTTTTAACTGGTTGGCAAAATCATGAAAAACGATAAAAATTTAAAAATTGTTTGTCTTGGGGGAGGGGTAGGTACGGTTCAACTGATTCGGGGCTTGCGCGAGTACTCCAAGGATATAACTGTAATTTGCTCTATGGCTGATGACGGCGGTTCGGCAGGGAGACTGCGCAGAATTTATAGCGTTCCGCCTCCTGGTGATTTAATCAACTGTCTGGCGGCTCTTTCGGATGCCGAACCAGCCTTAAAAGAGCTGCTTACTTTTCGGTTTGAAGGAAACCGTTATGGGGGAGATCATTCATTAGTCGGGCAAAAGTTAGGCAATTTAATTCTGGTGGCCCTGACTAAAACCACCGGTAACTTTAATACTGCTTTAAACGAAGTTCACCGGATTTTTTCCAGCCACGGCAGAATAATTCCAGCAACAGTTGAAAATGTTTCTATTTCTGCCCGCACGATTGACGGAAAAATCATTGACGGCGAGGAAAAAATTGATCGGGGTGAATACAATGGGCCGCGGGGATTAAGTCATGTTTATCTTGAACCCGAAAATAGCCATGCCCCGCAGGAGGCGATTGCCGCCATTGAGAAAGCCGATATTATTATTGCCGGGCCAGGAGATTTATATACTACGATTTTACCCGTGCTTTTGGTCAAAGATATTCAAAACGCGATTCAAAAATCTCAGGGGAAGAAAATCTTCGTAGTTAATGTTGCCAACAAACCATTTGAAACTCCAAATTACGCCATCTCCGATTTTCTTACCGCCATTACAAAACATTGCGGCCAGTTTCCTTTCAAGTATGTTTTGGCCAATAATAATCTTTTACCCAAAATGCCAAGTAAACTTCGCTATGCGTATGTTAAGCCCGAGGAACCGAAAAGTGCAAATGGGTTAAGCGTGATATATACTGATCTTATAAATGAAGATTATCCCCTCTATCACGATCCTCAGAAACTTGCGAAAAAAGTGATAAGTATAGTAGAATAACCAGCATGAACTTTGTTTTACCCGCACTTCAGATCGTCATTTCGCTGGTCTTAATTATTTTCATCCTTCTTCAAGAAAAGGGTGGGGGTTTAGGTTCGGCTTGGGGCGGAAGCGGTGAATTTTATCGTTCACGGCGGGGTGTAGAAAAAATTTTATTTTACGCCACTATAATTATAGCGTCTCTCTTTCTTATAAGTTCTGTCGTAGGGGTTGTTGTTAATCCCTAACACGTCGATTACTCTTTAAAAGAGATTATGCATCCTTCCATAGTGATTTTAAAAGTGAGATCCTTTTTGTGGCTGATGCATGCCTTGGCCAAACGGTATCGCCGTTTTTTAGTTACCGGTTTTTTCCTCGGGGTGGTTGCTTTCGCATTGATAATTTTTCTTTACCCCATACTTCGGCCCGTTATAAGTGGACCCAATGTTAAAAGAATTGGTATCATTGGCAGTTATACCCCCAGCAATTTCCCAATTAAAATACAGAGTTCTATCAGTTTTGGCTTGACCCAATTGACTCCGAACGGTGAAGCAACTGGCGCGGCAGCCGCCAGTTGGGAGGTTGACGAGGACGGCAAGCGATATGTTTTTCATCTGGCTGAAAATCTAATCTGGCAGGATGGAGAAAAGCTTAAAGCCGCGGATATAAACTACAATTTTAAAGATACCGGTGTAAAAATTACTAATGATCAGACCATTGAGTTTAATCTCAAAGAGCCCTTTGCCCCTTTTCCAACGCTGGTTTCTCAACCTCTTTTTAAAAAAGGTCTTGTTGGTCTAGGAAGGTATCGGGCAACTTTTCTGAAGGTTTCAAAAGTAAATGGGGATGACAACCTGCAGACTTTAGCTCTCACCCCAACAACTAAATCGGCCAATCTCCCAATTCTGGAGTATAAATTTTATCCTACAGAGAAAAGTGCTCTAACCGCCTTTAAGTTGGGTGAGGTCGATAATCTCGAAGGAATAACTGATATTTCTGTTTTTGATAATTGGCCTGTCAAGATTGAGAAGGAAACCCTTTTTAATCGGCTGGTCGCCGTTTTTTACCATACGGAAAACGGTTTTTTAGCCGAAAAAAATATTCGTCAGGCGCTAACTTATGCCTTGCCAGATTTTTCACAGGGGTATTCCGCTTCCTCATCAATTAATACAAACTCTTGGGCATACAACGATGATGTTAAAAAATATGAGTATGATCCGAAAATGGCTCAGGAGCTCTTTAAAAAGACGGGCATTGCAACCAAATCTGGTGAACGAAAATTAACTTTAACCACAATGGCCGTTTATGAGCCGGAAGCCAGGGAGATAAGCAAGGCCTGGCAGGATTTGGGAATCGAAACAAATATTGAAATCGCCGACCAACTGCCAGCGAATTTTGAAGTTTTGCTTGCCACCCAAGAAATCCCGGCTGATCCCGACCAATACAGTCTTTGGCATTCAACACAGGAAAAAACGAATATTACCCATTATAAAAACCCTCGAATTGACAAGCTACTTGAAGATGGAAGAACTACAGTTGATAAAAAGGAAAGAAAACGAATCTATTTTGACTTTCAAAAATATCTTATCGATGATGCGCCCGCGGCCTTTCTTTACCACCCTGTGGTTTATAACATCTCCCGCCGCTAATTCCCTGATTGAAAATCGTTTTATCTTCTGCTAAAGTAAAATCCCAGAAACATCCTGTTTCTCCTTTTTACTTTATGACCGGAAAACTTGTCCTTGAAGATGGCTCTGTTTTTATTGGCGAAAGTTTTGGAGCAAATATTCCCAGTAGTGGCGAACTGGTTTTTTCAACCGGCATGGTTGGTTATCCCGAAAGCCTTACAGATCCCTCTTATTGCGGCCAAATCCTCATTCTGACGTATCCTCTGGTTGGGAATTATGGAGTTCCGGCAAAAGCCTCCTGGGAATCAGGCGGAATCAAAGTTTGGGGCTTAGTGGTTTCCAATTACATCGATACACCATCTCATTCACAAAGCAAAATGACACTTTCAGCCTGGCTTAAGAGCGAAAAAATTCCTGCCCTTGAAATTGCAGATACGCGCCTTTTGGCGCAAAAAATCCGGGAGAAAGGAACAATGTTGGGAAAGATTGTTTTTAATAAGGACACCGATTTTTATGATCCAAATAAGGAAAATCTTATTAAAATTGTTTCGAAAAAAACAGTTCTGATCGAGGGTATGTCTGGCAAAAAGCATAAAAAGGTGCTGCTTATTGATTGCGGGGTCAAGGAAAGCATAAAGCGTTGCCTTCTTAAACGCCGGATACAGCTTATCCAGGTTCCGGCCGATTATGACCCATTTTCCGGGGGGCAGAATTTTGACGGAATTGTAGTTTCCAACGGCCCCGGTGATCCGAAAATGGCACGTACTGCCATTCAAACCATTAAAACGGGACTTAAAAAGCGTATTCCCACACTTGGTATTTGTCTTGGACATCAGATTCTTGCTTTAGCATCAGGGGGAGACACCTATAAACTTAAGTTCGGGCATCGAAGCCAAAACCAGCCATGTGTTTTAGTTGATACGCCCCGATGTTTTATTACCAGTCAAAACCACGGTTTTGCCGTGGGGAAAATTCCCCCCGGATTTAAAAATTGGTTTATAAACGCCAATGATGGCTCAAATGAAGGCATCATTCACAAAAGCGGTCTTTTTATGTCAGCCCAATTCCACCCGGAAGCCAATCCGGGACCCTTTGATACCGAATGGATTTTTGATTTTTTCCTCTCTAAGCTCGATTAAACAAGATGCAAAAAATTAACAAAGTATTAATTTTAGGCTCGGGAGCATTAAAAATCGGTGAAGCGGGAGAATTTGATTATTCTGGCTCGCAAGCTATAAAAGCCCTTAAGGAAGAGGGGATTAGAACCGTCCTGGTAAATCCCAATATTGCCACGATTCAAACTTCCAAATTCCTGACCGATACGGTCTACTTTTTACCGGTTAACGATTTTTTTGTCGAAAAGGTTATTGAAAAGGAAAAACCGGATGGAATTTTTCTAGCTTTTGGAGGACAAACCGCCCTTAATTGTGGTATTCAGCTTCACAAGAGGAGGGTTCTCAAAAAGCATAACATAGCGATTTTAGGCAGTCCAATGTCGGCCATTCTTTTAACCGAAGATCGGAATAAATTTGCCCGGCACCTGGAGCGTGTCGGCCTGCCAATCCCTAAAAGTGGAAGCGCTAAAACAATTAACCAAGCCCTTAAGATTGCGCAAAAAATCGGTTTTCCGGTCATGGTTCGGGCGGGATTTGCATTGGGAGGCCAGGGTTCAGGCGTGGCCAAAAATGCCCGGAGTTTAAAGTCAATTTTGAATAAAGCCTTTTCCTTTGTACCCCAGGTTTTAATCGAACAGTATTTGCATCATTATAGGGAGTTTGAATATGAAATTGTCCGCGACCTGCACGGAAACTGCATTACAGTTTGCAACATGGAAAATATGGATCCGATGGGCATACATACGGGAGAATCAATTGTTGTCGCTCCTAGTCAAACCCTTAATAATTTTGAGTATCACAGCTTACGGTCTGCGGCGATTAAAATTGTGAATAGTTTAAAAATTGTGGGAGAATGCAATGTCCAATTTGCTGTTAACCCTTCGTCCGCGGAACCCTTTAAATATTACGTAATTGAAGTTAATGCCCGTCTTTCTCGCAGCTCGGCTCTTGCCTCAAAGGCTACCGGCTATCCTTTGGCCTACGTTGCCGCCAAACTAGCTCTAGGACAGAATCTAACCACCATTAAAAATAAGGTTACCGGCGTTACCCAATCATGTTTTGAGCCGGCTCTTGATTATATTGTTGTGAAAATCCCCCGCTGGGATATGGATAAGTTTCGCGGTGCTAAGGAGCAGATAGGTTCAAGCATGAAATCCGTTGGCGAAGTCATGGGCATCGGCCGGACATTTGAGGAGGCTTACCAGAAAACAATCCGGATGTTAGATCTAGATCTGGAAGGCCCGACTGACGAGAAAATGTTGAAAAACGGAAAAAATGTTGATCACGATGTCAATAAGGAACTCACAAAACCCACTCCAAAACGAATGTTTGGTATTGCACAGGCCTTAAAGCGAGGATTTTCAATTGAAAAAATCCACGAACTCACCGGTATTGATCCTTGGTTTCTTTCACGGATTGAGAATATCGTTTTACAAGAAGCAAAAGTCAAAAAAACTTCGTCTTTAGATTGTGAAAAACTTTTAAAACTTAAACGATTAGGTTTTTCAGACAAAAGAATTGGCGAGCTCCTGGGCACAACCGGTCTGAATGTCCGCGCATTGAGAAAAAAATTTAATCTCCGTCCATTTATTTTTCAAATCGACACCTTAGCCGCCGAATTTCCGGCCAGAACTAATTATCTATATTGCACATATAATGCGATTCATAACGATGTTGTCCCCACAGGGAAAGAGGCAGTAATTGTTTTAGGCTCCGGACCATACCGCATTGGGTCCTCGGTTGAATTCGATTGGACAACCGTTAATACCGCTCTCTCCTTAAAAAATGAAAATAAAAAATCAATCATGATTAATTGTAATCCCGAAACCGTTTCCACCGATTATGATATTTCTGACCGCCTTTATTTTGAAGAACTTACCTTTGAACGAATTGCCGATATTTATGAGTTTGAAAATCCTTTGGGCGTAATTGTTTCTGTCGGTGGGCAAACACCTAATAATCGGGCTCAAGCTTTGAAAAAAAGCGGGTTTAACGTCTTGGGAACGGATCCAAGTGATATCGATCGGGCGGAAGATAGGAGCAAATTTTCAAAACTTCTTGACGATTTAGGAATTAAGCAACCTGCCTGGGATAAATTTTCTTCGCGGGCGGCTGCGGCTGATTTTTGCGAACACGTTGGCTATCCTGTTTTGATTCGGCCATCATACGTTTTATCGGGAAACGCGATGAGAATCTGCCACAACCGTCAGGAGCTAAATCACTACACAAAACGGGCCTTAATTGTTTCCCAGGAATATCCGATTACCATTTCGAAATTCATCGAGGACGCAAAAGAAATCGAATTTGATGCCGTGGCGGAAAAGGGCAAAATAAAAACAATGATAATTTCAGAACATGTCGAAAATGCCGGAATTCACTCCGGGGACGCAACAATTGTTTTGCCGCCTCAAAAAATATATCTTGAAACCCAAAGAAAAATTCAGGATGTTGGCCGAAAAATTGCCAAAACGCTTTCAATTAGCGGTCCTTTTAACATCCAATTTTTAGCCAAGGACAATGAGATCTTAGTGATTGAAATTAATCTGCGTTCTTCCCGAACCTTTCCTTTCATCGCAAAAGTTTCCGGTATTGACCTTATGGGGCTTGCGGTTAAGGCTTTTTTTGGCCGCAATGGTCCGGAAATTAATGGTAACGGTGGTCCTCATTTTGTTGCGGTTAAGGTTCCTCAGTTCTCCTTCGCCAGACTGGCCGGCGCCGATCCGATTTTAAATGTTGAAATGTCTTCAACGGGAGAGGCTGCCTGTTTTGGTGATGATATACAGGAAGCCTTTTTAAAGGCCGAAATAAGCGTTGGCGGTAAAATTCCAAAAAAAGGAATATTTGTAAGTCTTGGTGGGGAGGAAAATAAGATAAAATTTTTGAAAAGCAGTCGCCTTCTGTCGAAGATAAATCTGCCGATTTTTGCCACCGAAAAAACTGCTCAATTTTTAAATAAAAAGGGGGTTGAAGCAAAAAAACTTTATAAAATCCATGAAAAAAAATCCCCCAACATCTTGCAGTTTTTTCAACGCGGCAAGGTCGATTTGGTCATCAACGTTGTCGATCATCATTTTATCAAAGAGTTGGATGATGATTACGCCATCCGGCGGTGGGCAGTTGATTACAATATCCCGCTTTTTACCGATCTTAAAAAAGCCGAGCTTTTTGTCAAAGCTTTAAGCGAGAAAAGACTTGAGGATTTAATAATCAAACCCTGGTCTGACTACCGGTAGTTTGACAAAGAATAGGGGATAAGATAGGCTAAAATTACCCTTATGTTAGTCGTCAAAAACCTCATAAAAAATTTTGGCAATTTCCGCGCTGTCGACAATCTTTCTTTAAGTATTAAAGAAGGTCAAACTTACGCGCTTATTGGCCCCAATGGGGCCGGAAAAACAACCACCATAAAAATTCTGGCTGGACTTTATTTACCCGACGATGGAAAAGCTGATTTTTTGGGAAAAGATTTGTTTTCGGAAAAAAATGATGTTCGCCGCTTAATTGGTTACATCCCGGACGAACCGGTTTTTTATCCTGGCCTTTCAGGGCAGGAGTTTTTAAATTTTATAAGCGCACTTTATGGCGTTTCTGAAACAAAGAAAAAAGAAGTCCTAACCTATCTTTTTGATCTTTTTCCTTTAAAAGACATTTTAGGCGGGCAACCCGAAAGCTACTCTCGGGGCAATAAACAAAAGCTGGCGATTTGCTCAGCCCTTTTGCCCGAACCGAAACTGCTGTTAATTGATGAGCCGATTGTTGGCCTCGATCCCCAAAGCGCCAAGGCCGCTCTTTCGCTTTTTAAAGCATTCACGAAAAATGGCGGTAGTATTTTAGTTTCGACGCATACCCTAGCGGTAGCGGAAGAAATTGCAGGTTGCGTGGGCATTATTGACCAGGGAAAACTTCTTGCTGAGGGCGATCTTAAAACACTGCGGCAAAAGGCAAAGCTTAAAACTGCTCATCTGGAGGAAGTTTTTCTTAAAATTACTAAAGAAGCCGATGCTTAAACTCCATTTTCTGGCCATCCTCTGGCGTTTTAAAAAAGTGTTTATCCGGAAAGAATGGGGAAGAATTCTGGTTGCTCTGGCCTATTTAATTGTTTTCGGTCTGCTTTTTCTTTTTATTTTTTTTCTCGGCCAGGCAACATTTAAATATCTTTACTCCTTTAATGATGTCTCCGGCCCCGTAACCCGCTATATTCTTTTAACATCTCTCGCTTTCGCAACGCTTCTGTCCATTTTAACTTATCTTTTATCCTTGCCGGCAAGACTTTTTTCTAAAAATCTTAGCTTATACTTTATTGCACCCGTAAACCATCTCAAGAATTTTCAAGCAGTCTACTTAGAAAATCTTATATTTGGCGGCTGGCCATTTATTGTTTTAGCCCTTCCATTGCTGTTGGCCTACTTAATAACGATGCGAGGTAATCCGGCAAGTTATATCGTTTTGATTTTGGCCCTGTTGATTATTATCAATCTTACGGAAAGCGTCGCTGCGATTTTAGTCTTAGCACTTAAAACTATATTTAAGGGGGCCTCAAATAAAGTCACCTATCTTTTATTCGTTTTGACCTTTTTAGGTCTTTGCGGGTTGGTAAAAATTATTTTTTTTCCGGCCGGACTTGTCGAGGTGGCCCAACGTCCCACCTTAAATGAAGTCTTTGCCGGTTTAACCAATCTACCCCTAAGCTACCCGCACCTACCGACAACTCTTTTTATTGATAGTCTTTCGGGCAAGTTTGCTTCTTTTCTTTTTCTTCTTATTCAGGCGATTATTTTTTTCTGCCTTGCTTTACTTTTGGCAAAAAAAACTTATAAAACTACCTGGCAGAAATCACAGGAAAAAATTTTTTTAGCCGCCCCAAAGACTAATCTATCCGTCAGTACAAAAGCGGTTAAATTCCATGGGACTTTTGCTAGTTTACTCAAAAGAGAGCTTGTAACAATTGACCGCACACCCTCACAGATTTTATATTTCGCTTTTATTGTTTTTTTATCCGTTATTTTTTTCTTTTTACTCTCTAAAAAACCGGAGCAATCCCCAGATTTTCCTTTCTCTCTTGTCCGGAAAACCGCCGCCTTGGGCGTTATTATCGTCGGTTATATTCTAATTATGCTAACCCTAAGATTTAACTTTCCTTCACTTATCGGCGATTTTAAAAACTTTTGGACGCTCCGCGGTTTACCGGGATGGCGGGAAAAGGTTATTCTCAGTAAATGGCTTACATACACGTTTTTCAGCCTCGTTGTTAGCTGGCTTTTAGGAATTATGGCGTTTTTTTCCCTTCGTCTACCCTTTGATTTCCTCTACCCTTTACTTATTATTTGTCTGATCAATGGAATCCTTATCAGCGCCCTAGCCCTTTTTATTGGTGGATATTTTGCCTCAAGTCTTCCTCGAGGTGGAATAGAGGAAGCGACAACGAGTCTGGGTGGAATTGCCGCAACCTTACTGTCGACCATAATTTCCGGTGTTTTAGGTCTTTTCTTTTACGTAATATTCTCTGAAAAAAACCTTAGCCTTGGTTTTCCGGAAATTTACAATTTGCATCTTATAGCGATTGGAATTTTCGCACTGATCCTCTGGCTGATTGCTCTTCAAATCACAAAGGTAAAATTTAGCAAAATGGACATTATTTGATCACATGGCAACGCTTGAACAATTAAGTAAAGAAATAGCATACATAAAAGAAAGAAACCGCCGCGTTGAGCTCGATAAACGTTGGGAAACGAGCTACACCCGACGCTTTTTGCTGGCTACCTTCACTTATTTAGCAATCGGCTTTTATCTTAGGGTGATTGACGTAGCTGATCCGTGGCTAAACGCCATTGTTCCGGCAATTGCTTTTATGCTTTCCACATTAACTTTACCGTTCTTTAAAGATTTCTGGTTGAAATTTACTTCCAAGAACACTAAAAATAATGGTTAGAAAAACGATTAGAAGAAATCTGCCATCAATTTTTATCGTTATTACAGTTTTAGCCTTCCTTTATCTTCTTACACAGGTCATTCCGGAAGAAGGGATGCGCGTTTTTCTGAAGTCTGCAGGAATTTGGGCACCCCTTATTTTTATCATCCTCAGTCTTCTTACGTATATTGCAGCCCCGGTTAGCGGCACTCCACTTCTTTTTGCCGGTTTTTATGTTTTCGGTGCCAACGTCATAATTTTGACGGCAATTGCCACTTTTACCTCCACCATAACCAACTTTTGGATTTCAAGAATTTGGGGCCGTTCATTGGTCCAAAAATTTGTCGGCGCTGGAAATATGAAACGGGTTGATAAGGTTACGCAAAACTATGGAGTTATAACCCTTTTTATTTTACGTTTGCTTGGCGGAAGTTTTCATGAATTTATTTCGTATGCGGCCGGACTAACGTCTATGCGCTTTTCCGCTTATTTTTTTGCCTCCACCGTCGGAATGATTCCGGGTATGGTTTTATGGTATTTTCTGGCGCAAAAAGTGGGAACACCCGTGGCTTTTACCTTTTTAACCTTGGGCATATCCGCGGTATTTCTCCTCCTATTTCTTTTTGTCAGTTTGACTTTAAAAAGGTGGCGAAATTAAAGAAGCTGTCCTTGCAGATGTGCGCCAATAGCCCGATCAACCGGTTGACGTAAGATTACCCGCATTTCTTTCGGGGTTATGCAATCCTCTTCTGAAACCTCAGATATTTTTTCTTTCAATTCAGAAAATCCCCTTTGATCCATACCAAGCATCATATATTTCCATCCGGGGCTTTCCGGAAGCCTTACTAAAAAAAGGTTATCAATTCTTTGTAGTGTTTCTTGGTCGGCCCATCGGGGGTTAAACAAGTTTGGTGGGCGTCCTGCAGCTAACTTCGGGTTAAAGGCTAATTCTAATGTAGAGTATTCAAGAGAACGTTCAACCGCGGTTAAAATTTTCGCCGCCTCCTTAGACCCAGATATTTCGAGGCAGTTATCAACGGGTTTACCATCGCGATCAAAAGCAGTCAGATCGGCGATTTTAAAACCACGACTAGCTAGAAGTTGAACAACAATTCTTTTAGGGTTTCGGGTGTCAGTGCTGGTGAAAGCAATAAAGGATTCAGGGTGTGTGGGAAGAGGCCCGCGATAGTTTTGAGCGGCTATCGCCTCAACCAACATATTTATACCGGTTTTAAATCCAACCGTTTGAGTTCCTTCTTTTGCCATTGGCGTTAGTGTACTCTTTCTGCGGCTGTCTTGTCAATTTAACGAGAGATGTATTTTTGGTATAATTACCATTACACAGCAACCGGTGTGGTTGTAAATGCCTATAGCTCAACGGAACTCATTGAGCCTCCGTAGCTCAACGGATAGAGCACTGGTCTTCGGAACCAGGAATAGGGGTTCGATTCCTCTCGGAGGCACCAAAAAATCTGGCGATTTTTCAGTGTAAACACTAAAAAATGAGGTGGTTTCTATATATTGTTAAATGTAAAGATGGCTCACTTTATACCGGAATTACAACTAATCTAGTACGAAGAGTTCGCGAACACAATTCAGGGATAGGTGCAAAATTTCTTCGAGGTAAATTACCTGTCGTTATGGTTTATAATGAGATGCATAATTCACAAAGTGAAGCGAGGAAACGCGAAGAAGCCATCAAAAAATGGAAAAGAGAACACAAGATTAAACTTATTGAAAAGGGTTTATCCCAAACGGGTTATCCTAGTAAGGGTTTACCCTGAAAATTAGTACAAGACTAATTTTTAGGGCCGCTAGCTCAATTGGTAGAGCAACAGCCTCTTAAGCTGTGGGTTCAGGGTTCGAGCCCCTGGCGGCTCACTAGTTAACAATTGTTAAAAATAGATGAAAGAAATTAATAGAAGTTGCATAATTTGCATTAACTTTAATTTTTTGAAATACCAACCATATATGGATATTGATAACAATAGAAAAATTGATCCATCTACTCAAATTTCTCCGCAGAACTCATCTTCGCAAAATAATCCGCCAATTAATCAAAAAGGTATTTTTCTTCCTATCCTAGGTATAATCTTACTTTTAATAATCATTGGTGGGGGAGTTTATTATTTGAGAATGCAAAACGCAAAACAAACAACAATTGGTCAGCAAAATAACCCCATTCCTTCTATAGCAACGACTACCCAACCTACAGCACTAACTACGATTGAGCAAAAATATTCTTCTACTCAATGCTCATTAACTTTAAGCTATCCAACCGGTTGGAAAGCAGTAGAACCTACATATGAACAGTCACAAGACTATCAATATGTTTGTGTTGATATTCAAGCTTCCAATTATAAACTTGCAGAAGGCGGATATACAGGCACGCAAATACATATAACAAGAACCAAGGTAGGAACAATTTTCACAAGAAGTGAAAACGAAAAATATACTGTTAACTCTATCGACGATTTAATCAAAATATTAGAGGCTCATCCTTATTCAAAAGGTAAAGTTCAAAATAGACAAACAAAAACTCTTTTTGGTGTTGAGGGAATTTATTATGAACTTGATGGTTCAAGTTTCAGTCTAATTAAGAATGGTCATATTTACTCAATCAACTGGCCAAAGAATGACAGCAACAACGACACTACACAACAAATCATTAACTCAATCAAATTCTAACTGTATAAAGATAATACCTTAATGGTATTAAGTTCACAAAATGATCCTTATGGTGAAAGTACCTTACGTTTTGCGATAGCAAAAGGAAAGCAGGCTTGAAAGTAAACTTTCAAGATTCTTACTGTTAGGGAGCGAAGGTTGACAGAAGTTGTTCTGATCCACCTAGGCCACAAAGATCGATTTAATTATTGCCCTTTTTGCAAAACATAACTTTCAGAGTCTTTTATTAATTTCTCAATAAATTCCTCACATTTTCCTGCAGACACTATAAATGAAGGACGTTTAACTGGGCCTAACCCTCCTTGTGCTCTCGTTCTCAAACTATATGGAAGTGGAAATTCATAATGAATCCAATCTTTGGGATTTAGTTTAACTTCTTGAATGTCAATTTCTCCTTTACTTAGGTCTATTTTTTCTGGGTTATAATCCAATAGCAGAAGATCCGCAGTTGTAATAACTATCGGAATAAATAAAATATCATACTGCCTAAAATTTACTCCTGCAATTTCATAAATTCTATTTTTTCTTTCATCTTCAAAGCTCGAAATTGCCTCATTCGCCTGTTTTAATGCTAAATATGGTCTTTCTCCTTGATTTCTACTCAACTTTCCTGAATTCTCATTGAATTCAAATGTCTGGATTCCTTGGTCAAAAAATTTTATTCCGCCATATCCCAAAGAAGGGAAGAAAATATTTTTATTAAAATTGAAATTATTTACACCAGCTTCAAAGTAGTCAAATGGATAGCTACTTTCATCAGATTTAATCCACCTTTCTATTACCCATTTCTTTTGCGCCTGGTCCGCTTTCTTGCACTCTACTGCTAGGCAGACTATTCGACCTGCACTTTGCAAAAGCCTAACTAGCAAAAGATCAATAACCCCCTCAAACGATTCTGATGTGTAACCAGAATATGGCTCTTCTCTTAAAACCTTATATTCTGAATTTTTGCTCAGTATGTTATGAACAGCAGCTTCAAGGAATAATCCTGTACCATTCAGCTCTGTCATAATTTTGCTTGATTGCGCAATCTGACTCATTATCTATTTTCTCCTTGACTTGTTATCAACTTAATAATGTCTTCTCTCCTGTATCTTCTTTCACCAACTCCGCTTCTTAATCCAACCCTAACAGCTTTTAGCTTGCCTTTTTTATCCCAACGTCTGAGAGTAGTCATATGAACAGCAAGTATCTTTGATACTTGTTTAATGGTTAAAAGTTCCGGTAGTCTTTGGTAAGTTTCTGCCATGATTTTCTGTCTTTAAACAAGTTTTGGTTGTTAACTTTTGCTATGCATAATTATGCAGAAAAACAACGCTTTTAGCAAGGTCTAGAAGAAGGTAATTAAAGAGGAAAAATGACTTATATTTTTCTCTCCGGCATTTTTGAGGCTAATTCTGGTTGCAACCACCATATTAAATCTGGTAAGCTACTCATTGTTTTGTTGAAAACTTGTTAAAATTAGTCCTATAACCTAGAACCCTGTCGGGATTCGAACTCATGTTTTGGTTGTTCTATCCACCTTTTTCATTTTTCAAATTCCACGCATCATTATCCTTTTTCTAATCGTTTCCATAAAAAGGTAGCATTTATCCTATCATTTCCTTTCTTGTTTAAAAATAGATAAGATATAAATTAAAGTGCTATACTGAAATTGTGAAAGAAAAAGGGTCTGCTCCCCTCATAATAATTTTGATCGCAGTTGTGGTGGTTATAGCAATTCTTACCTTTTTTCGCTTTCTAAAAACCCCAAGCAATGTTCAAACTCCAAGTCTTCAAAACCAAAAATCAAAACAAGTAAAACAAACAGAATCAAAATGGCAAGAAAAAGGAGTAGCTATTGCAGGTCGATATGCTGATGCCGAGGTAGTTGACCTTGGAAACGGTCAATATAGAATGTATTACTCTGTTGAGCCTGAAGTGCCTGGGAATAAACTGGAAGTATATTCAGCAGTTTCAAGTGATGGAATAAATTGGGAAAAAGAAAGCGGAATTAGAAAGACTTTCGCTACTTTTCCAGACATTGTTAAATTGCCTGATGGCAGGTGGCGGATGTACTTCCAAAATGCAGGTGCTATTAAAAGCGCAATTTCCACTGATGGACTCTCCTGGACTGACGAGCCCGGCATAAGAATTAATAAGAGTGAACAGGGATTTAATTTAGAAGATGTAGGTGCTCAAGGAACTATTCGCTTAGATGATGGAACTTACATTATGCTTTATCGCGGCACAATTAATGAGCCTTACAAGACCAGCGAAAAACTTCCCAACAAAGACATACATGTATATTTTTGGGGTACCTCCAAAGACGGATTAACTTTTGAAAAGAAAGGGTTGGCAATTGATTCAAGAAACGAGACATTACTTGGAGCAGCTGATGGTGCAGAATGGGTAAAATGGGATGCTTCAGGACAAACAGAACTTAGAATTTACTTTTGGAGTTATACCGGTGTTTACTATGTGATTTACAAAAATGGAACTTTCTCTGAACCGGTTTTTGACTTTACGAATAACAAAGACCCAGTGGCTAAATTCCCACCTAACCCACCTGCTGATCCAACGCTTATCAAAATAAACGGCACTTGGTTTATGTATTATGGACAACATGAGGAAGGTATTTACTATGCAATTTATTGAAATATATATCTATATGTTAGGGGGTGAATGATTTGTCAAAAGCAGCTAAAGCATTAATCTTAACTTGGGTACTGATTGGATTATTAGTCGCTGGAGGAGCAGGGTTTTACTTAGGAAGAATAACTGCTCCCAAGATTCCAGGTCAGCCCTCAGGAATGCAAACCCCAGATAGGTTGAGGGACAGCCAACAACTAAATGGCAGCCAGCAGCCATTACAAGGTGGATTTGGGCAACAACCACAGGGGCAGAATAAGGGAGGCCCAGCCCCCAGTGGACAACAAGGTGTACAGCAGAATCAACCAATTAATGGAGGGCAGACAATACAGTAAAAATGAGCATGGAATCGATTTTAAACAAAGTAAGCTTGTTGCTTCATAACGACAAGTGGGTCAAAATGTGCTTGTTTGTGTCCTTAAGCTTACTTGTTCTACTTGTTGGTGGAATTTATGCATACTTAAAGCAAAATGTGTCCCAAATCCAAAAACCTACGTCTTTCCAGCAAACGCTAACACAACAAAATGGTAGGCAATATGTTGAGCAAAAAGCAGTGGAATTTATACCGCCTAAAGGTAAAACTACTGGCCCTGGAGAAAACGGGCCCTGGGTAATGCGCCTGATGTCTGCTACCTCGCGGGACGGGTTAAATTTTACAAGGACCAATAAAATTATCACAGACCAGGGGGATGTCCCTGACCTGGCTGTTGATAAAAACGGCAGAATCTATCTTTATTATGTGGGTTGGACTGTAGAAGATGACCAGAATAAATCGGCTGTAGCCATTTCGGAAGATAATGGTAAAACTTGGATCTACAAGAAACTTGGTTTGACAGGATTTGAAGGAGGAATGGCTTCGGCGGTTGATCCGGATATCCAAATACTGGAAGATGGCACCTTTAGGTTGTATGTGACATCCGACCCTGAAGATGGACAAGGGCCCAGAACTTACTATGCAGAAGGAGAAAGCGGTATTAACTTTACCAAAGTGGGGGTGGCATTTTCTGGTTCAGGCAGGTTCGTATTGGATCCTTCTACTCTACGAACCCTATCCGGCTGGCATTTTTTCGCAGGAGGAACAGGGCCTGAAAAAGGATGGCATGCAACCAGTACAGACGGGAAAACTTTTACCCAACAACAATATAAAGAATTTGTTAAGGACGGCAAGGGATATATATTTGCCAATGCTATAGCTATTCCTGGGGGATACAGGGCTTATGCTTTTGATAACAGAACTATTGTTTCATTTTTCTCAACAGACGGTGAAGACTGGGTTGCCGAAGATGGAGTACGATTAACCTTAGATCCCTCGTCGCAATTGGAAACCGGTGTTCTCAAAGACCCGGCAGTAGTAGAACTTCTGGACGGGAGTTACTTGATGGTTTATGTGACGAAAATTCCCTAATTAAATTATGAATTTCTCTTTACATTCTTTGCTTGAAAATGACAAAATAGTAAAAATCTCTCTAGTCGTATCCTTGAGTTTACTTATTTTGCTCATCAGCAGTTATGCATTTTTCTTAAAAGAAAATGTTGTACAGGAACTTACACAAATTAAAAAAGAGCAGCCGCAATCTCAACAACCCACCCGCCCTGGTGAAATTACCGTTAAGGCTACTGGTTCAAAATATAAAACTGTTTCCCAAAAACCAACAAACGGTTGGTTTAAAACAGGTCAGGATGCAGATATCATGCTTTCCGGAGTAGATTTTAACAATACAGGCGGGCCTCTCTCATTTCATCATCCCGGTGGTATTGCCACTGATGGAAAAAGGCTCTTGCTTGCCGATACATGGAATAACCGGATTTTGATATGGAATAAATTACCGACCGATGGCGATACTCCTCCTGATCTTGTTTTAGGGCAAAAAGATTTCATAAGTAATAATCCAGGGACAGGTCTTGACCAACTGAATTGGCCAATAAGTGTTTCTACCGCTCGCGACAAAGTGGTAGTGGCCGATACCAACAACGCCCGAATTCTCATCTGGAATTCTTTTCCCACATCTAATGCCAAGGCGGCAGATTTTACCATTGAGACCAAAAATTCTCCCGGTGAGGAACGCGGAATTCCCCTTATTTGGCCGTGGGGTGTCTGGACTGATGGGGAAAAATTAGCCATCACCAGTACGCATGGTGCCGGAACTGTCTATCTTTGGAATGCCTTTCCCCAAAATGGAGGTCAAAAGCCAGATGTTATCTTAAGAGACAAGGATTTTGGCACCCCGCGGACAATTACTTCAAACGGTAAATATTTGTTGGTTTCCGACCATAACGCTAAGGTTTCCGCTAAAGGGAAGTCTCAAGAAGGTGGCGGGGCAGCCACTTTTGTTTGGAAAAACTGGCCGTCGCAAGATGTGCCTCATGATTTTGTTATGAGTGACTGGCAGTCCGGAGTATTTTTACCTGATGGTAGTCTGGCTATGGTTGGACCGCTTTCTCCTTTGATGATCTGGAATAAGTCTCCAGAAAATTCGGAAGACAAAGCAGATTTAACAATCGGGGTTGCCAATATGGGGCCTTTTACTACAGGTACAGGGTATCAATTTGTAACGGGTGACAGCTCAGGCTTAGCTTTTGGTGATGGCCGTATTTACATAGGCATGGGTAATGGTAACAAAGTGGTAGTTTACAATAAAATTCCCACTAACCCAACCGACTTTCCTGATTTTGCAATTGGCAGTCCGGATATTAACACCAATACCTTGGAAACAAATTACATTGTGGCCAATCCGATATTGGCAACAGATGGCAAAAGTTTAGTTGCCACCTCTGATTTTGACCGTAAAATGTATGTTTGGAAAAATTTGCCAGATGAGTCTGGAGCTTATCCTGATTTTGTCTATACATTTAATGATACCTGTCATGCAGTGGACAACTCAACTTGGGAAGGCAATTTGCTTATTGGTGGCAGAAAAACAATCTGTTATTGGAAAAAGCTACCTGTAAACGGTCAAATGCCGGATAAGATTTACAGCGGCAAAATCGGCAGTGTGGAATTTGACAGTGTTAATGGGCTCGCTCAAGATGATAAATATTTCTATCTGTCTGCTATAAAAGAAGGTTTAAAAACAACCATGCTGTATGTTTGGGAAGGAGTACCTGATGAAGGTTCAAAACCAAATTTTTCTATTCCCATAGATGATCTTGGGCGATTGGAGAGTGACGGAAGATATCTAGTGGGTATAGTTGCCCGTAAAGAAACAATTGGGGTATTGGAAATTGACGAACTATCTACCTCAAGCCAACTTGCCTTGGTTCCTGCGGATAAAATTAATCAAAATGCTCCTATCCGTTTTAACGGCCCGGGAAGCGTGGTCACAAAGGACAAACACCTGGTTGCTTCCGATGTCGGTTTCGGCAGGGTAATGGTCTGGACAAACATTAGAGATGCCCTTGCAGGAAAATCAGCAGACATAGTTTTAGGCGAGAACGATCTACAAGATACAAAACAAGAGATTGGCAAAAATAAACTCTTTTGGCCAGCATCACTTGCTTTTGACGGGTCATTCCTTTGGATTGGTGAGACTAAATTTTCTAACCGGATTTTAAGATTCTCCATCCATTAAAAAGTTTCTACTATGCATACTTATACATTTTTTAGACCAAAGGTGTAAGCAAATTCAGAGTTTAGACCGTCAGACAGGAATAATTTAAAGAATTCCCGCAGTCTGTGCAATATCTCGTGAGGATCACTTAAAATTATTTAATAAGGCGAAAGGCTATGCGGCCAAGAAGAGACGGGGCATTATCACTCCAAAAACCATCCAGCTCAAACCCTTCTTCACTACAAGATATCACAAAAACACTCGGAAGGCCGTGCCGATTCGGGAAAGTCTCGGAGTTTACATAAGTTGGTCCTTCTTTTATTTGACCTGGTTGATTGAGTAGTAATCTGGCCGCTGCATCCCAAGGAACTTGGTCTAATTTCAAACCGGTTTCTTTTTGAGCTGCCTCAATCACAGTATTCCAAGAAGTATAATTTCTGATACCAATCTCTTCTAGAGCCAATATTATCATTGATACATCTTTAATTTGTGCCGGGTCTTGAAGCAACCTGTGGTAAAAATATTTCCGTCCACACTTGTGTAAGAATAAACATTATCAGCGAGAAAAATCCTAAAATAACTGCGGCCTGCGATCCTAGCTCAAAAACAGAAATGTAAATTAGGGCAAAGGGAGCAAATTGAACTATCGAATTAAATCCTCCGCTTAGAGCCATAAACCAGGGACCAATTGCCTGGCCAATCAGTAGTAATATTAGTAGGCGGACTCCTTGATGGGGTTTATTAATGAAGGCAAGGTTTACTAAGCCAGCCGACATCATTAGGATTCCGAGGATGGCCAGGAGCAAGCGGTAGGGTGTTTGAGGCGGAAGAAGATAAGTATACAGAAAAATAAACAGCGGACCGACTATGAACATCGTCAACTGTATTTTATGCAGATGTCTGGTTTTTTCTTCGTCCCAAAGGAATTGGATACGCATACATTATATTCTGCAATCCCCATGCATATTTTTCAAGTTAAAGGTACGTTACCATCCTCCCACCCGCACCCCGAAAAGCCTTACTGGTTTTTGCTTGGAAATTTCTTTTAGTAAACTTTCTGCTTCCTGTCGAAAGTGGTAAAGATCGGCAATCGGGCTTTTGAGAGTTTTTTGATGCGAGTGGGTTTCAAAATCGAAATAGCGGATTGTTACTTCAATCGTTTTGGGTGAAAGTTTTTCTTTTTGAACATCTTGCCAAACTTGCTGACACAGGTCAAAAAGAGTTCGGCGCAAAAAATAATAATTGGAGGTATCGCGCTCAAAAGTTGTTTGAACTCCTATCGTCTTTCTCTCACCCCGCTCTTCAACCTCCGAATCATCAATTCCGCGGCATGAGGCCCAAATATTTTCGCCCCATTTACCAAAAAGCTCACCCAATCTCGTCCTGGAAACTTTTTGCAAATCGGCAATAATCTTAATGCCGTTTCGATTTAGAGCTTGTTTGGTTTTTGGGCCCACACCGGGCAGAGTTTCCACCGGCAGGGGAAAAAGAAAACTTTCGGCACTCTCCTGTAAAATAATTGTGAAACCGCCCGGCTTTTTAAAACCAGAGGCGATTTTGGCTAAAAGTTTGTTGGTGGCAAGCCCCACCGAGCAGGTAAGACCTTCAATTTTACAAATTTTACTCTTAAGATCCGTCAGAAACTCTTGGGCTAATTTAAAATCCGTAATTGAAGAAATATCCAGATAAAACTCGTCAATACTAACCTGCTCGAGCTTAGCATCTACCACCCTTTTTAGCGATTTTTTAATAATGTTCCTAATTTTGTGCGAAACTTCAGAATAAAAATCATGGCGGGGAAAAAGGAAAACTGCCTCAGGGCAGGCCCGATAAGCCCAGGAAATCGGCATTGCCGAATGGATGCCGAACTTACGAGCCTCGTAGTTGGCCGTGGAAACAACACCCCGACCTTTGCCAGCTTTGGGATCGGCGCCGATCACAACCGGTCTTCCTTTTAAATCTGGATTCTCCCGCTCCTCAATTTGGGCGAAAAAATAATCCATGTCTAAATGGGCAATGATTTTCATTCACCACCGATTTTAGCAGATTTTCCCAAGATGAGTTAAAATATGGGCATTGTGGAAACACCAGAAGAAAGAATTGCAGCCATAGAAAAAGAAATTCGCGAAACCGCCTATCACAAAGGCACGGAGCATCACATTGGCAAGTTACGCGCCCGCATTGCCCGAATAAAAGACGAGATACAGGAAAAAAAGAGTAAGGGTAGCGGGGGAGGCGGGGGTTTTGCCGTCCGCAAATCCGGGGACGCCACGGTGGTTTTTGTCGGACCGCCATCGGTTGGTAAGTCGACTCTTTTAAACAAGCTAACCAATGCTCAGTCAAAAGTTGCGGCTTATGAGTTTACGACGCTTGACGTTATTCCCGGCATGATGGATTACAAAGGCGCCAAAATCCAGATTTTTGATCTGCCCGGAATTATCGGCGGAGCGGCTAAAGGCAAGGGAAGAGGCCGGGAAATTCTATCTGTAGCCAGAAGTGCTGATTTGCTGATCATTATCGTGGATCCCAAAACATATCCGACGCTTCCCCAAATCTATGAGGAACTCCGGGAAGCCGGATTACGGCTGGATGATACTCCTCCTAAAGTCATTATTAATAAACAACTTAAAGGTGGTCTCACAATTATTTCAGGGGCCAAACTTAGTCAAGAAACGATTAAAGAGGTGGCGCATGAATTTCGCCTGGGTAATGTGGAAATTATAATTAAAGAGAACATCACATTAGAAAGACTTATTGATTCTTTCCTCGGAAATCGCGTTTACTTACCCAGTTTTACGATTTTAAATAAAGTAGACCTCTTAAAAAGAGAGCCTTCAGACAATGATTTATTTTTAATAAGCGCGGATAAGGAAATTGGACTTGATACTTTGAGGGAAAAAATCTTTGAAAGTCTTAAGCTCTTTCCGGTTTTTCTTAAACCCCAGGGAGGGGAACCTGATCTTAAAACTCCTTTAATTTTGAGAAATGGTGCGACTGTTTTGACCGCCGCCCAGAAAGTTCATGGCGAAATTGCGGACAACATTAAAAGCGCCCAGATTTGGGGCCCATCGGCAAAATTTCCAGGCCAACTTGTTTCTTTAAATCATCCACTCCAAAGTGGAGACATTATCACCTTTTTGACTAAGGAAAAAGTGTTTGCATTTTAATATTTCCTGACCTAAAATTATTTCACGGAGCAATAAGAGACGCTTTAAATGTTTAAGAGAATTTTTACTTTTCTTATTTTTACCACGTTTATAGTTTTTGGGATTTTTGCTGTGCGTTCATTTCTTGAAGCCGATAAGGAAATTAAAAGTTCACCAAAAACATCTTCTGCAAAACCAACACCAATTCCGGTAAACCCAGCCGCCTCAGAAATTGAACTCCTCTCAAAAATTGCCAATCTCTTTTCCGCCGCCAATCCGGATATTGAATATGGAATTTTTGTTTACAGCCTTAAGACCGGACGCAATTTTGGCTTTAATGAGGTCGGTGCACGGCACGCTGCTTCCGTTTCAAAAATTTTAACCGCAACTTATCTTTTAAAAAATGTTGAAGATGGAAAGGTTAAACTAAACGACAAAATGGGTACCTATAATGTGGAATTTAATCTAAAACAATTGGTTAATCAAAGCAATAATATTTCCTGGAACATGATCGATGACCTTTTAGGTGTGGAACCGCAGAACGAATTTGCAAAATCAATAGGGCTATCAACTTTTGAATTAAGAGAAAATACTCTTTCCCCAAAAGAAGCGGCTATGCTCTTTATTAAAATTTATAAGGATGGACTTCTAAATGAGTCTTCCAGGCGGCGGCTCTTCTCCTACATGCAAAATACGGAAACCGAAAACCTGATTCCTCCCGCGATTCCCGAGGATATTCCCTTGTATCACAAAACGGGAATGTTTGAAGGAGAAGTTCATGATGTGGCAATCATCGATCACCCCACAAATCCTTTTGTCTTATCGATTTTTACCGCCAATAAACTTTATCCGGATTATGAGGGCCGTGCGCAACTTATACAAAAAGTGGCATCAGAAGTCTATGCGTATATGACAAAGTAATTAAATTTGATCGATTGTGCGTTTAATCCGTTTTTCCTGGGTTTTTCCCGACATCCATCTTCGAGCCAAGGCAATACTGATTCTACCATCAGGTTCAATGTGAGGATAATGTTTTTTTAACACATCCTGAACGTAGTGCTCGTCGGAAGAATCAGGGACTTTCTCTGGTTCAACCGCAATCAGACGTAATTCCTCAGATTCACGATTTTTAATCTCGTCAGAAGTTAAAGGCGTCACGGCAATAAAAGAAACTACCGGGTGGCATAATCCCGTATACTCATATGAAACTCCCAAACATAAAAGCTGCGAAATTTCGTCCTCGGAAATTGGGGTTTCCTCGATGATTTCTCGTCTGGCTGCTTTAAAGATGTCGACAACGCCTTGTGAATCCGCATCCTTTTCCGGATGTACGTATCCACCAACCGCATCGATTGAACCAAGGGCATCACCGCTGATTTTCTGACCGATAATTATTTTCCCATCGCAGGTAACGATGACCGAAGAAGCAGAAATTGGGTTGGAAACACACTTAAATCCATATTGCCTGAAAGTTGCTAGGTCGCGTGAGCCCGTGTATTCCCGAAAATCTGTATCACCCACAGTCAAAATTAGCTTATCATCCTTCAAATCAAAATCTTCTAAGCGGCTGCATGGCCCGGGAAACCAACCGAGAGCAGCTTTAGGAGCCCATTCTTCTTCAATCTTTTTCTCCAGCTCGGGATTTTTCGGCATCCGCCGGTGTGTCATTTCAACCACGACATCTTCTGGTCCAAAAACGCCAGTCACAAGCATCTTAGCTTTGTTTTCGATTTCGCCGTTGAATTCTTGCGCTTCATTTGTCATAGATTGATTTTACCTCGCCTCCATGAGGTGTCAAGCCAGACCTGTCTGTCGGAAGTACGGGCTGACGTGGCGATTTATGCCGTCTTAAAAACCAAATAGGAACAATGATTAAAAGAATAAAGCCTAAATATTCAAGATATTGCGGCCAAAACACCAAAATAATCGTTTGTTTTGGTCCGGGTTTTAAAATCCATCCATTTTCCCAGTTGTTAACTAGAACATGATCCGTTAGTCGCTGACCGGAAACGAAAGGTAAAAATGATTTAAAGTTATTTACCAAACCCCATTGACTATCTGTAATCGCATACCCCTGCCAGCCATTGGAAAATGATTGAGAAAGAACAAGTGTAGTTGGTTTATCGATCGGTGAAAGCTCCACTGTATACGCAGCCGGATTTGAATGCTCCACCTTTTTAGGTGTAAACTGCTTAGTTGCCGTATCGGTCTTTAGCGAATTAACCAGTTTTAAATTGGTTAAAAAAGAGTAGGGAATAGGGCTAACCGAAATCCGTCCCAAATCGTTAACCGATTCCTCGCTTCCGATGGAAGTGTTATCAAAATGTAGGGAATATCCCAATCCATCTTTTGCCATCGGCGGCTGAATAAAATATGATTTAACGATCCCGGAATTTTTTGCCAAATATGTTTCGGTATCGGCGCGACGGATATTAAGATTCTCTACCCAAAAAACGGGGGATCGTCCTTTAATATTTTCGCTTTCAAGCGTGATAAGGTAACTTAGTTGGTGCCCGAGATTCGGAAGCCAAAATGAAGCACTGCAATTACTGGCGCTTTTTGCGCTCAATCGAAAGAATTTTTTACCATCCCTTTCAATAATCTCATTCTTAACCTCGCCTCGATTAAAATTATCACAATTTTTAGGGGTCTGGACATCTAATTCTTGGGTTGGATCGATTTCCGCACTAAAATAACCGCTGACTTTAGGGATAAAAAGGGAGATCTTACTCCCATCGTACTGAACTTCGGGAGCCAGATATTTGATTTTACTCAAATCCTCTGCCTCAACCTGAGGAAGCTCTTCATTGTATGTTGGTATCAAGGCCATATAACCTTTAAATTTACCGGGGACATTTTTTTCGAAAAGAAAATGGTCGCCCTGGTCCGCAACCCGAAACTCCAAATCATTCTGATTTTTTCCGCTGAAAAGAGAGCGAAAAGGGTAGTAATAAATGTTGCCAGCATCCGGTATTAATTCATTTGCTGTGATATATGTATCGTTTTCAAAATATGCGGGATCATAATTTCCCCATTTATAGACTGGTTCAACAGCCACTGGGTTTGGGATTAAAAAAACAAACTCATTAATCGGTTTGGAGGCCACCTGGTAGATCTGGACTCCATCGAAATCTTTTACCAAATTAATTCTATCCGACTCTTTAACAAGGCTTATAAATTCATCAACATATAAGGCCTTTGGTGAAGGTGGATAAATGACATTTTTATCAAGCACCAACCAGGAAATCTGATATTTATCCAAAACTTTTTCAAAGAGATCAAGATTTTTAGAATAAAGGGCGTAAGAGGCTTCCCAGTAATAGTTTTCGCTTTCCCGGCTCCAAACGTCAAAAGCCCGATCAAGAATCGGCTGCTTTAATCCGTACCATAAGAAGCCGGAACCGTCATAACCCCAGCTATAGAAATTCCACCCCCAAAATGTATGCTGAGGGAAATTAGCAATCCGCCCGCTTGGGTCTTGACTGCGGAAAAAATCCCAAAGATCCGTATAACTTTGTGGGATCTTAACACGGATCCGTTGGTAAAAAAGCTCGCCACGAAATGCCGGTAAGGTGAAAAAAACTAAAAGCGCGGTTAAAGATATTAAAAATATTTCCTTGGTGAATTTGATCCGGATGGAAAATTTGTCCAAACCACTCAGCAGCCAGTTCACACCGAAGGCAAAGAAAATGGCGAAAGAAAATGACGCAAGAATAGAAAATTTAGTAAAAGGAAAACGGAAAGTCTGGCTAAATAGCGGCAAATTTAGCCGTAAAAAATCATTAATCCAGGAAAAAGGCAAAGTATTGTTTGCCAAAAGGATGAACGAAAAAAGGAAAATGGCGAAAAAGACCGGCCAGTAGTAGTTTTTTGATTTAAACGCGTAAACAATACCTAAAACCACAATCAAAAAAATAACATAACCGGCAACTACCACCCAGGGGTTTTCCAGATGCTGGCGCCAAGGTGCAAGCATGTAATCCAGTTGCCGATTTGCCATAAAATCCAGATTGTTAAACCAGAACCCCTTAAGTAAAAGCACATTACTAATATCGCCAAACTCTTTATTCTGAAGATAAACTTTTTCCGTCGCCATCTGATTGATTTTGCTTTGGACAGTAACTTGGGCATTATTGAAGAAAAAGTAAAGAAAAGGCAGTAGCCAAAAGGAGTTAATAACTAAAGTAAGTACAAATATCTTTAGGGCTCGTTTAAAAAATACGATAGTTTTTATCTTCCAGAAAAGAATTAGAATTAAAATCGAGAAACTTAAAAGGTAAACGATGAACAACGTCGGAACGTACGATTGAGGAATCGCGAAAAAGTTAACTGCCAAAAATGCAATAAGATTCCGGCGATTTGGATTTTTAAGGTATAGAATGTTTACCAAAAACAGCCAGGGAAGAAAAGAAAAATGCGTGATAAACGCAGAAAAGGGCGTGTAGAAAGTTTGAATAGTTGAAAGATTTAACAGATAGAATAATCCCCCGGCAGTAGCGGCTATTTTTTTGCCCCGGAAAATAACTCGTGAAAGGAGAAAATAAATGCCAAGAGGACCTAGTAAAAGCATTAAGAAAAAATAAATCTGTCTTAGCCAGTTATCGGGAAACGTAAAAGAGAGTAAAAACAAAAAAAGCTGGCGCGGTAAATCAGCAGCATAACCCATTCCACCCAAAAGCCCCACCCCTTGATATTCTTGCCAAACGGCAAAAAGAGATCGAGCGATATTCAGGCGAAAATCAAATTCCGGATGAAGATTATCCCAACCGGAAAGCCAGCCGCCAAAGCTGAAGTTTGCCCAAAATAGAGCGATAACTACGAACGGAATTAGAAACATATTCCAGCTCCTTTAAATAAATTTGCGTCAGTTTATTGCTGCTTCTCATTTCGGATAAAATAGCAGAAAATTCTGCATATGTTTGCAGTACTTTTTTGCTCTCGGCCCCTTTTTGTGTGAGTTTTTCAATTTTTTCCGTAAAAGATGCCGCCGTTAAAGAAAAACAAATCTCATTTATGTTAAGTCCGGACAGATCCAGGGCTTGTTTAAAATCTCCTGATTCAAAGTAGCGTTTGAGCCGAGTGGACATAATAAATGGTTTTTTAAACGACAATGCCCATGATAATGGACCTGAAGAGGACATAAATGTTCTGTAGGGAAAAATCACCAAGTCGCAGGCTATAAAATACGCAGAGATACGGTCTTCATCAATAAAACCCGTAATTTCAATCTGTGATGATTTTTTAACTGCTTTTAAAATCTTTTGATAAAAATTCTGGTAATAAGCTTTTTCCTGTAAAGTTAAGCTCGGGCCGCCGGCAATTATTAATCTTATTTTTTTATCCCTAAATTTCTTCTCATGTCTTTTTACTTGATTCACGAGCCAATCTGCTCCTTTATACCATGTTACAAAACCGAAATATAAAAGTATAAATTCATTAGTCCCGATTTTAAGCTCCCTTCGGGCCCGCTGCTTAGTTAATTGGCCGTTTGTGGCAGTAGCAATTGGTAAAACGACGATCTTGTTTTTTGATGCAATCAAAGATAGTCTCCGCTTTAATTCCTCTTCCAAAACGATGACCCGGTTGCCTGTAAAACAAATCAGGCGATAAAAAATTCCAAGCCCCAAGTTAAAAATCACGTTTGAGGATCGACCTTTTTTAAGATTAAGGTGTCCACTTAAGGAATTAACGTCTAAAACCACCTGATGGATTTCTAAAACAATTTTTTTTCCAAAAATTTTTAAAATAAATAGAAAAAACGGTAAAAGAAGCGTTCCCGCAATTCCTCCGAACATATTAAATTCGAATTCTAAAAGGACAAGTTTTGCTTTGCTGAATTTGCGAATGGCCGCAAAAACGTCTTTAAAAAGACTTATATTCCCCCGTCTCCAGACGCGAGCCACTAAAATATTCCCATCGAGGAAAATTTCGGGTTTTTCAATTATTTCTGCAAAAATTACTATTTTTTTCTCTTTTGCAAGATTTTGAAAGGTTTTTTTGGCGTGCCAGGCCACGGCATTCAATTTTTTGATGCCGGTTTTTTTATCCGGGTAACTTGAAATTACCAGGACTGTATTTTTATCGTTATATTTTTCTACCAGTTTATTTTTCATATTAAATTTATCTGTCATTTCGAACCCTTCGACTACGCTCAGGATAAACTCCGTCGAGAAATCTTTTTTTACCATTTTAAGATCCTCCACGTTGTTCGAGATGATAGATATAAGAGTGAAGGGAATAGGGAAGGTCAGGGAAAAATGAAAGCGTTTTGTCTAAAAAAGACAAAGGTTACAAGCGCTTGCTTGTAAAACGCATTCAATCTTTCCGATTGACCTTCCCTTCCTTTCGGGGGCGTGTGTGCTAGGTTACTACCTCAGTATTCTGTTGTCTCATATTCAGTTGTGAGATTACCTTGGTCTGAGAGTCGCGCCGACAACCTTGATGGAAACTGGCCCATTAGTTCTAGGAATAGTATTGCTACCATCCCAGCCCTCGATCCAAGCAAAGCTCGGAACGTTTAGGGTAATGGGATTACCATCGCGTAGATGCCAGCAGAGAACTTCTCCGGTGCAACCTTCCCAACGACTTGCGTCACCTCCAAACACTGATGATGCAGCTTGTGCATTAGCAGGCCAAGTTGATGACGTAGAAGTCGGTGTTGCCGCCACAGAGGTGGGTGTTGTTCCAGGAGTAGTTCCCGAACCAACTCGAACAGTCGCGCCTGACACGTTGATGGTCGCAGGACCAGTGCCATTGACTTTCTTCGAGCCGTCCCAACCCTCAAAGGTGAATCCTTGTGGGATAGTCACTGGAATGATGTTGCCATCCTTGACATGAACTGTCTTATCCAGTGGTTCTCCCGGTGCGGATTCTAACCTTGAAGTAGGTACACCCAGTCTCTTAGACCAGTCATCCAATCCGGATGATGTTTGAGTCGGTGTTGCCGCCACAGAGGTGGGTGTTGTTCCAGGAGTTCCGGGAACAGAACGTACAGTGCCACCTGCCAGGTTAACAGTCGCGGGACCGTTACCTTTTACAGTTTTACTGCCATCCCATCCTTCAAAGGAAAAACCTGCCGGAATTGTCACCGAGATAACGTTGCCGTCCTTGATATGAACAGCGGTATCCAGTGATTCTCCAGGCGCAGCTTCCAATCGATTAATCGGGACTCCAAGTCTCTTAGACCAAGTGTCCAGACCAGTCGATGGCGATGTAGTTGCAGTAGGCGTTGCTGCGGGTCGCGTTGCAGTCGCAGCAGGCGATTGCGCCGGTGAACCTGTCGCAGTCGGCGAGGTGCTTGTCGACGGGAGCTCTTTTAGAAGCTGAGGCGGCGAAACACGCTGATCCCACACTTGAATGTGTAGTCCAGGATTTCGATCCTCTTTCTCGTCAGCAATACGCATCGCGACTTGAACCGGATCCGGACACACAGCATACCATGTGCCTTGAAGGTACCTCTGCTCAACCACGTGGGTTAGGAAAACCAGAAACACGTGCGGTCCGCCTCGCTGAAGTTGACCATCAAAGATGATCCCAGACCATCCTTGTGGCGCAACTAAATCTCGAGCGATAAACGTACCGTCAGACTGCCATTCACCTTGCGGCGTGATCATCGTACTCTCTTGAGTACAGGCCGTAGGTGTTGCGCCGCCGCCAGCATTAAATGCTCGAAAACCGGAAGTGCCGGGCGGTGCAGACGTTGCGTTTGCAACCATGTTGTAGCCGATGAGTACTCCTATCAAAGCAAGTACTGCAATGATGAGCACCCACCATTTGGAGATCTCAACCGATAGTTTGGGTTTCACTTTATCCTCTCCTATAAGAGTCTTTCCGAATCGATTAACCGCCCCCGAGCTGTTTTCCTCCTTTACTAGAATAGTCTCAAGAATTGTATGGTGTTGTGAACCATCGCCAGCTTTTAGCAGTCATTAGCGAAGACGGCCTCAGGTTTCCTGTTCTTGCGGGATCGCGGCTTGGTAAGCGTGTCCACGGTCAGGTAGACGAAGGACAGCGCCGCCAAGGCTCGCACGATATTCAGGGCCGAAGCGTACCGTTTTGCAAACTTCGCAACCTTCAGTAAACTTAGCATTTCCTTCTTCCTTTCCTTTTGTTGATTTGCTTTCGCCGATTGAAATTGTTACCGATTCTTTGGCCTTGCATCCATCCGATACATAGCGCTAATCTCTCTTGTCGTGATTGTTCCACACGGAAAGGCGGGTTATCGTGATGCCTACGTCTGTACATCGCCGTGCCTTCCTTCCTTATAGTATTGGAACGGAAGTGCTATTCGATTATCTGATTCTCTGTTCCACCTCCACATAAATCTTGAGTTCTGCTCTTAACCTTGGCCTTGGCTTGGGTTTTGGTCCAAATGACATAGCTTTCCTCCTCAGTTCTTTCTATTGGAAAATCATTAGATACAGCCAGAGAGTGCCAGATGCGACAAACACCATAATAGGTGCTATGACTACTGGCAGTTTCCAATCGGACCTGCTTCTAAAGACTATCCCAGCTAGTATCCCGGAGGTGAAGAACAGCGAAAATGATGCTGGATGGAAGACGGCCCAGATCAAGGCGAAAAGTACTATTAAAAATAGTACAAGAAGCCAAGCTTCGTCTTCGTACGACCTGAACCACATCACTCCGGAAAGTATAGCCAAAAACACAGTGACGTACGGCACCAACTCAACAAGATCCAGAGACATTTCCTTCCTCCTAATAACTATTGTTTCAGCCGAGCGCGAGACCGAATAATCCAATCTTTTTCTCCCTCCTAGAAGGACGTCGTTTAGCGAGGTACAACAACTGTCGCAGATGGTAATGATGGTGGTGTGGTTTGTGCGGTCGCTGTCGCGGTTGGCGGTGAACTAACTGTTCGTGCATCTTCGAAAAAGCTATGGAGAGTAAACTCCATATATGCGCCCAAGAAGATAAGCACGATCACCACTACCGTCGCGATCTTACCGATCCATGCAAACACCTGATTCGCTTTCGACATTTTTGGTTCCTCCTCTTGATCTTTTGTTTTAAAGAACACTTTTGCCTCCCTATGATTTTTATTGGTAGACCTACGCGAACTTATCTTTCTCGCAAAATGATAAGTTATCAAGCCTATCACAATTAAAACCAAGACTGCTGATCCTGCAATTGTGATTACCGTTATCGTACTGCTTGCTGCATCCGACATCTTCCTCCTCCCATTGTCAGACTCCTGTGATTAGAGCATCTCCTCTGAGAACGATCGCGATGATGAGTAGACTAACAAGCATCGTGATTAAGCTGTATTTTCTGTACGAATTATCGTGGAAAAACGTTCCCCCGAAAAAGAACAGAAAAAAGCTTATCACAAACAGCATTGCTGCCAATCCTGCAAACACTGACATCACTTGTACCATTTTCATCCTCCTACTCCTCGGGAACTAGTAGCCATATGCCCACAAAGAGCATGAATGCTAATAGTAAAACCACAAGCAGGGCCGACCAGACCGAAGGGAAATGTTTGCCAGTGCGACCTGAGAAACGATAGTCATAGACTATCAGACCTATCCCGATCAGCACTATTGCGATTGCGGTGATTGACGCCCATAGAACTTTCATTCCGGATCCCCTCTTTAACTTTCAACACAGTGGTAAGGACTAAGTACAACGATGTCGCCATGAGTGGCACGCCAATTCCCAGGAAATAGAGAAAAAGCACAACGGCTTTTCCCAAATCCGGGTCCGGCCAATACCATTCATCGACCAGTTTTGCCGCAACAGTTACGTAAACTGCCGCCAGACTTATTAAGCCCATCAGCCAAAGCCTTAAATTCGCCGACATCACGCTTTCTCACTTTCTCTATCGCCACCAAAAAGCGCATGCTCGATTTTATCCGTAATCGACCGCAAAATCGTTCCGGCAAATACAGCACCTGCAATCGCGTTGCTGGCTGTGGTTACCTCAAGTAAAAAGTTTCCCACGAAGATTGCGATGATTACACCAATAGCACATACTGCAATTGATATAATTTGCCTCTTCATCTTTCGATTCCTTTCTTTCTAGGAAGTTATTCGTTTGACCATGAACCATAGTGCCAAGATGGTAATGAATGTCAAAGTCATTACGATTGCCTGTTTTAGGAAAGATACCCGTTTGCTATATAAAATAAGCATCACGATGGAACCTCCCACCATAGCAGCAATCGTTAATACCAACTGTACATCGGGATCCATTTATTCCTCCCCCTAGGATATTACTCGCTTGACCAATTCCCATAAGGCCACCATCACAAGGATATGCAGCTCTAAAACTAATGCTTGTTTTAGCTGGTGTGCTTTTTGAATTTGCGTAAAACGCAAAATTAAAACCGCACTTGCAACAGTCGCAAGCATTATCAGCAACTGCAACGCAATAACAACGAATCCGTTTGCCGTGTCCATTTCTTTCCTCCCAGGATCTACTTCACTTTGTCTATCAGGACAAGCAAAGCGAACGTCAGCGCGCATATAATGACATATATCAATGGTGTCAGTTTAATCTTCACGCCTTTTTCACCTCGTTTGACTAGCGAGTACGAAATTCACTAGTTACATTTGGACTGAGCTCCACTTGACTCGTATCGACTCCTGCTAAAAGGATACTAAGTATCACAATTAAAAGGAGAGCGATAAAGATAGTAGCGAACTTCAGCTTAGGATTCATTTTTTTCTCCCTTTTGCCTGGATTACGAGCCATGCTGAACCGACCGGGCCAAGCACCATAATTTCAATGACAAGAAGGCTCAGTACGGCTTTCATGATCATATCCACTTCAAGTCCCGCCATCACGATGACGATAGGAAATACGGCTCCGAACAGAACAGAGATAAGGCCTAAAAGTAGAGCCTTCTCACCTAAATCCCGTTCGTGATACCAAAAAAACGCTGTGCCCGTATTGACCATTAATAATCCGGCCAATAGAAGGAAGCTTCCAACGAATGATGCAGCCAACATTTTTTTCTCTCCTTTTCTACTACTTACTGGGAGCCAGTAATAAACCGTGTGATTAGAAGCGCAAGACCCCCAATCACAAGAGATACTGATCCAGCGTATAACCCTGTAAGAGTAATTACCGTGCCAGTTTCCCCGAGAAACTCGTAGCCTTTAGTTAGTATCCCAATGACACCAACTGGAAAAAGCACTACCCCGACTATGAAAAGGACCAACCAAAACATTGATTTTTCCTCCTCTTGCTGGCTAACTCACGACAGAAAAGTGACAGTGATTATTGCGGCCCCAAAGAAAATGGATAAGTTACACAACATCACGATTAGACTAAATCTGGGTTTGCCATATTTTGTGTTAACCACAACAACTGTGCCACCTATCACCAAAGCAAAACCAACTGCCATAAATATTTCTTTAGAGGTGACTGAGACCAGAAGTGCCCCTAGAGTAGCTAATACGCCTCCACAGCTGTGTACCAACGTTGTTAAACGCGATGAGCGAGTAAGCAATATCAGGCCTAAAAGGCCTAGGACTACTCCTAAGACAAGGCATGTAAAACCCAAAACTATTAATAGCATTTTTCCTTTCTCCTTTTGGTTTTTTTAACCTTCCAATTTAGCTCCCCTGCCGGGTAGAAACGGGAATAGTCATTTCGAATGAAATGAGAAATCTAGGCACGCAGTGCCGCAAACATTATTACGCATCGCTAGATTTCTCGCCCCGAAGAATCGGGTCTCGAAATGACAGTGTACTTTTCTGCCCAAGAGGGGAGCGTGATTGGAAATTCAAGAAGAAAGATTTTATGCCCCCGAAATGTTAAAGTGCCCCCGTCGTTTTTAATTCTTCCCTTATATAACCCGCAAATGGGTTTTAAAAGAAAAATCTAACGGGAATCTTTAGCCATCTCAGTTTGGACTTCGCTTAAAAAGTCTCTGAAAACAGCTAAAGCTCCGATCTTTTTCTTCGCTTACTCAAAATTGACCCTTAATAAATTTGAAGGGCTTGTCCTGAGTAAAACGAAGGATTAAAACCGGGGAAAGGAGTTGTCTTTTGGGGGGCAGCTCCTCTCTCCAGGCTTTAACCGAGATGGAGCTTTGTAAGTTTTCTTAAGAAGATACCGGTAATGCCGGCACCAAAGGAAACAGCAAGGATCATCAGCCAATCTTGAGGACCAGTAACTGGTTGGATAGCTGCACCTAAAACTTTTCGCTCAATACAAACCTGCGCTGTGTCTTTATCCTGTTCATCGCCAGAAGAAACTTTAGCGGTGTTTACCACGCAGATCGTGGTTTTATCGCTTGGGATCTGATTTGCGGAAACAACTTTGGCTTTTATTTCCCGTTCCACAGTTTCACCCGGGTCTAAATCAGTTATTTCAAAAGAAAGATCGCCGGCGGTGCGTTCAAGAAATGATGGTAATTCATCCGAAACGCTAACCTTATCAAATTTAGCATCGCCAACATTTTTAATTATCAGTTTGAAGGTAATTTCATCAGCGGGATTAAATTTATGAGAAGTAATACCAAGATTATCAACAAATTTATTTTCCTGAGGATTAAAAACTTCTTTATCAATTTGGAGTTGGCCAGTTCGCACACAGACTTCGCCACCACCATATTGGGTTTCGCAACGAACGGCTGCAGTCGCCGGTTTGGCGTTTAAAACTAGCGCGACTAAAAAAGCAGTGATCAGATTTATTTGAATAAACTTTTTCATTTTTGCGAAAAAACAATTACTATTAAAAACTAAAAAACCTACTTTTCAGGGTAGGTTAACCGGATTCTAACACATTAAAACCTGTTTGTCAAGATTATAGGACTAATGGTACTACGGATGCCGCCAGCCTTACGTTAGCATCTTTTTGATTCTAAATTACATGCGGTACCGCCCCCAGACTTTTTACCATAATCTGCGTACCGTCATCCTGTGTGATTATAAAAAATGGTGCCCGGGTGAAATCCCCGTTCTCTGCATCCATCATTTCAATAGATTTATTATCATCGTCAATTTTTATGTTCTCACAATAAATACCTTTCTCATCAAGATATTCTTTAAGAATAGTGCAATAAGAGCAATCGCCGGCGGAAAACATTCTTACATGAAGCTTCATTTTTCACCTCCTTTCGTATTCGGTCGTAATTAATTCAAATGAGCACCAATCACCCCTATTAAAGCAGGAGTTAATTAAAAATTCTGTGGATTTAATTACAAGATTCAATGAAGATGGAAGAAAAAATGACGATATATCAAGCTAAACCGCTCAATCTATCTGCGTTTGACCTTATTTATCTTTGAAGGGAAAAAGAGTGTGGAAAAAAGACTCATGGAGATTCCCAGTAAAGCTCCGCCGATCACGTCGCTTAACCAATGTTCACCCAAATAAACACGGGAAACAGCCATTAGAAGAAGGAATGTCAATAAGCCTAGCTGAACGATAATTCGCCAGGAAGCCGAAACCCGCATATAAAGAAAAAGAATTAAAAAAACAACTAAAAACGTGGTTCGAAAGGTATGGCCGGAAGGGTAGGAATTGCCGGTTCGAACGTATGTTGTCGGAAACACAAAATCCAAGGCTCCGCGATAAAACAGGTGAGGTGGGGGAGAATGGGATAAAAATAGCTTTCCGACAAGTTCGATAAATTGGCCGATCCAAAACAAAAATAAGCTTGAACCCACCAACCAGTATCGCTTTAAAAGCATAAATATCAAAAGCCCAAGCCAAACAAGGCCAGTGATTTCTGCTGAGCCGATAAGGCTTAACATCGAAAAGGGCAAATCCCAGTTGCGTGAAATCCTTCCCTGTATTTTCACAGTCGAGTCAAAGTCGATTTGGCTTAGCAAATCTCGTTTAACCATGTCCGTGAAAACTACAAAAGCCACAAAGGCAATAAAAGCCGATAAAAAGAGAATAATCTTTCTTTTACTTATTTTTTTTAGCATAATCCTCTAAAATAGTATAGCATTTACCTTCGGGAGAGAGAAGTTGGGCTCTACAACCGGCTTGCCATAATTAAAACCCCAGACATAGCTGCGTACCACCAATAGCAATCGGGAACTGGCCCCCACCATGTCGAATACCACCAAATTTTACCCGGTTTGAATCTTTTCACGCCATAGTGCGGATTTAAAACAAACCAGAGAAAATCCTCAATTAACAAAAATTCAAGGAAAAGTCCGCTGATAAGAAGCTCTTTACGAAACTGCCAATCCGTGAAAAGAAACGGAAGATGGAAGATTAAAAGTAAAAAAACAATCATGTAAACATGATAACCCGTCCACGGTCCGCCTCCGGTCAGCTTTACAATCCAGCCCTTTTTACGCCAGGTTGGCAGATCGGCCGCCCAGCCATTTTTCCCCTCGATTTGAATTTCCCAAAGAGCAAAGGCGACAGAAAGAATTACCGTATAAATCTCAAAAATTAACATTTTTTAATAGTCCAATTTATTAATCCAATCGGGAACCTTAACCCCAAGGGGCGCATCATATTGTGGAGTATAGGGTTTAATATCTAAAATGGGTGTATTATCAATAACATCCAGACCTTTTACAGTTACCACATTCTTCTTGATTGACAATAATTTCACCGTACTAATACCTATCGGATTGGGACGCTGAGCGCACCGGCACGCAAAAATTCCAACCTCAGGTACCTCCCCAATTTTACCCTGGGGCACATGCCGAAGTTCACAACTTTTAATCTCATGCAACCAATAGATAACAATCAGGTGCGAATAATCATCCAAACCCATTAATCCATCTTTAAAGTCATCATTAACCACTAAATCTGTAACAACTTCATCCCAGCCACCAAAATGACCTTTTTCCTTGTTTTTTGCAAAACCAATAGGTTTTAATTTTATTTCCACAAAAATTATGATTTTCTAAAAATCACTCACAAACCGGTATGCGGCATTGGTGTTTTTTTGAAGGTGGGTTTTAGCCAGGTTTGTTGTGATCATCCACTTTTGGCCCAATGACCTTTCAATCGGCTTGATTTTTGCCTGAACTGGTTTTACCGTAAGAAGGGAAAGGAAAATCGAAAAAATTATTAAAACAAAGGCCCAGTCTGGGATAAACCGCATTGGAGCCAGCCTTTTTGGTCCCCGAACAGCTTCCCGTTGAACTGCGGATTTATCTTTTGCCAGGTAGAGACGGATGGCGGTAAAAATAAAATAATCCAAAAATCCAAGGATAATTCCATTTTGAACCCGCCGACCGGAAGTTAAAACCTTAAGTTTTGGCTCAAGTCTCACTTTTCCCAAGCTTTTAAGCCGATCCAGGATTTCCTGTTCTTCATTTATGGACAAATCTGTATTAAACCCCCCAATTTGATGAAAAGAGGAGGATTTGATAGCCATATTTGCCCCGCAATAACTCCCGGAGATAGCAAGATATGGATAGATCATAAATTTAGATCCCAAGCGCACAACCCAAGGACCATCCCTAAATTCACAAATACCTGAATAACCAACTAGATTCCGGTCTTTAAAAAACTCATCGGCAATGGTGGAAAGCCAATTGGGGGGAACGATTGTATCAGCATCGGTGGCGGCAATTATTTCCCCGCTAGCTACCTCAAAGCCTCTTTGACGGGCCAAGCCGATACTACGCCGTGATTCATAAATTACTTTAACGCCTAAGCCCTTGGCTATCCGGGAAGTTTGGTCGGTTGAGCCGTTATCAACCACAATTATTTCGGCCTTACCTTTATAATCCTGCCCGATAAGAGCGCGCAGGGTATCACCAATAAATTTTTCCTCGTTATAAGCAGGGACAACAATAGAAATAAGCGGGCAATCTTTTCCATCGTTTCCGGGCATATAATTCAGATTACACTAATTTTAAAAATTGTGCAAAGCCGGCAACCGCACCTTTGATCTTTGCAAAGAAAGATAGGAAACAAAGCCCATCGGGATTGGCAACCAAAAAGAAAGCAACCGAAAAATAAAAACCGCGCCGATTGCGATTTTTGGCTCAACCCCCGCATTTAAAAAGATCAAAAGCAGCGTGGCTTCCGATGCTCCCAGCCCGGCCGGGGCGAAAGTTATGAGCCCGGCTGTGACTGAAACCACGTAAGCAAAACTCAAAAGCGCAATGGACGGCATATTGCCAAAAGCAATGAAGGCAAAAGCCAAAGTCGCAATATTGGTCAGATGGTAAATAGACGCCGCAACAAAGGCCAAAAAAATCCCTCCGGGCTGAAGTAGAATTGAACGTTTATAGTGTTTCCAGCTTCCCAGATACTCAAGAAATTTTTTGGTAAAGGCGTACTTTACTAACTGTTTTTGAAGGACTGTGATTAAAGACCGCCTTTTGATAATTAAGATCCCGCCGGCGGATAAAAGCGGCCCGACGGCAATAAGACTAAAGGCGGGTAAATGGAATGACGGTAAAAAAGCATCAGGTAAAAATAGAGCCGAGGCGAGAAATATAAAAAGAAGAGTCAGGTTGCTGATTAAACCCCAGGCAAAAGATAAAAAAACAATTCTGCCGGTATTAACACCCAGTTTTTTATAAAAATGGAAAATTGCCGCCATAGCCCCAGCCTGCCCGACCGGTAAAAGGTGAGCCGCAAAAACACTCAAGGATGCGATTTTAATCGTATCTTTGAAATTCACCCGAAAATCAACAAGCCTAAGAAGTATTTGCGACAGCCAACCATCGCCGATGTACTGCCCCGATTGAAAAATTAAGGCGACAAAAACCCATTTCCATCTAATATCTCCCCAAAGATTCCTCAATTCCCTAAGGCTCTCAAAATGAGGAGAAAGTTTTATCGAGGCAATAAAAATTAACGCGGCGAGTAAAAGAAATCGAGATAATTTGATAATCCTCATTAACTGCTATATCCAGTTGGTATCTGGATTATAATCGTCATTATAGCCCAAAAGAAGTCAGTGGGGCATTCCCGATATGAATGCGATGAAGATTCATAATAAATGAGTCGCACTGGTTAAACCCGTGGACGGTTGAAAATGCCGCCACAAAACCATTTTGCCGAAGTACCTCAATAACCTGTGCATTAGTTGCACCATACGGATAAAAGAAAATATTACTTGATCTTCCCAGGTTATCCTCGAGTTGTCTTTGAGCAGTTAAAACTTCTGCCTTCATTTTCTCCGCAGGCAGGGCTGCAAGGGAAGCATGTGACCAGGTATGATTATAGGCAAAAACAAGCCCGCTGCCTACCATTTCTTTGAGTTGGGCCCAGGTTAAATAACCCTTATTTTCCATAAGGCCGGTCGGGATCATTATATTGGCAACCAGATGATATTTTTGCAAAAGAGGATAAATATAGGTATAAAAATCCTCATAGCCGTCATCAAAAGTCAAAAGGACGCTTTTTGATGGAAGTTCCTTGTGATTTATAAGCGCGTCGACTAATTGCTCTGCAGAAATTGTTTGGTAACCGGCTGATAGCAAATAACTCAGCTGACCGTCGAAAATCTCACTGTCAACATTAAGATTGGTGTGTCCCTCTTTACTTGCTGTCTCCATCGGCTCAACGTGGTGATAAAGAAGAACCGGCGCCCGTAAACAGAAGCCGGACAACAGATTGCCTGAAACCTCCGGCGTTTTAGTAGGGGCCGGAGACATCGTTGGAAGAACCACCGCCGATGAAGTTGCCGATGAAACATCTTCAAATGAGGCTACAGCGCCTTTCTGCAGCGATTTTGGCTGGATGTTAAGCAAACTATCATTCCGGGCCGAAAAGGACAAAAGCACCGCAAAAAGAAACGCGATGATTATTTTTGCAAAGAAATTTTTACCCAGTTTTTTATCCATAGGCGGTTTATGCATAAATTGCATTATATCGCGATGACAGCCGAGATTCCAGTGGTAGTCTATTCCCTAAAATTAAATTTACCAAAGGGCTATTATCATACGGCCTTATTTTGATTCCGTCTTCCCCCCAATGGTATAATTTTATTGAAAATGAAAAGTATTTTTCTAATCACACTCTCAATAACATTATTGATAATTGCCTTTTCTGTCGCTTATTATTTTTTATTCTTCCTTCCAAACCAGGAAAAGGTAAGACGTGAGCTGGAACTTAAAAAAACCGAGCTTCAAACTAAGACAACTTTTGACTCTTGCTATGAAAAGTGTGTAAAACTGGGTTATCCACCGACAAATAACACCTGTGGCCCGGAAACTCATTTGGGAACTGGAAAGACTGATGTGCCGGGAACAAGTTATAAGGCCGGAGACCCATGGTGTTTTATTAACGAAGGTTTTTGCATTCGGGCCTGCAAAACTGCCGAATAAACCGTATGTTGAATTTTCTTCAGCGCAATGCATTATATATTGCCATTACACAGGTATTGGCCGGCGTATTTGGCAGTCTTTATATAAGTGAACTAATGAAGCTCCCACCCTGTAATTTATGCTGGTATCAACGAGCTCTTCTCTATCCGCTGGTAATAATCATTGGCTGGGGACTAATCCGAAAAGACAAAAATTTACATTTTTACGTATTGCCGTTTAGCGTTGGCGGGCTAATAATCGCCAGCTACCACTTCTTACTGCAAAATGGTCTTGCGGGAAAAAGCCTTGCCGGCTGCACGCTTAATATTCCTTGTGATGTAAAACAGATTGAATGGTTTGGTTTTATTACAATCCCATTACTTTCCTTCGCGGCATTCTTTGTCGTCACAATCTGTATTCTGGCCGCCAGAAAAAATATACCTACCAGTTAATCATTCATCATCATTTTTCGAAATACGCATAGAGATGGCCGAAAATACCTATCGCCAAAAAAACCATGCCATAACGAACAGGGTGCGGATTAAAATAACCATTGGCTAATAACGCGCCCAAACCCAAGCCGACAAAAACATGCGAAATAGAGTTCATATAAACATGTTTTGAAAAGTATTTCTCAATTTTTTTCACGATCTCACCACCTTTCTATACAAAAAAACAGATCTAAAAATAGGATAGGGGAATTAATAAGAAAAAGCAAATTAAATTTTCATATAGCCGGAAAACATCATCCGCTGGACCCCCGAAGTGGGGAAGTGTTCGGCAAGCAAATAAAGCAGGTCAGGAAATTCCTGATACTTACTTGTTAAATTAATGAGTACATTAATTGGCGAAAGTATCAGGTGCGGAAAAAGCGGCAGGGAAGTTAAAATCATTTCCTCCAGGCCCACCCGAACGGCCCAAAACATATTTTTCTTCATATGGTTTGCGCAGTCGATTCGACAAAGTTGAAAATACTCTGGCAGCATGTTTTTTTCCAGTGTTCCATGCTGCGATTTCATTAATCCGTTCTGCTCCTCAATAACTATCAGTCCGGATTTGTCCCATTTTATTTCAAAATCATTTTTATCTCCCGGGTTAAAAACCACGTCATCTTTCCAAAAATCGGCTTTTTCTGCCTGACCGGATGCCTGCGAGGATATTTTTTTTGCAGCAATTGCCCAACCTTTCACTGATTCTCGCAGAGCTACAAAAATAAAAGCCAGCTTAAGATTTAAAATGAAAATATCATCAACTCCTTTTTGAAACTGGTAAAAAGAGGGGGAGTGGCGATAGCGTTCAATCCAAAGACCTAACTCTTGCGATTTCTGCAATCGCCCGTTAATAAACGGTATCATTCCCTCAGCCATTTTTTTCATCAAGGTTTTGAATTTCTGCTCTTTTAGATTGGCAATAAGCGGCTCACTGATATAATCCAGATACTCGGGGAAAGCACCGAGATGAGCAAAAAAGACGGGCAAAGAGGTGGCGCCGAGCGCTGATTTAATATCTCCGTATATTTTTTTCGTTTCTTCCGTTGCTTCTTTTTCGAAAACCGGCTTAACTCTCATATTAATATTTTCCTGAATTGATTATTAATTATACTGCGCCCTTCGGGCTTGTGTAACTCTGATGAGTTATACCTGCGCCCTTCGGGCTTGTGTAATTGTTAACGTAATTATAACCCATAGATGAAGTGGGCTATGGTAATTGACAAAGGGACTAACTTAGAATATATTTCGAGCTATGAGACCACTAGGAGAATTACTAAGCCGGGTTTCGCATAAAACGCAGTCAGAATGGAGAAGAATGGCAATTACTCGTCGATCCTGACCTCAAACGAGTCCATCTATATTATCGGGTTGGGGAAGCAGATTTTACTTTGGAGGGTGTAGATAAAGTTACAATCTCTAGTAAGAACAGAGCCGTGTGCTTTAATGGTTATGGAGGTTCTTTAGAAGTGTCGTTCTTTTGGCCCAAAAAAGCCACAATAAAAGCTGGGGGGCTAAAAGCTGAAATCCCCTTCGACCAACCCGCTGAACGCATAAGATATTCCGATTAAAATCTGCGATCATTTGTTGACTTTTAAAAAAATCAGTGCTACGATTTCCTCATTATGGAACCGGCCAAAATTCTGGTTGTTGAGGATGAAGTTCTTCTAAGACAATTATACGCCGACACCCTGACAGAAGAAGGCTATCGCGTCGAAACCGCCGCCGATGGGGAAGAGGCACTCAAGAAAATGCAGGCCGGCGGCTGGGATTTGGTTTTACTAGATATTATCTTGCCAAAAATCGACGGAATAGGACTTATGAAAATAGTTAAGGGAGCACATCCGGCCCGCCCCAACAAATGTGTTGTTTTCCTAACCAACGTTGATAAGGATGAAAAAATTAAAGAAGCATTAAAATTCGGAGACGGATATCTGATTAAAAGCCAAATCACTCCCGGAGATTTGATTAAGGAAGTTCGCGTATATCTCAAAAGGAATATTCCTGCAAGTTAGTTTGCATTTTTTAAAGAAAAAGAGAAAGTCGCACCCTTATTTTCCCCATCTGAATAAGCCCACATTTTTCCGCCCTGATGTTCAATCAAGGATTTTGAGATATAAAGCCCCAATCCGGTGCCTTGATTTTCGGATTTTACAAGATAATTATCGGTTCCGACCCTCCCGAATTTTTGAAAAAGTTTTGGCATGTCTTCCTGACTTATACCTTTCCCAGTATCGGTAACTGAAACAGCAACCTCGTTATCTTTGTGAGATAGTGAAATTGTAATTTTTCCTCCTTCAGGCGTAAATTTGAGAGAATTACCGATCAGGTTAAACAGGACTTCCTTTATTTTTTCCGGATCCGCTGAAACTAAGGGAATATTCTCTGAAAGACTTTCCTGCTGAATTTCTAATTTTTGCTCTTGCAGACGCGGTAACATCTCTGAAATCACTTCACTAAATATGGTTTTTAAATCTACCGGCTTCATTTCGATGTTCAACCTCCCGGATTCAATCCTTGAAACATTAAGTAAATCATTAACTAAAGCGATTAATCGATCGGTAGAAGAGTAGGCCCGGTCTAAATGCAGTTTTTGTTTCTCGGTTAAAGAACCATCTTTGCCTTCAAGAAGCAGCCAAAGATAAGATTTAATAATTGTCATGGGGGTTCTCAGCTCATGTGAAGCCACGGAAACAAATTCGCTTTTTAAGCGATCAAGTTGTTTGAGTCTTTCGTTGGCAACTTTAAGGCTGGCGGTGGCCTGGCTAACCTCTTTTTCCAAAGTGATATTAAATCTTTTTATTTCTCCGTAAGAAAGCGCGTTTCTTACGGCGACAGCGGCATCTGAGGCAAAAATTTTTAAAACATTTATATCTTCTTTAGAATAGATATCACCCGAAGACTTTTCTCCCAGCAAAATTGCCCCGATCGGTTTTTGTTCAATGATCAGCGGTAAAACAACGCTGAAATTATTTTCGCGCATCGTTTGTTTAGATTCGGACTCCGGCATTTCTTCGAAAATTAATAAATTTTCATCGTTGTGTGCATCAACCGAGGCATTAATAAGTTTATTTATTTTCATTGGATCGAAATCTTGTTTTTGGCCGGTATCGGCCGTTTTGATCCAGGTAATTGTCGAGTCCTGAATCAGCGAAAAATAACTCCGCGAGACTTTCATTTGAGAAAGCAATTCGCTTAAAAGACGATCGGCCAATTCGGAAAGATTAAGAGTGGAGTTCATTATCCGACCGAGACGGTTTAAAAGTTCGGCAGAATTGTAGTGACCCCTATAGAAAATATTATCCGTGAATTTTTCAAAAACTCCCAGCAAGGGCTGAAACGAAAAAACTAGAATTAAAGCAAAAAGAGCAGCAATTATAAGCTGGGCACTATTGTATGTCACAAGAGAGGAACGAACGCTGATCGTGAAAAACGCTGCAGTGTAAAAGATGGCAAAGATTAAAAGTAAAAGTGTGTATGCCACGGCTCTTGCCGCAACTAAGTGAATATCCAGCCAGCGATGACGGATAATGGCGTAGGTTATAAAACCAAACCAGATTGTTGTTAGCACCTGCCCGACCCAGTTCAAACCAAAATATCCGAATGTCGGCAAGGTTAGATTGGTAAACATCGCCAAAAGAGAAATAAGAAAAGTGCCGCCGAGAACGTATTGGATCTGTGTTCGCAGTAACGGATCAATGTCATGCTGAAAATATTTGTAAAAAAAGACTGCGTAAAAAGCGCCGAAAAGACCGGCAATATGAAGAACGTAAAATGGATAAGCCCAACCAAAAGCAATAATTTTCTCCTGATTCGGAGAAGATTTAATTCCTTCGATAACCGCCCCGGGATAAAGGGAAAGAATGGCGGCTAAAAAGGTTGAAACTAAAATGCCGACAACCAACCGCTTATTTACCTTTTTTTGAACAAAATAAATTCCGAATAAAAGAAATGATGGTGCAGTAAAACTGGCGGAAAAGTATAAAACACGCGCCCCCAGCTCCGTAGAATCGCTACCGGCCAATCGGTAAAAAAGCATCGAGGCGCACCAAAATGCGACAGCGCAGGTGGCTATTTCAAAAAACCAGTTGGCAGTATTTTTTTGCAAGCGAAAATGTATAAATAATGCCAAAAGGAGGTTGGCCACAAACGAGGTAAAAACAAGGGTATTGATTGGGTCCATGGGCAGTATAATTTTTATCTAACTGCTCTTATCTTATCAAATTGCTGCTTAGTTATATACTCTCCGAAAGCCTGCAACGGCGCCGGTCTAAAACCTACCTCCTGAGATAATCTCCTCATCCACTCCACGTTCTCCGGCCGAACCGGCCCAATGGTTCTAAGATCGTATTTTCGGGTGGCAATAAGTGCCAGCATTTCAGCGACGCAAGCCCAATCGTCAGCAGTAGGTAGGCCGTAATCAAAAGGCCGCGCCATCCCTGTTCTAGCGATGGGATGTACTATCAAAGCTTGTGCGCTTTCGGCTTCCTCTCTTGAGATGTTGGGTGGCTGTGAATCGTCGATAATAACGGCACCTTTTGATAATTGATCTCGAAAGATAATAGGTTTGGGTGCAGTTGTTGCACAAATGATAAAATCTGCTTCTTTCAAGGCCGTTAAATCGGACGTAACCTGAATATTTCCTTGTTTTGAATACTTGTTTGATCTTCCTATTTTTTGTGGCCGGTCGATTAAGATCATTCTCTTATTATCATCTTTAAACAATTGAGCGCATGTTGAACCGATTGAGCCAGCCGCACCCACGACGGCTAATGTGGACTGCCTCAAGTCAATATCTAAGATACTGGCCACTTCAGTTCTAATCTCACTGATCAAATTTACCGTGTTTCCATGACCGGAAGTTGCATACATACCCGGAACTTCTCTTTCGATATCTTGGCCATAGCGAGTCAGCATTGCGGTGAATTCTCCTAGTCCGATGAGCTCAACGCCATATTCTTCTTTGGCAATTCTAGCCGTTTTAATAATCTGTCTTTGGGCAAAATGTGGGTCTGCCAAAGCATGTTCAGGAAGAAACGGTGCGCAGAAAAGAAAACACGGTAAATCTTCACCTTGCTGATTTTTAAGGCCCGTGTAATTACATATAACAAAAGGGTCAAGTTCCTCAAATTCCCTACAACCCTTTACCGGATCAACAGTAACCAAGCCCGGAAACTGCAACAAAATATCATTCCAACCCCGAGGATGAATTATAAAACCGCCTAGACCTTTTTTGGCCAGTAAATTTCTTCGGCTTCGCTCGCAAACCTCACGCATGTAAGCGGGAATATCTTTATCGGCCAAAGACGCAGGCAATGTTTCCTTCACGACCATAAACCGCTAGATTATCATAATTATAGGATATTTTCAAGGATTAGTTTTATTTTAATAGTTTACAATATAGAGCGTGAATATACTATGAGAGCACTTGACCCTTGTACCCCCCGATCATTTATTTTAGAATTAACCAATGCCGGATGAAGCTTATCAAAAAGCACCTACACCTTCCGATGAAGCCGAACGCTTAGCCTCCCTTTATGAGCTAAAAATTCTCAACACTCCTCCGGAGGAACGCTTTGATCAAATCACTAAAATTGCCACCCATTTGTTTAACGTCCCCATCTCCACATTAACATTGGTTGACTCGGAACGGGAATGGTTTAAATCGTGCCAGGGTTTATCAAGTAGCGAAGGCGCACGGGCGATTTCTTTTTGCGGACACACGATTCTTACTGACGAGATATTCATCATCCCCGATGCCCTGAAAGACCCGCGATTTGCCGGAAATCCGATGGTTGTGGGCGAACCATATATTAGGTTTTATGCCGGCGCGCCCCTACACGCGGCAGACGGTAAAAGAGTCGGAGCATTTTGCATCAAAGATCGTAAACCCCGTAAAATGTCCCCTACTGAAATAGACTTATTAAAATCACTTTCCGCTTGGGCAGAACTTGAGTTAAATTCGCAGGAACTCAGCCTAGCCCTGGAATCGCGTAAAAAGGCGGAGACTAAAGTAATTGAACTCAATGCAGCCCTACGTCTTCTTAATAAGATTTTAAGACATGATGTTTTAAATGACCTAACCGTAGTAAAAGGGTTTATCGAACTCTATGTTGAAGGCAAGGGCGGGATGGAAAAGATACAGGCCGCAATTAACGCCGTTGAACGGGGCATTAGACTGATTGAGCAAGTTAAAGCCCTTGAAAGTGCGATTTCAACCGGTAAACCCCTACAAGTTTATGAATTAGATACAATTTTAAAACGCATTATCAATCTATTTCCCGCCATTCAATTTCACATCGACGGTAACGGTCAGGTTTTAGCCGATGAAGCATTGGATTCGGTAATTGAAAACATCGTTTTCAATGCCCAAATACATGGAAAAACAAAAAAAGTTGATTTTATAATCTCGGAAAAAAATAATTTTATAGAGATCAAAATTGCCGACTATGGAATTGGAATTCCCTCAGAAGTTAAGGAGAAATTATTTACGGAAGGGTTTAAATATGGCGAAGCCGGACATACTGGCCTAGGTCTTTACATTGTCAAAAAAACTTTAGAGCGATATGGAGGAGATATTACAATCGAAGACAATAAACCAAGCGGCACAATATTTATTCTCACATTACGAAAATCTCCTTCCAATGCGCAAAAATAAATTTATACTTTTTTCCCCAAAGTTCTTATCATCAAACCTCGACAACCTTTTAAAACCTAAAACCTTCGCTCTTTTTCTTTTTGTTTTAATTTTTGCTCTTGGCCTTAAACTTACATATCAAAAAACCGTTTCCTTTGGCTGTTTTGACGATTGCGCCAATTACAGTGTCGGTTATTTCATGACTAAGGGCCGGGCAATCTACACAGAAATCCCGTTTAACCACCAACCTCTCATGCTTTATTTAAGTTATCTAATTCAGACAATTCTCAAGCCCGTAAGTCTTACCCAGTTGCTTCTTTTTCACCGTTTCTCTCTTTTTATTTTTTCTTTATTAATGGGGCTTTTGATTCTCTGGAGGTTTCGCTTATCGGGATTTGCCTTCATTTTATTTTATGAATTGACAAAATATTATCTTTTCGGTGAACGTTTTTTGGCCGAATCATTTATTGTTTATCCGCTGGTTTATCTTTTTGGACTCATGTGGCATCGGCTTGGCGGTAAAAATATTTTTCCCATCGATTATTTTTTAGCGGGTATTTTTACCTGGTTTGTTATCTTTTCCGCCACCCCCTATATCCCCCTTGCACTTATTCTTTACATTCTTTTTTTGGGATGGGGTTTATCGAGAATTAAAATTGTCTCCCTACTTCTTTTTTCCTTATTATCCCTAAGCATCCTTTCAACGATTTCTTTACCCGATTATTTCTTCAACATTTTTACAATCAACTCTCAAACCGTAGGGAAATCAGAAATTAGCAATAATTTGTTACAAGACTTGGGAATAATAAAAAGCTTTGGATATCCATTTGTTCTTTTCTTTGGTGGAGTATGGAATGAATTTCGAGTTTTCCTCGTTGTGTTAGATTTTATTTTTTTGATTTTATTAGGGCTTGTGATGGGCTTTGTGAAAAAACGACTGATTATTGGCGGACTTTTTATTTTAGGGTTGGCAAATATTCGCGTCGTTATCCCCGGGACAATTTTTTATGAAGGCTTTCATATGATTCAATGGTATGGGATTTTTTTGATGATGATTTTTTTAATGGCTGAGACTATTCGGCCCCAGAAATACCGGAGGTTAGTTATGATCTCCCTGGTATTTACTCTGGCTTTGCTGATGCTTCCGCCAGGATCATATCTTCGGAAAGGAGTGGATCGACATCAGGAATTTATGGCTGGGTATGGAGGTTATTTGGCAACAGGAGAAATTATTAAAATTCTGGCTGAATCACAAGATACATTATTTTTAGATAATAATCGCCACGATATCGTTTATTGGTTGACCAACCTAAATTCTCCCTATAAATATTCATGGTATACATGGATGATGCCTGATTTTAAACTTTATAGCGAAGCAAGAAGTGAGATGTTTAAAACCGACCCTCCTGATTTTTATTATGGTTTTTGCATGCCCGGCCAGAATCCGGCGAAAAATCTGCCAGTCGACTATGCTGAGCTCTATTTTGCCGGCCGCCCAACTTGCTTATATATCAGGGCGGAAAAAATTCAAAAGATTGCGAAGGAAAAGTGGGAAAAGGCAAGGGGACTGCAGTATAGTATTGATCTTCCAAAACCCTAGTGAGTGGGTGCATAAATACCGCACCGCAGTCAAACCACCGAGTTTAATTATATTATTCCAAACAACCAACCATAGGCAACGCATGACGAAATTAATAATTAAGAACTCCTACGAGTCTCCGTAAAAAGTCAGTGGTTGCCCACCTCATCGTTCCCTTGTTTTTCTTTCCATTGTTTGAATCTTTCTTGCACATCCTTTTCAGTATCGGGATCAACATATTTTGGATTTAACAAAACTCGTACGCCATACGGCATTACCCCTTGATTTATAATTTGTTTCAATTCAGCTGGATTTAACCGTTTTCCTTGAAAGCCGGTTTCAAGAATTTTGACAACGACATCCATCATCGCTGCACAGTGTTTATAGCGATTAGCGATTGAGGGTGTTAACCCATGAGCTGGCATGAATTCTCCTTCTTCAAACTTTGCTTTTAAATTTTCAGCATCATTAAAATAATCTAAGAAAGTTCTCATGATGGGATCTTTTAAGTATTCTTGTTGAACTCCAAATCTTACACCAGTTTCATCAATTTTTCTCCTACGATCTCTGTCATTTCTATTCGGAGTTCCGGCGGAATAACGCTCATAGTTTTCCCGACCATAAGCATAATAATATTTATGGAACACACCATCAATACCATTTTTTTTCGGATGTGGATTCTGCCACATTCCTTCCACTCTTTTTTCATTTTGAGTAGGAGGTTTCCCTGAGACTGATTTCACATCAAGGCCATATGCTCCTAAACCGGCTCCAATTTTTTCTGCTAAATAGCTGGGGTGAGTTTCTGCACCTTGAAATCCATTTTCAATTATTTCACAGATGCCCCTCATCATCAATTCAGCTGAATAACATCTCTGGGATAAGGAAAGATCAGGAAAAGCATCAAGAATCATTTCATAATTTCCTGTTTGAAGAGTTTGTAAAACTGTAGAGCTTTGATTACTTAGAACCGATAAATTTCTTTGAAGCTCCCTTGAGTCAATAACAGTTCCGAGAAAGTGCCTAACCATTGGATGCTCCCAATTTTTTTCCGGTATCCCAAAAGCTACCGCCTTTAAATCAAGCTGAAAATCTCTTCCAACTTGCTCCCAATGGCATTCTTCCTCTTCATCCACTTTAACTTCTGCATTTCTATCAGCTGTTGGCCTTTCAAGGATGGGTGGAACATACGGCTTAACATCAACATGTAGATTATATTTATCAAGCACGTAATTTAATCCATAGATTATTTTATCAAGAGAAAAATATCCTCCTACGTGCTCGCAAAGCATTTCATTAGCTGCGCCAAGAATTTCTCTAATATATTCTGACTGAAAACCGTCTTCCGTCTGACAATATCCCTCTTGTAAGGGCGTATGCAACCCAACTTGATAGGCTCTCCGCATTAAATCGGGCATATTGTTTAAAATGTTTGCGAAATCTCTCATATATGGCAGATGAGCATAATAAGAGGCTGGTTGAACTCCTTGCCCTTTGGATTTTTTATAGAACATGACATATGATTTTCTATATTCTTCTTCGGCTTCTTTTGTCCGTTCTTTATAGTCCAACTGATATTGATTAAGCCTCTCGTGGTATTTGGAACTAGGATCATAGTAAGAAGCGTATGGATTTCTGTCATAATCCGAAGGTAAATCCGCCGTATATAAACCGTATGCCTCAAAAGCCATATCAAGGTTTTCTTTCATAAAATCAGGGTTAATTTCCCTTACGCCCAATCCTTCTTCTGTCATCGCCATAGCGATCGTAATTAAATGCGCAGCGCGCGCGTATCTATCAGTTAAAGATGGTTTTATCGAAGGTTCTAATTTATCTTTAGTTCTCTGTTCAGGCTTAAGACTCTCAGCGAAACCAGCATTTACGCTCGCGTTTCTTAAAACCCCCAGAAAATCATCTAGGGCTACATGAAGACGTAGATAAGCAACTGTGGTTGGAACTTCTTTAAGCACGGAGGGTATGCCTAAACGTTGGGCTACAGCACTAACTCTTTCAGCTTCACCGGGGAAAAATGGTATACTCCCTTGCTCTTTTGCCATACCGGGATTATATCAAAAAGAGGGAAGATATACAAACTATAGGTCTTTTGGGTGATGTACCGGATTCGAACCGGCAACCTTCAGATTCACAGTCTGATGCTCTAACCAGTTGAGCTAACATCACCATATAATTTCAAAACTTTCTTAGCCCATTGTACGATATCTTCAACCCGTGCGCCAGTAGGTTGCAATTTTGTCCAAAGTTCTAAGTTTTCGATTCTGTTATCATTTCGCGCCCCGTTTTTATGATGAACACTTTCAAAAGGTAGCAAATATCTACCTAACTTTTGTTCAAGTATAAGGCGGTGCTCAAATACTCTCCCGCTCTTATCAGCAAATGGGTGAGCCCTGTAATAAACATACAAATATCCTCTTTTATCTACATGCCTCCTATTAGAGTAGGGATATTGCTTGCTTTGATAATAACATAGTTTACAAACTCTTGATTTCCTCTGTTTTAATCGTCCACACGCGCAAGGTCGTTTTCCCAATTGCCCCCTGCATTTGGGACATAATCGATGCCGGCTGGATGCTACATATCTCCTTTTACATTTATTGCACTCTTTCATAAAAACTATGATAACAATTTGTGGAGTTGTTGTCAATTTATTTTTTAAAATAACTATGATATATATCTCCACAAGATATGAATTCCAAAATTCTCTTTCTCAATTCTTACAACGCGCTTATGTAAATTTTAATTTCATAAACTATTCTTTTAAAAAGAAAGGAGGATAATATAGGCATTTTGGGATGGATAATTTTCGGTTTGGTTGTCGGCATTTTAGCTAACGTCATTGACCCGCATCCGGCCAGAGGGGGAATCCTTGCGGCGATTGTTTTGGGTATCGCCGGGGCCATAGTTGGAGGCTTTCTGGGTAGTTTGATTTTGGGAATTGGCATAAGCGGCTTCAATCTCAGCTCTCTTGCGATAGCCCTTCTTGGCTCATTATTTCTTTTGTTTCTTGGCCGCACTATCAGCCATACTTAAATCCGACTAACTTCCGGAAGGCCATCGCGTATAGGGGTTAAATGTAGGTTGATTGGCTTTTTTGCGTTTATTGACATCTTATCCTGAATTTCTTATAGTGAAGTAGGGGCAATCAGAACGAAAATGCGGTATAAAAGTTTATTAGCAATTGTCGCTCTTCTACTTTTGCTAGCCTTTGTTAAACTATTAATTTTTCCGAATAAAATTTCGTACTTCGTTAATACCCCAGCAAACACTTGCCGAGTCCCGCCGACTGGTATTTTTTATAGTTGCAAGGGTCGAACGTATTTCGAAATGTGTAGCCCATCCTATGGGGACTTTTGTCAGCAATGCGAGTCAAGATGTTTTGGAATGGTTGAAGTAAATGGAGAAGCAATTTCGATCCTTCCATTTTAGTTATCAATAACCTTTTATTTATCGAAAGTGAATTCCTGGGTTAACTGCCGGATCTGCGGGGATGTTTATTTCGTCTTCGAAAGCAAATACTTTTCGATTTTCAGAAAATTTTTCACAAAGCGCGTGCGTAGAATTGTTAGTTAGCTGAAAAAGTCGATTTTGGTGCGCCTGGAGGGAATCGAACCCCCAACCTACTCCTTAGAAGGGAGTTGCTCTATCCGTTAAGCTACAGGCGCGTGCGAATTCATTTTACAAAATTTGGCCCTCCTTTGCAATTTCCTCATTGACAAAAAGCCAGGCAGGATTTTATGATTGTTTCCGCGTCGAAAGACGTTTTTTAATTTCCCATGGAAAAACTTAGAACTTACACACCAGAAATTATAAGCCCTGCAGTAGTGGAAGAGTTTAAAGATTTTATCAATATTCTTTATCGCGCAACCTCTCATCCTGATAATCCGCGAGTTAAGGGGTTTAAAGACGGCTCCAACTGCCAACGTTTTGCAGTTGACGTTTTACGGGGTTGCGGTTTTACGATTCCTCATTTACGCTCTTTAGAACTCTGGCAAGATAATCCATATACATATTTGGCGGATCAGCCGGAAAAATATGATTTGGTTTTCTTCACGCCAGACTGGGAAACCGATATGCGATTTGCCCATGTTGGTGTGATAGCCGAAGTAAATAACGAAGGTAACTTTTGGGTAATTCATAATTCAAAAGAGGTGGGACGATCAAAAATCTGGTCCCTTAATCGTTTTGCGCAAACCGACCGCTATCGGGTTTTAAGAGGAATAAAGCGACCAGCTAGACTCGGTTAACTACTGAGGAATTTCAACCTTTATCGAATTCTTGCAAACAACGGCAATATGAAGGCGGAGACGCCGGCTGCGCCTGATGGGGGAGAGGGCTAATCCGCCAGCAACCTCGCAGGAAGGTGTCGTGCTAACCAGCCAGGAACCCTGCGGTGGTAAGGGCCACGAGAAAACGTAGGTCGCGGAAGGAGTTTATTCAATTCACCACCAGCATTCGACTAGAGCGCGTCTCTGATAACTTCAGTCGAAGTGGGCATCGGGGTTTGCCGCGCCTGGTCTTTGAGTTTCTTATACTCTTCCTCGCTGATGGCGTGTCCGTTTGGCGGTGAAGTCTTATAAGAATTTAATGTTTGAGAATTAACACAAGTTCGTCCTTTTGTTTCAAAATTTATACAAAGTTGATAATCTTTCCCATCCGGCTGAAGAATATATTGATAAGGAAATTTTGTTTTGGGATCGGTTGGTACAGTTTTTAAATATTGAGGCGCTAGTTGACTAAGGCTGGGAGGATAGTAACCGGTTGCCAAAAAATACTGATTAAGTGCCTGTTGAATCTGTATCTGGTTTACTATTCGTACCGGATCATTTTGGGTTTTATTAATTTGTTTTGCGGGATTAAGAGCGACAGAGATTATAGCAGCAACGATACTTAAAGGAATAATTAAAAATCCGAAAATTCCGGCCAGGATTAGAATTAACTTTGTCTTTCCCGCAATAACAGCCATTTCGCCTTTAATTGATTTCGTATGCTTATAGAGAAGGAGCAAATAAACAGAGGTTAACGGCCCAATAAAGAGATTTGTAAACAAATTTAGAAAAGGGAATATAATCGCCGCAATTATGTAAAACAGACCATTAAATAGTCCAAGAACAAAAAGCCTCCAGAGAACCGGCCACCATTTCCCCCGGACATATTCACGGCTTTTTAAAAGGGCACCCAAACCACCAGTGTTTTCCAAAACCAGTAAATATCGGGAAAAAGTAAACCAGACGGAAAAAATTATTCCGGGAATAATAAAAAATATAAATCCTCCCATGACAATCAACCCGGATAAAAGGGACAATAAAAATAGCGGAATTATTTTGGATCGACCCTTTTGATAAGAATCTTTTACGCCAATTTTTTCCCCGGCGCCATTGATGGCAAAAATCAGAGCCGCCTCACTCCAAAACTGAACAGCTATTGTCGCGATAATTATTATTACTGTTAGAGGAATCAGAAAGAAGAGTAATCCGGGGGAAAGAAAATTGGGTAATACGTTTACGGCAGCATTTGGTAAATTTGATTCCAATGAAGTCTTTTGAAAGAAAACGCCAGAACTAATTCCCAGGCCGGCTATCAAACCCCAAATTAAAAGTTGAGCTAGTGTTGGAATTAAAACAATAACCAAAAACGTGCGCCAACTTTTTTTATAAATTTCCCATGCTTCTTTCAAAAGAGCAATTGGGCCGGGAAGCTTACCATCGACAGTTGATGAAACAGTATTTGATGGCGGTGGAGAAGGAGGTGGTTGATCCGATGACGAAATTTTCTCTTTAAAGGCCTCCTCAATATCCTGCTCCTTCCAGCCGGCAGCAACGAGGTTATTTTTTATCTCCTCGTCGGTTTTTCCTTTTTGCAGCTGATCTTTAATGTAATTTGTTAACTGCCGATCTGGCATTTTGATAAAATTTATTTAAAAAGCGTTAACTCAAGCTTATGTAAACCTATAAGAAAAGTCAAGTAGTGCTCGTGTGTATTTTGACAGGGCGAAGTATAATAACCAAATGTCTGAAAAACATTCCAAAATACCCATTATTTTTGATATCAAAAACTTTCTGAGTAAACCTCCAGGCCAACTAGCCGAGGTCGGCCAACTTCCTCGTATGCCGGATATTGATCTAATACGATGGTTGCCTACGTTAAATTACGATGCTGGACTGGTCCTTCAAGACTCAACGTGGTATGTTATTCGGGCAAGCACCATGGGTCTACCACGCTGGCAAATGCCTCATAACTCGGAGATTTTACTTCATTCTCATCCTTATGACGGAGAAGACGAACAAAACGATGGGGGATCGATTCCGAGTATTAGCGACTATCTTAATTGTTCCCCAACAGCAAAAAACCTAATCGTTTCTCATAGAGGAGTAACGCAATATTGGCGCGTTATCCCGGAGAAGCATCATCTTCTTGAAATTGAAATTCACAGAACAAACTTCAGATTTGGCAAAGGTTCAAAAACCGAATACCTAAAATTTCTGGATGAAATTGGCGCAAAATTTACTGTTTATCCTTGGGAAGAGATTGATGAGGAAAAATTATCCCGGTTACTAAACACGCGTTAGAAAGAAAAAATTAAGCCATGACGCTAGTAACGGGGAAATAATTATCTAAGACATCAATTTTGCTAATTATCATCTAAGCTCTTATTTTAGTAATCTTACGGCTGTAATTTGTTGTTCTATTTCAGACCAGTCAAAGTTGTCGAAAGCTAATACTAATGCTTCAGTTGTAGATATAGGACAATATCCCCAAGCCACGGGATAATCGGATATACTAATACCATTAATAACTAAACATTTCCACCCATTGTAAGAATATTCGCGCTCAGAATAATCTTTAGTTGTAGAACCCGTAGAAATTGGATTTTCGCCCAGGATTTTATAAAGTTCATTATGCCTGGAACCTCCAGCATAAGCTGTCAAATAGAAATTTTTATTCCATCCTAATCGACTTGATTTACCGTCGCGATTAATCCATTTTCCCGATAAATCAATCACTTTTTCCTCACCTTTTGCATCGTATCTACTTGCATCGTATCCTACTTCAAGTCGGCCGGTGGTATCTATTACTGTTTTCCAATCCGAGGGAAGACGATAAATAAGATTTTTTGATGATTTAGTGGTAGAGGTTGTTGAAGGTGATGGGGATACAGTTGTATTTCGAGCGGAAGAGGTTTCTTTTGTAGTAGTCGTTTGTGGTACCTGCTTAAATCCCGGATTCGATATATTTGAACTTTTTGACTGTGTTCCTAAATAATATACGCCCCCAAAAACAAGAACCAAAATCGTTATTCCAAGTGCTATTAGAAAGTTGCCTCGTTGATTAAGTGAGTTTTTTGTTTTTTTAAATGCCATATTCTCATTATTTCAGAAAAATTACTTATATGCAAATATTGTCATTTTCTGCACATTCTGGTTTACCACCATATGGAGCGGGATACGGGAGTCGAACCCGTCTCTCCACCTTGGAAGGGTGGCATTGAACCGCTCAACTAATCCCGCTTCGTCGCTTCGCTCCTCAGCGCAAGCGCCAGAATATTTTAACTTAAGTTGGGAATAAAAACAAATGAAGCAAAGCTAAAAGCCAACGATAGTATCGCCGATTTGAATTCCTGAGGAATCGGCAACTCCGGCATTAACCTCCAGCACCTTATCAACCACTGCTTTTGGAGAAACCAATGGCGGTTGGCCGCTATCTTGAGGGTAGGGAACATTTTTTGTAATATCTACCACTTGACTGCCATTAATCCAGATGAAATCCAGCGGAAACTTCATGTCCTTCATCCAAAAACTGTATGCGGATTTTTGCGGAAAAACAAAAAGCATTCCTTCGTTTTGGCCAAGTGAGGGGCGACCAGATAAACCTTTTACTTTTTTTTCAGTCGTATCGGCAATTTCAACCGTTATTTTTGCTTTACCCATGGTAATAACTTTTTTTCCTTGAATCTGGAGTTGAAATTGCACAATCAAACCCGCAAGCGTAAGTGCGATGAAAATAAGAACAGGTAAAAATAGTTTATTTTTCATAAGTTATTTAGCAGTATAAGGAAAAATTAAGGTTGCATTACTATAACTTGTAATTACCTCTTTATTGGAGGGAGTAAGATTGTTTAAATCTCCCGCTTCAACTTTTACGATGTAAGGATATTTAACCCCCGGTGTTGTTGTTGCCCAACCGGTATCCGTTGAGTTAACAGAGTTAGGAAACAAATCCCATCCACCACTTTCATTTTGTTGATAGAATTTAAATGGCGCGAGGAATAATGCCTTTTCATTCTTATCATCATAGTTAAAATTACTGTCTTTATTAGCATCTTCAAAGGCAAAAACCGAAATATGAAAATTCATTTCTTGTCTTTTTTCAAAACCAACCACAGCAAAATTATTTTTTTCTGAAACAATGATTGGTTTTGTAGTAGGGTAATAATCCTTAGTTGGCATTGGATTAATTACCAACTGATGGGGTTCACTGACCTGAATTAGGGCGGAAGCCCAACCTGATTCAGTTGAGTTAATTTTATTAAGAGGTGTGCTGGAAAAAGGGGAGTCATAAATATTTACTGGCATAAATCCTAAAGCATTATCATCCGGCTCGCGAACTCCATTCCCATTGTGATCTTCAAATGCAAATATCTGAACGGGGATACTCTTTTTACCAGTAGTCTCACCCAATACCTGAGCTTTTACCGATTTAACGATCAAATCAAACGGTATACCGCTTTTCAATGTCAGAAATATTGAACCACCTTTGTCTGCTGGTTTGGTGGGCGGACTGGTGGGAGTAGTTGAGGGTTTTTTTGTAATTTGTGGCGGATTTTGCGGAATTGACTGACTTTTTCCCAAGATAAAATAATAAGCGCCCGTGCCCGCCGTGATAGAAAAAATTAAAAGGACTGCAATAATTATAATCTTTTTAAAAGAGCTGGATTGTTTTACTGGAACAATAGGTTGCTCAAGAGGGGAAGATGATTGCAGAGGTTGGGCTTGCTGATTTGTATTTTCTATTTCCATACTATTTATTATTACAAGGAAAAAATACAAATGCAAGAGGAACCAGAAATCAGTCGGGGTGGCGGGAATTGAACCCACTGCTTCTCGGTCACTAAAAATTGCGAGTCAACTTTCAGTGTAAACCTTCACCCAGAAAAATCTGTCGGGGATACCCGATTTGAACGGGTGGCCTCTCGCTCCCAAAGCGAGCGCTCTAGCCGCTGAGCTAATCCCCGATTTTTAAGGGCAAACCGAGCGTTCTACCGATGAACTACACCCCGCCGACTGCCAAGGAATTTGACGCTCAGCTACTTTTTGTGCCGGGGGCGGGACTCGAACCCGCACGACTTATGCAGCCAAAAGATTTTAAGTCTTTCGTGTATACCGATTTCACCACCCCGGCAAAAAATAATCCCTCGTGCCTGCCTTGTCGAAGCCTCCGGCGAAGGCAGGTCTACCAGTTCCACCACCGCGGCGCAAAAGATTTGACGCGATCCAGTTGATCGCTAGTTCGCCTTTGGCGAAGAAATCTTTCGTGCTTGCCCCGTTAATTGCAAAGCAATTTTACGGGGTATACCGATTTCACCACCCCGGCCCGCCTAGACCCGCGTCGACGCGAGGCTAACTACGCCCCTTCCACTCAAATCAGCAGTTTATAGTCTCATTTTACTAAAACCGGAGTATGCTTTCAACAGGAGAGGAAACTACACGCGTGTGGTTTTAAAAAGAAGATCTTTGGCGTGCTCTTCAATATCAATAAAATCATCGGCCATTTCGCGCAGGTTTCTTGAGGCACTATGGCCAAAAGCCATTACTTCTACCAAACAACCTAGCGATTGCTGAAGATAATTGACCACCGGGACAAAATCCCCATCGCCACTAATCAAAACTATTGAATCGACTTTAAGACCTAAACGAATTGCGTCCATGCCAATCCCCAAATCCCAATCACCCTTTTTTGCTCCGCCAGGAAAAACCTGCAGATCCTTTTCCTTAATCTCAAATCCGGCTTCATTAACCGCCTCAAAAAAGGTTTTCTCTTTTTCCGAAATATCAGTTTTAATCACATAGGCAATAGCCCGCGTTAAAGTACGGTCAGAAACCGCCAATTTCAAAAGATTTTTAAAATTAATGCGGGAATTGTAAAGGTTTTTAGCCGAGTAATAAAGATTTTGCACATCCACCAAAACCGCTACTCTTTGATTTTTATTTCTTACTATCATATTTTTACCTCATTGGAAATTTTTGTAATAATTGTTTGCAATAATCATAATCTGTGAATTTGCCGCTTTGCTGGCTTAGAATTTGCGAACAGCGCTGTCTTTCTTCGTTAAGCATTTTTATCTCGATTAAGTTTTGATTAGCCTGACGCAGTTTAGGGCTAATACTTTGAAAATAAAACCATCCACCCCCAAGCAAAACTGCAATGATCAAAAGCAGAAACAAAATAATTTTAGTTCTCCAGCTAAACCGGCTCTTTTTTTGTTTCTGACTAGGTTGCTGATCAAATTCTACCATATGCTACGAAGCTTGTCATTCTGAACGATGTGAAGAATCTCGAGATCCTTCGCTAAAGCTCAGGATGACAAATTTATACTCTTTTATACTCTCATTATACTACGTGTGCGGATTTAATTTAATACTGTGGAGAAACTAATTTTCGGTGATTTCAACGGACTGAAGAGTAATTGGTTGCGTGGGCTTAGACATTTCGCCCATGGAGCTGGCTTCAACTGGCGATTCAGCAATTTTATCTAATATTTCCAGTCCTTCAATAACTTGTCCGAAAATAACGTAGTTTTTCGGCAAATCATAATCTTTGTGCATGATAAAAAACTGGCTGCCGTTGGTGTTGGGGCCGGCATTGGCCATCGCCACGGTTCCGCGTGTATATTCACCCTCAAACGGCTCATCATTAAATTTATATCCCGGCCCTCCTGTACCATCACCCTTTGAATCGCCGCCTTGAATCATGAATCCCTTAATAATTCTATGAAAAACGGTGTTGTTATAAAAATCTTTGCGGGCTAAAGAAACAAAGTTGTTAACGGTAATCGGCGTCTTATCGGCATTCAATGAGATTGTAATTATACCCTTTGACGTTGTCAAAATTGCGGTATATTTTTTGTTTTTGTCAATTTCCATATTCGGAGATTCTAACATACTTTCGGTTGGAGCGGAAGTTAAAGCCGGTGCGATCTCGGCCTGGGTAGGGGAAAGAGTTTGAGAAATCGCTTCCGGAGAGGTTTCGCTTTTACTTTTCAAAAGGAAAAAGCCAGAAGCGGCGGTAACTAAAATAATGGCCGCCACAGCCAAAACCATTTTATTCATGATTCAAAAGTATAAACTCTTCACCCGGAATGTGTCAACCGTTTAAAAACTCTCTTGTCATTTCGAGGGAGCGCGTAGCGACTGAGAAATCTAGCGTAGCGCACTATCGTGCTAGATTTCTCGCCTTCGTCTCGAAATGACAAGAAGTGTTGAACGGTATTTCTTTCAATTCGTACCAATCTTGCGGGTCGCCATCATTATTAAAAATATGTATACTTTGCGCTTCAAAATTTAAACCTTTGTATTTTTCTCCAATTTCTTTAATTAGTTTTTCTTTCTCCTCAATAGCAACAGATGATCTATACATTAAGCTAAGATGAGGCATATATGGCGGCTCAGCCCGCCTCAAATCCAATCTTTCATCCTAAAGTAAAGATACATTATTATTGTCGGTATGGCCGCTACTATAAGAACAACCATAAATGCTGTGTAATTCCCGAAAAATAACCAGGGAGATCCTTCTTCTATCCCGCCGGGGAGCCGGATATTCATCCCGTAAAATGTACCCACAACTGTGGCGGGGATTGTAAAGGTAAAGATTATGGTCAAAACCGCTAAGACTTTATTTGTTTTTTCCGAACTTATGATAAAATCAGCGTCTTTATAAATCTCTACGGTTTCTCTAGCTTCCTCCAAAGTATCCCAGGTTTTGTTAATCTGGTCCGCTATATTTTCAAAGTAAACCGACAAATTCACTTCGCTAAACTTATTTATCCTGGTGGACATCTCATCCAGCAAAATTCTTAGAGGACCGATTGCCCTCCTGGAACGCAGTATTTTGTGCCGCAATTGTCCTATTTTATAAGCACCTGATACTTTATCGTCAAAAACAATATCTTCCGTTTCATCAACTTCTTTTGAAACCGCTTGCAAAAGATTTGGCAGCTCATCGGTTAAACGGTTAATAATTGTGTAGAATAGGTGAGCAGAGGAGCTATCAATATAAGCCTCGCGCTGTTGGGGGTTTTCTTGGCAATCTTTAAATATATTAGAAATGATACCTGAGTTTTCATGGATACTAACAAGATAGCTTTTTCCTAAAAAGAAACAAATTTGACTTATAGAAATACCTTTTTCGCGACTATACTGAGGAAAGCGAAGTAGCAAAAAAATGTACCCGTCTTCATCATTTTGTTCAATTTTTGGAAATTGTCCCCCAGAAATACAATCTTCAAGATGCAAAGGGTGAAACGGGTATTTTTGGGCAAGCTGGGAAATATCCCGCCGGGTAGGATTTTTTACATCTACCCATATAATTTTGTCGTACTGAATAGTTTGTAGTCCCTCACCCCGGGGATTAGATTCTAAATCTTTTTCCCCCAGTTCTCCGACACTTAAGAAATTTAGGTAATATTTCAGTGCGCCGGCAAGTTTTCTTTGCGGCTTACCAAGCATAATTTGTATCTCTTTTAATGTCTCTTTAAGTGTTTTTGCCATATATTTTTCTTTGAAAGTAGATAATTTGGCTTTTTTAAATAAGCCACCGAAGGCTGAAAGCCTATGGCGTGGCGAAGTCGAAGCAAATTGAGCGTAGGAATGAATGCTTATTTTCTTTTCTTCTACGCTCGCTGGCATTAAGTTTAGTCCCCTGCTAAAGCCTTTGTCAATACTCGACTCTAAATTTAGGCAATCATTCTTTAGGCTGCTATAATGTCACCCCAAACCTGAGCTTGTTGAATAACTTCCGTCATTTCGAACGAAGTGAGAAATCTAGGCACGAAGTGCTGTTCAAAACGCTTCGCTGGATCTCTCGCGGGAGTTTACACTGAGTGAAACGAATGTGCTCGAGATGACAAATAGTAAAATGTTTTTCAACAGTCTGCATCTACCCCTTGACAACTTATGACCTATTTTGTTTTACTTAAATAGCTAATGAAAAAGAAATCTGCCCGAAATCATTCGCCAGTTAAAAAATCCGCGAGGAGAAATAACGCTCCTTATCTTTCTACTTTCTACATCCGCTATACAATCGTAGCGGGAATTGCCCTATTATTTCTTTTCACCGGCCTCACATACAGTCGAATGCAAGAAAGCAAGGTCTTGGGAACTAAAGCTTATCTTGTTGATCGCGGCGAAGGCGAAGATGATTCCCGTGACAGCAATAAAAGTGGATCGGTGACTAGAAAAGAAAGTTCAAGCAGTGACTCCCGTAGCGCTCGGTCCGTAGAAAACGATGAGGATGATGAAAGAGGGGGACATCGAGGAAGAAATGATGGAAAAATTGAGGTAAAAACCTCAGATAATCATGCTAAACTCGAACTCAGGACCGCTAATACTAAGATTGAGATGGAGAATAAAAACGGCCAACTGAAACTAAAAGTAAAGCAGGAAGATGAGGACGAGATAGAAATTGAGGACGATTCACTGGAAGAAATAAATGACGAGTTGGAAGATGATGATATTCATATTGGCACAACTTCAGCCGGATTTACTGTCAGAAGAGGAAGAATTGAGGCGGAAACTCATTTTCCACTTTCGATTAATCTTGCCACAAATGCTTTAACTGTTACAACTCCTGCCGGAACGAAGGTAGTTACAATATTACCCGACCAGGCAGTCCAAAACCTCATTAGTAACAATATTATGAATCGTATTCGAATCGAAAATCCCGCAACTCCCAGCGCAGGCGCCACTCCCTCCGCAAGCGCTACTTCATCGGCAGGAATTAAAAAAATTAAACTAATTCAAACCGGCAATAAACTTGTCTTTGAAGTAAAAGGAGTTAGCGATAAGAAGTTTTTGGGAATCCTGCCTGTTGAAATCAATAGAACCGCGCTGGTCCAGGCTCAAACCGGCCAGGTGGAAAGCGTTAGCGAAGATCTGTTTAACCGATTCCTCGATTTGATCTCTTTCTAATCAGAATTTATTCTATTTTTCCACTTACTTGGTAAACCGTATTGTCTTTCTTACTCATAAATATTAAATGCATTTCCGCATTATTGGCGATAAAAACATCGAAAATAAGAACGCCATCGGTTAAATCGGGATAAACTACCTGACTCTTGGACCAACTTTTTCCCGAGTCTTTGGAGTAGGAAAAATAGATCGGCTTTTTGCCTTCTTCGCGATAATCATTCCAGGCAGCCAGTAAGTATTTTCCGTTTTTACTAACCGATGATTTTAAGTTCATTCCGTGCAAAAAGATATCTTCCGGCATTCTTTGCTTTTCTTGAGTCCCGGATTCATAGAATACTAACTCATCTTCATAGGATAAAACCCGGTCGTTAATTCTAATAGGTGCAGAAAATCCTCTACCATCTTTTTTAAAACGGGAGAAATAAATATCATCCCGATGAATATATTCGGTTGAAGGGAAAAAATTAACCGGATTTGCAAATGTTAAAGATTTTGGTTTGAAAAAACTATCATGCCATATAACATAAACGTTGCCTTCTTCGTCGGCAAAAATCCTGTTTTCAAAGGGCAGGGAACGTCCGAACCCTTCACCCGGATTGCCGCTGAGATTTTCCGTCAGGATTTGCCAGGTTTCCTTATTTTTATCCTTCCTTAAAACAGTCAACCTTTCGTCAGTGTATGACGCCCGGTAACCCAGCTTCCCAAGCACGCCGGTTATTTCTTTGGTGGTATCGATCAAGGAAGTATATAGAGTGCTTTCATCATCAACCGTAAAGGAAAAATAGCGACCCAAAAATGGATTGGCGAGATTATTAACAATTCCTTTATCAAGCCAGCCGATCCCATCCTTTGAATAAAGAAGCCGATAGACATAATCATTTGAGTAACCATCTTTTAACAAAACCCAGAGGCCATCTTTATTTTGCTCAAGATCGATACCTCTAATAGTCTCTGCTATCCCAACTGCGGCAAAACCGGACTGGTAGATTTGTTTCTCCTTTGGATTTTTTGATGAACGATAAATAATCGCTGAGGGTTCTGTTTGGCTCCCGATTGTCGCATATGCGAGGTTAAAACCTCCATCGGAAGAAATTACAAAATCCTGCCCTTTTTGATTAGTATCTTTCCAGCTAATACCACCGTCCCCGCTGGTAAAAACTTTTCCATCCGAAGATCTTAATATTAAAAATTTCCCACTCGGATCTCCCTTTAAGTTTATATCCCCGAGTTGATTTGTGGATGCAATCGAGGTTATTTTTAACGGAATGTTTGATGAAAAAAATTCCACCCGACTCAAAGGTAAATACCAGGTAATAAAGTGCCAGACAAAAGTAACGGTTAAACTTAGAATGAAGGTAATTCAAAATATTTTGGAAGAAAAAAGCCGGTCAAGAAGAGTAAATAAAAAGTGCAACAGGTCAAAAATTATCATGGCTTTTTTAATTTATTTTAACCCAAAAGATGAGAAATAAGTATTTTAAAACCAATCACTATTAAAATTATGCCGCCCAAAATGCTTATCCGGCCTCCAAAAAGTGTACCAATTCTCTTCCCTAAAAGAAAGCCAATTAAGCAGATTATGTAGGTTACAACACCAATAACAAGGACCGAAATCAAAAGTGGCACTTTTATAAGTCCTAATGTGATACCGATAATTAAGGCATCAATACTTGTCGCAATCGAGAGTATCAAAAGGTTTTTATTATTCAACAGATTGATTTTCTTTTTATCTTTTGCATCTTTAAATGATTCGTAGATCATTTTTAGCCCGATAAAACTTAAAAGCCCAAACGCCGTCCAATGATCGAGGGTTGAGACAATGTTTTTCATGGCCACCCCAATATACCAGCCGAAAAGGGGCATAACTGCCTGAAATGAACCAAAAAAGAAGGCCACTTTTATCGCGCTTTTCAGGTGGGGATTTTTGTCCTTCATCCCGCCGGCAATACTCACACTAAATGAGTCCATCGCTAATCCTATGGCAATAAACAAAATCGGAATAAAAACCATCATATCTTTATTTTACAGTAGCTAAATAATTACACAAGACTAGGTGTAAATATAGTAGTATAATTGTAGGCATGGAAATTTTGTTTATATTTCTGACTCTTTTTGGGCTTTCCCTTTTTGAAATAATCACCAGCATTGATAACGCGATTATCAATGCTGAAACCCTCTCAACAATGGGCCAAAAGGCTCGCAGATGGTTTTTAACCTGGGGAATTGTTATCGCCGTATTTTTGGTTCGCGGTTTACTTCCTTTACTTATTGTTTTTGCCGCAAATCCGAGTATTGGAATTTTAGGATCGCTCACTGCCACATTTTCGAATGATCCAAAAGTGCTTATGGCGATAGAAAAATCCGCGCCCATACTTTCAATCGGCGGCGGAACTTTTTTAATTTTCTTATTTTTCCATTGGCTTTTTCTTGAGCCGAAAAGCTTTGGAATCAAGGGGGAAAAATTTTTCCAAACTCAAGGAGCCTGGTTTTTCGCAAGCGTTTCAGTGTTCCTAATGATAATCGTCTGGTTTGCGCTTCAACGGGAAGAAATGATGGCATTTGGTGCTGTTGTGGGCTCAACCGCTTTTTTTATCATTCACGGATTTCGACAGTTTGCCGAGCAGGAAGAAAAAAAATTATTACAACATGGTATGTCAGATATCAGCAAAGTGCTTTATCTTGAAGTTTTAGATGCTACTTTTTCAATTGATGGAGTAATTGGAGCTTTTGCTTTTACCTTTTCAGTCTTACTTATTTTATTAGGAAATGGTTTGGGAGCAATTGTTTTACGACAATTAACGATTAGTAATATTGAGCGAATTAAAAAATATCGCTTTCTTAAAAATGGGGCTATGTATTCGATTCTGGTGTTGGGAATAATCATGCTTCTGGACAGTTTCGGATTCCATATTCCGCCATGGGTTTCACCAATCGCCACTTTTGCCACGGTGGGTTATTTCTTTTATAAATCACGGATTAATTTAAAAAACCTCGAACTGGCGCTTAAGCCGAACTAGTTACTCGGCGGGGGGGGTTTTGAACTCCCGGTGGGCATCGTGGACATAGTTTTTGTTCTGACTCATCACTTCAAATTGATACCGGGTGCCAGGTTTTAAATCGTTTAACGTAAACTCATGATCTGTGACTCGCTTTTCTGATTGCAGTGTAAAAGGATATGTTTCATCCAGTCCATAATTTACTTTTGAGTTAGCCGGATGATTTGTCTTCCAGGAAATTTTAGCTGAAGTAGGGGAGAGAACAATGACGGATACATCGGAAATAGTGGTAGGCTCTTTAATAAATAAGTAGCCAAACTGAACAATCTTATAACCCGCTGATTCCGAGATGCCTCCGGTTTTTTCTCCAATTTTAAAAGACAAAGAGGCAATGCCATTGCTGAAAAATACGGCGGTTTGACCAGTTTTATCTACAACAAAGGTGATGATCTGCTCAAATATCGATGGTCCCTGTGCTTCGGATGATGGCGTAAGATCTTCTTCTTCATTCACTTGTTGCTTCTTGTCTCCAGTCGGTATAGGTGTTATTTTAATTTCTTCCTCAACAGCAGTTTTTTCTTCCATCGGCGTCGTAATTACTTTTGAAGGTTCTCCCGATGCGACCACTGAGAGATTAAAAGAGGTTGGATTACCAGTATTGTTTGCCTTATCAATTCCTTTCATTGTTATTTTGTAATTTCCCACCGGCAAATTTTTATTTGGGATAAAATAAAAAATGGAGTATTTATCGCTGGTATTTGCGGTGTTATCAGTTATTCTCGACCCATCACCGGTAAAGTAAGAATCAGTCAAAGTAATGGCGGATAAGCTATATAAATCGTATGATCCCTGATTGTTTTTTGTTTCAAGTGTCACCTCCACGCTTTTGGGACCGGAGGCCGCCTTATTCTCTGTTTTATCACCTACTAAGGGGTCTGTGATTTTCCCGAAAATAGTCGGTGTTTGATTATTTGTAGGAAAATTATTTTCGGGTATGCCTGAAAATTTTGTGTCACCAATTTGTATAAATTTGATCCGTGGACCGGTTCGGTCGACGAATAACGTCCGTGTGTTCGATTTACTATTTGAGGCATTATCTTCAACCGTTATCGTCCATGTTCTTTTTCCCTCTTTGAGTTTTCCGTCATTATTATCCAAACCCCATCCGCCAGCTGGCGGAGGTGAGGATTTGGTGTGTAGCCAGAGATGGTCATTTGTGCTACTTGAATCCGAAAAGTTTTCGTACTGGACTAGGTACTTATTTGTCCCGTAATCAGTGGTTCGGTTAGGGGGTATATCGTCAATTATAAAATCGCCGCTATCGCCGTTGTCGACGCTAAGGATATATTTTGACAGCCCAGAAACAGTATCGGTTGTTCCAGTCCATCTAAATAGTGGCCGGTCGTTGTTTGTATATTCATAATCTCCGGGGCTATCCATATCCAAAGAGTCAGGAGTCGTAGCATCATTTTTGGCAAATGTTAAAGAAAATGAGGTAAAAGTAGGGGTACTGACCGGATCCGTAGTCGAAAGGGTTACCTGATATTGTACATACCGGTGACCGTCAGAAACACAGGCATTTGAGGATGCATCACTTCCGGAGGAAATCGCGGTACATGAGGAGAAGGCGGTGGCCCCGCTCATCGAGGAACTATTTGAAGTTCTTATCGCCACGGCGACTGAGGTATTGGTTGGAGTCGTCGCTGAATAGGTCAGTGTTCCCCAACTTGAAATCTGACCAGTATCAAAAATTGAGGAGGTTAAAGTACCTGAGGCCGGATAATACTGTTCCTCTGAGGCCACTGCGTAGAATGTTGAGGGAGAATTTTGATTATTATATTCTGTCAAAATCCATCCGGCAGACCGATTGGTAGAGGAAACGCGTACTTCATCAAGCTTCGCATCGGAATCACAACAACCATCGGGTCGCATTCCTATGGTGGCATTTAGGCCGTTGTCGGAAAACTGTGAAGCAGGAATTGAAGTTGAATTCGAGTTATCCTGGTTTCCGTCAATGTAGGAACGCAAAATAGTGCTTGGCTCATAAACCCCAACATAATAGACCCACCGACCGGTAGGAAAGACGTCAGCCGTGGCTACACCAAATGAGGTACTACCATCAGAAGCGATGTAAAAGGCACCTTTACTGCTACCACTCTCTACATTCAAACTCCAGGACCTATTTGGTATCAAACCCTGTTTGGCGATAAAACGTCCGTTGTCATTGGTATTATTAAGATAAACCCAAGCAGAAAGAGTCATTGCTCCGGTTATATTAAACGCTGACCCATTACCCGCATCTATCTTATCCCCCGTGCTTGAGAAATCTATGCTTCCATCTATCTGACCGGCTGTCTGATCACCTGCTATCAAGTTGGTGGTGGTTCCATGATTATTATTACCGGTTGAGTCGCTCATCTGAGGAGCGCCCCCAGATGGATCTTCCGAAAGGTGCCAGACTCCGGCATAGTTACTATCCCAAGTGCCATTTTTGTTTTGCTGATCAGAGACTCCCGAATTACCGTAATACATATAGATATCCGTGTCTGAGGAAGAAGAAACAGAGGTTACCTGCACCCAAGCCACTAGCACTCCTGTTCCGCTGGTATATGATTCGCGTTCATGATTCAGCTTAGTAGTGCCGTCAGATGAGGTGAATAAAATATCATAACCGTCAGAACGGGCGTTTGCTGATAGATCGCTATCGGTAATACTGACAAGTACGGGAAAATTAGTCAGATCAGCTCCGACTTTGGTGGAATCAATAGTGATTTTTTTACGGTAACCCCAAGAGGCATTATACCAGCCGCTTGTAGCAGTAAGAGTAACCTGACTCGGTGTTGAGCTGACAATACTTGATGAGGAGGAAAACTTTGTAGTGTCCGACCATGAGGTCTGACCGCTTCCTCCACTCCAGTCTGTTTGCGACCAGGGAGATGTAGCCGCATAGACTGACCTAATCAAAAAAGGGGAAAGTTGCGCGGTTAAGAAAGACGCGACAAGAAAAACACTAAAAATTCTTTTAACCATACCCAACAAAGAGGGGTAAGTTTTAGTTTATCCCTCTTACCTCTTTGTATCAAATCCCATCTTAAATTGCAAATGTAAAATATAGAGAAAAATGGTATAATTGACGAAGTCAATTAGTAGCTGAGTGAAGCGAGGCGTTTTAATTTGACGAAGTCAATTAACAGCCCGATACATCGGGTGCCTAATGTATTAGCCGCTTGAGGCGGTTTTTTTGTATAAATATCATGATAAATATTCGTAATGTCGCAATCATCGCCCATGTTGACCATGGGAAAACAACGCTGGTTGATGCTCTTTTGAAGCAGTCCAAAACAAAGCTGCATAAGGACACCGCTGAGTCGTTGATCATGGACAGCAACGAGCTTGAACAGGAGCGGGGGATAACGATTTTTTCTAAAAATGCCTCTGTTACCTGGAATGGACCCGCCTTGCCTGACGGAAGTCGAGGCAGGACAAAAATTAACATTATTGATACTCCGGGACATGCAGATTTTGGTGGGGAAGTGGAGCGCGTTTTGAAATTGGCTGATGGCTGTCTGCTTTTAATTGATGCCAAAGAAGGCCCCATGCCACAAACAAGATTCGTCTTAAAAAAAGCGCTTGAGATGGGGCACAAAATTATTGTTGTAGTCAACAAAATTGATAAATCCGATGCGCGAGTTCACTATGTGTTAGGCAAGACGCTGGATTTGTTTTTAGAACTTGGCGCCAATGATGATATTGCCGATTTTCCCATCGTTTATGCCAGCGCTAAGCAAGGAAAAGCGGGTTTGACTGAAAATCTTAGTAGCATGATAGATATTTCTCCAATTTTTGATATGATCCTTAAACAGATCCCTGCTCCCTCCGGTGATGCCGCCAAACCCTTACAAATGCTTATAACCTCAATTACAAGCGACCCCCACCGCGGAAGAGTCGCAATCGGCAGAATCTATAACGGCTCAATTAAAAATGGTGGGGAAATTATACACATCAACCGGAACGCTGAAGCAAAAAGATATAAATTAACATCCCTTTCAACATTTGAAGGGCTTGATAAATTCGAGGTAAACGAAGCTTCGGCCGGAGACATTGTGGCTGTCACCGGTATCCCCGAAATAACAATCGGAGAAACAATCACCGATCCGTCGGCACCCATGGCTCTACCGCTTATCGCCATCGAGGAACCAACTATTCAAATAAAGTTTATGGTTAACAATTCCCCCTTTGCTGGCAGGGAAGGGGAGTATAAAACTTCACGGGAAATAAGAGCAAGGCTTTATAAAGAACTTGAGACCGATGTTGCTCTCCGCGTTGAAGATGATGCAAATGGGTGGATAGTCTCAGGAAGAGGAGAACTTCACTTAGCAATACTTATTGAACGATTACGGCGGGAAGGCTACGAATTTCAAGTAGCCCGACCCCAAGTGATTGACAAAGTCATCGACGGAGAAAAGCTGACACCTTACGAGAGAGTAATCATCGAAACTCCTGAAGACTTTAGCGGCATAGTTATGCAAAAATTGGGAGAGCGGCGGGCGGAACTGCAGGATATGAAAGTGGAGAATGGCATAGCCTATTTGGAATTTGTGGTTTCAACTAAAGGGTTATTTGGCTATCGCAGTGAATTTATGACCGATACCCGCGGCCTTGGCATTATTAACGCCACTTTTCATAAATATAACAAGGATAACGGTTATCAAAATGACAAAGATCACGGATCTTTAGTGGCGTTTGAAACTGGTACTACCCGGCTTTACGGCCTAACTAACGTTCAGGATAGGGGAGCGCTTTTTGTTGGACCTGGAATTGAAGTTTATAAAGGACAGGTGGTGGGACAAAATGCCAAAGGCGGGGATATCAGAGTTAATGTTTGTAAGACAAAAAATCTGACAAACATGCGATCAAAAGGGGAGGGAGTATCGGTATATTTTAAAACACCAAAAAACATGGGCCTTGAAGACGCGCTTGAATATATCGCCGATGATGAGTTTGTGGAAGTTACCCCTGAAAATGTCCGGATAAGAAAAATAATTTTAGATGAGGTTGAAGCCCGCCGCAAGCGCTCCCAGGGGATTCAATAAATCCCTCCCTTCGCGCTATTCTTTGTTATTCGTTAGACTATCTCTTATATGCTGATGCCTCCATACCTGGTAGTATTGATCCCACTCTTGATCGGATATTTCTTTTCCACTTGCTAAGCGTAAATTAATAATATCTTCTAGTCCATAACTTGCTGATGAAAAAATATGTTGTACTTCAGCACCGGTAACCAAAGGTTTTAATCGCTCATCCAGTCTATTTAAAATCCCCCTCATGTGCGCCAACCCAATAAAACCGAATATATTAGTAGGCTTTTCTTGACTCTCAGGTTCTTGAGCAATCTCATTTATTAAACGGGCAAATTCTATATCTCTTGAGCTGATTATGTCCCGGGCATAGTTCACAAAAAATTCTTTAAATTCATCTCTTGAATTGATATATCTATATCCCTGCTTAAAATCATTCACTCGTTTTTTCATTTCATCCGGCGGGATTTTATTATCTTCGTAGCGAGCCTCAATCTGGTAACCTTGATTTTGTAATAAATCAAGAGCAAGTAAGTATCCCAAGACAAAATTATGAGTATCATTATCGGATTGCATAATAATATCAGTTATCTGCCTTATTGTTTTTAAGCTGATTACTTTTTTTTCTCGTTTTAAAAGTGTCGCCATATAAGCCATTGTGTGAGAACCGTATTGCCGATAAAAAAATTTATGATCTTTTGGCGCACTGCTTGGCATATCAGCAGCCTCGAGTAAGGCAATATTTCTTTCTCCCTGGCGAAATGTTCCTCTTATATCATCTGCTAGTAATTGGGCAATATCTAGAATATCGCTAGCCTTTTCAACGCTATGAGCCCCAAATCTTAATGTGCCTTTAAAATATTGTGCCGGTTGTCGCTCGTTCGTTTTGCCGAATTTTTCTCTTAATTTTTCTAATAATTCTTCATACTGAGATACTATTTCGGCTTTTTCATCGTCATCACTAAACTGTCTAATTTGAAATGAAAGGATATCTTCAGTCATCCGAAAGGCTTCGCCTGATTCGCAGAAATGATCTATTTTTCTAACTGATTTTTTACGCTCATGGGAGGGTTTATTTTGGTTTAACATCCAACCGGCAATAAGATCAAATGATTCCTTTTGAACTTCTGACTGTCCTTGATCATAATCGGGAATGACAATTCGCCCAAGCAAAGAACGATTTTTAATGACCGCGTCTGTCAACGGATTGTTAAAAATTGATGTATCGGCCGTAGGAAGCGCAGGATTCACCTCTCCTTCATCAGGATAAAGGTGAGGAATATGTTGATTAAATGGTTTACGTGCTATCTCTTTTGCTACGGACATAACGGGCAATTATATTACAAACCACATCTTCAGTCAATTGAAAAATACCATAAGAAAAATAATTTAGATGAGGTTGAAGCCCGCCGCAAACGTTCACAGGGAATACAATCCTAACCACCGAATGGTTTATTTCAATCTCAAACTCTCTTCCGCGATTTTTGGTTGAAGTTCTTGGGGAAACAATTCAATTTCCGCTTTCATCCAACCAATAATATCCCTAAGTAGAGGAGAATTTGGTTCTTCAGTGATAAGAACCTCTTCAAATGCAAGGACATAATGGCGACTGATCTCAGATTGTAAATTGGAATCATCCCTTGAAACCAAGGAACCTAAAAATGCAGCAAAACCTTCAATTAACGCGCCAGATGCCGATGCTCCATAACTTGGATATTCCGGATCGATCTTCGCCCAAGACGGATATTCACGAGCCGCCCTTTCTATAGTTGAAGTGATAATTTTTGCAGTTTCACCAGACGCATAAAACATTTTGCGGGCTTCTTCTAGGGAGGGTATTTTCGTTCCTTTTAAATCCGCGGCGAAAAAATTAATGTCCCTAAATTCTGGGGGACGACCCGGATTTTCCACCAACTCATTAAGACGCCTGTTTACGTATTCAAAATCCTCAACTCTCTTTTCTCTTTCATTTGCTTCCAAACCCAACCAGCCCAAAGACTTATTGAGATCAGAATTGACTTCTCCCTCTTTCCTCAATTTCCATCTGGTCACCAAAGACAACTCTTCCGCAGCAGATTTTTTTCGATCTTCCAGCATGGGTTTAATTTTAGCACATTAACAAATTTGTAATGAAAACCACTGCAAATAAATAATTTTGAGAGTATAAATTATATGCTGACCCAGGAGGTTAATATGCCAATAGAACAATATACTTGTACCGTTTGCGGCCAGACGTTTAGTGACGAAGCGTCTCTTCGCGATCACATGGTTAAACAGCATGCCACCAAAGAAGTCACTTCTGAAGAAGGGGAAGAAAAATAATTTTAAGGCGGTTAGAACGGCAAATCAAACCCATTACGAACCCAAACTAAAGGCGGTTTCTTCCAACATTGTGTTGAAATTGAAAAATTGTTTTTCTGATGTGAATTTTTCTTTAACAGTTTTTATACCGGCCTTAATAAATCTGTTTCGCGTTGAATGGTCGTTGACTAGCTTTTCTATTTTTTGAGCAAGAATACTTGAATCATCGGGTGGAACCAAATATCCATTATAAGAGTCGCTAATAATTTCAGGAATACCGCCGACTTTAGTCCCTATAACGGGCACCCCGCAACTCATTGCTTCAATAAATACCTGACCGAATGTCTCATTTTCAGAAGGTAAAACAAAAAGATCTGATCCTTTATATACTTCAGGCATTTCATGCAATTTAAACATTTTTAGAATCGTATTTTTTTCAACATTATGAAGTTTGATATACCCCTGAAGCATTTCATAAGCAATGGTAAATTCATCTTTTAGATTTTCCGGCGGCTTACCGATAGCGATAAGCAGCTTTAAATTGGGGTATCGAGGAGAAAGTTTTGAAAACGCCTGGATTAAGTTAATTATTCCCTTTGCCTGAAGAATATTTTTCTTCCCCCGAATAATTCTAGTCGCTATTAAAATAATTCTAGTATTTGTTGATAAATTTAATTGTTTTTTTAAATTTTCATGCCCGGCTGTTCTGATGTTAAATTCTTCTGTGTTAACGCCTAGATAGTGAGTTGTCAGATAGTTAATATCCGTACCTTTTTGAAAACAGTCACCGGCTACACTTTTACTCACACAGCTAATTCTGTCCCATTTTAGCTCGTTAACAAGCTCTGTCTGAAGTTCGGTAGTAGCAAATGAATGAAGTTGTAAAATTAAAGGGATTTTTTGAGACACAGCTACCATATTAAGCAACAAGCTGTATGCGGGGGGAAGATCGGTATGAAAATTTTCAGCACAAATAATATTGATGTTATTTGTTTTAATAATTCGCGCTACATTCTCTGAAAATACTTGTGCTTTTTTTGAAATTTCTTTTTTAGTTGTTACGTTGCTTCTGGATAAAAAAAGATTTTTATCATAGTAAATCGTTACATTACCATCTTTTTCAACACGATCTTCTTTATCAGTAGGCAGCATCAGATACAATTGTAATTCTGAAACCTTATTTTTATAGTAAACGATAAGATTGGTGATATAACGTTCTATGCCGCCTATGCTTTCAAAGGGAGAGTTCCTGCTGATAAATAAGGGGTTCATGTTACTCAAGGAATGTCAGGGCGGTACCTCTTTTTCCTGCTCTTCCGGTTCTTCCAATCCGATGTACATAGTCATCATAAGAGGTAGGAGCATCATAATTTATTACATGAGTTACATCCTCTATATCAAGACCGCGGGAGGCAACGTCTGTTGCAATTAATATCTGGGCCTGATTTTGTTTAAATTTTTGCAAAGCTCGCTGACGCTGATTCTGAGATTTGTTACCATGGATTGCAACAGCCTTAAAACCACGTTCGGCTAAAATATGGGACAATTTCTCCGCACCCCATTTTGTCCGGCCGAAGATTATAACTTTATTAAATCCCGGTTGAATCAAAAGATCATGCAGCACATCTATCTTTTGGCGATTACCCGACAAGCGCACTATATCTTGATCGATATTATCCGCCGCATCCTGGTTTTTTACAGATACCGTTACAGGATTTGTCACAAAACTTTGCAGAATCTCTTTTGTTTTACCATCAACCGTAGCGGAAAAAAACAATGATTGACGTACTTTTGGAAGAAGTGAAATAAGATATTTAATGTCGTTTATAAATCCTATATCAACCATGCGGTCCACCTCATCGAGCACAATATTTTGAAAAAGCATCAAATTCAGAACTCTTCTTTCTATTAAGTCCTTCAGTCTTCCCGGGGTACCAATAACAAAATGGGGGTTGCGCCTCAACCCATATGTCTGTTGCCCGATAGCTGCTCCTCCGACCGCAGCAACAGCCTCAAGACCCATTCCCTTTGCAAATATGGCGAACTCTTCTGAAATTTGTATTGCAAGTTCGCGCGTCGGGACAACTATTAAAACTCTTTGGTTTCGATCATTATGGCATTTATTGATAAGAGATATAAGAAAGGCGGCGGTTTTCCCCGTACCCGTATTAGCAATACCGATCAGGTCGCGTCCATTAAGTATCTCCGGGATTGCTTTTTCCTGAATTGCCGTGGGAGTGACATAACCGTGATCGGCAATATTGCGTTTTATCTTTTCTACTACATTATACCCAGAAAATTGCATACCTGAAGTATTTACCACAGGCTGAACATTTGATTCATTTGCTTTCTTAATAAAAAGCCTTGGATCAAGTTTTCCATTTTTCCGATTGCCTCTTGGAGCATTTGTTTTCCGATCGGAATAAGAATGGCGATCGCCCCTTGAACTGTAGCTTCTTTGTCTGAAATTACGCACATCTAACTTCCTGTCTGTCTGTGGCTTTGCTTCATCCACCGCAATTGAACGGCCATCAAGCTGTGAACCGTTTAATTGATTCATCGCTTTTTTGGCTTCTTCCGGCGTTGCCATTTCGACAAAACCAAAACCCTTGCTTTGCCCTGTGTTTTTATCCACTATAACCGTTGCTGATACCACTTTGCCGGTTTTTGAAAAGTGTCTTCCGAGCTGTGAATCAGTTGTTGAGTAGTTAAGACTTCCTATAAATAATCTAGCTGTCATTTTCATCCTTCCTTAAATTTATCGATAATACAAAAATATCTCTGCTCAAAGATGAAGTGGTTTTAGTTGTAAGAAAGATACAAGTGGAAAAAATGAGGTATCTTAATCTTTATTTAAAAACTCAATCAAAATGTAAGCAGATGTACTCGTGTACAATCTGCGACTAAATGCATTATACCACAAACCACCAAGTTTATCCAATAGACTATAGGTTAGATATAAGACAGTTTACTACTTCTTAATACCTAAGGCCCAGCCTAAAGGGATATTAGAAAAACAAACCATTACTTTAAGCTCGACCTTGAAACGATTATTTTTTTATTTTAGACACTTGAATATAATTTTCTATTTTTAATTTCCTCGACAATATTACCAATCATTCCATCGTAGGAATACTCCGGTAAATGTAAAGATTTTAGCTTTTCTAAATTATCAGTTTCTATTGGCTCAGTATCGTGTTTATCAATAGGCCTTACTTCAATATTAAATTCACTAAGAATATCATTGGCAATATCGTATCGGGACTTGAGTTCCGGAACGGCTATCGGAATTATTTCATTTACGATGGGTCTTTCCAGCACACATTTTATTATCTCAGAGATATGCCGAAGGTAGGTGGGTTGAAACTCCCACGAAGTATCATAAACCGCTTCGGTTTTTTGATCTAAGTTTTTTAAAATTCGATTAAATGGCCGGTCATTTACTGTGTTGGGACTGAAGCCGATGATTAAAGACGGTCTTAGTATTACATACCCTCTTTCTGTATCTTGCACATATAGTTCACTTTGCCGTTTTGTATTGCTGTAGATGTTGTGAGGATGTATTGCTGCAAACGAAGACACCAATACTACTTTAGCTCCATACTCGTTTGCCGACCGTACTATAAACTTCGTTGATTCTTGATTTAGCGCTATTGCCGACTTAGGATTTGCTTCACACCAACGTGCATTCGCATTTGCTGTAGCATGAATAATAAAATCCGGCTTTAACTTACTTAGTAGATTATTAATCTCTTGCCGATCTGTAATATTTAGATGAATAAACTTATCCGAAAGCCTAGTTCCATAATAAGTGCCGGTTATATTAAAATCTCTAGACAGATCAAAAAATAATCTGGCGCCAACATAACTGCTAGCCCCAGTTAACAACACTTTCATATTTGAAGTATACCAAAAGCAACATGGACCACAACTTAAATTCGACACTGTGCCTTACGCCGGGGAACTTGGTTCTGGACTATATAGAAACTTTTATAATGATTGTTAGATTAAATCGCCGAAGAAAATTGTAAATTTTTTTGTCTCCCAATTGAATACCGCTAAATCAGGCTGCTTCATGTTTTCCACCAATTCAAAAGCGTCTCCTTTTGTATATTGAACGGCAAAGCTGGCTAAAATATTTCCATGGGAGACTATACCAATATCCTTTTTATCTTTTTCTGTAATGAAAATGTCATTGATTGCTTTATTGAAACGTGCTAACGCCTCTTTACCTGTTTCTCCGTTGTTGATGCGACTATTTTCATTTGAAAAATATTCTTTTGTATTTTTCTCAAGCTGTTCTAAGTTAACAAACTTATTTGTAAAAGAGGTTGTTTCCGTTAATCTGTTATCTATCTTAATAGGAATTCCACTATTTTTTGTTGCTAAAATTGCAGTCTCAAGTGCTTTTGGTTGCAAACTAGCATAGATAACATCCAGCTCTTTTATTTTCTTTAGGTTATTTAGTTTTTTCGCTAAACTAACTCCTTCTTCAGATAATCCCCAGGTAGTTATGGGAATATCAGGATTAATAAGTGATTTGGAGTGCCTAATGAAAACTATATTCATGAGGTAAGTATATCAAAAGAAGCAGAACACATTTCGCATATCATAAAAACTGGCTCTTATTAACTACGTTGGAAATTTTTATTCAGGTAAATTTTCGTATCTTCCATCCTTATAGGGCGGGAAGCAGACCTCATAAACAACTAAACTAGAATCTTGAACAGATTGCCACTGCATTCTTTCTCCAATTTTTACAGTTATTTCAAATGGCTTTTTAGTAGATTCATTAACTGGATATTCTCGCTTTGTTCCATCACTTTGGATTATTATAAGCTTTCCTTGTCCAGATAGATATCCTTCAATTGTTTTTTCGCCTTTTAATACCTTTTGAAGAGGCGTTTTGCTGCGGGGATTTATCTTAATTATTCCAAGATCTTTACTATCATCTTCGTCAAATATATATACATCGCAAGTTACACCTTTGGCAACATTAAGAGTTTTAATAAATGTATAGTTTGAAGTCTTCCACTATATTCAAATGCGGACAATCCTTTCATAATCTGATTATATCAAAGAGGGTGCCGTGATATCCAACGCTATAGGAAAAAGCTGCGAGGGATGGATTCGAACCATCATAACCACCTCCAAAGGGTGATGTCCTACCATTAGACGACCTCGCATTAACTTGGATAGTGCTAAAAGGGGAGCAGACTGCCCTTAAAACGAATTTGAGCGGGTAACGGGAGTCGAACCCGTGCCTCGTCCTTGGCAAGGACGCATAATACCGCTATACTATACCCGCACGCTCCAATGCTTGGTTATATAAATTTATCCATTCAATAATTTTTTCTTTTAATTCACGGCTATAAACTTGTATCGAACAAACTCCATGATCTACTTTTCTTTTTTTCTCTCTACCAAGAATATACTGAGATTTAACAAATTGTTCTTGCGAAACTCCAAGTATTTTACTCCAATATTCTTTACATATTTTTTCATTAAGGTCAGGGTAAAGAAGTAACCACAATCTAATTTTTCCTAATTGAATCTGGCAACAAACTCTTAAAAAGGCGATAAAAATTTTTAGTAATCGATAATCAATATTAGAAATGCGCACTATTCCATTCTTTAGTCTTTTATCACCTTCTCCCCAATAAATCATTAAACCAGGTCCAAAAAGCGGCATTGAGAACAACTTAGGGAATTCTTGGGTCGCTTGATTCCTATAGTTTAAATGAATTCTCCGCCACTTTTCCTTATTGGCTTGAGCCATTAATTTCAATTTCTCAATCGCTTTTTCCTGAGCCCGCTTTATTAAAACCTTCTTGACTCGAGATGAATAAACATCTGCCTTAAACCAGTTGGAAAGAGTGCTTTTAGGGATACCCAACTCTCGACTTATTGTGTTATAGCTTCTCTGTTTTTTTCGTAATGTAAAAGCCTTTTTTTTGAGTTTATTTTTATTTATTGAACTAACGTATGCCATTATATTTAATGATATAACGTCAGTTTTTATTTTTCAAAGAGCAAAATTTAGTGCCGAGGCTCAGAGTTGCACTGAGATCTCATGTTTTTCAGACACGCGCCGTGACTACCTTGGCTACCTCGGCATACCGGAGTATTTTATCCGACTTTGGCTTTCACTTCAAGCCTGTTATTTGTGGGCTTGCCAGGATTCGAACCTGGGACCTTCTCGATGTAAACGAGACGCTCTAACCAACTGAGCCACAAGCCCTTACTTGGTGCGGACGAGAGGACTTGAACCTCCACGACCTTGCGGTCACAGGCTCCTCAAGCCTGCCTGTCTACCGATTCCAGCACGTCCGCAAAAGCACACAGACAAGCCTATTCTATCAAAAATCGCTTGAATTTCCAACAAATCCTACTAAGCTATTCTTCGAGCGATCCCGATTAAATCGGGGAGTCGAGAAGTTAAATTATTGTAGTTCTCGACTACACTCGAACAGCAAGAGGACCTCATAGTAACTCGAGGGATTTTTTGGGGGCTTGGTAGTTTTGATTGTAAAAAATCGCTTTTTCAAATTCCTGGCGGGCCAGATCTTTTTTTCCTTGCTCTAAATAAATTTCTCCCCGAATTTGATAAAGTTCGGCAAAAGCGCGATTTCCGTTGGAAAGTATTTTTTCAATAATTTCAAGGGTGCGGTTAAAATTGCCCGTTTTTTGATAGGCTAAAATCGGCTCAATCTGATACCAAATCATCCGGCGCGGTAAACGCGACTCAACCTCCTCAAATGCCTGAATGGATTTTGCATATTTCTCCAGATGATAAAAACTCGCGGCCAGGTTAAACACCGGATAAATATTTTCCGGATCAAGCTCCCGCTCTTTTTCCGCTCTTACTTTAGTCTTTTCCCAAGCGGTTTTCTCATCCCGATCCTCACCTAAAATCGTCTGGACAACTTCTTCCTTTTCTTTCGGATATACAATGATGTAGGCATAATTAAAAGGCTGCCAGATCGACAAAAAATCAAAATAGGAAAATTTTTTATTGGGTCCCTGATAAGAATCGTCTTGAATGATAACCTTTTCCTTTTCATCAAAACCTTTGACGATTCGAAAGTGCCCTATATCCTCACCTGATTTAAGCCAGGTTTTTACTACCACCGGGATTCCATTAGCAGTAAATTGTTTTAAAAGATCAAGAGTTCCGCCGGGTCTGCTGATTGCTGAAAGACCATAGTTTTGTGCCCAGGAAACAAATTCACTGGTAAAAATTGTCTTATCGTCATTGTCTCCACCCAAATTTTGAAAAGGGCGCATTTTCGCCCCCAGTTCCTGCTGAGAAACATTAATGTTATAAAACGCCAAAATCATCGAGAGTGTCGCCGGGCCGCAATTGTTGAAGGTTTGATAAACATGATTTTTCAAGGGAATGAGGGCTGAATCACCTGAAGGCTTAAGCGAAACCTTCAAATCCGGCCGAGGGATGAAATCTTGAGATTTTTCGGGTAAAACAAACTTCGTTTGAACGGCTGGTTGAGATTTTTTAAAAGTGGGCGCAAAAAACCAAAAGGACAAACCACCGATGATTAAAGCGACAGTCAAGACTAATCTTTTTTTCATTTTTGTACCACTCTGTCATTTCAAACGAAGTGAGAAATCTAGGCACGAAGTGCCGTAAAAAACAATTTCTGCGCTTCGCTAGATTTCTCGCCCCGATTCAATCGGGCTCGAAATGACAAGACAATTTCGTAATTCAGGTTAGTTGTTTAAGATGTTTGTTGAAAAATTCAAGCGATCTCTGGGCGGCTAAATTAAAAGCAGTGCCGCTTAAATTATGGTCGGCACCTTCATAAGTGTAAAATTCTACCGGCTTGCCAGCCTTTTCTAATGCCTCTTTTAAACCTTGAGAAAACTCAATCGGGACGGATTCATCGATTGTCCCATGATGAAGTTGCACGGGGCCGGAAATTTCGGAAACAAAGTGAATTGGCGAGATAGAATTCCAAAAGTCCGGATTTTGTTCAAACGTTCCATATTTCTCAATTAAATTTTGCCTGCTCGGACGATAATTGGCCTGCTCCCTGGCTGAAGGTTTCCAAGGAGTTTTACGGTTCCAACGATTCATTAAATCATCGTATGAGGCCACAACGCCAGCCCAAATCACTCCGGCTTTAATCTCTTTTGAAACAACCATACTTCTTAAGGTGATGTGACCACCCATCGAATGACCCCACATCCCAATCTTTTCCGAATCTATTATCAACTGACCGGACTTATTTTTGAGATCTGTCAATTTTTTAACAGAAGATATGGCGTTTAGAACATCAACCGTATAGGCCGGTGAGTGGTAAGCCCCTTCCGGGCTGCCGTCAGAATTTCCATGACCACGATAGTCCGGCTTGAAAACAACATAACCAGCCCGGGCAAAAACATCAACATAGGCCTCATACCGCTGGGTGGTTTGGTACTGTTCCGGCGGAATATAACCGTGATTAAAGATAACCACCGGCCAGCCGGACAAGGGTTTTAAACCTATAGGGATTGTTAATAGTGCATAAATCTTCAGCCCCTCGGATTTGTAAGAAACAAGATAGCGATTATAACTTTGGGCCGACGGTAAAGTCTGCTCAATAACCACCTCACTGCCGGGGTAATCACGGGCTCGCATTGCCTCAATCGTTAAAGGATCAAGTGGAGGTTTGGCAGTTTCCGGACTCTGGGCGGGTTGCATAATCTGACTCCGGGTTAGAATAGTACGTTTTCCCATTAAAACAAAACCTATCAGAGCAAATCCGACAACCACTGAAAAAATAAACAAGCGCTTTAGCATATTTTTATTCATACCGATCAATTTGTAGTTTTGGGGGGAGTTGGAAGAAATTAAATAGGTTAGAAGTTAAGTATCTTTAGTGAAGTTTTGCGATAACTCATTTTAACACAAATTATTTTTAAAACAAGTGCCCGTCAAATGCGGCTATCACGTCTGACGTGGTGCCGAAGGTGGGACTTGAACCCACACCCCTTGCGGGACACGGCCCTGAACCGTGCGCGTCTGCCAATTCCGCCACTTCGGCCTGATAACTTAGTTTTATTTTAAAACGTGCGTAAACAAATTTTTCTTCATCCAACGACGCCCTACAGCTGATTTAAAATATTTTTCTCTTTTGATTACTTCTTCTAAGGTAGCAAAAAAATCCGAATAAATAATTTCCCATGGTCTATATCGTTTACTGAAGATACTGTTGCCATTATTGTGTTGAATAAGTCTTCGTTCCAGGTTGTCTGTGTGACCAACGTATGTTTTTTCAGCTACTCGACTTTTAAGAATATACACGACGTACATTTGCGCGTCTACCCGCCTCGACTCGACCGACGTCGAGTGGGGCGAGGCGGGTCAATTCCGCCCGCCTAGCCTTGACGTCTAGTCGAGGCTGGCCACTTCGGCTTACCGACCTAATTTTAACTCAGCCTTGGAAACTTGACAAGTTTTCACAAATGTGTAACCATGAAGATTAAACAAAACCATGCTTAAAAAAATAATTCTGGTTGGGCTATGGTTTCCTGCCACTTTTATTGTTCTTCTGATAACGATTTTCGCCTCGCAAAGATATTCTCAAGTTAGAGATGGTCATTTGCTGGCTAAAGAAATTATCCGCGAGCATCTTGCCCAAAATGGCTATCAAATCTATGCCGCCTTGCCCTCAGTTTTAGGCAGCTTTACCACCGCCATCGAAACCGGGGATGCCCGGCCGGAAATAGTCAAACGCTATCTAGAAAAATATGATTCTCCTCTATTGCCCTACGCCGGTGAAATCGTTCGGCTTTCAGATAAAAATAATCTCGATTTTCGCCTCATTGTCTCGATTGCTCAATGCGAATCAAATGTTTGTAAAAAAATCCCCGAAGGGTCGTATAACTGCTGGGGTTTTGAAAACGGCGCAACCAAATTCGGCTCCTGGGAACACGCTCTTCAGCGGGTAGCCAAGACTTTGAAAGAGGGCTATATTGATCAAGGCCTGGTGACGCCCGAACAGATTATGCCCAAATATGCTCCTCCAAGTGTAGCTAAAGGCGGCCCTTGGGCAAAATGCGTAAACCATTTCTTCGAAGAAATGGAATAAGTCTAACTCATAGTTAAATAATCTATTGGAATCCTTCTACGTTAATTTTTCCTTAAAATAATGCTTGAGGCCCTAAACATCATCATTCTAAAAGTGGTTTATCTTAAGGAGCGCAGTGACGAAGGAGACTTGACAAACCCATAGTTATTTAGTATAATCCGCGTTTAGATCCTGAGGTGGTTTTTAACTAAACTACTTTAGGATTTTTTTTATGGCCCGCCGTGTGGCGGGCCTGAATTTTTAACTCAAATATGACAAAATTTCTGCTCAATCTACTTGTTATTTTGGGGCTCACTATCTTCCTCACCAGCCCCATACAAGCTCAAACTACTCTCGCTGACTCTAAGCGGGCCAGCCTCGCTGACTCTAAGCGGGCCAGCTTTATCACGAGCGGTTTTTCTGCCGAACTGATTAGTGTTAAACCGGTTAAAAAGGCAGATAAGCGAGTTCAACAACTACGTCTTTTCCTGGCGCATTATAATTCACCCTTAGAGGACTTTGCGCCCGCTTTTATTGAATCTGCAGATAGAAACGGTGTTGACTGGAAGCTGGTTCCGGCAATTACCGGTGTTGAATCGACTTTTGGTAAAGCCATTCCGGCCAAATCTTACAATGCCTATGGTTGGGCCAACGGTGAGTATTACTTTAAAAACTGGGGCGAATCAATTGAAATTGTCAACAAAACCCTTAAAGAAAAGTATATTGACCGGGGAGCCAATACGGTGGAAAAGATTGCGCCAATTTATGCTCCACCTTCCCGAACGTGGGCTGGAAAAGTGAACTTTTTTATGCGTAAAATTGAAAGTTTTGATAAGATTCAAGAGCCGCAAAGCCTTGCGCTTTCCTTGTAAATCCTCGTGTGTTAAAATTGTTGTGGCCATCCGCCGAGGTGGCGGAATTGGTATACGCGTACGGCTTAGAACCGTATGGGGCAACCCTTGGAGGTTCGAGTCCTCTCCTCGGCACTTTTTACCAAGCTTTTACCGCTGGTCGTTTTTCTTCCCAAAAGGAAACCGGAGAAAAGGCCGTGGAAAAAGCAGATAAAATTTATAAAATAGTTAATCAAAGCAACTGATAATAGAAGGGCTATCGGTATATTCGGTATTCAACCTCATCCAGCTTCTTTCCTTCGGGGGTTGTTTTTATATATTCGTCCTCTACGACTCCGCCTAAAGATTCTGGAATTTTTCGGCTGGCAATATTATTTTTATCTACCGGATATTTAAGGTATTTGTAATTGAGATTTTCCCTTGCCCAGTTAACTAGGGCGGTAACGGCTTCTCGTCCATACTTTTGGCCATGTGCAGATTTTTTGATCCAAATTCCTAATTCCGGTGTTTCTGAATTGATGCTGTGCAAACCAGCACAACCTAAAAATTCCCCTGTTTGTTTATCAATAACCACCATCTGTAATTCCTGATCGTTTTGCATGCTTTGAAGAGCTTTATCTATAAAATCGTATGTTTCCTCAATTGTCGCGGGAGATTTAGGATACATAAAAACTGTAATCTCGTCGGTAAATTCCTGAAAAATTTGATCAGCAAAATTTCGAGAAATGGGCACCAATGAAAGTTTCTCAAACTCGATAGTGATATTCATAGATCAAATCTTATCTGAATGCTTTTAAAGAAACAAGTTTTAAAATCAAATTAAAACAAGTCATCATTTGTAAAAGTTGGTTTCATCATATAAAATAAGGGGCACAAAAATTTAGTTTCGCTGCGAGCTTATTTAATAATTTCCCTGCCTTAAATGCAGGGTTTTTTGTGGCATGAATAAAAGATCAGCAATCATCGCTTTAATTTTAATCGCTGTTATCTCTGGATCCGTCTGGGGCTGGAAAAATTTTTTTGGAAAAAAAGAACCGGCATTTAAAACCATTAAAGTCGAGCGGGGGAGTATTGAACAAACAGTTTCGGCTTCAGGCAGAGTCAAAGCGAAAAAAGAAGTGGATTTAAGGTTTCGGGATCCGGGAAAGTTAGCCTGGGTGGGCATTGAAGAAGGGCAACAAGTTTTTGCCGGACAGCAAATTGCACAACTTGATCAAAGAGAAATGCGGGCAAATCTTGATAAATCACTTTTAGATTATCTAAGCGAGCGTAATGATTTCGATGAACTAACCAAGACTACTTATCCCGGGCAAACACCGCAAACTGCCGCCAACGACACGGTTAAAAGAATTCTTGAAAAAGAGCAATGGGATTTAAATAAATCGATTTTGGACGTTGAGCTTAAAAATATCAGTCTGGAATACTCGACATTGGTAAGCCCTATCGGCGGAATTGTTACGAAAGCCACTTTCCCCGTTGCCGGCCTTAATATCCTTACGTCTGAACCCGCCTTCACCATCGCCGACCCCTCATCGACAATTTTTTTGGTCAATGTCGATGAAGCCGATATCGGTAGCATCAAAGAGGGTCAGGAAGTTTTGATCAGTCTTGATGCTTACTTTGGCCAAAATTTTAACGGACAAGTCAAAAAAATAGCTTTTTCCTCAGTCAGCACCTCCGGCGGGGGAACTGCTTTCCCCATCGAGGTTAATCTGCCGGAAAATTCCGGCCAGCGTTTTAAAATTGGCATGAATGGAGATGCGGAAATAACCATTGCCCAAAAGGATAATGTTTTAACCATACCTATTGAAGCGCTTAAGGAAAAAGATGGCAAAAAATTTATTCGGGTTTTAAAAGACGGCACGCCTGAAGAAATCGAGGTTGAGACCGGCATAGCAAGCGAAACAAAAGTAGAAATTACTCGCGGGGTCGGTGAGGGGGAAGTAATAATTGTTGGAGAATAATGATTGTTCTTAAACTTGATCATGTTACGAAGTTTTACAAAACAGGACCGGAAACAGGCTATACAGCCTTAAATGACGTCAGTTTCGAAATTAAAACAGGTGATTTTGTAGCCATCATGGGGCCTTCAGGAAGTGGTAAATCCACTTTTATGCATATCGCCGGCTGTTTGGACACCCCCAGTAAAGGAAAAGTTTTTCTCGAGGGCGAGGATGTATCAAAATTATCAGAAACAGAGCTTGCCCAAATCAGAAATAAAAAAATTGGCTTTGTTTTCCAAGCTTTTAATCTCCTGCCAAAAACAACAGCCCTAGACAACGTGGCCCTGCCCCTTGTTTATCGCGGACTTCCAGTCTCTCAAAGAAAAGAGATGGCAATGGCGGCGTTAAAAACTGTTGATCTTGAAAAACGCGCGCATCACCTTTCAAACCAACTCTCCGGGGGGGAAAGGCAAAGAGTTGCTATCGCCCGAGCCTTGGTGACCAATCCTTCAATAATCTTTGCCGATGAGCCGACGGGAAATTTAGATACTAAATCAAGCCTGGAAATCATGGAAATTTTTAGAAAGTTAAACCGCGAGGGACGCACTATAGTTCTGGTAACCCACGAAAAAGAAATTGCTGATCACGCCAAAAGTTTAATCAGGATTCGCGATGGAAGAATTATTTGAAACCATAAAAATTTCCTCAGGAGCGCTAAAAACTAATAAGTTAAGGTCGGCGCTGACTATACTCGGAATCACAATTGGGGTAAGCTCGGTCATTCTTCTGGTCTCAATCGGTTCCGGGCTGAAAAATTATATAACCGCCCAACTCCAGGACTTGGGTGCCGACACTTTGTTTGTCATCCCGGGTGAATTTGAAATTGGCCCCGGCGGAGGCGGAAGCGGGGGACCACCAGGGGCCGGGGTATCTGCATCAAAGTTCACTTTTGATCATATTAAGGACCTCCAAAGAGGACAAACCATTAAGGGAGTCATGGCATACACCGAAAATAATGGCACACTAAAATATAAGGCTAAAACCCAAACTGCTCAAATAGCCGGGGTTGGACCTAATTATCAGGAAATCCGCAATCAAAAGGTTAAGCAGGGATCATTTTTTACCGTCTCCCAGTACAACGCCGGCAAAAAAGTGACTGTCTTGGGTCAAACCGCCGCGGAGAAGCTTTTTGGCGGAGAAGATCCCATCGGGAAAAAGATAACCATCGCTGATCAACGCTACACCGTATTGGGAGTTTTGGAAAAAAAGGGAGCTTTTGGCAGTATTGATCTGGATAATCAAGCCTTTATTCCGGCGACCACCGCTACCCGCCAATTTGATATAGAGCATGTTCAGTCTCTCTGGGTTAAAGCTAAAAGCGCCGATTCAATTAGTCAAACCAAAAAGGAGATTGAAAAAATCTTTCTTAAAACTCTTAAAGAAGATGAATTTTCTATTTTGGATACCCAAAGTATTTTGAATGTGATTTCAAGTGTCTTGGGTGTTTTAACGGCCGCTTTGGGGGGAATTGCTGCTATTTCGCTTGTTGTCGGAGGAATCGGCATTATGAACATCATGCTTGTTTCTGTCACGGAAAGAACCAAAGAAATTGGTTTAAGAAAGGCCGTTGGAGCAACCCCCCGGGCAATCCTAATTCAATTTTTAATTGAGTCTGTTATACTTTCTTTCCTGGGCGGGGCGATTGGAATCGCCCTAGGTATCGGCGGTTCAATCATCATCGCCCGCTTCTTTACCGCCGCCGTCACTCCCTGGGCCATTATTTTAGCCTTCGGTATTTCCACGCTTGTTGGTATTATTTTCGGCGTTGCCCCGGCGGCGCGTGCTGCCCGTCTTAATCCCATTGAAGCCTTACGATACGAATAAGCTTGACGATAGGATTGAATTCCTGTTAAGCTGAAATGGTAAAAGAAAGGGGTGATCATAAAATGACCACGCTCCTTTGGATCATAATTGTTTTGGTCGTCATAAGCATCGCCTGGTATCTTTTGCGGGCTAAATAACTTTTATCACCACCTAATGCCGGCCCGGATCATGTGCGGTATTTGAGAAAATACGCAAATCATGATAAAATCCCCCTCATGGCAACAAAGTCGCAAATAAACCGCCTTCCAAACTCAACGTTTGAATTAACCATCACGGTTCCCTGGTCACAGGTAAAATTTTCAATCGATAAGCTCACCGAGCAGTCTTTAAAGGAGGTTGAAGTTAAAGGTTTTCGAAAAGGTAAAGCCCCAAAGAAAATCGCTGAGCAGAAACTTGATAAAGACCAGCTTTTCCAGGAAGCAGTCAGACAGATAGTTCCTGAAGCCTACCTCGAAGCTATTAAAACCGAAAACCTTCACCCAATCGTCAATCCAAAAATTGAGCTTTTATCTTTTAAAGAGGGTGAAGATTGGATTTTTAAGGCATCTGCCTGTGAAAAGCCAAAAATCAGCCTGGGGAATTATAAAGAGAAAATTAAGGAAATAACCGCGAAAAGCAAAATCGTTGTTCCGGGAAAGGAAAATAACGAGGAGCCAAAATTAGACGAAATTGTCAAAGTAATCCTTGAGTCAGCAGAAATTGACCTGCCTCAACTTTTAATCGAGAATGAGGTAAATCGACTTTTGGCAAAAACTTTAGACGAAATCAAGGCTCTAGGTCTCACTCTTGAACAATATTTGTCTTCAGTTGGAAAGACCCCAGAAGGGTTGAGGGAAGAATATACTCAAAAGGCGGCAAATGACTTAAAGCTAGAGTTTATTTTAGAAGAAATCGCCGAAACCGAAAGTATCACCGTCACCCCGGAAGATATTGAAAAAGTGATTAAGGAAACTAAAGACCCTCAGGCTCAGGTTTCGCTACGCGGCAACTCCTATCTTTTGGCTGCTATTATCCGCCAGCAAAAAACGCTTGACTTCATTAAGAACCTGTAATAAAATTATGAAGGTAAGATTAAAAGGCCTTGATCTTATTATTTATCCTGCCTAATTAAAAATTTGTGCCTAGGTTAACGCCATGGCAGGCAAAACAAACACAAAAAGACCATCCCCTAAGTGGAATGGTAATTTTTTAGAAGCTTTTAAGGATTTAGCTGGGAGCGTCGGCGAAAGCTTTACTGATGATTTAATCAAAGGTGGAGCAAAAGACATAGCCGATGATTTTGGCGAGCTTTTGGGCGTTAAATCCATACACGCCTCCGGGACGCTCTCCTCGGGAGAGCAGTTGGATGTGACGGCGCTTGAAGCAAATTTTCGAGCGGAAAAAAAGTCCAAAGAAAACCCTCAGGGAGCACCGGAAAAACAAGCTGTTCGCCGAACACCAGAAAACTTTGTTTTCCTACAAAAAGAGAAGGACTTGGAAAATGAGGTCGAAGCTCTCTTGGCCGAAATAAAAAGAGAAGTAAAACGATTCGAAGAAGCCACAGAGAATTTAGAAGTCGAGGTCGCAAAAATAACCGTTGAAGAAACACCGCCGAATCCTGGTATTTATCATGTTAATTTTTTTGAATGGTTGCTTGGTATTTTAAAGACACTTAAAGTCAAAGTCGAAAGCGCAAATCTTTGGTTATCAGCCGTTCAGTCACGAAAAGCCAAAAAGGGCTATTGGTCAAGCTTTAAAAAACACGGAACAAGTTTTGGAATGTCCAGTGAACGCGTCGTTTCAACTCAAACCGGTTAACATGCAATCAATTTGTTTCCTCACCAGCCTTTACCTTAACCTTCTCCTTAAAAGGGGAGTTCTGGCGTGGGAGGAAGAAAAAAGAAATTAGTAATTAGTAATTAGGAATTAAGATTTTTAAACCGCCTCCCGAATCGGGAGGTTTTTTTCGTTTAAAGGAGGAAAATGAATAAAGAAATTTCGCACGGAATGGTCCCATATAGGGCGACGGCGGAAGTTACCGATCGAAAGGGACCAGAATTCTGGAATGAGACATTAATTAAAGATGTTGTCCTGGGGACAAATGAATCAAGTTGCTCCTTAAAAGCTAACGCTATGTACAAAGATCCTAAAGAAGCCCGTAAAAGATTTGTCGATGATATGAACGCTTAAAAGTGAAAAATTCGATAAAACGACTCTTTTGAGCTTGCTTTAACTTAGAAATATTGCTAAAATTGAAGAAACGTGGGCGGTTAGCTCAGTTGGTTAGAGCGTCACGTTGACATCGTGAAGGCCAGAGGTTCGAGTCCTCTATCGCCCACAGTCTTAAAATAATTATGGATGAAGTACAACGAGGAGCAGACGCGATTTACAAATCCCGCGGACATATCGTCCTTGATAATTTCTTGGGCGGAATTGCCTGGGGCTTGGGAACAGTAATTGGCGCCACAGCAGTTATTGGATTTTTAGTGTATCTTTTGAGTCAAATTAATTTCGTTCCCGGAATCGGCGAGTTTGTCTCTCAAATAATTTCAACAATTAATCAATCTCAAAATCCTCAACTTATTAGATAAAATGACAAGTCCTGATCTTTCCACTATGCGACATTCCTGCGAACATGTCCTAATGATGGCCATGCTGAAATTCTATCCTGGATTAAAAATGGCCATGGGACCGGCTACTGATGAAGGATTTTATTTTGATTTTGATTACGACCAAAGAATTTCGGAATCGGATTTCCCCAAAATTGAAGAAGAAATGAAAAAAATTATTAAAGCAGATTTACCTTTTGTACAAAGGGAAGCAACAGCTGAGGAGGTTCGGAAAATATTCGTCGATAATCCATACAAGCTAGAATGGTTAGACGATATTGAAAAAGAGAATAAAAAACCAATTTTATTCTCAACCGGTGGAGATTTTATTGATCTATGTTCCGGACCGCATGTTGAATCAACCGGCAAAATCGGGCCGTTCAAACTTTTATCGATTGCCGGAGCCTACTGGCGGGGAAGTGAAAAAAATAAGATGCTCACCCGCATCTATGGTACCTGTTTTCCAACAAAGGAGGAGCTGGAAAAATATCTCTGGCAGCTAGAAGAGGCAAAAAAACGAGACCACCGCAAAATTGGCACTCAGCTGGGACTCTGGACTTTTTCAGAATTAGTGGGAACCGGACTACCGTTATTTACCCAAAAAGGAGCTTTAGTCAGACAACTTATAAATGATTTTGTAGAAAATTTACAATCGAAGCAAGGCATCTCTCAAGTTTGGACTCCTCAAATTACGAAAGCCGAACTGTTTAAAATTTCCGGACATTACGAAAAGTACCGCGAAAATATGTTTGAAGTTCATTCTCACTATTCAAAAGAGGAGTTTTTCTTAAAACCCATGAACTGCCCGCAGCATACTCAGATATATGCTTCCGCACAAAGAAGCTATCGAGATCTGCCTATCAGAATGGCGGATTTTGCCATGCTTTACCGTGACGAAAAAGTGGGCGAATTAATTGGATTGGCTAGAACACGATCATTTTCTCAGGATGACTGCCATGTTTTTTGTAGAGAGGATCAAATTATTGAAGAGGCGAATCTGGCCCTGGACATGACAAAAAAAGTAATGGAAACATACGGGTTTAATTATCGCTATCGCCTTTCTTTACGAGATCCCGAGCATCCTGAAAAATATATCGGCGAAGCAAAAACTTGGGAAAAAGCCCAAGAGCTATCTGAACAAATTTTAAAAGACCGCGGTGTTGATTATTTTGTAGGGGTCGGCGAGGCTGCTTTTTATGCCCCCAAGCTTGATTTAATTGCCACCGATTCTATCGGAAGAGAGTGGCAGCTTTCAACATTGCAAATTGATTTTTTTATGCCGGAGAAATTTGGTTTAACTTACATAGATAAACAGGGCAAGGAGCAAAGACCTGTTATGCTCCATCGGGCTATTTGTGGCTCTTCAGAAAGATTAATGGCCATTTTGTTAGAACATTACAATGGAGCTTTACCCGTCTGGCTTTCTCCAGTTCAAGCCAAAATCTTGCCCCTTACCGACCGCCAACTTGAGCATGGAAAAACACTGCTTTCCGCTTTTACCAAAGCCGAAATTCGGGCCGAGCTCGATGATAGAAACGAAACGCTCCAGGCTAAAATCCGCGATGCCACTTTACAAAAAGTGCCTTATATGGTAATAGTAGGAGATCGTGAAATGAAAGAGAACAAAATTAGTGTTCGGACACGGGAAGGAAAAGATCTGGGCGCATCCGATTTGACAGAATTTATTAAAAAAATTAAACTTGAAGTTGAAGAAAAGATATAAAGATTAAGTGCAAGCAAAAAAGGTTTTTTATCGGTTAAATTTTAATATTACTGCTCCGAAAATCAGACTGATTGACGAGAGCGGTAAGCAGATTGGCATAGTTGAGAAAGAAGAGGCTTTAAAAAAAGCTCAAGAGCTAGAGATCGATTTAGTTGAAATCGCACCGAACGCTAATCCTCCAGTATGCCGACTAATTGATTTTAAAAAATTTAGATATTTACAGGCCAGAAAAGAAAGGGAAGAACGTAAAAAGGTAAAAGCGGTTGATCTTAAAGAAGTGCAAATGGGGCCGTTTGTCGCCGATCACGATCTGGCCACTCGACTTGAAAGGATTAAAGAATTTTTAACAGATGGCGATCGGGTCAAAGTCAATATTCGCTTTACCGGAAGACAGATGGCCCATCCCGAATTCGGCTTTGAGCTTTTAAAAAAGATTAAAGAAAGTCTTGGGGAAATCGCACACGTTGAAAGAGAACCAAAATTTGAAGGACGGGTTTTAAGTTTGATTTTAAGTAAGAGTCGCGCAAAAAGAGAGGAAAACTCTACAGTTTAAAATTATATGCCAAAAGTTAAAACAAGAACTGCTGCTAAAAAAAGATTTCGAATTACTAAAACCGGAAAAATCATGCGCGGCCGTCAATATGGTCGCCATTTAAAAACTAAAAAAAGCGCCAGTAGATCAAGGCGCCATAAAGAACCAGCAAAGGTTACTGGCAAATCAGCAAGAACAATTAGACGGATGCTGCCTTATTCTTGAGAAAATAAGGAGCGCAGCGACGTAATTTTCGAGAAAACAAACTCTGCTTATGGATAAAGGTAAGGGTCTAGGAAAAAGAAGATTAAATATTAATTTTAGACAGACAAGAAAAAGCCGAAACGCTAACAACGCTAATCGAAATTTCGGCCGATATCAACGGATGGAGCCGTACGGAAAAAAACCGTAAATTATTATGGCAAGAATTAAAAGGGGCATAACCGCCCATCGCAAACATAAAAAACTTTTAAAACTGACTAAGGGTTATCGAATGACCCGGCATCGGTTGGTCAAGGTCGCCAAAGAGGCAGCTTTGCACGCGGGTGCTTATGCTTATCATGGCCGGAAATTAAGAAAGCGGGATATGCGCCAGCTTTGGATTTTACGCATATCAGAAGCGACAAAACAGGAAGGTATTTCTTACAGTAAATTTGTTGCCGGAATGAAAAAAGCCCAAATTGAACTTGATCGCAAAATCTTAGCACAACTCATTTCCGAAGATCCCCAAACCTTCAAGTTCATCGTTGATCGCGTCAAACAGGCCTAAAGAAAGGTGTCTTGACAAAGTTAAAAGTTCGAAGTAGAATAATTTTTATCTTATGAAAGCTTTAATAACCTTTTTTGGATTTTGGTACTTTTTTACCCCTTGTCCAAGGGAGGTCAGATTGCTGGTAAAATAACCAAAATTTAAAAGACCAAGCAAAACAGCCTCCCAACCGGGAGGTTTTTTAGTGGTCGGAAGGGGGTGAAAACTGTGGGAAAAACTGAATGTTTAAGGTTAAATCATACAGGTAATTGTGGCGGGTGTAATATTGTAGAAATTGCCGAAAGAATAGATGGTCCAAGACCAACGGAAAACACTCTCACAAAGCTCGCTGGAAAATATTGCCCGGAGGGAGAACGACCAATTCTGCCACCAAAAGAAAAACCATCAATTTGGTAATTTAAAACTGTTTAAATTTTTAAGGAGGTGATAAATATGGGAAACCATGAAAGACAAACTAACTGTACGGATCTCGGAATAGCGGTAAACAAAGTCGTCATTGCAAAACAAAATAGTGGTCATGAAACCGAACAGGCTGTAAGAAATTTGGCTGACTTACTTAGTCAAAACCCTGATTTAATTGACGGCCTAGTCTCTCATCAAGCGGAAGAAACTGTAAAATGAGTTGTTTAAAAAAGATTTGCTCATTATTGTCATTTCGAGCCCCGATTAAATCGGGGCGAGAAATCTAACGAAGCCGTGTCTGATGTGGCGAAGCGTAAATTGCGGCACTTCGTGCCTACCTGCCTCGCAGCAAGGCGGGGATTTCTCATTTCATTCGAAATGACCAAAGCTATCAAACGCTTTTAATCTGCTGTTCTTGTGAGGCAGGCTATTTTTATGTTATCCTATGCGGGTATGCAAGAAAAGTTGATGGGTCTGAAAAATGAAGCCCTGGCAATGATTCTGGGTGCTGAAAGTGCGGTTGAGCTTGAGGAAATCCGGATTCAATTTTTGGGGAAAAAAGGAAAATTAACTCTTCTTTTAAAAGAGATCCCCCATTTGGGAAAAGAGGAGCGACCGATTGTTGGCGCCTTAATCAACGAAGTTAAAAAATCAATCGAGGAGGGACTTGAGGAAAAAAATTCAGGATTGGGCGCTACCTCTGTTTCTGAAAAAGACTGGATTGATGTTACTCTTCCCGGTCAAAGGCCACCCGAGGGGCACCTGCATCTTTTAACCCAGGCAATTGAGGAAATCACCTCGACATTCGAAAAAATCGGCTTTACGCGGAGAAGATATCCGGAAATCGAGTGGGATTGGTATGCTTTCGGCAGTTTAAATATGCCCTCAGGACATCCGGCGCGGGATGAGTGGGAAACATTTTTTATTGATGAAAAACCGCATCCCAAATTAGGACAGATGGTTCTAACACCCCACACCTCGTCCGGACAGTTGCGAGAGATGGAGCAAAACGAGCCCCCAATTCGGATGATTAATATTTCCAAATGCTACCGCCGGCAATACGATGTTTCTCACACTCCGATGTTTCATCAATTTGAAGGGCTGTTAATTGATAAAGGAATTGCCATTACTCATTTAAAAGGCATTTTAGATTATTTTGTCCGCGAATTTTTTGGACCCAAACGGAAATCACGAATCAGACCATTTCATTTTCGCTTTACCGAGCCATCGTTTGAAGTTGATGTTACTTGTGATGTTTGTTTGGGTAAGGGTTGCAAGCTTTGCAAAGAAGGCTGGTTGGAGCTGGGGGGAGCAGGAATGGTTCATCCGCAGGTTTTGAAAAATGGAGGCATTAATCCCCAGGTTTATACCGGTTTTGCTTTCGGTTGGGGCGTGGAAAGAACTTATCTGATGAAAGAGGGTTTAAAAATTGGAGATGTGCGCCTACTTTACGATAATGACATCCGATTCTTGGAGCAGTTTTAAGTCTTTCTGTCATCCTGAACGCAGTGAAGGATCCCTGAGATTCTTCGCCTACAGCCCAGAATGACACTTAAATAAATATGAATATTCTCATCCCGGATTCATGGTTGCGAGATTTTTTAAAAACTAAGGCTCAGCCTTCTCAAATTGCCGAAGCGCTTTCTTTATGTGCCGCTTCAGTTGAGCGAATCGAAAAAATCTCAAATGATTGCCTTTATCACATTGAGATTACTACCAATAGACCTGATATGGCCTCAATTTACGGTCTGGCGCGGGAAGCGGCGGCGGTTTTACCCAGATTTGGATTTAAGGCAGAATTAAAATCTTATACTCAAAAATCGCCAATTATTCTTAAACCCAAAGTCAGTTACTTAGATGTAAAAATTACCGACGACAATCTTTGTCCGCGTTTTGCCGCTCTTCTTTTGGAAAACATTGAAATAAAGCAATCGCCGCCTCTGGTCCGCGAGCGCCTGGAAAAGTGCGGTATTCGGGCCCTGAATAACGTTGTTGATATTTCAAACTATGTGATGTTTGAAATCGGCCAGCCGATGCATACTTTTGATTACGACAAAATTCTGGGTCATAAAATGTTGATGCGGCCTTCCAAAAAAGGCGAGTCGATTATTACTTTAGACAAAATAAAAAGAGGCTTGCCTGAAGGTTCAATTATCGTCGAGGATGCAGATGGCCGGATTATCGACCTTTGCGGGATTATGGGCGGAGCAAATTCGGCCATTGATTCAAAAACTCGCCGGGTCTTACTTTTTGTTCAAACTTACGACCCGGTTAAAATCCGGCAAACTTGCCAACGAATGGCTTTCCGCACTGATGCTGCCTCTTTATTTGAAAAAAGTCTTGATCCCGAAAATGTTACTCCGGCTCTTATCAGAGCGGCCGAGTTGATTGAAAAACATGCTGATGCTAAAACCACAACCGAAGCCATTGATATTTATCCCAAACCGTATAAACCCCTATCCGTAAGACTTACAGTAGAACAAGTGGAGCAAATTTTAGGCGTTAAAATTCCGTCTCAAGAACTTAAAAAAATTTTAGATTCTCTTAATTTTAAATCTAAATTTGTGGACCAAAATTCCGCGTTAGTGGTAAACGTTCCATCCTACCGGGCCCAAGATATTTCTATCCCACAGGATTTGATTGAAGAGGTAGCCCGAATTTATGGTTACCACAATCTTCCCTCATTACTTCCGGTGGGAGAAATTCCTCAAACTGTTAAAGATCCTAGTTTTTTTTGGGAAGAGCAAACAAAAACGGCTTTAAAATACTGGGGTTTGAATGAAACCTATACTTATTCTATGGTTTCTGGCAAAGCGTTAGAAAACTGCGGGATTGATCCCCAAAAGACTTTAAAAATCTCAAATCCTCTGACCGAAGACCTGGTCTATATGAGACCGAGTCTTATTCCCAACCTTCTTTTAGCTTACCAGCAAAATCAATTTTTAAAAGAAGATCTCAGATTATTTGAGCTGAGCAAGATCTATCTTCCCAAAAGACTTAATCTGCCGGATGATCAATCGCGTCTTTGCGCTCTTTTATCCGGCGAAAGATTTTTAGAGACTAAGGGGTTAATCGAATCTCTTCTTAACGTTTTGGGAATCACAAGTTATACATTTATGCCCAATGATTTAACAAATAACAATCTCTGGCATCGCGATCGAAGCGCAATGATAAAAATTGGGAAGAGCGGGGGAGAATTAATTGGCATGATTGGAGAAGTAAATCTCTCTGTTTTGACAAAATTTGATATTCGCACGAAAGTAACTATTGCTGATTTGGATTTTACTCAAATTGTAAAACTGGCTACCAAAACCAAAAAATACCAACCTATTCCTAAATACCCACCGATTATTGAAGATATATCAATCGTTGCCAATCCCAAAATTCTAACCGGCGAAATTATCACAGAAATTAGAAAACAAAGTAACCTTATAAAGGACGTTTCTCTTTTAGACCAATTCGAAACTTCCCGGACTTTCCATATCATTTATCAACACCCGAAAAAAAGTTTAACCAGCAACGAAGTCGCTAAAGTTAGAGAAAAGATTATTAAAATCCTTCAAGAGAAATTCGAGGCACGGGTTAAGGAATAAAGTTCAAGGACAAGATAATGTCCCCAGACTTTTACTTTCAGTAATTTTTCCTGTATAATCGTTTTTGTTTCTCCCCAAATCGGGGAGTTTTTAATTAGATTTTTATGGTTAGAAATACTAAAGAACAGCTTAAAACAGTTAAGTGGGGAGTGAGATTCAACGAATTATGTCATACTCAGCAAGAGGCTTTGAAGAATTTTGCTCATAGCGTGACCGACTTATTGCTGGGCGGTAATTCTAACGAATCTTTGGAGGAGAAAGTAACTAATGGAATGAATCATCTATTAGATACTGGTATCTCGGCAACTTTAATCATGACAGCAGTGGTTGTAGGTTTCGCGGAGGCACAAGAAAAATCCCAAGAACCGGTACTAGCAATAAAAGGCTAAGGCGCAGGAATCGGGGTGGGTGAGATTGGTGTTGGCGATGGAGTAGGGGAACAACTATCCCAAGGGCAAAAGACACCGATACGGCGCTCAGCCGCTCCCTCGTTTCCTTTTTCATCAATCGCTCTTATCCTTAACTTATGTGCGCCTTTATTTAAATTCACTCTTTCGGAAACAGAATCGCTCTCCCAGGTTTTTCTTTCTTGATCATCAACCTCCAAAATCATTTTAGTAATTTTTCTGGCCGATTTAGCCTCTGCCTTAACTTCAACATCATAGTCATCAATCTGGGCATGCTCATCGGGTTTGTGAATTTTTACCACCACCTCATTCGCATTGGCGTCTGAGGTTTCAGTCGGAGGATGATATTTTTCTTCTCCCGGATAGGCGGTTTTTAACCACTCATCAATCGCCTGTTGCCAACGGTTAATGCCGTCACCGGAAACCGGATCACTATCTTTAAAAACAACAAAATCTTTTTCATCATAATTTCCGGAGGCAACCTCTATATCATTAGCAAGCTTCCGGTTAACTTTAGAGATTTTTAATCGCTGATAAATGGAAGAAATGGTTGTTGGCTCAGTGCCCTTGATAAAATATTCCGCCCGGGTAGGATAGCCATCCTTTGGCAACCCGCCGGCAAAAGCATCGATAGTCACGGCCACCACACTGTCAGGAACCCTGGGTCTTTCATCAGGTTTATTTTTTAATGCTTCCCACATGATTTTATTCCAGATTGGAGCGGCTCCCGTTACCCCGGAGGCCAGACGCTTATCCATCATGGAGTTGTCATTATTACCAACCCACGTACCTACAACCACCGAAGACGTGTATCCAACTGTCCAGTTATCGCGTTTGTCATCGGTGGTACCGGTCTTGACCGAAACAGTTTTGCCGGGAATAACCAACCATGAATTAGTGCCAAAAACAGTAACTCTTGCGTTGTTATCAGAAAGGATGTGGGAGATCAAAAATGCAACCGATTCGGAAAGCACATTCTTGCCCTTAGAATTTTTATGTTCAAAAAGAGTTTTATTCTGACTGTCCATAATTTTGAGAATTGAAACTGGCTCATTTCTAACCCCTTGATTAGCAAAAACTCCGTAAGCTGAGGCCAAATTTAAAAGTCTTACCTCACCGCCTCCCAAAGTAATAGAGAGCCCAAACCGGCGCATATTTTCTGTTGTCGGTTCAAGGCTGGACATACCTGAATCATAGGTAGTTTGCAACATATCCTTTACCCCAACCATCCCTAACATTTTAACGGCTGGGACGTTGATGGAGTTACCCAAGGCAAATCTTGCCTGAACTGGCCCACGGAATTTTTCATCGTAGTTTTCAGGAATATAATCGGGTAAATTCTCACCACCATGAAAAGAGGTCTTAACATCCATAAGTAAAGTTGCGGGTGTATAACCCTTTTTAAAGGCAGTAGCGTAAGTAAATGGTTTAATCGCTGAACCAGGTTGTCGTAGCGAAAGGGTTACGTTCACCTTGCCATCATAGTCTTCGGCAAAATAGTTTTTAGAACCAACCATCGCCAAGATCTCTCCGGTTTTGGGATCCAGAACAACAGCCGCACCGTTACCGACTTTAAGACCCTTTGCCTTTTCAATCTCCTCCGTTACAATTTTTTGAGCCGCCTCCTGAAGATCGAGGTCCAAGCTTGTGGTAACCTTCAGTCCTCCCTGCTCAACGGTCTTTTCCCCAAATTGTTCAACTAATTGCTGCTTTATATACATGACAAAATGGGGGGCCTTAATATTTTCGCGATATTCAGAAAATTTGACTTCCCCAAGCTGTTTTTTTGCCTCATCTTCCTGCTTTTTATCAATATATCCTTCTTCTTCCATGCGGTGTAAAACAATTTCCGCCCGGTCGATATAGGCTTTAGGATTTTGGCCAAAAGGGGAGTAATAAGTTGGAGAAACCGGCAACCCGGCCAAAATTGCCGATTCGACCAAATTCAAATCCTTAGCTTTTTTACCAAAATAATTTTGTGCAGCTGTCTCAACTCCCACCGCGGTTCCACCATAAGGCGCTTCGTTAAGATACATTTGTAAAATTTGGTCTTTTGAGTATTTTCTTTCGATTTGAACCGCCAAAATAAATTCTTTAATTTTTCGGGGCAAAGTCCGCTCAGAGGTTAACAAAACATTTTTAACTAACTGCTGGGTGAGAGTGGAGCCTCCTTCCAACTTATGCTTAAAAGCAATACTAAACATTGCCCGTGCAATTCCGCGCAGGTCAAATCCTCTATGTTTATAAAAATCTTTGTCTTCGATGGCGATTGTGGCCTGACGCATCACCTCGGGAATTTCATTAAAGTCTACGGGCACTCGATTTTGATCGCCATAAATATCGTAAAGAGTTTTTCCATTGCGATCATAGATAATAGTTGAGAAACCCGAAGTTCGAGCCACCTTATCTGGCCGAGGTAAATCTTTGCTGTACCAGGCAAAAAGAGCCACGGTAAAAAGAAAGGAAAAAGCAACCAAAAAGAAAATGATAGTGGCGAAAAAACTAAGAAATTTAATCCGTCGTTGTCGAGCAAGTAGGGGAGAAAATCTCCTCTGGCGTGATTCCCATTGCATATGATTACGCTAGCACCCTGTTCGGGATACTAATATTGAAGTTTATCAAAATGCAGATTATAATGCAATTACGCAGAGTAATTGCATTAGTAGCTAGGCGTCAGCCTGCGTCTAATTCAATTGTAACCCGCCAGGGGCGGGGCGTTTTAATTCAATTACGCAATGTCATTCTGAGTGAAACGAAGAATCTAATTTTAAACCATAGACGTGTGAGATGCTTCGCTTCGCTCAACATGACAAAAAATAATAGCTTGACTATGGATAATCTCAACAAAATTCTAATTCGTGGGGTGGAGAATATCTATCCCTCTAAAGAATCACTGGAAAAAATTTTGTTGTCCGGCAAGAAGCTCCGGATTTACCATGGCATTGATCCCACGGGCAAACTTCATCTGGGACATATGGTTGTGCTGAAAAAGCTACGCCAATTTCAGGACTTAGGCCACGAAATTATCATTTTAATCGGTGATTTTACTGCCAGAATCGGAGACCCCACAGATAAGCTATCAACGCGAAAAAAATTAACCAAGGAGCAAGTCGAAAAAAATGCGGCGGATTACAAAAAGATTATCGGTAAAATTTTAGATCTGGGTAAATCCAACATTCGCTTTTTACATAATGAGCAGTGGTCCAATAAATTAATACCTGAAGATATGCTTGAGCTGGCATCCCAATTTACTGTTTCTCAATTACTTGAGCGGGATATGTTTCAGGAAAGAATTAAAGAAGGTAAGGAAATTTATGTGCATGAATTCTTATACCCAATCTTTCAGGCTTACGACTCGGTCACAATGGATGTCGACATGGAAATCGGTGGCAACGACCAAACCTTTAACATGCTTGCCGGCAGAACGCTTATGCGTAAGCTTAAAAACAAGGAAAAATTTGTTTTAACCACTAAATTATTAACCGATCCAACAGGGAAAAAGATGGGGAAAACCGAAGGCAATATAATCGCCCTGGATGCTTCGCCCATCGAGATATTTGGACAAATAATGCGCTGGCCTGATGAAATAATGGAGTTGGCCTTCACTCTCTTAACCGACCTTTCCCAAGAAGAAATTGACGGGATTGTCGAGATTCTAAAAAGTGGGACCGAAAATCCGATGAATCTTAAAAAACGCTTAGCTCGGGAAATTGTAAAAGCGCTTTACTCCGAAGAAGAGGCGCAGAGGGCGGAGGAAGAATTTGAGAAGGTGGTACAAAAAAAAGAGCTGCCAACGGAAATAGATATTATTCACTTCCCACCCTCGGTTCATTCACTGTCGGCGATCGATATTTTAGTTGATGGGGAATTAGCTGAAAGCCGATCCGAAGCCAAACGGTTGATTGAGCAAGGGGGAGTCGAGATTGGTGATCAAAAAATAACAGATCCCCAAACAGAAATTGAAATTAAAGATGATATAATTATCAGGGCCGGCAAAAGAAAATTTGCTAAAATAAAAAAAGTGTAAAGCTTATGAATATTTTTCGCAAACATCAATGGGTTGGAAAAATTATTATCGCCATAGCCACTTTGGCTTTAATTATTACTTCCTTTTTACCTCTGTTTTAATCAAGTTTATTTTTAGGGGCCGATTATGAATTTAAGCCTCCAGATACAGGTGGAGAAGTTACCAATGATTGGGCCGGTTTACGCCCGTAAACTGCATCGCTTAAACATTAAAACTGCCGAGGACCTTCTAACTCATTTTCCCTTCCGCTATCAAAATTTCTCACTTCTTTCAAAAATCGCCTCAGTTCAGGAAGGCGAAGTCGTAACTATTTCTGGAAAAATTGAGATGATTAAAAATGAATATACACGTAACAGAAGAAGACTCCAAAAGGCTAAAATTATTGATGAAACTGGAAGTTTAGATGTTATTTGGTTTAATCAACCATTTTTAATCAGAACTCTTCACGCCGGAGACGAAGTGAATCTCTCTGGCAAGATTCATCGTTCCGGCAATAAGTTAGTAATGGAGTCCCCGGATTATGAGCTGAAAAGAAGTGATCCGATTCATACTGGCCGGCTGGTTCCGATTTATCCGGAAACCGCAGGCCTCTCTTCCAAGTGGCTAAGAAGCAGAATTTATCCCCTGCTTAAAAATTTAGGTGACGCGTTTGAAGAATTTCTTCCGACTGATATTCTTGAAAAAAATGAACTTATCGATGAAAAAGAAGCTATCAAACAAATCCATTTTCCGGATAATGAAGAAAGAGCCCAACTCGCGCGCAAACGGTTAGCTTTTGACGAGCTGTTTCTTCTTCAGCTAAAAGGTTTAAAATTAAAACGTGAGTGGGCGGAAGAGACGGTGGGACACCGGCTTTCTATCAGTAAATACAAAAAGGAGATAGAAGATTTTTGGAATCGGATTCCCTTTGACCTAACTGATGCCCAAAGGAGAGTTATCGGGGAAATTTTTCATGATTTAAGTAGTGAAAAACCAATGAATCGGCTTTTAGAAGGAGATGTCGGATCGGGAAAAACAGTGGTGGCGGCAATTGCTATGTATTTGGCTCATTTAAACGGTTATCAGGCTACACTCATGGCCCCAACTGAAATTCTTGCCCTGCAACACTATCAAACAATTTCAAATATCCTAAAACCATTGGGGGTGAAAATTGCCTTGCTCACTGGCAACAAACGACTCAAAGAGGAAGATTTGGAATCTAATATTTTTATCGGCACTCATGCTTTACTTTCTCAAAAACTAAAGGTTCAAAATCTTGGGTTGGTGGTTATTGATGAGCAGCATCGCTTTGGGGTGGAACAACGAGCGGCTTTAAAACAAAAAGGAATAAATCCACATCTTTTAACTTTAACCGCCACACCCATTCCTCGCACTATCGCCCTAACCCTCTATGGTGAGTTGGACTTATCATATCTTAACCAAATGCCACCGGGAAGAAAGCCGGTAAAAACTTGGGTCGTACCGGATGGAAAAAGAGCGGCAGCTTACAATTGGATCAAAAATCAGATCCAAGAAAATGGCAGTCAATCCTTTATTATTTGTCCCTTTATTGAAGAATCAGAAACACTATCTTCGGTAAAAGCCGCCACAGTTGAATACGAGAACTTAAAAAAAACGGTCTTTCCCAATCTTAAAATGGCGCTTCTACACGGCAAGATTAAACCAAAAGAGAGGTCGGAGATTTTAGAAGGATTCCGAATGAAAAAATTCGATATTCTGGTGGCAACTCCTGTTGTTGAGGTCGGCATTGATATTCCAGGCGCAACTATAATGTTGATTGAAGGGGCGGACCGCTTTGGGCTGGCCCAACTCCATCAGTTCCGTGGTCGGGTCGGAAGAAATGATATTCAATCTTATTGCCTTTTATTTTTAACACCTCCGGGCGTTAAAGAAAATCCCATTTCCCCGAGCAATCGGTCGCTGGGGAGACTTAAAGCAATGGAGTCTCACTATTTTGGTGCCGAACTTGCGGAAATAGACCTCAAACTCCGAGGGGCAGGGGACATTTATGGAATTAAACAACATGGTTTATCCAGTTTAAAAATCGCTTCCTTCTCGGACTTTGAACTTATTAGTAAAACGCGTAAAATCGCTGAGGAATTTTTGGAAAATCATCGCTCTGATTTGGAAAAAAGTCCGCTCTTGCAAGCAAAACTCAAAAAGTTTAAAATAGAAAACGTATCGCCAGATTAAAAGTTAAAATTCTGGCGCGAAATTTATTATGACTCCCTTACCAAAAAGAAGACATAGTCGTCGGCGACAAGGCAAAAGACGCCAGGCAATTAAATTAAATTCGGCAATCGGGCAAAATTGCCCTCAATGTGGTGCTCCTAAAAAACCCCATCTTGTCTGTTCGAATTGTGGTTATTACAACGGGAAAATTATCATTGCCAAAAAAGAGAAAAAGTCAAAGACCAAAAAAGTCTAATTTCCAATATGAAGAGGAAAACTGATCCTCGTCATCTTGCAAGAAGAGCTGCCGTTCAATCTCTTTTTGCCGAAAGTTTTGTTAAACAAAAAGGTAGAGGCGGTACGGCAAAACTGGTCCTTGATAATTTAGGACAAATCGACGGTTTTATTTCGCACTGCGCGCCGGAATGGCCAATTGAAAAAATCAATAAAATTGATTTAGCAATTTTAAGATTGGCTGTTTATGAATTGGTTATAGACAAAACACAACCACCAAAGGTGATTATTGATGAAGCAGTTGAACTCGCAAAGGAATTCGGTCAAGATACCAGCCCATCATTTGTAAATGGTGTTTTAGGAGCAGTGGTAGAGAAAGCAGATGGAAGAACAAAAAAGAGAAATTATTAAAATAATCTCTGAGCAGCTAGGTATTCCTGCGGAAGAAATCAGCGAGGAATCCAACTTCGCGAGCGATCTAAATATGGACCAACTGGAGTTGACCGATTTAGTTCTTGCGCTTGAAAAAAAATTCGAAGTTGAAATCCCTGCCGAAGAAATTAAAAACATCCAAACCGTGGGCGACCTGCTGGAGAATATTATTAATCGTCTAGATGAATCTCCCTAAGTTTAAGAGCCAGCAACTTAAAGACAGCGCCTTTATTCATCGGTCTTTTCTTAATGAAAAACCGGAGTTACATCTTTCCTCAAATGAAAGATTGGAATTTTTAGGCGATGCTATTCTTTCTTTTATTGTTTCCGATTATCTCTATCAGAATTTTCCCAAGCACAAAGAAGGGGATTTAACGAGTTTTCGGGCCGCCCTGGTCCGCACCGAGGCGCTGGCCGATTTATCCCAAAAATTAGACTTGGGAAAATATTTAAAGCTTTCCCGCGGGGAAGAGGAGGGGGGAGGACGACAAAATCCCTCAATTTTAGCCAATACGGCTGAAGCCCTAATTGGCGCTCTTTATTTAGACCAGGGTCTTGAAGCAGTTCGTCAATTTGTAGAAAAAAATCTTCTACCAAATCTTACCGAAATCATCAAAAGCCAGGCTTATAAAGACGCCAAAAGCTTGCTTCAGGAAAGGGCTCAGGAAACAAAACAGCTCTCACCTGTATATCGGGTCTTAAAAACCGAAGGTCCTGACCACGCAAAAATTTTCCATGTTGGCGTTTTTATTCAGGAGAAGTTAATCGGCACAGGAAAAGGCGCTTCAAAACAAAAGGCAGAACAAGAGGCCGCGAAAATGGCCCTTGAGAAATCGCCGAATTTCTGATAAACTTAACGATTGTATCGTGCGTATAAAGGAGAAGTATGGCAGTCAAAATACGTCTTTCACGAAAAGGAACAAAACATAAACCATTCTACCGGCTGGTAGTTATGCCGTCTCAAAATAAAAGAGACGGAAAATTTATCGAGGTTTTAGGCTTTTATGATCCCAAGGTTCAGCCGCCTAAAATCAAGGTGGATCAAAAAAGGCTGGAATATTGGCTTTCGTGTGGTGCCCAAAAAACAGAGGGTGTTCGCAAAATTCTCGATCCAAAAACCTCTCCATCCGCAAAATGAAAGATTTAGCCCTATTTTTAATTAAATCTATTGTTGATTCTCCCGACGCAGTAACCGTGAATGAAGTTCAGGAGGGAAATTTTACAAGAATCTCTTTCTCGGTTGCTAGTGAAGATGCCGGTAAAGTCATCGGTAAAAAAGGAAAGATTATAAAATCCCTAAGAAACGTCATAAGAATTTTAGCCCTCAAAGAGGGAAAAAAGTTTTCTCTCGAGCTTAACGAAGCTTAACAGCTCTAATGCACATCTCCATTTTAACTCTTTTCCCGGAAATGTTTCAGGGACCATTTGATTTTTCAATCATTAAGCGTGCCGTTGGAAAAAATCTTTTAAAAATTGATTTAATTAATATCCGCGCTTTTTCTTCCGACCGGCATAAAACGGTGGATGATCATCCTTATGGCGGAGGGGCGGGAATGGTACTTAAGGTTGATGTTTTAGACCGCGCTCTCCAATCATCCCTCCGCAACGAGGTTAAACCCGAAACTAGGTTAAACCTCGTAAAAACAAGGAGAAGATCTGCCAGAAAAACGCGGATAGTTCTTCTTGACCCACAGGGAAAAACATTTACACAAAAAAAGGCCTGGCAATTGGCCAAACTTAATGAGCTTATTTTAATCTGCGGGCATTACGAAGGGATTGATGAAAGAATTAGAAAATTGGTTGATGAAGAAATCTCTATCGGCGACTATATTTTAACTGGTGGAGAAATTCCAGCAATGGTTGTTGTCGACGCGATAACAAGGCTCATCCCTGGCGTCCTCACCAAAAAAGAGGCCACTCAATTCGAGTCCTTCTCGCCCCTTGCCCCTCACCCCTCGCCCCACGCTACCTTGGAACATCCGCAGTACACCCGTCCACCAGTTTATCGAAATTGGAAAGTACCTAAAATTCTTTTAAGTGGCGACCACCAAAAAATTTCCGAATGGCGGCAAAACGAAGCTCTGAAACGAACAAAAAAAAGACGACCGGATCTTGTCCCTATTCAAAAGGATTAGTTTTTCCCACAACACTCGCGCTTGCTTCGGTGGAAGGAATTTTATTATAGGCAGAAAAGGTGGCAACTGTACTCAAAATTTCTTTTTCACCCGCGGTAAGAAGCGGTAGGGAATCATCAATTTTCCCCAAGGCCAGAGGCGGTAACTGATAATAAAAAATCAGTTCAAAATTTACCTCCATCCCGGGAGCACCGGAACTTGCGATGTCAAACTTAGTAATCTCTATTTGCGGATTAATCTCCTTTACTCTCTGAAGAAAATTTTTTACGGCAATCAAATCGCCAACCCCGCTGACCTTAAATTCTACCTGGGACATCGTTTTCTCTTTAGTCTTAGTTTTTTTCTCCTGACCTGAAGAGCTGGATATTAGCCCGGGAGACATTTCGATTTTATCCAAAAAAACTTGGGAGTCGCTTTGAAGTCGAGCCAGCATATATAAAACTCCTGCGACATCATTTTGTGACGGCAGAGCATTTTCTGCATTTTCAAAATCTCTCCGCAGGTCTGCGGTATTTAGTTTCTCAAGTTCTGTGGATTTTTTGGTTAACTGTTCAAGACGAGTCTTTTCCTTTTTTAAAATTTCGCGATTTTTCATTATTCCTTTGACTTGAGGGAGAGTAAATTGCACAAGAATAAATCCAATCAGAATAATTGCCGCCGCAGGCAAAAGATAGGTTGTTTTTAAAAAGCTTTTATTTTCAATTTCCATTTTAAAGCAGAGTAATTTCGAAATCTACTTTATAAGACGCGTTCTCTTTCTCTTTTGCCAACGAACTAATAGTTACATTTCCAAAAAGAGACTCGAGGGTAGTTTTATCGGTAGTTTTTTCAACAAACTCTTTGATCGTGTCCGAGTTTGGAAAATGAATGGTTATCTTTATTATTCTTTCGCTAGCCACAAAACTATCAATTTGACTTCCTGCGGGAAGAAAACTATAAAGCATTTCTAATGAATCGAGTCTTTTTTGATGGAGGGGACGTGAGGATAAAATTTTATTTAAGGCTAGGGTTTTATTTTTCGTGAAGAAAAGTAACTCTTCCTTTTTTTTGTTTCGCTCGATCTTCGTCTTCTCCTGATCAATCTTACTTGTTAAGGCCTTTGCCTCTCGCCCGAGATAAAAACTGTAGACAAAAGCGGCGATCATAAAGATGATCGTCAAGCTAATTAAAACCGACGTTAGCCCGTAAAGAGAGCGCTGTTTCTTTTTTTCCTTTTCCCGCTTTAAAATTGCCTGCTCGGGCAGCAGATTAATTTCTTTCCTATCCATAGTTTTGGATTAAAGCTCTTTGAGAGCCAAACCAACCGCTGGAGTAAAAACCGGCCCGTCAGCTCCCCCAATTGCAGATAATAACTTCTCATCTTTCTGTATCATTCCCCAGGGATTTCCCAGCTGTACTTCAAGTCCAAGCGATTCGGCCAAATAAATTGCCAGCCCGGGGAGTTTGGCAATCCCACCAACAATAATTACTTGTTTAAGAGGTTCGTTTGTGTACTTTTGATTATAAAAAGCGCAAACTCTTTTTATTTCCTCCAGAACAACATCAAAAATCACACGGATTGCATCAGCCACTTTGCCTGCCAGCTCACTTTCCTTAAATCCGTAGGCGACTTTGTATTCTTCCGCCACCTGTTCCTCAAGACCCAGTTTTGAAGCAATAGCCCGCGCCAAAGCTTTACCGCCGGTGCTTATTGAACGGGTTAAATTGATAATACCGTTACGAACAATAATTACGTCTGTTGTCAAGGCCCCAAGATTAATGATCAGCGTCGGAGGCGAAGTCTGCCGTCCCCAAAATAATGATCGCCAAACCGCAATCACTTCAGTTTCCAAACTTATTGGAGTAAACCCAGCCATCTCCAAAACTTTAATATATTTATTAACCAAACGGATGGGAGCAGCCACAAGTAATACCGACATTTTCGCTCCGGGTGTGGGTTTTGTGGGCCGTTCCAAAACTTGAAAACTCAAGGAAACGTCAGACAGGGGCAAGGGAATTGTTTGTTCAGCTTCCCAGACAATAGCGGAAGAAAGCTCGCTGTCTGAAAGGGGAGTCATTTCTCTAACCTGAGTATAAATCTGCGACTCCGGCAAGGCGGTATTGACCAGTTTCGTTGTGATTTTTGCATCGTGGACCAATTTTTTGATAGTTGATGCAAGAGCAACCTGATCATTTTCCGCCTCCGAGTCGATACCCTTGGCCGGAGCAGGGCAATAACCCACTGAAGCAATTTTTGCTCCCTTACTATCTTTTGTAAGCTGAACCACTTTAATGGAGGTGGATCCGATATCAAGACCAAAAAGCTGGGTTGCCATAATAAAGCTATGGAGTTTTACTTAAACCTGTACCGGAAAATAAAACAAAATCAAAAATAGCAGGAAAGGCGGGATATGATTTGAAGACTTGGACTTTACGCGTCGTATTAGCATCTGTTCCAGTGGATGCAAAAAGCTTACCTTGAGCCGGAAGACAACCGTTGCCACCGGGGCATGATCCGGCAGCACTCGCACCTTCAACGGCGATTTTTACATCAGCGTAAATCGGCCGAAGCCTTAAAGCAACTAAGATTTTATCTGCCGGATTAACATTAAAATCGCCAGTAAAGCTAATGGATTTTCGGTATTTTAAATCGGCACTTCCACAATTAGGCGGGGAACTACTGGTCACTCCAGAAAAATTATTACCCCGACCCCCATCCGGATCGTAGGCTCCTCGGGCCACTCTATACGTATTGCCGCCCTCTTTATAAATAAGAATTATTTCCATGGCGGGGGTAGTGCTTGCATCTTGCCAACAAACATTAATTGTTTGAGCAGTATAGTAGGCGCTGCTATCCATAAGTTTGGTAGAGTCAGCGGGATCATGCTTAACGAGCCAAAGCGTTCGGGTGTCATCCACCTTAACCGTGGCGGGAAAGATAAAAATATTGTTTGCAGGTGAAGTTTCGGTCGCCGTTACATTATAGTTGGCACTGCCGACGCTGCCGGAGCCCACAGCTCCATTGGGCAAAAGAGCCACTTCAAGCCCGGCCTCAGCCGCAAAAAAAGCCCTTTGCGATTCCTCGTTCTGAGTGGAAATTTTTATATTAGTGATTGAACGGGCCACCACTGATAAACCCACAGTCAACCCAACCACCATAACCAAAAGGGCAATAAGAAGTACTTGCCCTCTTTCAGAATTGGCTCTGTTTTTATACATTAAATTCATTGTAGTTGAAAAAAACTTTCACTGTCAAGCCCCGCACTCATGTTAAACGAAATCTAAACTTTCCTCTAAAAACACAGTCTGAATTTTCCCATTTACGTCATTGCGAGGAGCGAAGCGACGAAGCAATCTACTACGGACGAGAAAGATTGCCACGCTCATTTCATTCGCTCGCAATGACGCTTATATTTGTTTTAGAGCTTCTTACCATATCTTTAGACTGGAAAATTAAGACTACGCAAAACTAGGAAAAATGAGACTTCGCATTACAACAAAATCATTCTCGGACAAACAACGTTGAGTGCACTAAGCTTCCGAAAAATCATTAGCGATTTCTTAAAGTAACTGTTGTTTGAAAAGGAATACTGGCGCCTTCCCCCGGAGGCAGACCGCCTGAGAATTTTCTTTCTAAAGTAAAACCAATTCCCACCATTGCGGGATTAGGACAGGCATCAAAAGTAAAAATAGTTGCGCAGCTTGTTACTGCGTTCTCATCGCTTGTAAGATAAGCGGAGTTTGAAGCAAGCTGATCAGCGGCAGCTCCTGAGCATGTAAAAGTTGTGAGTTGGTTATCCGAACCCATAATGGTTAGCGAGCTGGCACTACAAGCGGTAACCTGCCTTGAATTCCTGATCATCCTTTCCATTACTGCGAGTGCATAATCTCCATTTTGTTTAACGGAAGTTAGGTTTCTGCTTTTGGTTGCCCCCTTAAGGTTTGATAAGAATAAACTAATAAGCATTCCGCTTGTCATCGCTAGAATTGTTAATGCGACTACCATTTCCACTAAAGTAAAGCCTGAGTTTTTAGTTTTAAATTTGTCTCTCATAAATTACTGCCAGTTAGTAAAATAGGTTCTAGTTTCTACCTTATGCACCGCTGTTTCCGGACCACCGCCTTCCCGATTAGCGCCCTCTTTCCAACTCACCTCAATCACGGCTCCAATCTTATTGGGATCATAGTCTATGCGGTATAAACAGACCTCGCGGGCAAAAATTGTTCCAGAAATTAAGCGTCCTGCTCCCCACCAGCGACACGTATCACATCTTGCTCCAGTACCAGCTTGGCAGTTGGTGGGGTCAGAACCCCAATTTAATTCGCTCAAGCACCAACCCGATTCGGAATTGTCTGGACTATAAACTCCCCCATTCGCACACCAATGACTTGCGTTCGGAGGTATATTAGGGTAGGGTGGCGGGGGTACAAAATAAGGTGTAAGATGTGAATGAAATTGGACCCATCCCTTGTCCCTCTCACTTCTCAACCATTCCACGGTTTCCTGAGCATAAGCCCGCGCTTGAGCCTGGTGTTTGGCAAACTGTGCTTTTTTAACCGCAAGCCCAGCCACTGCCACCAAAGCAAGAATTATAAACACCGCCAGGGCAACAGCAAACATTACTTCAATCAGAGTCTGACCGGTTTGATGCTTTTTTTTGTAACCCCTGATCAATTTTCTCATTTTATTTCTCCGCCTGGCATTACGGTAACTGTTTCTGTTTCACCCGTATCTACATGCTCTAAAACAATATCCAGTTGTGCAGTTAAATCAGTTCCTTGTCCTAATGTTTTAAATAAAACCGGAGCCGGGGTTGGTGTCGCAATTCGAACAGCCGTAGGTAAATTCGTGGTAACCGAATTAAAACTTGTGCTGGCACCACATCGGCCTTCAAGCGTATAGCTGCCGGTAAAAAAAGAAGCCCGCCATCCATTAAAAGGACGCTCATCTGCATCATTGGTGCTCCCGCAACCATTGATTGTCCCGCCGCAGCCACCTAAGACATTGGTACGACAGTCAACTTCTCCAACTGTTGCCCGATTTTGCGCATCCCTTAGGCTGCTTCGAAGATTTTCTGCTGTTTGATTTAGAAGTTCATTACGATTAAACCTGATATAGGAAGTTGCCCCAAACCAGGTTAGAGCGGAAATAATGGTAAAAACCACCAGAAATTCTATGAGGGAAAAGCCGGATTTAGGAAAATGTTTGCCGGGCATGATTTATTTTATGGTTGAATCACTCGGTAATTACACGCAAGACCGCCGCAATTAGTTCCACCTACAGCGCAGTTACCGGGAGCATTATCGCCCTCCAGATGCGCACAAAGATCGTAGGTAAAGTTTGTAAGTTGATCATAATAATAATCAGAGTCGTTTCTGGGATCTTGAGGAACGGTGGGAATAAAGTCAGGATCCAAGGCGCCCAAGCCTTCTGCGTCTGTTGGGTACCGATTTTTTTCCCTTCGAAACATCTCAAGCGCTGCCCTTATATTTTCTAAATCCGTTCTTCTTCTGCCATCCCGCGATTTTTCCATTTGTGTTTGCAAATTGGTAAAAGTAAAGGCAGCAATCGCCATCATAAGTGTAATAACTATCAAAAGCTCTATTAAAGTAAACCCCAACTGTTTAAAATTTTTTGTCATTTTGTTTATTAATTTAAATTGCAAATTGTATAAGTAGTTCCATCTTCAAGTCTTGCAGAAAGCTCATAAGCACAACAGATATTATTATCACAACGCGGTTCTATCCCACAGAATGTTCCCCGCGCGTCACCGGTGCCAATATTGTACCAGGGGAAACCACATATTGTTCTGTAGCGGTAATAAAAATTTTGGTTGTTTAGAGGGTCTCTTGGTACCCGCGAAAGATAACCTTCGCCTACCGGTGGAGGACTTAAAGGACCCATCCCTTCAGAATAGTCCCAATCATCTAAAGTGCAGCCGTTAACCCTACAGCGAACTTCGTCGATGACACCATTACCATCGGAGTCTATTTGATCCGTCCCGCAAGTTCCGATACTAGAATCGCATCCCTCTGATCTTCCATCCGATTCAGGATATTCATCATAATCCGCCTTGTAAGTTTCCAGAGCCATTCTGATTCTTTCAAGATCAGCTCTTCTTTGAGCATCACGCGCTTTTCTTTGTTGTTGCTGATAATTGGTTGCGCCTAAAACGGATAATAAAGCGATTATAGCTATTACCACTAGGGCCTCGATTAAAGTAAAGCCTCTTTCGTTTAAACCAAACCTAAAGTTTTTACCAAAAATTGCCATGCTTTTTCGCCAAAGAAAATAGAAAAAATTGAAGCCCCGGCCAAAAAAGGACCAAAAGGAATATTTTGACCAAACCTTTTTTTACCCAATAAAATCAGTATGACACCCAGTATTGATCCTGTCAAGAAAGCTAAATACAGCGCAACAATAATTTTAGGAAAACCTAAAAATAAGCCCATCAGCCCAACAAGCTTTACATCACCCCATCCCATTCCGCGACCGGCAGTAATAACTATAACCAGTGCAAAAAATAAAGCCGCTCCTAGGGCGGCAAGAAGGAAATTAAGAATTAAAAATTTAGAATTTATAATTAAGAATAATAATGAAACTAAAATAGCTGGATAGACGATTTTATCAGGGATAATTTGATGTTTAAGATCAATTACAAAAATAGCAATCAGGGCACTTATTAATATTAGATAATAAATATTAGGTAATAAATTATAAGTATTTCCGGCAGGAAAAAAATAAAAGGTTGAAACAAATAAAATTCCCGTCGACAACTCCACCACCGGATTTTGCCACCTGATGGGGGAGTGGCAATATCTACAACGTCCCCTCAGTATAACCCAGGAAACGATGGGGAAAAGGTCGAGTGCGGAAAGTTTATGTTGACAGTGGTCACAATGAGAGCGGCCTTTAAAAATTTGCTCCTCCCGGGGAAGGCGATCGATTAAAACGTTTAAAAAAGAACCGACACTGGCGCCAAGAACAAAAATAAACAAATAGGTATAACTTTCGCCAAAACTCATACAAATAAGAGTAGCATAAAAAGTAACATCACGCTACTTAAATTCTTGGCTGTGAGGAAATCAGAAAAGCCAAGCCTAAAAGATAAGCTTTGGTTTTTTATAAACTTAGCTTTTCTTTAGGCCTGACCTCGTTTTTTCTTTGCGAGCAGAATAACTCTTGTCCGAATCTTTATTGCGGCACACAAACCCAACAATCCGCAAAGCCACCGGAACAAATGCCACCGGCATAGGCGTTAGCACATGTAGTGGATACAGCATCATTAGTAACATTTCTTGTTGGTCCCAGCCCACCGCTTCGACCAGTTTGTGATTCCGGCTCAAAGCAGACTGAAACAACATCGGTTGTTGCGTCTGCGGTCATGCAAAGTAACTGGTCATCAACAGCATCACGACGTTCAAATTCAGCTTTTAATTCGTTGTTTGTAAGCAACCATTCAAGGTCTCCGGCAACGCCAAAACTTGCCGCATTAACGGCAATGGGTCCGCCCAATGGAGTTGCGGTACAATCCGCACCATCCCATTCCCAAGGATAACACTGAAAGCTGGCGTAAAACCGCTCAATAGCATTCAAAAGTTCGGTTGAGTCTGATCTTCGGGCTGAGTCTCGCCCTTTTCTCATTTGCTCCAACGGATTGATAGCCGAAAGCAAAGCTACCGCCAAAATACCGATTAAAGCGATAACGATCAAAAGCTCGATTAAAGTGAAACCCCTCATTGCTTTTCTCCTCGGGGCCATCCTTTTGATGTTTAATAATAATCTTTTCACTTTCTCACCCCCTTTCGGACAATAAATTATTAATTATCAGTTTTGCCACTATTTTAAGAATGGATTATTCTCAATCATTTGTCAAGCCCTCTACGCGCATCGTCATCTCGAACGCAGTGAGAGATCTAGTAAAGCGTCTTTACGGCACTTCGCGCCTAGATTTCTCACCTGCCAAAACGGCAGGTTCGAAATGACAAGTTATTTTCTTTAAACTATAATTGCCCAGCCTGATCGACAAGCTTGTAAATTGGCAAAATGATTGAAAAGGCCATAAAGGCAACGCCCAAGGCCAAAACAATAATCATAATTGGCTCAATAAGACTGGTTAAACGCTTAACTGTTTCATCTGCCTCAGCCTCAAAATAATTTGAAACACGAGTTAGGGTTTCATCAATTTTGCCGGTCTCCTCACCAACTTTGGTCATCTGGACAAGTATCGGCGGATAAAGAGAACTGGCTTCAAGTATTGCCGAAAGTGGAAATCCCTTTTCCATTTTTTGCGCCGCTTCCTTAACCGACTCTTGATATAAAACGTTGCCCATGGCGCCCGAAACAATATTTAAACCTTCCACCACAGGCACGCCGGCAGAAACTAAAAGACCCATGGTATTAGCAAATTCGGCCAAAATTCCTTCTTTTTGAATTTTACCCAAAACTGGCACTCGCAAAAAAAGAGTGTCTGTTATTTTTTTCCCAACAGGAGTTTTGCGCCAGGCGCGGAAAAGAAAAACAGCACCAATCATTGCCAAAATAATTAACCACCAGAAATTACGTAAGGCAGTGGAAATTAAAAAAAGTAATTGGGTCGTTGCAGGTATCTCACCGCCAAAGGCCTCAAAAAGACCTCTCATTTGCGGGATAACGAAAATCATTAAGAAAAACGCAGCCCCCATCATGGCCATAAAGATAAAGGCCGGATAAATGAGAGAACCAACGATTTTTGATTTCAGAGCCTTACTTTTTTCCAAACTGTCAGCCAGTCTCATTAAAACTTTATCCAAGGTTCCCGAGGCCTCTCCCGCCCGTACTGCCGCCACATAAACTTTTGGGAAAGTCGAATGTTTTTCCAGGGCCTTGGCAAAAGAGGAACCACTCTCAACCTCTTTTTGTAAATCAAGAATTATCTTGTGTAAACCGGGCTTTTCAATTTGTTTGGCCAGAATTTGCAGTGCCTCGGTTAGCCTTAAACCGGCGGTAAACATGGTTGCAAGTTGACGCGTAAAATTCACCAGATCACCAAAAGTTACCCAGCTTATTTTCTCACTTATAGCCTTAAAAACATCCGAGCCTTTTTCTCTTAAATTGATTACCAGAAGCTGGCGATCATGAAGTAAAGCTACTGCCTCTTTTGGGGTTTTGGACTCCACTATTCCCTTTACGTATTTTCCTTGCGGATCTTTAGCTTTAAAATTGTATAAGGGCATAAGAAGAACTACCGACCGTTAACCAAACGCAATAAGTCATCAGGACGTATAGCAAAACTTTGGGCTGTTTCCAAGGAGATTTTACCTTGCCGCACAAGTGAAGCTAGACTTGTTTCTAAAGAACTCATTCCAAGTTCAGCGGAAGTTTGGATAATATTATCGATCAAATGAGTTTTACCTTCACGAATCGTATTTTTAACTGCCGGTGTAGCCAGAAGCATTTCATAAGTTGGCACTCTTCCCCCGCCGATTTGGGGAATAAGTCGCATTGAAAAAACCGCCTCCAAAACCATTGAAAGTTGAAGCCTGACCTGTGTTTGCTGATGTTCAGGAAAAACATCAATAATACGATCGATTGTTTGGGCCGAAGAATTGGTGTGCAAGGTTGAAAAGACCAAGTGTCCTGTTTCTGCAATCGTTAGAGCCGCGGCAATTGTTTCATAGTCTCTCATCTCGCCGATTAAAACCACATCCGGATCTTCACGCAAAACAGAACGCAAGGCGATTTCCCAAGAATAAGTATCTAAGCGAAGCTCCCTTTGAGAAATAATACTTTTCCCGGGGGGATATGTATATTCAATAGGATCCTCGACCGTTACGATATGACAAGAACGATCCTGATTAATCTCATTAATGATTGAGGCAAGGGTTGTTGATTTGCCGTGGCCTGTCGGTCCGGTTACCAGAATAAATCCCTGACGAAGCTTCGTAAACTCGTGCAGGATTTTTGGCAGATTAAGGTCTTCAATGGTTTTAATTTTTGGCGGTAAATAACGAAGCGCCGCAGAAATATAGCCTCTTTGATAATAAGCATTAACACGGAATCGTGCCTCTCCTGTGCTTCCTGAGCCGACAAAGGGAAAAGAAAAATCAAGTTCCTTGTTGGCCAGGAAAATCTCTTTCTGCTCGGGAGTCATTAAAGGAAAAATTAATTTTTCCGCCGCCTCTTCATCCAGGAAACTTTGACCTTCAACCGCCAGAAGCTCTCCATCGGCGCGAATAATCGGGGGAAAACCGACTAAAAGATGCAAATCCGAAGCGTTATTTTTAGCAACAAGCTCAAGTAGCTCTGGAACTTCCATAATAGTAAAAATCCTAAATTATAATATCTAAACCCTAAATAAATTCAAAATTCTAATTTTCTAAACTTTGTGATTTTGTTACTATAGAACCAAAAATCTTCATTAACTCCATTGATTCTCGAATAAGATCATCCTTTTCTCCTTGATTAATGCCAGGTTCACTCAACTGCAACCAATAACGACTTTCCTTTGATTCTTTCCTTGAAATCTTTATTCTCATTAAAAAATCTTTTTTACTTAGTGACTCGTTTGCCTCTATATAATTTGCTCCAATTGAGCCAGCAGAACGCATTAATTGTTTGCCAATTTCTACATTAGATATAGTCTTCTGAAGATTATCTATATAATTGGCGATTCTTTTAGCAAACCGTAATGTTCTGTCTTCAAGATCATAATGTTTTGAATTTTGAGTTTTCGTCATTCATTATTGTTTAGAATTTAGTGTTTTTTAGTCTTGTGCGACGCGCAAAACTTCTTCAATCGTTGTAATTCCCTCCATTGCTTTAAGATAACCATCCTGCTTCATTGTGATCATTCCTTCTTTAATTGCCTGAGCGGCGATATCGTCTGCTGTGGCGTGCTCCATTATTAGCCTACCAATTTTTTCACTGACCGACAAGACCTCAAAAATTCCGATTCGGCCGAAATAACCAACATTATCACATTCCTCACAACCTTTTCCCCGATAAAGAGTTACTTTTCCACTATCCTTTGAGGTTTTGGGTAAAAGATTGCCCAAAACGAGCCGAATATTGTCCGCCATTTCTTTTGGCGGATCGTATGGTTCTTTACAACTTTGACAAACTTTACGACAGATACGTTGGCCAACCACGGCATTCATAGAGGAAGCCAGAAGAAATGACTCTGCTCCCATGTCTAAAAGACGCGGCAGGGCGCCTGCCGCATCATTGGTGTGGAGGGTGGAAAAAACCAAATGACCGGTTAAGGCAGCTTGAATCGCCAAACCGGTGGTTTCCTGATCCCGAATTTCTCCAACCAGAACAATATTGGGATCCTGTCGCAGGAAAGCGCGCAAACCATTGGCAAAAGTCAAACCAGCCACCGGATTGATTTGAACCTGATTAACACCTGCAATTTCGTATTCAACGGGATCTTCCAGAGTTACGATATTAACCTTGGTGGTATTAAGTTTTGACAAAACGGCGTAAAGAGTCGTCGTCTTTCCCGACCCGGTAGGGCCGCAAACCAGAATAATACCGTAGGGTCGCAAGATATTTACTTCCAAAGTTTTAAGAGCCAGTCCTCGCAATCCCAATTCCGGCATGGTCGGCACACCGCCGGATTTACGCAAAAGCCTCATCACAACCTTTTCACCTTTGGTTGAAGGGATGGTGGAAACACGCAAGTCAACTTCCTGATCTCCGGCTTTAAAGTTAAAACGCCCATCCTGAGGAACCCTTTTCTCGTCAATTTTCATCCCTGAAAGAATCTTGATGCGCGATATAACCGCTTCATGAATGTTTTTAGGCAAAGCAAGTCTTTCGTACAAAATACCATCAATTCGGTAGCGAACACGGGTGCGACCTTCCTGAGGCTCAAGATGAACGTCTGAGGCTCGAGTCCGAACAGCATAATCTAATATCGTTGAAACGATTTTGGCAATCGGCGCCTCACGAATAATCTCGCCCATTTTGGCAATGTCGATGACTCTTTTTTGAGGCGCCACTTCTTTTAGGGCTTCGGTTACCTCGCTCGTCAGACCCCTTCGGTAGTTTTGATCAATGGCATCTTTTATGTCATCATCAACCGCCAGGTAAGGAACTACTTTACAATTGCTCTTTTTTTCAATAAATTCAATTATTTGAGGATTTAGGGGGTCGGCCATTGCCACAGAGAGAAGATTACTTTCCTTACCATACTCAAACGGAATGGCTAAATAACTACGGGCAACAGTCTCCGGCAAAAAGCTTAAAACCTCAGGAGAAATTCCTTTATTTACTAAAGAAACAAAGGGAACATTTAAAAGTTGAGCTCGGGCAGGCGCGATTTGGTCTTTGGCGGCAAAATGATGAGAAATAATAACTTCGTCTTGAGCCCGACCCGTGTTTATACTCTCAATATTAACAAGGTTTGCCTGATCGGTCGTTAGGACTTTGCGATCAAGAAGAATATCGGCTAATGTCTGTGGCTTATTACTATCCATGGGCAGGTCAAATTTTTAAAAAGATTAAAGCAACTCAATCATTTTATTGAGTTAGAAAAGACATCTTTATCTTTATCAGTATATATTATATTATATCTGTCGTACTTCATTTGCAAACATTTAATTAGAACAATGACAGACACATACTCATCTACTTTAATCACCGGCGGGAATTCAAAGGAACGATTTGAAGAAGCTCTAAAAAATAGTGGGGATGTTCAAAAAGAGGATTTAATTATTTTAGAGTCGGAAACGACAATCGGTATTGAAAATGTACGCGAGCTAAAACCTCGCTTGATTCTTAGACCTTATGCTTCTCAAAATAAGGTTGTTATCATCCACGAAGCTGAAAAGTTAACAATGGCCGCGCAAAACGCTTTCCTAAAAACCCTTGAGGAACCACCGCAGGATACAATTCTTATTTTAACTGTTTCAAATAAGGATCTGCTTTTACCAACAATCTTATCCCGCTGCCAAATCATTGAACTACCTGCTAAGATGGAAGTTGTATTATCGGAAGAAGAAATTGAAGAGCAAATTTCTTTCATTCGTCAGCAGCTGAGGGCAAAAGCAGGAGCGAGATTAAAGTTAGCTTCAGAGGTTGCTAAAGAAAAAGAATTAGTTATAAATTTTTTAAATAATGGACTTTTTGCCTGGAGGGAAATAATGTTGAGAAAAAATCAGAATACCCTGGATGACTATTTTAGACAAGTGGCCAATAGACAAATAATTGCTATTTTACGTCAAATTCAGGAAGTTAAAAGATTGATAAGATCCAATATTAACCAGCGCTTGGCAATAGAGAATTTTCTTCTCAATTTACCTGAATTTCCCTAGACATCAGCCTATATATATGCTAGAATAAATAGGTTGTTTCCTAACGAAAATAAAGCAAAGCTTGTTTCCTAACGAAAATAAAATAAGTTTGTTTTCTATCGAGAAAAGATTTTACTTCTTATTCTTATGCCAAATCCCTCGTCTTACAGCGGAAAAGATATTGTAGTTTTGGAAGGCCTAGAGCCGGTTCGCAAGCGGCCCGGAATGTATATTGGCTCAACTGACACCACAGGCCTTCATCATCTTATAACTGAAATTATTGATAACTCAATTGATGAGGCCTTGGCAGGATTTGCTAAAAACGCCTGGGTTATTATTCATAAAGACAACTCAATAACGGAAGTTGATGATGGCCGGGGAATTCCCGTAGACGTTGTGCCCCAGTATCAAAAATCAGCCCTTGAAATCGTTATGACCAAGCTTCACGCCGGGGGCAAATTTGACGGCAGGGCTTATAAAGTTTCCGGCGGATTACACGGGGTGGGAGCTTCAGTTGTAAACGCACTCTCTGAATTTACCTGGGTCGAGGTTAAACGCAGTAGTAAAATCTGGCGGCAGGAATATCAGAGAGGAAAACCGACAACCAATGTTGAGGTGGTAAAAAATAACAAAAAAGATCTTGGAGACTTTGTTCCCGAACTTTCATCCGGCACAACTACAACTTTTTTGGCCGATAAGGAGATTTTTAAGGATGGCATTTCCGTAAATTTTGAGGTGCTTAAAAAATCGTTGCGCGAGAGAGCCTACCTTATTTCTAAATTCTTCATTCACTTGTTTGACGAAAGAACCGGTGAGGAATTTCATTTTTACTTTGAGGGCGGTATCTCTTCTTTAGTTCGACAGATTAATAAAAATAGGGAAGTCTTGCATGACCCAATATTTCTGCAAAAAGAGGTTGATCATATTTCCCTGGAGGTCGCAATTCAATATAATGACGGCTTTTCCGAAACGGTTGAATCGTTTGTGAATGTTATTAATACACATGAAGGCGGAACCCATCTTACTGGTTTCCGAATGGCTCTTACCCGTGCCTTAAACGATTACGGGAAAAAGATCGGGGCTTTTAAAAACGGCGAGGATGGTATTTTGGGCGAAGATACCCGGGAGGGACTGGCAGCTATTGTTGCAGTAAAAATGCCTTCTCAAAATTTGCAGTTTGAGGGCCAGACCAAAACAAAATTAGGCAATGCCGAAATCCAGCCCTTAGTCCAATCCGCAGTTAAAGAAGGTCTTGACATTTATTTTGAAGAAAATCCATCCGATGCCCGAAGAATTTTAGAAAAAGTGGTTTTGGCTCAAAAAGCCCGGCTGGCGGCAAAAGCCGCCAAAGACGCCATTATCCGCAAAGGAGCGTTGGAGGGCTCCTCATTACCAGGAAAATTGGCTGATTGTCAGGAAAAAGATCCGAGTCATAGCGAACTCTATATTGTTGAAGGAGATTCCGCCGGCGGCTCGGCTAAGCAGGGAAGAGACCGTAAATTTCAGGCGATTTTACCCTTGGGAGGAAAAATTTTAAACACAGAGCGTGCCCGGCTTGATAAAATTATTCAGTTTGAAGAACTTAAAAACTTAATTATTGCCCTGGGAATGGGGATAGGGGAGAGTCTTAACCCGGAAAAACTGCGTTATCATCGAATAATTATTATGTGTGATGCGGACGTCGACGGCGAACATATCACCACTTTGCTTTTGACTTTCTTCTATCGCCATCTGCCGCTTGTAGTTCAAAGCGGTTATCTTTTTATCGCCATGCCCCCCCTTTATAAAGTCCAGATTGGCAAAAATGTTTATTACGCCTATAATGATGAAGAGAAGGATAAAATTTTAGCTTCCCATGGCAATGGGTCTTTTAATATTCAAAGATATAAAGGACTAGGAGAGATGAACCCGGATCAACTCTGGGAAACAACAATGAATCCGGCCAACCGCACACTTAAGCAGGTTTCTATTGACGACGCCGAGCAGGCCGACCAGGTTTTTAACATGCTTATGGGCGAAGAGGTGCCTCCGCGAAAACGGTTCATTCAGACCCATGCGAAGCTAGCCAATCTCGATATTTAAAATTCTAAAATTTAAAAGAAGGAGTATTTTATGCCTAGTTTTGTTCCATATATCTTACCTTTTTCTTTAGGAGCTTCTGTTCTTGCGCTTATTTATGGAAGTTTTTTGATCTGGCGAATTATTGCGCTTCCCAAGGGCGATAAAAAGATGACCGACATCGCCGAAGCGATTGCCGAAGGCGGATCGGCCTACCTAAAGAGGCAGTATACAATTGTCGCCTGGATCGCTCTTTTAATTTTCGTCATTTTAAGCTGGTTTTTGGGATTTGCCACCGGTGTTGGCTTTCTTTTGGGCGCCGGATTTTCAGCTTTGGCTGGTTTTGTGGGAATGAATATTTCCGTTCGGGCCAATGTTCGGACAGCGGAAGCAGCCAAAAAGGGGATAAAGGCCGCCCTAAATGTTGCCTTTCAGGGAGGATCGGTTACCGGTCTTTTCGTGGTCGGGTTAGGACTACTTTTGGTTGCGGGCTATTGGCTATTCCTGACGCAATTTTTGCAAACAACTATCGAACACGCTTTACGCGCTTTAATTGCTTTAGGTTTTGGGGGATCGCTGATTTCAGTTTTTGCCCGGCTTGGAGGCGGTATCTACACTAAAGGTGCTGACGTGGGAACTGATATGGTCGGGAAAATTGAAAAAGGAATTCCCGAGGATGATCCCAGAAATCCGGGAGTCATCGCCGATCAGGTAGGGGATAATGTTGGTGACTGTGCGGGGATGGCTGCTGATCTTTTTGAAACCTATGTTGTAACGGCCGTAGCCACCATGCTTTTAGGGCATCTTATTTTTGGTGAAAACTTAGGCGTTATTCTTTACCCTTTAGCCATCGGTGGAGTGGCAATTATTGCTTCTTTACTTGGGACATTCTTTGTTGGGACAAACAAAACATCGGGTATCATGACGGCGCTTTATAAAGGCTTGGGCGCAGCGGTAGTTTTGGCCGTTATCCTTTTTTATCCCATTACTATCAATTTAATGGGAGGCAATCCTTATTTTCCGGTGATGAACCTTTATTATTCATCCCTTCTTGGCCTTTTGACAACAGTAGGAATGGTTGTTATCACCGAATACTATACGGCCAAAAAATTCGGGCCGGTTTTAGGAATTGCCAAGTCTTCGGAAACCGGACACGGAACCAATATAATTGCCGGTCTTGCAAATTCCATGAAGTCAACTCTTTTACCGGTTCTTTTAATCGCCGGAGTAACATTGGCCTCATTTTCTTTGGCCGGGCTTTATGGTGTAACGATTGCCGCTATGTCGATGCTTTCACTAACGGGAATAATTATCGCTATTGATTCGTTCGGACCGATAACTGACAACGCCGGCGGGATTGCGGAGATGGCCAATTTGGACGAGTCTGTTCGAAAAATAACTGACCCGTTAGATGCGGTAGGCAATACCACAAAAGCTATTACCAAAGGCTACGCCATTGCCTCAGCAGGACTGGCGGCTTTGGTACTTTTTGCATCTTACACTCAGGAATTAGGGCAAAAGGGACAGGCCGTTGCTCAAAATTTTGGTCAATTCTCCCTGTCGGATCCTAAAGTCCTGATCGGACTTTTTATTGGAGGAGCTCTACCTTATTTCTTTGGGGCCTTGGCCATGGAGGCGGTGGGTAAAGCGGGGATGGCCGTGGTTAGCGAGGTTCGAAGACAATTTAAAGAAATTAAAGGCTTGATGGAGGGAAAAGCCAAGCCCGAGTATGGCAAATGTGTCGATATTGTTACCAAAGCCGCTTTAAGAGAAATGATCGTGCCGGCTTTGATTCCGGTCTTAACCCCCATTTTGGTGGGTTTCATATTGGGACCTCAGGCACTCGGTGGACTTTTAATCGGAATTATTATCACCGGCCTTTTTGTCGCCATCTCGATGACCACCGGTGGCGCAGCCTGGGATAATGCCAAAAAATACATTGAAGAGGGGCACCTAGGTGGAAAGGGGTCATTTGCTCACCAAGCCGCGGTTACCGGCGACACCGTTGGCGATCCCTATAAAGACACAGCCGGCCCTGCTATCAATCCGATGATTAAAGTGGCCAACATCGTGGCCCTGCTCATCGCCGGATTCTTAGTGTAAGGAAATCCTAAACAAATCCAAATGACTAAAATCCAAAATAGTTTTGAGCATTTGATTCTTGAAATTATTTAGAATTTAGATATTAGAAGTTAGAAATTTATTTTTATTATGAGCGATATTGGAAAAATACAAGCTGCTGAAATCACACAAGAAATGCAACGGTCCTATTTGGACTATGCAATGTCCGTTATTGTTTCTCGGGCCTTACCGGACGTTCGTGACGGTTTAAAACCCGTCCATCGCCGCATCCTTTATGCCATGCATCAGATGGGGCTTTCACACGCAGCAAAATACACCAAATCGGCTAAAATTGTCGGTGAGGTTTTAGGTAAGTATCATCCGCATGGCGATATGCCGGTTTATGATGCTTTAGTCCGGCTGGCTCAGGATTTTTCGATGCGCTACGCCTTAGTCGATGGACAGGGGAACTATGGATCGGTCGACGGCGATCCGCCGGCCGCCATGCGTTACACGGAAGCCCGCCTGACCGCGATTGCCCAGGAAATGCTTCTGGATCTGGAAAAAGAAACCGTCGATTTTGTTCCCAATTTTGATTCAACTCTTAAAGAACCTGTCTTTTTGCCGGCCAAACTTCCGAATTTACTGCTTATGGGTTCGGAAGGTATCGCGGTTGGTATGGCCACCAAAATCCCTCCGCACAATTTAGGTGAGGTGATTGACGCCATTACCTTTATGATTGGGAAAGCCAACAAAAAAGCGGAAAACAAAATGGCGGATAAGACAGATCAACAAGCAAAAGAGAACAATGAAATTTCGGCTCAGTCATCCCTTAATTTTGATGTCTCGGTTGAAGATCTGATGCAGTTTATAAAAGGCCCCGACTTTCCCACGGGAGCGGCAATTTATGACATCTCGGAAATTACCGCCGCCTACGCGACCGGTAAAGGAAAAATTATTATGCGGGCCAAGGCCGAAATCGAGGATATCGGTCAGGGAAAATCAGCTATTATCGTTACGGAGTTACCCTATCAAGTCAATAAGGCTCAGCTTGTCGCCAAAATTGCAGAACTTGCCAAAGATAAAAAAGTTGAGGGTATTTCGGATTTAAGAGACGAATCAGACCGCCACGGAATCCGGGTGGTGGTTGAGTTAAAACGCGATACCCGACCGCGCACTGTTTTACAAAATCTTTTTAAACACACCGCAATGCAAACAACCTTTCCTGTCAACCTCGTGGCTTTGGTCGAAGGCACGCCTCAAACTTTAACCTTGAAAATGGTTCTGGAAAAATATATCGATCACCGCCGCCAGGTGATTGTCAGGCGATCAGAATTTGAGCTAAAAGAGGCAAAAGCAAGGCTTCACATTCTTGAGGGATTAAAAATTGCGGTCGATCATATTGATGAGGTTATCGAAACTATTAAAAAATCCAAAGACGCCGATGAGGCCAAGGGAAAACTTATGGAGCGTTTTGGTTTGAGTGTTATTCAAGCCACGGCCATCCTAGATATGCAGCTTCGCCGCCTTGCGGCACTTGAAAGACAAAAAATTGAAGACGAGTATGAAATGGTCAAAGAGACCATCGCTTATCTTGAAGATTTATTGGCTCATCCGGAGAAAATTTTAGACTTAATAAAAAGCGAGCTTTTGAAAGTTAGGGAAAAGTATGTAGACGAGAGGAAAACTCGAGTTTATAAATCCAAACCAGGAGAATTTTCTGAAGAAGATTTAATCCCCAAAGAGAATGTGGTAATCACTCTTAGTCAATCGGGATATATTAAGCGACAGTCCTTAAATACGTTTAATATCCAACAGCGGGGTGGCAAGGGGGTTATGGGAATGAAAACTAAAGAAGGGGATGAGATTGATCATATCCTTTCGGCGTCAACCCATGACAATATTTTGTTCTTTACTAATAAAGGTAAAGTCTATCAAATGCGGGTTTGGGACGTCCCAGAAGGAACAAGAATCTCTAAAGGACAGGCTATTGTTAATATTATAAACATCGAGCAGGGCGAAATGGTTAGCTCCATCTTAACTTATCCCTCAGACACAAAAGGGGAGGGGAAATACATTTTTCTGACTACAGAAAAAGGAACGGTTAAGAAAACTGAACTTTCAGAATATACTAATATTCGTAGAACTGGACTTATAACGATTAAGCTCGATAAAGATGATGAGCTTTGCTGGACGAAATTAACCTCCGGTAAAGACGACGTAATTCTGGTCACCCACGACGGTAAATCAATTAGATTTAATGAGAACCAGGTACGACCGACTAAAAGAGATACGATGGGGGTACGCGGGATTCTCTGTGGTAAAGACGATTATGTAATCGGGATGGACATTGTTAAATCTGAAAAAGACGAACTTTTGGTTATTATGGAAAAGGGGTTAGGTAAAAAAACTACCCTTTCCGAATTTCCAAAACAAAGCAGAGGAGGCAAAGGCGTTAAAGCCTGTGAAACCACCCAAAGAACCGGTAAAGTTATCACCTCCCATATTATTGAACCCAATTGTGACTCCATTATTTTAACATCTGTTAACGGTCAGGTCGTTAAAATGCCCATAAGTTCTGTTCCCAAACTTTCCCGCGCTACCCAAGGCGTGATCCTGATGCGTTTTTCCGATCCGAAGGATTCATTGGCCGCGGCGACTTGCCTTACAAAAGAAAAGTAGATTGCGTCAACCCCATAGAAATTTGCTTCCCGCACGTTAAAATGAGAAAATAGATTTGTAAATTTAATTTAAACAAGTCTGACAAGGACAGACCCTGTACAGGGACGGATCTTGCAGATCTCATAGATACTTACGGTTATGAAATTTGATGGTCGTGCTTTAGCTCAGAGAATTTTTCACAAATTGAGCGGAAAAATTAAGAATCTTGAAATTAAGCCACACTTGGTAGTAATTTTAGTGGGGGAGAACCCTGTCTGGGAGGCTTATGTCCGGCAAAAAAAGAAAAGAGGCGAAGAGATTGGAGCCAAAGTAACCATTGATCAGCAGAAAGAATTTATAACAACCCCAGAGTTAATTAAAGTTATCGAAAAACACAACAACGATAGGGGAGTCCACGGAATTATTATTCAGCGCCCATTGCCGCCGCAAATTGACGGACAAGCCATTGCTCTGGCTGTTGCGCCCGCAAAAGATGTCGATGGGTTTCATCCAGACTCGCCACACCCGATGCCAGTGGCTGATGCAGTCATGAAAATTCTTAAAGAAATCCAAGGTAATAATCAAGAATTTAATAAGTGGCTAAATTCTAAAAACATTGTCGTTATCGGCAAAGGGGAAACCGCGGGTGGACCGATTATTTCGGCTTTAGAAAAATTAGGAAACACACCAAAAGTAATAGACAGTCAAACTAAAAATCCCGAACTTTTGACCAAAAATGCCGATATTTTAATCAGCTGTGTGGGTAAAGAATCTGTTGTTACCCAAGAGATGCTTAAAAAAGGCCTGCCTGCCAATAGGCAGGGAGCTATTCTCATCGGTGTCGGCCTTCACAAAGATAACCAAGGAAAACTTGCCGGCGATTATGATGAAAATGAGATAAAAGATATCGCTGCCTTTTATACGCCTGTCCCCGGGGGTGTTGGCCCCGTTAATGTGGCCTGCCTTCTTGAAAATCTTGTCGGTGCCTGCCTCGCCGAGTCAAGGCGGGCCTGCCTCAAACAACAAAAATAACCTATATTTCGGGTTTTCATTTTGGGGAGCCCGCATAGACCGCGGGCGACTCCAGAATCTGATTCTGGACAAGCTCGCCTCGCTAAAGCCTCGACGGAGCGGGCCAGAATGACAAGGGTACGAAACTTGCATCTATTCAACATTTCAACCTGCTTATTTTTATGTCTATTAAACAGGAAAGATTTATTAATGGTTTTGAAAAACCGCGGGAGGAATTACTTTCTCCAGGAGAGTTAGAAATTTTAAAACTCATGGCGCGCGGATTAAGTGAAGCGGAAATTCATAAGGAATCAGGGATTCCTATTCAGCTTTTAAGACACCTTCTTTACCGCGATCCCGCCCATTACAAAAGTCCAAATGTAAAACAAAAGGGAATTCTTCCAAAACTCGGGGCTCAAAGTCGTGAACAAGCTGTCTTGAAAGCGCTTGATTTGGGTTTTTTAGATCTTGGAGAAATAGAACGAAAGTCTGGCTTTAATCTGGAAAGATACGCAGAGTTAGACGATAAAGAAACACAATTATTGAATGTGCTTGATGATTCCTCTCATTCTGGACGAAATCAGATTCTCGCTGAAAGATTAGGCGTGGTAAGAGATACCGTTAAAGATCAATTGAGCAGTATCTACAGAAAATTAGAAGTTTCAAATAAGATGCAAGTCGCCCTTTTTCATCGAATTGTCAAATCAAAACCACCACTTCAGTTGCCAAATTAATCAAAATGGCCTATAATTGAGCATCAATTAGACGAGCCGCGTAAGACGCGGCGAAGTATAATAGAAAACCTTATGACCATAGAAAGATACATACCGACTACTGCAGTTGAAGGCGAACAAAGCAGCCTTTTAACCTCCCGACAAATCGAGATCCTTAAATTAGTAACCTATGGTTTGACTTATAAGGAAATCGCTGCGAGACTATTAATTTCAGATCAGACCGTCAAAAACCATTTAACTCAACGTTCAGAATTTGGATCGATCCCTAAAGGAATCTTTGATCGACTTAATGTACAAACTAGAGAACAGGCTGTTTTAAAAGGACTCGAATTAGGTTATTTAGATTTAAACGATATTGTCGAAAATTCCGGTTTACAACTCAACAAAATTGTGTTACTCACCCCCAGAGAAATTGATGTTATACACAAGCTTTCTGATCCCGAATGTGTAGGGAATAATAAAGTCACTGCTAAATCGCTAGGAATTTCTCCCGCCACATTGCATTATCATATGGAAAATATCTGCAAAAAATTAGAGGTCAAAAACCGAATTCAGGCGATGGTTTTTCACCTGGCAGTTAAAAGAGAATTGGGGGTAGTAAATGAGTAGAGAAAGAGTTATAGATTATCCCCGCCAGAGCGTGTTAAGCCCGCAGAAAAGAGAAATTCTTGAGCGTGTAGCCATTGGTCAAACCAATGCTGAAATCGCCAGGGCATTTGGTAATGCGCTCGCAACAGTTGTAAGTCATCTGCGCGGGGAAAATAACTCAATTCAGCATCGATTAGGAGCACGAAGGCAAGGCCAGGCAATCCTTAAGGCGTTTGAAATGGGGGAGCTGGATTTAATAACAATAGTTGAAAAATGTAACTTTGACTTTGACCGCTATAAAAAACTGATGCCAAGAGAAATTCAAGTTTTAGACAAACTTACCAATCCTTCTCGTCGAATGGGAAACAAAGATATCGCAGATGTAATGCATATCGGCCGCGATGCCGTCCGACTTTCTTTATACAGCATCGGGAAAAAATTAGGAGTCAGTAAGAGGGAAGAGATGATAGTTTTTCATCTGGCGGCTACAACTTATCCTTTTGAAAAATCGGTAAGATACAATGGGGTAGTTGAAGAATCGGGTTTTTAGTTACCGGGATACTCCTCGCTGGCCGATGTCGGTACGATAATGCATGGGGACGAAGAAAATTTTCCCTTCGGGAACCTCTCCCTTCCGCATTTCTACCGTGGTAGCAATAGACCGATAAGCTCGATTGGCAGCGATTTTTGGAGTTGAGCCAAGACCGGCAACAAGGGCCACCCGTCCGCCTGAAGTTAGGATTTTTCCATCTTCATTTCTGGTTCCCGCTTGAAAAACGACAACATCTCTTTTTTTGGCAACTTCTTCAAGCCCAAAAATTTCTTTACCCGTTTCGTACTCTCCCGGATAACCGCTGGATGTTAAAACCACACCAACACAATACTCATTCGACCATCGTAAAGGAGTCTTATCTAATCTTCCATCAACCAAAGCATCAAAAGCTTGGATAAGGGGAGTTTGGAGTAGGGGCAAGGCTCCTTGAGTTTCCGGGTCCCCGCCGCGGCAGTTTATTTCCAAAACTTTGGGACCATCTTTTGTCATCATCAAACCGGCATAGATAAATCCTTTGTAGGGGCCCGAGTTTGCTCCCGCTTTTTGAACAATTGGTCTTAGAATCTGTTCAGTCAAAGGCCTTAGATCTTCCGGACTAATCACTTCCCAGAAGGGAGCAACAACACCCATTCCGCCGGTATTTGGACCCCTATCACCATCAGAAACCTGTTTATAATCCTCCATGGGAATTAGCGGCTGGATTGTCTCTCCGTCGGTTAAAGCAATTAAGGAAACTTCCCTGCCTTCAAGTTTTTCTTCGATTACCACGCGGTCGCCGGCCGAACCAAATTCTCTGTCAACCATCAATCTTTTCAAGGAATTTTGAGCTTCTTCAAGGGTTTGGCAAACGAAAACACCTTTACCTCCGCATAAACCATCAGCTTTTATCACCACCCCATCCCGCTCCCAAGCGGCTAAAAAATCTCGAGCATTCTGATAAATACTAAAGGTAGCAAAATCCGGCCCGGGAATACCCCAGCTGGCTAAAGCGTGTCGGGCATCTGCTTTACTTGTTTCAAGTCTTGCAGCTGATTGTGTAGGCCCGACAATTCTTTGACCTCTATCGTTAAATTCATTGACGATTCCTTTTGCCAAAGGTTCTTCCGGCCCGACCACTGTCAGATAAATATTATTTTCCCGTGCATAATCGGCTAACTTTCGCGGATCATCTATTCCAATCCCAGCGTTTGTGCCGCTTTGGGAAAGATCCGCATTGCCGGGTTCGGTGTAGTGGATTTTCACAGTTGGATCTTTTCCCAAAGACCAAGCATAAGCACTTTCCCGAGCGCCATTCCCAACTATCAAAATTTTTTTAAGAGTTTCCGGCATAAATTATTATCCCAATTTCGCGGCTTCTTCGCGAACAATCCCACGGACTCGCCTGTGAACTTCGATTATAGGAGAAAGGTCTTCAACTCCTGCGATTAAATTATAATTCCCTCTATTGGAATCCGGTTCCCACCATGCGCCTCCTTCCTTTTGGGGCCTCATAGTACGATTTTCTTGTGATGAGACAAATCTATGTACTTCTGTTAAACCGCCTTCCGAGTGTTTTATGCAAAGGGGTAGTAAATCACGGAAATCAGTGGTTGCCAAAGCCACGTTACCTTCATTTAAAGCGTATTCGTTGGCGTTAAAAGCAACCGCAGTTCCGCCTTCATTTCTTACCGCCCCCAGCATTACCATATCGGTAATACTGTCTCCAACAACTACAATATCTCCCAAACCCACTTTATTTTCTTGGCATATAGCATGCAAAGCTTCCACTTTCCGATTCCCACCATTAACTCTGACTTCATTTAATGGTTCAAGCCCGCTTTCTGGTAAAATTTCCCAGAAAAATTCATCTAACATCTCCTTGATTTCTTTATCTTTTCCTTCAATCGGGTAAAGTTCCCGAAGCATTCTTGCCTGTGTTCGCCCAACAAAAGAGAGTAGAGTGGGACTAAATCTTTGACCCAGCTCGTCTAAAGCAAAACGAGTGCAGTGGACATGGCTTTCCTCAACGCCTACCCGCTGGGCGATATTAAGGGCATGTGGTCTATAACTTGTAGAGTTGATGTAAACCTCCCAATCACTACTTCTCAACCAAGTAATGGCCTCTGGAGCACCATTAACTAACATTGCGGTGTCAGAAACGCTTTTTATATCCTTCTCTTTTATTCCGTTATAAATCAGGTAGGGAGCGATTAAGGCTAGAGTGTCGCCTGGTTCATAATTCTCCCTTCCTTCTAATGTTAAAAGATCGTCATAGCGTGAAATAGCTTCAAAAATTTTGCCCCCATCTGGAATAAGCTTCATGAGTTCATAGGCATTATCTTGCGGTGAAAGAGGACCTTCTAAATCGAAAACACCAATCTTTCTTTTCATTTTATTTCCTTTCTAAGCAGTTTTATTAAAATAATCTAAAATTGATTGCTTTATAGCTGCGGGAGAGCTGTCAATTCTTGACAAATCCTGTCCGGTTAATCGCTGGTAGGGTTCGGTGTATAAAGCTGCCAGCTTCCCAGTGATTTCTTCGGGAACGTGCGGAATGCGGCCCTCGCCGGAAAACCCATGATCCACAAGCCAAAGTCGTAAAAATTCCTTATCCAGACTTTCCGGTTCCTCTCCGCGTTTTAGTTTTTCTTTATAACTTTCCAATCGCCAAAGTCTTGAAGAATCGGGAGTAAAAATTTCATCAATTAAAACCAGTTTGCCGTTTTTATCTTTTCCAAATTCAAATTTGGTGTCCACCAAAATCAGCCCGGCTTTTTTATAAATTCTGGCCGCTCTTTCAAATAAGGCTTGAGCAGCTTCTTCCATTTCCCGGTATGTCTTGCCAAAAAGTTTTGTGGCCTGGCTGGGCGAAATAATTTTGTCATGCTGACCCCCTTCGGCTTTGGTTGTCGGAGTAAAAACAAGTTTTGGCAGTTTTTGATTTTTTAAAAGTCCTTTGGGTAATTTTAGCCAATCATAAAGACCGGTTTTTTCGCTATAATTTTTCCATAAAGATGTCGAGGTTGAACCGGTAATATAGGCCCGGACAATCATTTCAATCGGGACCGATTTGCATTCTGTGCAAACTGTAACGTTGGGGTGGGGGATAGCAATCATGTGATTGGGAATAATATCTTTAGTTTTTTCAAACCAGAATTTAGACAAAGTGTTTAAAAGGCGGCCTTTGCCGGGAGTTAAGCAAACGATGCGATCAAAAGCCGACTGCCGATCGGTAGTAATCATCAATCGTTTGCCATCTTTCAAAACCCAATTATCCCGAACCTTACCCTGAATCTTCGGGCCGAAAGAACGGGGCAAATTAACTGTTTCCAAAGTTTGAAGAGTAGGGGAGTGATAGGAATTATTTTTTTCACTCAGGACGATATCCGCCTGAACAATTTTTTCGCGAAAACTTTTTTGATAATTTTCAAATTTTTCCGCAAGTTCCAAATTATCTAAAGCAAAAATTTTAACCGCCGCCAAAGCCGCCGTCTCCGGCTCTAAAACTACCGTAGCTGCAATCCCGGAAGGCATCCGCAACGAAGAAAAAATATCCGCCCCACCGTATTTTTCGCCATAAGGGGGACAGGAAATCACCGGATTTTTAGTCTGGGCGTCTATAAAACCGCCCAAAGCATTTGATCGCCCGGCCACAGCAATATAAATAATTTTTTTATTCTGACCATCATAATTTTTGATTAGTTCCAAAAGATGTGCGGGTGTTTTATGCGCCGAACCGATACGCAAAACAGATTCAACCGAGAATTTATCTAAAACTTGTTTTATTTTTTCAGCCTGCTCCTGATCGGTAGGGGAGCCCATCACAATTACTACCAGTTCTTCTCGACTATTCATAATTCCTCCTTTGCAGATTTTATTTCATTAATAGCATTTTCCGTGATTTTAACCGCCAAACCAATATAATTTTGGGGGGTCAGTTTTTGCAAAACTTTTTTATCGGCAGGGGAGACAGGTAAGCTCTTAATTAATTTCAACCATTCCGTCTTGCCGATATGGCGTCCGCGGGTTTTAGACAGGATTAAGGAATAGGGATCTTCGACACCTCGCCGACGCATCAAAGTCTGCGCCGCTTCGGAAAGAACTGTCCAGTCTTCATCTAAATCTTTACTAATCTTTCCGCTATTTGTTTTTAATCTTAAGAGACCATTTAATGTATTTTTGTAAGCTAAAAGAGACCATCCTAAAGGCACACCCATATCCCTCACGATTGTGCTGTCGGAAAGATCACGCTGAAGCCGTGAGGTCGCCAGCTCCCGGCAAAAATATTCGAGTAATGCGGTCGCTTTACCCAAATTACCCTCGCTATTTTCAAAACGCCAGGGATTTATTTTTTGCGGCATCGCCGAAGACCCAACCTCTCCTTTTTTATTTTCCTGAACAAACCAGTTGTCGCTCACATAACGCCAGATGTCCTGATCAAAATCTATAAGTATCCCGTTAATTCGCTGATAATTTTGAAAAAAGGTAATCATATCCTCATAAGGATTAATTTGAGTTGTGACCAAATTTGGCTCAAAACCAAAAGAGCGGATAAATTTTTGAGCAAAGTTAATCCAATCGATTTCCGGATAGGTGATTTGCAAAGCATTTAAATTTCCCACCGCCCCGGTGAGTTTTCCAAAAAGCTGGCGGCCAGCCAAAGTTTTTACTTCCCTGTTTAATCGGCTGGCAAAAACCGCAAATTCCTTTCCCAGAGTTGTCGGCACCGCCCGCTGGCCGTGAGTCCGGGCCATCATAGGAGTATTTTTATCCCTTTCCGCCCGATTAATTAGTTCTTCGATTAGGCGATCCAAAGCGGGGATTAGAACCTGATCGGTTGCCCTTTTCAAAGCAAGCCGGTAAGCCAAATTATTAACATCTTCTGAGGTTAAACCGATATGAATTTTTTCAATCAGATCTTTCAGACTTCCTGTTAGCCGCAGCCGGAAGGATTTTTCCATAGCCTTAACGTCGTGATCGGTTTCAGTCTCGATCTTTTTGACTTTTTCTCCATCCTGAAGTGTCATACTTTGGCCGAAAGATTCAAGCTTTTGTCTTTCCGCCGCCGTCAACGGCCGAATAATTCCTTCATCTGATAGAGCAATCAAATATTTGGCTTCGACCTCAATTCTTAAGCGGATGAGATTGTATTCACAGACAAAAGGAGCAAGATCGACAACATCTTTTCGATTGCGGCCATCCAAAATGGAAATAGCAGTTAATTCCTGTAGAGGTAAAGTTTTTAAGTGAGTACCTTTGGTTTTTCCCGGCATAACTTGTTACGCGGATCTTGAGCTCTAAAATACTTTTTTACTTGGCAAAAGTCAAGTGAAAATTTACTTTACAATATGCTATAATTGGCTAGATGGAAAAGAATACCTCTCAAACGACTGAAGTGGTTGTAAATGCTGATTTGGTTGTCGGCAGTACGTATTCACAGTTCGTTGGCGTTACGGTAACAGACGTTGATATTACATTGGAATTTGTTTTTATAAGCCCACGAGAAAAAACAAAAGGACAAGTTGTTTCTAGAGTCACGTTACCACGTCCCTCGGGAGAAGATCTTGCTCGTACAATATTAAACACAATTAAATTACACGAAGAGAAGAAGAAAGGAAAAAAACATGAGTAATTCTTATACACTTCCAATTCCAAATACAAGTATTATAAGATCGACCTTTACGGAAGTAAATTATATGAAATTAATTAAAAATATTGTTTCAGAATTTACAACCTTTGGGGCAGATAGTATTTTCAACGAATTAATTACAAATAAAACCTTTATTGCTGAGGCAAGGGAGGCGAGAAAACAAATTAAAAAACATCCCTCGAGCTTTACGAACTTTACTGAAAAATTCTCATCTCTAATTGATTAATGTATGCCATCTTCGCGAAAAATAAAAATATCGAAAGAGACTACGAACAATTACTGCTTTCGTTAGATAAAATAGAGCAACGAAAGTTAATGACGACTCTTACTAAATATCCAAAGTCTACACCAAGAAATAAAAGAATTGAAACAATTGGTAGAGTTGAAAAGAAGGGTAAATTTTGGCAATATTATGCGCCGGATGGAAACAGAGTTATATACGACGTTAGAGACCGACCAAAACAAGTAATAGTTCAGTTTGCTGGCGACCACGAAGATACCGGAATTTGGCTCAGACGTAATGCCCAATGAATTTCTAAGTAATAATTTTGGGGAGCTGATTTGTTTTTATTGCCTCTTTGATTTCCATGGCGACGCGTTCGCCCATACTAACCGGTCTTCCATATAAATAGGAGCTATAGGGAGTGGCCGCGATTCCTGGGGAGCCCGGCATGCGCAGGGCCACGTCAAAAACCGCGATTTCTTTTTTGGGTGGACCGGGCAAGATAACCGCTTGCAAGCCAAAAGGGCCGATAATTCCCGGCCCAAACATCTCTTTTGTCGCCTCGACAAACCGTTCTCCCATCTCGTAAGCCATCTCTAAAAATGATTCCAAAACAGTCACAGCAATGTGACCCGCCTCCTCATAGGTCGGGCGGATTTTGGCTAAAATTTGCGCCTGTTGTGTCTGAGGTAAACGCAAGAGTCCGTCTAAATTTGTTTGTCTTCTTGTGTCAGTTCCCAAAAGCTCTAAGCGGCCGAGAGTAGGGGAGTAGAAAAAGTTGAAATTGACCTGGGCACCAAGTAGAAATTCTTCAATAATTACATTTTTTAGCCCGCTTTCGGTAATTTTTCCGATTTTAATTAATTTTTCTGATTCGGTTAAAAATTCTTTATAGGAATTTGCCAGAAAAAAGGCCCGCTCAAATGATCGTTCTTTTTCATTAACGCTGACTTTAACAATTACCATCCGATCAATATCTTTGGGATTTTTGAAAATCTTCGGATACTTAATCCCGCCTTTTTCCAAAAGATCATACTGGTTGGGTTTTACCGATCTTTCTTCGGCCCGAAACAAAAAGCGGTTGCCAAAGACAGGGATTTTAAATTTTTTTTCAATTCCGTCATAATCCCCGAGATAAACTTCAAAGGAGCGGTGGGGGATAAAGATGCAGTTTTTGGCCCGCAGTTTTTTTTGAACATCCGCAGTTAATAAATCTTTTATTTTTTCAACATAAAAAATTTCATCCACGCAACCGACCGAAGGTCGTCCTGAGCTTGCCTGCGGTGAGGACATTCGGCTGAGCTCAGTCGAAGCCCTTGTCGAATCTGCCGAAGGACCTCTTTTAAAATATTGATCATAAACTTTTCCCCGGCCTTTTTCCGCGATCACCAGCGTCTTAAACCCCATTTTTTTGGCGCCAAAACAAACTTCCAAGGCACTGTGCCGGGCAAAAACAGCAATAATGGGATTTTTATAATCTTTAACTGAGGTCATTTTATCTTAAGTATTTCCTTGTCATTTCGAGCACATTCGTTACACTCAGCGTAAACTCCGCGAGAAATCTAGCGAACCCCGATTTTATCGGGGGAAGCGTAAAATGCGATACTTCTTGCCTAGATTTCTCACCCCCGATTTAATCGGGGGATTCGAAATGACATTCAGCGTTATTAATCCAAAACCAGATTTAATTTATTTTGGCCAATCGCGTTTTTTATCTCCCGGGCAATTCTTCGGCCGGTTGACATCGGCTCATCATATAAAAATTGCGTGTAAGGCGATCCTTCGATAAAAAGATTAGTCCCCGCAACGATCCGACAGGAAATTTCAATTACAAAAAACTTTTGATCGGGAGTGATGATCGTTTCCAAACAAAATGGGCCAAAGAGTCCTTTTTTCGGTATAATCTTTTGGGATGTTTTAACAACTTTCTCACCCATGGCAAAAGCTTCCGGTAAAAGCGATTCGCGCAGGGTCAAGGGACTGTTCCCCACAACAACGTATGATGGTTGAATGCCAAGACCTTCCTGGTTTTGGGAAGGGATACGGCCTAAGGAATCAACATTGGTTTCATACCGACGGTCAATGCTTAAAATTTCAAGTTTTCCAGTTAAGGGCGAGTAAAAGTAATGAATAAAAAGTGGTACCCCGATAATATATTCCTGGATAACATAATCCCGAACGGTGAAATGGATAATTTTTTCGGCAAATTCCTTTTTATTGCGGGCAAAAAAGTAACCCCGGCCGCCGGCTGCGCCATTGGATTTGACCATTACCGGTGCGTTAATTTGAGCAGGTAGATCAAATTGTCGCGGGATGTTTATACCCGCCTGCATTAACCAATCTCTTTGCCTTTTTCGATCAGCTTCCCAATCTAAAACATCTTTGTTACCAAAATAAGAGGTTTTCATCTTTTTATTTTCATCCAAACCTAAATAAGCCACAAAAGAACCATGAGGAATAATAATTACTCTTTTTTCCAGAAGTTTTTTTTCGATTTTGAAAAAATCTACATATTTTTTGATCGTTATCAATTCATCAATAAAGGGAAAGTTTTTATAAAAAGATGAAAATTCCGGCGTGGTGATGGCAATTGTCGCAAAGCCCTCATCTTTGGCCCCCTTAAGAATTTGCAGACAGGAATGTGAGGCCAGGGTCGCAATTGTGTATTTCATTGATGTATTGTATGGCAGAGGCTGAGAAAATGCAATTAGCAGCGCTTATTTTACTTCGAAGCCCTAAAGTATTAAAATATTCAGCATTAAATTAATATGACAACCACCAAAGAAGGTTATAACCCTAATTCAGCAGGAAGTAGTTCTTCCCTGGCAGGCTTGACGCTCCATCCGGAAATTCCTGAGAAACCCTCAGATGATTTTTTAAATGGATGGCGGCGTTTTAAGACTAAACCGCCGGAAATCGATCTTTCCAAAGGCAATTTTTGGCAAACCGAGCTTGGCGCAGCAGCTAAAGAATTCGTTTTTGCGCAAACAGATCGTCCCAAAACAACTGTCCAGGTTGCCAAAAAATTACGGTTAAAAGGGGGTAAAGAATCATCTCATTTTATAATGAAGCTCGTTCGAAGCGGAATAATTGTAGGCGCGGAAAAAGCCGGAGGCAGAGGATATCGACTCCCTAAACCTCAAATGATTATTTGCGCCCTTGTTCTCCGTGACTTAGAAGATGGCCTTTCACTTCCCGAAATCGTAAGTCATCTTTCTCAAAAACTGGAGGGGACCGATTTAAAGCAATTTGTGGGCGAGGCAAAGGAAAATTATGATGATTTAAAACCTGGGGTGGTTTTTTTCACCGAAACTTCTCCCTGGTATCAAAAAACCTTTGAGTGCATGACAGTAACTGATTCCCAAGGGACATTAGGCGGTGAGGATAAGTCATTAATCTCCCAAAATGTTCAACCAGACACGGAAGAAATTGATGAGGAAGACTTACCCGAGTTTAAACCAAAAAGCCCATTAGATAAGATCATAGAAATTGATGAGGAACAATTGGCAGAGTTGGAAAAAATTGATCCGGAACGACTTAAAAAGATTTACGGTCGCGCGCCTGACAACTCTCTAGAAACGTTTAACCTTCATCGCCTAAATGCGATTGCGAGCGAAAAACTACCATTCTCTGTGGTGAAAACATTGCTATTCATTCATCTTGTTCGAAATAGACATCTCAGGCCTCTAGATGAGAAGTTAGATGATTTAACTTTCGCCGATTTTCGGCGTACGGCCCAAACTTGTCTTAGAATTTTTGACGACTATCCTCATCTCCAAAATCTTGCTCAGCTTTATAAATATCTCAGGCAAGCGGTTGAAGAAAATCCAACTCGATTTATGGAGCCCTCAAGATATTAAAAACGTATGCGACAAGAGAGAACAATTGGCAATATTCATGAACACCACCCCAGGAAGAATCCATATGGGGAATATTTAACTGGGGATGAAATCAAATTTAGTCTTCAAACCCTACAATCAGATGGCTCTTTAAGGTCTTGTGATCAAAGAATAGTTATTCGAGATGTTCGCGGCGGAGGGTTTTTTGGGCGGGTTATAATTCCTGAAGATGGAGGATACGTTATAAAAACTTCCTGCCCGGATTCATGGCATCATTTATGGCGGGAAGTTAACTGGGATTTCAAACCGTTTCCAGCTCGAGTCTTTGAAATTGACGCCCAACTCGAACATCTTTCCACAAGACTTATTCATCAAGTTTTACCAAGATTATCCGGCGGAAAATTCCGCAGTCCTGATTCATTTGGCTACACGGACTTGCCCAACGGATTTGCTCAAGTCGTAGAAAAAATGGAGGGAAGAGGGCCACGATTTGATTTGCCTAAAAACGAATTTTTGGAATTTCGCCAGGCACAGGAAGAACTCACCGATTTGGCTTTGCGTCTAGGTCTTGAACAAGCAGGTCAGATACACCCGGAAAATCCTTTTGGAATGGCCAATCTTTGGAAAGAAAAAGACGGCCATGGTTTTATTTGGCTCGATACCATTCCAGCTATTCCCCACAATGGCTGGATTAAACCTTTTTTCCACTTTAAATTTCATAAAAAAAATGCGGCAGTGGTTTGCTCAGAAAAAAACTACTTTTAATCGTATCCATACAGGATACTTCCTGAATGAAATAGTCCAAAATAAACATCTTTTCCCGCCTGATCTTTACCAAGAATTAAAACAAGAGCTTTCCCTTTATGAAAAACTTTGGGAGAAAAGAGAAGAAATACATAAAAACGACAAACCGGATATCGGTCCGGCGGCAAGAGCCCTGGGTGAAACCGCCAAAGATCTGCTTACTGAAAGAGCCATTTTTAAACTAATCGCCGATCCTGAATATAGGGCAAATAAGTTGGCTGATTTTATCTCTATCCTGACCGATCCTAAATATCGTGCTTTTTTACTCCAGAAAAATATTATTTTAAGAGGAGTAGAAAGAGCCCGGCAAGAAGGAATAATTGCTGACGATGAATGGAGTGCTGTCTGGGAAGCGATGGAAATTGCTCGGGCCCCTGAGAGAAAAACCCGTTTCGATCCGAAGGCAACTTTAACAAGCTTGCAAATTTATTACCTTGTCTCAGGTCAAATCCTAAACATTCTTGAAGGTTCTGCATATATAAAAGCAGTCCTCGACGAAGATAAATTTAAGGCTGTAGCTTTAGGGATATTTGTTGGTCGAATACTACCATCTATCATAAGGCCGGTCTCAACCTTGATAACCGGAGCCGTTAGTAAAAACGATCTCAGAGTTGCTACAGTCTTCTCGGCTTTTCCCGGCGGAACCTGGGCCGCTATACCCATTCAATTCGGTGCCATGGCAGCAGGTAGAAATCGGTTAGTTTTACATTATGCTATTCGAGACATTATTGCTGGATTATCAAAGTTAAGTCCATCAGGCGGTTGGGGAACAGAATTAGAAGCTAAACTTTATGAAAAAGTTGGAGCACGTTTGGAAAAAATTGCCCAGCCAAAAGATTAACTCATTTATTCCCCGAGTGGAAGGCATCGTGGACTTTTCGCAGTTATTTGTTAATAATACTAGATCTTCAGATAATTTGCCTATACTCTATTTAAAATAGTAAAATACGCCTATGGGTAGCAAGGAAGAAAGACAACAGAATCGAGGAGAAAAAAAGCCAATTGGAAAGTGGACAACAGAATGGGAGCCAGGATTGGATGTGGAACTACCCATAAAGGGTGACGATATACAGGGTTTCTCCGGTTGGGCCTCGTGGGTTTGTTTCGGTGAGCACCATCTGGGATTTGACTTTGCCGTCTATATTGATGAAAAAGGGAATCAGATTGAAGGTCTTCCAAAAGATACCCCTGTAAGAGCTATTGCGGACGGCACGGTAGTAATGGTTGATAACTGGGATAATTTCCTTGAGGATCCATATTATAACTTTATTAGTATCAGACACGGCCATAATGAGGCAGGACCATCTTCAGAATATATCCATATCATATCTTTAGTTAAGATGGGCCAACTTGTTAAAAAGGGAGAGGTCATAGGAAAAGTGTGGGAAGCTGAAGATCCGGAAGAAAGAAAAGAACATCCGGCCCCACACCTACATCTTTCCTTAGCCAATGGTCGCGTGGAAACAGACGAACCATTAGATTTAGGAGAGGTGGATCCTGTTAAAGTCTTCCCAGAGTTGGGGAAGATTCCGCAATTTATTGAACCAGACGATGATGAGTTAACTGTAATCTAACTCATTTATTCCCCGAGTGGAAGGCATCGTGGACTTCTTTTAATTGTTTATTTGTTACATGGGTATAAATCTGGGTGGTGGAAATATTTTTATGCCCTAGCATCTCCTGAACCGAACGCAAATCAGCCCCTTGAATTAAAAGATCGGTCGCGAATGAATGGCGCAGGCCATGGGGCGTAATTTTTACCGGTAGGCGACATTTTTTCGCGTACTTTTCCACCATTCTTTCAACTGAACGAGCAGTCAACCTCATCTGTTCGCCATCTTTTTCCTGTTCAACCTTGCCTGAATAACGGATAAACAACGGCTTGAAATTGTCTTCTCTTTTTCCCAGATATCTTTTAAGCCAATCAACCGCCGAATGAGACAAGAAAACCACCCGGCTTCGTCCTCCCTTGCCGATCACCCCAAACTCCCGGCGTTCCAAATTAATATGATCGCGGTTTAGTTTTACAAGTTCGGAGACACGAAGACCGGTGGAAAAAAGTGTTTCCAAAATCGCCTTATCACGTAAACCTTGCGGGGTTGAGATTTCCGGTGAGTTTAAAAGCCTTCCTACTTGTTCATTATCTAAAAACTTAAGCGAACGACTCTCAGCTTTGGGCAAATCAATTTTTTCGGGTGATAAAACTTTATAATCTCGCTTTGCTAGATATCTTAAAAAAGCCCGCAGGGCAATGACATAATAATTTTGCGTAATTCGCTTTAAGGGTGCCGGCTCGGCAACGTGAGCTAAATAAAGCCGGTAACGGCGCACAAGCTCAAGATTTATTTCCTCCGGTTTTTCGATAGGGGAGTTGGCTTTAACCCAAGCAGCAAACCTTTCTAAATAGTGCCGATAATCTCGAATCGTTAAAGGAGAGCAATTCTTTTCAATTTCTAAATATTCTAAAAATTCATTAATTAATTTTTCTAAATTCATAGGGTAGGGTAGTAGAGTCGTAAAATTTAATCTCTTTTTTCATTTTACGACATCATAAGAAGTTGTCAATCCACAGATTCTTCAGTTTTCTCTAGATTGTGCGACATCAAATCATTTCTGGAGCCTCCTGTCAACATTTTGCTATTGACAATACCATTTAATTAAGATTTAATAATGTGAAGTATGCCAAGTTTGAAAGAAAGCGTTAGAAATGTCTTAAACGCCATAAAGAAAAAAGAAGATCCAAAATCTTTACACGCTGACGAATCCGTCATGCCTCGCTATGAGGCCCATCGGGAAAAGATGCGGGAAGCCGCAAAAAATTTATTTTCGCGGACGGAACCACCACCAACATTAGGAGAGTTAAAAGAATATTTTAATTTGGCTCAGGGTTTACCTACTCCCACTTTTGATAACGCATACAAAGTTGCAAAAGAACGCAATGTCCCAGAATATCAGGAGGCCGTTGAAGAAACCCGTCGCTTATTAAACCGTTAAAAATTCCGTTATGGTCGGCGCGAGATTCGATATAACTTATGTATCCAAAAGAGTGCGCAGGTTGTCTTTTCCTTAGTAAAATTTTCAGATATGATGGCAACCCGCCCGAGGACGTCATCCTGAGTCTATCCCCAGAGGATCGCCGAGCATTCTTAAAAGATCTACGCGATGAAAACTCTTGGCGAGAGCTTGACTGTTGTGAAGCCATCCCACATCCTTTACCACCACCTGAAATTGACCTAGCAGGAAAATCTGGAGAGATATTGTTTCCCCAAGCTTGCCCCAACGAAGGTCCAATTACCATTTTGCCAGTAAATAATGCCGAATTGATGGATCTTGTTGATCATTTAAATGCGGCTCCGGCACGACAAAAAGGAAAAATAAGGATTGTGTTTGGAGTGAACGAGAAAACAGACAATGGCAATAGGCCCAGTGTTGAAGTTAAGGAAACCGTAGAAGTTTCCTAATCCTTAATCAATCTCTCCTGTGGGAATGTCCATATCGGCTAAATAATATCCGGCGCCACGGACTGTGATTATAATCTGCGGCTCTTTTGGATCCGGTTCAATTTTTTTCCGGAGATAACTGACATAAGTCTTTGCATGCTTTGTGCTATATTCCGGACCGAAGACCCGATTTGTTAATGTCCGTGCCGATATAATCATATTGCGAAACTCCCAAAAAAGCAGCAGCATTTTATTTTCATTCGGCGATAGTTTTTTGTGCTTTCCGCCAACAAAAACTTGGGACTTATCGGCATCATAAGTAAATAGTTCATGTTTAAATGCTCGCGGCTGAGATCCTAACCTTGCTTCGACATCATCAGGAAGTTTCTCCGGTAAATCGTGTCGTTGCGGAAGACCTCTTAAATCTTCGGCGGCTGCTTTATATCCTGCCTGATACAATCTTCGTGCTAGCCCTTCAACATCGTTTACCATAAAATCGGCTTATTATACATCGTTAGTTATTAAAATTTTAGTTTTGGGCTTTAGAGCAAGCCGTATATTCTACGAGCTCGCTAAATGCCCTAGAAGGGCTTTTAAAAGACTGAAAGCACTAAGTAGTCGTCTTCTAGGCCTCTTTAAAGATCAAAAAAATCTTTTTTCGGAAAAATTTTATTAAAACCTATAGTAGAGAAGGGGAGTCGCAAATATAAACGGTGGCAACAGAAACCATCTCCCCTGGCATAAAAATAAACCGGAGAATCGAGCCTTTCCCCTATAAGTTGCATTTATATTGGTTTTAGGCCAATGCAAGGCTCCAAATCTGATAGTTAACCATACGGAAACCATATTTTAAAAAGATTTCCTAAAATTTAGGCAGGATTGGGTAAAGAAAGGGAATTTAAGGCCTTTATATGGTTGGAATTTAGAAAAAAGCTGTAAACTTTATTAGAAGTTAAAAAATACACCCCTTCCCCAAGCGATACTGCTTGGCGTCGCAAAAGTATTATTGTGCGACATTATAGGAAACTCGCTCCTCCCGGGAAAGGAGCCCCAAAAACCTCTCTCTATGCGAGCTATAAAATCCGATCATTATTAAAAGACGTGTCCTGTTGCCTTGAGATTATCCCGGGGAGTATACTCTTCCATTTAGATAGACTAACAATCAAACTGAACCTACATATCTTAATTCAGAGTGCGTTAAAACCGTTAATGAATTGAGGCCGGCAAGAGCATCACCTGCTTCTGACCCCGTATTAAATAATAAATATCGCATTACAACGCTCTAGAAGTCCAATTTCGAGGCCATTTCATCAACCATTTTTGGGTTTTTTATGGTTTATGTTCTACTTAGGTAACAAATTGGGGCATCACATAATAGCGGGCCAAACTCTCAATTTAGAGCCTAAGAAATAGTGTGGACTTTATAACAAAAAAGCCCTTCTCCTCAAGGAAAAAGAAGCAAATCCCTTAAAACGATGTCGCAATATATCAAACGATTTAAGGCTTTATGACGTTCTAAAGTCTTATTTTTGTGGCTAATTTTTGGAGAATTATCGACCTTGATAGAATTTGGGGCGTAGTAATGCGCTAAAGTTTTATTTTTGTGCGCAAATAATGTGTTCAATCAAGGGAGGCAGTAGAAGTGAGAAAAGCCATAAAAGCACTCTTCTTCCCAAGTCGCTAATCTATGGCGTGAAAAGACTTATAGTATTTGTGTGAAAACTTATCCACAGTATTTACTATAGGACTATTATAGGCTTTAGTATCAAACTGTATCACCCCCTCCTCCTCCCCTTTTTACTCGTTTTATTTAAAAAAATTGCAGTCGACAATAAAAACATTTTTAAAACAAATCCGCAAATGGTGATTTTAAAAAGCGGAAGGAAATAAATTGTTAGAGGGAAAAAATGAGATACTCTTCTCTCCCCTGTTTTCCAATAAACGTAAGAAAAATTATGTTCCCCATTTTGTGCTAATAAGTAAGATAAGAAAAACAATTACAGGAACCACAAAAAATTCAAGAATTGTTTTTTTAAATAGCCGACCCGTTAGATACTGCTGCCCTACTCCAAGAAGAGCATAAAACATCCCAATTAAAAATAACGTATAAAGAGAAATATTTAGTGGCCAGAAAGAAAGCATTAGGGCTATTTCTGATAAAATTAGTGCAATCGAAAAACTATAAATAGCTACCGGCTCTGTAATCCCCTCCTCAAGCTTTACCGCCCATAGGGCCTGAAAAACTAAAGGCAGTGAAATTATAAAAACCCCAAAAAAAATTCCCCAATAAGCTAAATGAAAGGAAAAAAGAGATTGAAAAAGCAAGAAAGCGGTAACTAGGGTAATCAAAAATCCCACGGCATGAGCCGCCCTTAAAAGTTGGATTGTACGAATAGCCGCAACATTATAAATATTTTCGGTTAATAAAAGCGCGTACATCCCTATTGCATAAAGAGTGGCCACTGGAAGTCTTGTAATCCATCTTACGGGCAGTAAAAAATAAAACAGGCCAACCGCCAACGTATACATCGCGGGTAAAACCAGTAAGGTTATCCATTCAATTCCCGAAAGATCTTCCCGCAGGGCAAAGGCGGTAAGAAAATAAGCGGCAATGGCTAATATTCCAACGACTAAAAATCTTGATTCTGATTCTAAAACTTGCGTAACAATCAAGCCGGAAGTTAAAAAAGCAGTTACTAATACGAATATCTGCCGCTTGGAGATACTTATCTTTGGAAGTTTCCATTTTTTATTGGTTTTCATAAACTCCGGGCGTGATAAATGGCCATCGCTAGGGCATCGGCAGCATGTTGCGGTTTTGGAGAGTCTTTTAAATTTAACATTATTTTTACTTTCTCTTGGACAAGATTTTTCTCGGCTCGGCCATTACCTGTCAACCCAAGCTTAACTTTTAGGCCCTGGTATTCAAAAACAGGCATTTGGGCCTCAGCTATAGTTACAATTAGTACTCCCCTTGCCTGAGAAACCATCATCGCGGTTTTAGAATTTTGTCCAAAAAAAAGTTGCTCAACGGCTGCTTGATCGGGCTTGTGCTTTTTAATCACATCCCCCAGTTGTTCTTTTAAGAGCAGTAGTCGTTTGGGAATAGTGTGATCAACTAAAGTTTTGATACAACCGTAACTCACTAAAGTTAATTGATTGCCAAGTTTTTCTTTTTTACTTTTTGACGGTTTTTCCTCCTCAATACAAATAATTCCCCACCCGGTCTCCGCCATTCCTGGATCAATCCCCAAAATCAGCATTTTTCTATACTAACACGCTTTTTGCTTTTCTTCAATTCAGGGAACGATTTAATCTTAAGACTAACTAAGGAGTTCGTCGGGGATGTCGAAGTTTGCAAAAACTCGCTGAACATCATCTAAATTTTCCAGTTTCTCAATAAATGCAAGAATTTTTTGCGCCATTTGAGGATCGGTTACAGCAACCGTTGTCTGCGGTTTCATCTCCAGCTCCGCTGAAGATACATCCAAACCCTTCTCTTTTACGGCTTCTTTAACCCTATTTAAATCCTCTGGTTTAGTATAAATTTCCACAGTTTCTGTCGTTTCTTCAACGTCTTGTGCACCGGAGTCGATGGCCACAAGCATAATATCATCGGCATTCTTTTCTTTTTTGGGAACAGAAATTTGTCCTACTGATTCAAAAAGATAGGAGACGGAGCCCTTACTCCCCAAAACCCCGCCTTCCCGATCAAAAATATTCCTAATCTCGCCTGCGGTTCTTTGCTTGTTATCAGTGGCCACCTCAACCATCACCGCGACTTTTCCCGGCCCGTATCCTTCATAAACTGCCTCCTCTAAGTCTCCTCCTTCTTTTCCCGATGCCCGACGTATCGCCCGCTCGATATTTTCCTTAGGCATATTTGACTGGCGTGCCTTCTCAATCGCCAGACGCAATCGAAAGTTAGCATCGGGGTCTGCTATTCCCCCGCCCTGACGCACTGCAATGGTAATTGCGTTTGCAAGTTTTGTGAAGGCTTGTCCGCGTTTAATATCGGCTGTCCCTTTTTGTCTTTTAATTTGAGCCCACTTTGAATGTCCGGACATAATATATTATTTTATCAAAAATTCTCTTACATTTCATCTTCAGATAAATCAGCAGATGGAATTAGTTAATAATTTTTATCGCATTCTATCAATCTAAAACTTCCTAAAACCATCACCGGGTCTTGACAAATTTTGTGAAAGACTTATACTAAATTTCGAGTTTTTGGCAAGAAAAATTTCCATGAGAAAAAGTTCCTTTTCATCAAAAATATGCCCAATTTAGCCTCCGAAGCCACGAAAGCTGCTCTAACCGGAGACTGGAAAAAGGCGATTGAAGTAAATACTGAAATCCTTTCTCAAAATCCCGAAGACATCAATGCTCTTAATCGATTAGCTCATGCCTATTTTTCTTGCGGTAAAAGATCTGAGGCCTGTAAAACTTATCGTAAGGTCTTAAGCATTGATCCCTATAATTTAATCGCCCAAAAGAATCTGCGCAAAGCAAGTCCTATGGCCGATGAGGAAACTCAAGCTTCTCAGTTATCGTCTACGCTTTGCTTGTTTATTGAGGAACCCGGAAAAACCAAGATTGCCGATTTAATCAATCCTGCCCCCCAGAAAATTCTTGCCACTCTTTCCCCTGGTCACCCCGTGGAATTGATCATCAAAAAACATTCCGTGGCAATTTTTCGCAATGGTGACTACTTAGGCGCATTACCGGACGATTTATCTCACCGCTTAATTAATCTCACAAGGGCAGGAAATAAATACCAGGCTTTTGTTAAAGCAGTCAAAAAAAACAATCTGCAAGTTTTTTTACAGGAAGTCAGAAGCAGTAAGCGGCTTCGTGGTCAACCATCCTTCCCTCAAGGTATAAATGATGATTTTTACCCGTTTGTCCAAAGCAAAACGGTTTTAGGATTTAAGCGTGAGTCAACGGAAGATTTGGATCAAGAGGATAGTGAAGTTACAGACGAGGAAAGTGAAGAAAATTAAAAGTTTTGATTTAGTTTCTCCCAATAACCTCTACCTATTATAAAAACGATATCCGCACGGCTTTCCTCCACCCCCTCGCCCACTTTTTGACAGGAAAAAATTTCTGCAAGTCTTTGAACAGTTGCGCTTCCCAAGTTATTTTTTTTAGATTTTATTTGACACTGACCAATTTCGTTTTCCGCATTATCAATATTAATTACCTCTCCCCCCAAATTGGTAACTAGTCGTAAGGCATGGTTTCCTAAACCAGTCTCTCCGGTTGAATTAAGAATTTCTATTTTCAGATGTTCGTTTTCAATTTTTGAGTCAACAAAAAAACCGGCAGTTTGGACATCAAGTTTTTCTAAATCGGGCACTCTTGCAACCATCCCTTCCCCCAAAGTTTCATCCACCAAAATACCGGATTGAGAAAGATCTAAAAAGACTATCTTATTAAATCGCAGGTCACGTAAAACCCACCACAGTTTAAGCCGATCCAAAATGGGTAAGTTAGTTTTCTTTGCCGTCAAGCTTTGAAAAAAATTTGAAACAAGCTCTCGGGAGATCGACCGAATTTCTTTTTTGACTGCGTCCTTCTCTTCTGAAAAAGAAATTTGCCGATTTCTTTTATCATCAAGTTTTATCCATCCATCAACCGGAGTGGCAAAAAATTCCTGCATCGCTTCAACCATCAACTCCGAACCCTCGCCCTCCAAATCTCCCAGTTTATAAATTCCCTCCACGGGATAAGATCCGAAACCACGCGGAACTTCGATATATGTTTTTTCAGGAATTGAGATTAGATTAAGATTTTTTTCCTCAGGATCCAAAGACAAAAGAACTGGAGAATCTTGAATTAAAACCAGATTCAGACGACTGTTGCCATCCCACCCGGAATGACGAATGGCCCCAAAGAATTTCCACCCCAAAAAGATAAAAGACAACAGTCCTATGATTAACAGAATAAGCGGAACTATCTTAAAATTTGCTCTTTTTTTATGTTTTTTCTTTTTATAAGTCATGGACGGCAGGAAAAAATTAAATCAGCTTGAGTGATTTCTTTTTGCGTAAAGATACTCCTCTAAATTAGCGCTATGTTCAGAAAGCAAATGGGCCACATGTTTCCCTCCTAGCACATGCGGTAAGATAACATAATCGGCACCGGCCTTATAAAGCTCCTCTTCCTCCTCCGGATAAAGGGCGGTTACCAAAATTATGGCGGGAGAATTTTTTAATTTTGCTTTGGAAATCAGGGCCAAATTATCTTCGACATCCGGAACTGTAGAAATAATAATTTGGGCTTTGCCTAAATTGAGATGATTTAGAATTTCTTCATCAGATACGTCCCCAAAAATACAAGGCACCTCCTGCGCCTCAAGCCAACGAATTGTCTCTGGATTAAAATCTAAAACAACAAAGTTCTGCTCCTTTTTCTTTAAGAACTCCAAAATATCGTTCCCGATACGATTACATCCAATTAAAATAACATGGTTTTCAAAAGGCTTTTCACTGCTGGGTCTTTTTTCGTGAGGTTTTTCCCGTTCAAAAAAATCAAGATATGGCTCAAATTTTTGGTAAAGTTTTTGACCCGAAAGAATCATATAGGTCGAAAGAGTTATAGTAACAATTCCCACAAGTGTTACCAGGGAGACCTCTGAAGAACCTACATGTCCGAGTCTTTGCCCCATAGCCATCAGAATTAAAGAAAATTCCGATATCTGAGCAATGGTTATGGCAACTAAAAATGACGTTCTTTTACGAAAGCCCAAAAGTCCCATGATTAAAAGCATTATCAATGGGTTCCCGATCAGAATGAAAATGGAGAGAATGATTGTGGGAATTAAAAGACTCAAGCTTTGATCAATCACCATCTGCATTCCCAGGCCCACAAAAAAGAGTGTGATGAAAAGGTCGCGCAGGGGTTTTATCCGACCGCTGATTTGAAAATGATAGGGCAGTCCGGAAAGGCTGATACCGGCTAAAAAGGCGCCGATCTCAATTGAAAATCCAATTAAATAAGAAACTGAGGCCAAAAGAAAACACCAGGAAATTGCCGCCATAAATAAAAGCTCCTGGTTACGAGCAACCCCTTTAAAAAGGAGTGGCAAAATTCTTTTAGATAAAAATGAAAGTATCAGAAAAAAAATAACGACTTTAGCCAGAAGCAAGGGAATTGAAAAAATCGTCAGGCTTTTTGGATCGGCTAAACCTGCCAAAAATATCAGAATCAAAATTGCCACAAAGTCTTGAACCAATAAAAATCCAACCGTAATTTTTCCATAAAGGGAAGAAAGGTCGTGCTTCTCAGAAAGAAGTTTGACAATAATAATTGTGCTTGAAAAAGTCAGGGAGATACTGATATATGAACTTGCGGTCACCGAAAAACCTAAAATAAAAGTCAAAATAAAACCAGCTATAAAGGTGAAAATAATCTGCCCAAAACCGGTAAAAAGCGCCGCCTTCCCCACTTGTTTTAAATCAGCAATTTTTAACTCAAGCCCCACCATAAAAAGAAGGAAAGCAATCCCGAATTGAGAAAAAAGATCAATAGTCTCCTGGCTCAAGGTTTTGGTAAAACCCAAAAAACTTAAAAGAAGGCCGGCAAAAAGGTACGCCAGAATAAGAGGTTGGCGAAAAAGACGTACGCCGACGCCAAAAATTGTTGATAAAAGAAGAACCGCACCTATTTCAAGAAATGGGTTGGGCATGTTTTCTTAAAATTTCTTCAAGATCGTCCGGCAGACGACTTTCAAAGGTTTGTTCCTCACCGGTTTCCGGATGCATAAATTGTAAAAATGTAGCATGCAAAAACAGCCGCGGACACCATTTGCGATCTTCGCGGACCGTCTTCCGACCAGTGTAGGCTAGATCTCCTACTACCGGATGACCTAGATATTTTAAGTGTATCCGAATTTGATGTGTTCGTCCAGTCTCAGGAAAAAGTTCAAGGAGAGTGTATGGTGCAGAATGTATTGTATAAAGCTCTAAAACCCTGAATCGTGTGGTAGCTTCTCTACCACCTGGTAGTACTCCAAATTTCTCCCGATTCCAAGGTAAACGTCCGACCGGCGCTTTAATTTCTCCTTCTCTCGCAGATACCCTGCCGTGAGCTAAAGATAAATATTTTTTCTTAACTACCCTCTCTTTGAATTGTTTTTGTAAATTTTCAAAAGCTTCTTGCGTTTTGGCCACAAGCAAAATTCCGGAGGTTTCCTTATCTAAGCGGTGGACAATACCCGCCCTGCCCCCTACCCCGCCCTCAGGGGGTAATTTAAACTTCTCTTCCAACCATTCCTGCAGAGTTTTTTCTTTTACACTTTCTGCCCGATTAACCACCATTCCGGCCGGCTTTTCAAGCACCAAAATATCATCATCTTCAAAAATAACCTTCGGCTCCATATCTATGTATTATACTCCTACAGTTTAGATTCTCGATTCAATGGAAGAATTAAAGAAACTTCGGCTAACAAAAATGCTTTTGAGACTATCGCTTGAAGTCACTAAAAACGGGGTTGTTTAACTTTTTTATTTATGTGTTTCTTCTTTTCGGGCGCACTCGATACAGAGTTCGGCAGTGGGAAGTGCCGAAAGCCTCTCCGTATCAATCATTTTTCCGCATTTCTCACAAACGCCGTACTTCCCGACTCCGATCTTTGTTAAAGTTTTTTTAACGCGGATCAAATCACGGTTTAATTCATTTTTTACCGCTTCAATCCGAGCATGCCCCATCTGCTCTTTAACTTCGGTGTCTGAAGCCGCATTATCATTGGTTCGATCAGTATCGGAAAACGGATCTTCCTTCTCCAGATCGGCCAATTTTTTCTCCGTATCCTTACGTCTTTCCTCAAGATATGTCTTTACAGGACGCAGCACTGCTGCTGGAAATTTAATCATATTTTTACCTCATAAATTTTTTCTTAAAGTTTAAGTTAGAAACAGCTTTTTGCAGAAAAAGGGTTAAATATGCACTATCCTGTTTTAGATTTCCATATCTTAAATAAAGCAGGCTCCCGGAAAAGATGAAGGAAATCAGCGCAATCCACTGATTCAAACTTAGACGGTAAAAGTATACCGCATTTACCCGGAAAAATTCAAGCAAGAACGAGGAAAATCCTAAAAGCAAAAGAAAGTTTAAAAATACCATTCCTTCTCTTTTGTGTCGGTATCCTAAAGTTTTTTTATAGATAATTTTGGTAAGCAACAAAAATATTATAATGGCGACTATAAGCCCGTATAAAGATATGGGGTGTCTCTTTTCTAAAAAACCGAGTGGAGTAATCCCAAAAATAAAATTTGTGGGTTTTCCCAAGATACAACCGTCTAAAAAACATCCCGCCTGACCCAAAAAAACGCTTAAAGAAGCACCCAAGGCTAAAAAATCTGCGACACGCCAGAAAGGAGTTTTGGTCAAACGCGTATAAAGAATTACCCCAAGAATTCCCCCGCCTATGGCACCCCAAAAAGAAAATCCGGGATAAAGATAAAAATGAATCCAGCGTAAAATATTAAGATTAAAAACTTGAAAATGCCAAAAAATATAAAAAAGGCGGCCGCCCACGACACTGAATACGGTGGCCGCAATGACGGCATCAAGAATCTTTTCATCATCCAGCTCATCGCGCGCAAAACGCCAGACGCAGAAACTGCCAAAAACAAATGCGAGGGTTAGGAAAAAACCCAATGAGTAAATCGTAATTGGGCCAAAACTAAAAAGAATGGGATACATTTTTATCCTCTAGTGCAACTTGACAATTTTTGTTATACTGGCAGTATACTATAAATTTTCGGCAGTATAATTGATTTATTATACTCGTACTCCCCTTTTAAGAAAAGGGCTTTTTTATGCTAGCGACATTTCATGCTTTAAGCGGTGGAATAATTTTAAAAACAATTCCCGATCCAAGAATTGCACTTCCTTTAGCTTTTTTGTCACATTTTATCCTGGATTCTGTTCCCCATTGGGACTTCACCACTAGTCTAAGTAAAGAAGACAGTCCGCAAAAACCATTAACATTGGCCGGCAGAAAAGATCGCAAAAAGATATTTGTACTTGCGGCTTTTGATGTCATTTTGGGATTTGGCTTGACTTTTTGGCTTTTTCAAAACCTTAATCCCTATTGGCTTTTTGGAAGCATGATATTTGCCCAATTACCAGACTGGCTAGAGATTCCTTATTTTTTTGGCGGTTATAAAATCGCTCCGTCTATTTGGGTAAAAAGATTTCAACATCGGGTTCATTCAAGGCTTTACCTTCCCTGGGGACTCATCACTCAAATCGCAATTTTTGTTCCCTTACTTTGGTGGATTCTTGCGTGATAATCTGCTGTTATTTTGCTCTCTCTACGTAGTCACCGGTTCGCGTATCAATTCGTACTTTTTCCCCTTCTTTAATAAAAAGTGGCACCTTAACCTTCAACTCATTTTCCAAAACCGCATCCTTATAGACGTTTGAGACTGAGTCGCCGCGAAATTCCGAACCGGCTTCGGTAACAGTAAACTCCATTTTAAGGGGCAAATCTAAAGAAAGTGGTTCTTCACCGAAAGTCAGAATTGAAACATCCATTCCTTCTTTTAGAAATCGTGCCTGATCTTCGATTTTTTCTTTACTCAGACTGAACTGCTCAAAAGTTTGGCTATCCATAAAATAATAATCCGCGCTGTCGCTATAAAGATATTGAGTCTTTTTCCTTTCTAAAGAAATGTCTTTTACTCTGGCGCCGGAAATAAAAGAGCGTTGAACAGTTGAACCGGTACGCAGGTTTTTAACTTTGACTTTGATATTGGCCGTTCCCCGGCCCATCTTAATGTGCTCATAGGAAATAACCTGAAAAATTTGGCCTTCATCTTCAAAGGTGGTACCGGCACGAAGCTCTGTTACAGAAATCATAGTTTATTTAAAAATGTTAAAAGGGTTCTGACGCCAAATCCCGAACCGCCCTGCGAAACAAGCGGGGTTTCTTTTTCTGCAAAAGCCGGACCGGCAATATCTAAATGAATCCAGGGTGTTTTATCAACAAATTCCTGTAGAAATAAGGCGGCGGTTATGGCGCCACCATATCTTGATTTAGTCACGTTTCTCAAGTCCGCCACCTCCGATTTTAAAAGTTCTTTATAATCTTTTACCAGCGGCATCGGCCAGACCTGCTCTCCCACTTCTTGGGCTGCGTTCTGAATTTTTTCCGCCATTGGCTCATCCGTGCTGAAGAGCCCGGCTAAATCATCGCCCAAGGCAACCATACAGGCTCCGGTCAAGGTGGCCAGATCCAAAAGTAGATTTGGTTTTTCTTCTGAACCCAGAGCGAGAGTGTCGGCTAAAATAAGCCGGCCTTCGGCATCGGTATTGGCGACTTCAACAGTTTTACCCTTATAAATTTTCAGAACATCCCCGGGTTTCAAAGCTTTTCCTGAGGGCATATTTTCAGTTGCAGGAATTAAACCTATTACCCAAACCTTTGGATTAAGTTTGCTCAAAACGGAAAATATTCCCAAAATTGCCGCGCCTCCCGCCATATCACACTTCATGGTTTCCATGGCTTCTGCCGACTTTAATGAAAGCCCACCGGTATCAAAAGTGATCGCCTTACCGGCCAAAACTATCTTTTTTCGGAAATTTGCCGGTTTATATTCTAGACGAATTAATTTTGGAGCCTCATCTGATCCCTTAGCTACTCCCAATATTCCGCCCATACCCTTGGCTTCCATTTGCCGCCGATCTAAAACCTGACATTTAATCTTTTCGTTAGCAAGTTTTTTGGCTACCTGAGCTAAAAAAGTAGGTGTGGTTACCGAAGATGGTTCATTGACCAAATCTCGAGCAAAAATGGTCCCCTCCGCAAAAATTTCGCCTATTGCAATTCCCTCTTTAATACGTAAAAGGTCCGGGGCATTATTGATGGCAATTTGCACTTCTTCAATCTCTTTTTTCTCCGCTTTCTCCTTTTCCCCTTTATATTTCAAAAATTTATAATTTCCCAAGATCAAACCTTCGGCTGCTCCTTGAGCCAGCTCCTTTAGATCAATCTTTGTTCCCTTTCCGAAGGATAAACCTAAACCAAGCTGCTTAATTTTAAACTCCTTAGCTTTTTTACTTAAAATCGCGAATATTTTTCGCAATTCAGCCGAACCAAGCTCCTCTTTTTTACCCAAACCAACAATTAATATCCTGGAGGGAATTATTTTTCCATGAGTATGAAGGGATAATATTTGTCCCTGTTTGGCCTTAAATTCCTCTTCTTCAAGAATATTTTTCAGGAGGCCACCTAAAACTCTATCAAGCCAAAGGGCTTCTTTAGGCCATTCCCGTTCGTTTTCCCAAAGAAAAACGGCCAACACTTGTGTTTCCAGTTTCTCGATTGGGATGAGTTTAGCGCTTAATTTCATGCTTTTTATTGTACCATAGCCTGGAATAACGAACAAGAGGAGGGGTTTAAGCCGAAGGTCGTTTTTAGTAACGGGCTGATCACGCATGGCAACTTTTTAATCGTTATTAGTTTTAATTGTCAATAAGTGAAAAGTTGTGCTAAAATAGCCTTACGCCGAAGTGGCGGAATTGACAGACGCGCACGCTCCCTTTTCTAACGAGCAAAGTACAGAGAAAAAACTAGCGATCTAATTTGCCGCGGTGCTGGAATGGTAGACAGGCTGGTCTCAAAAACCAGTGATGGAAACATCGTGAGAGTTCGAGTCTCTCCCGCGGCACACTCGGAAAATTTATGATCAAGGCTGTTATTTTTGACATTGACGGCGTTTTGCTCGATTCGTTTGAGGCAAATCTTAAGTTCTATCAAGACTTAATGATTAAGGCTGGTTACCCTCCTCCTACGCGTGAAGAATACCCCTCGTTTTTCCATTTTTCCATGTTTGACGTCATAAAGACTCTAACCCGTTTAAAATCAAAAGAGAAAATTCAAAGAATCTGGGATATGGGAAAGAATCGCGAGGTAAAATATCCCGTTGAGCTCCTTAATACACCGAAAGGCGCGGAAAAGGTAATAAAGGAATTAAGTAAAAACTATCGTCTCGGTATTGTTACCAGCCGAATCCGAAACGGTATTTATGAATCTCCGCATCTGCAAAAATTAAAAAAATATTTTAAAGTATCTGTCTCTTACGAGGATACGGTAAATCATAAACCTCATCCCGAACCTCTTCTTTTGGCCGCTCAAAAATTAGGGGTAAAACCTATGGAGTCTGTTTATGTTGGCGACACAGAAACTGACATTCGCGCGGCAAAAGCGGCAGGAATGAAAGTCGTTATTTATTCTCAAAATCAACCTCCCGGCGCGGATGCCTATATCTTCTCATTTAAAGATTTGCCGCAACAAATAGCTAAATTATTCCCCCTTATAAATTAAGCAAAAACATTAAGTCCAAAAAGCCAGAAGAAATCGCTTCTTTCTGGCTTTTATCTTCTGTAAAAATTAATTAATTAAATGGCAGGTGGAACACTGGGTCCGCCCATTCCTCCGCCGGCCTGACCCTCATTTGGATCGGCCGCAGGAGCGGCTGGTTCTGGCGCTGCGGGAGCTTCGGCTCCGGGCATTCCGCCAACTTCGCCACTTGGCGCAGCAGGAGCGGGCGCTTCAGGAGCCGCAGGTGGCGGTGGTGGTGTCCAGGCTGCTGGTTCCTGATTGGCTGGTTGAGCAGGTGGTATACCACCTCCCATTGGCTGTCCGGGCTGTTGTGTTGGATCATCAAACATTATCTTTCACCCCCCATCTTTTTCTGGATTATTTTTTTAATTTTAAACTAAAACATAACAATTATACAAGCCCTCAGAATCAAAAGGGAAAATAGAAAATAATGCCATTGTCAGTTTGCAAAAAAAGTTAAAACTTTTTTTAGCCTCAAATCTGCAAAATTTGCAAACTCCCGAGGCTAGAAATGTTTACCATTTCGTGCAAACTGACAGACCAGATTCTAACCAATCTAGAGTTGACTTCCTCCGACTAATCAGCCTTCTTGCTATTAGGTGGCACTTTATCGTTTCTCGACAACATTTTTTAAAAGCAGATTTTAACCGCAAGTCTATTAATATCGATATCACTTGTCAATCAAATTCGATCCATTATCAGTTCATCCCGGTATTTTTTAACCACCGGCCATTCCGTATAATAAGGATTTTCTAAAAAGAAATGCAATCGGTTACCTGACAAGACCTTCGGATTTACAAGCATCAAGCCGGCCGAAACCGCCATATCTTCCCAGGGGAAAATATCAGCATCCGCCTCATGAATTAAACTTTCCGGGTCTGTATTCTTCCATCTCTCTTGCGGCTCTTTTTTCCCGATATCTTCCACCCAGCCCATTTTGGCAACCCACTCCGAATCAAGTTTATTAAAATATTCAACAAATGTATGGGTCCATTCGTGTACGGTTATCGCTTTTAGATGATCTCCTTGAGATTCATACAATTTCCCTAAGTACCCGCCCATCTGCCTCTTTGGAGAAAATCTCTCTGCGGTGTACAAAATCACCCTTCCCTCACCGTTAAGGCCACCCGCACCTTCAGAGCCGGCTGAACCAGGTGTTCTAGTCAAAATTATTTTCTTTGGGCCTTCGGGGTTAACCAAATAAAAAGGGGGTAGTTGAGCAATAGTTTCTGTCACAATCAGAATATCTTCTTCCCGCCATGGCAGATTATTTTTATTTTCGCCATTTTCCTCAAAAGAAACCGGTGAGACAATATCAATATTATATTCATCTTTAACCTGTTGAATCGTTTCAGCCGTTTTTCCATAATAAATTATATTTTCAGGGGAAAATTTAAGATTCGGCAGGGGCTTTTCTCCACGATGTCTTCCCCCAAAAAAATAACCAATACCTCTAATAAATAATTGGCCTACGGTTTCCGGCCCGACAACAAAACGACCGCCGACCACCAAACCAGCGCCGGCCCCTCCAAACTTTAAAAAATCTCTTCTTGTTAACCCCTGGCCTTCTTTTCCCACAAATTCTATACTAATAGATTTTAAAAATTAAAGGGGGTCTGGGTTTTTAATAAATTTTACTTCCAAGAGGGGTTTCTTTACGAGGTTGAATCAGAATACATTTACCGTCTCCATCTGAGGCACCAAGAGTTAAAAATTCCGATAAATACGGCCCAATTTGTCGTGGCGGAAAATTGACTACTCCCAAGATCTGCCGTCCTAAAAGCTCCTCTTTTATGTAATGGGTAACGCCGGCGAGCGATTTTTTAATCCCGATTTCCGGACCGAAATCAACCGTCAGCTTATAAACCGGCTTGCGGGCTTGGGGACAGTCTTCAACTTCCAGGACTTTCCCCACTCGAATGTCTATTTTTTGAAAATCGTCAATTGTTGCCATTTTTAAGCCGCCGCACTTTCCCGCTGTCGATCAACACCATAGAATCTAATCCTATCACCGCGAAAAATTAAGTCAACTTCGCCGGTAGGCCCGTTGCGGTGCTTAGCGATCAAGAGTTTAACGGGAAATTGATCGATTCGCGCTCCCTCATCTTCCTCCCGATATAAAAACATTACAACATCCGCATCCTGCTCAATCGCTCCGGATTCGCGCAAGTCCGCAAGTTGCGGCACTTTCGTCCCCCGGCTTTCAACGGCCCGGGAAAGCTGAGAAATAGCCAAAACCGGCACCCGCAACTCTCTGGCCAGATTTTTCATTGATTGGGAAACCATCGAAACTTCCTGGACCCGACTATCAAAACGCCGGCCGCAATCAACCAATTGTAAGTAGTCAACGATCAACAGGCGGACTTTGGCCTCAACCTGAAGCTTGCGGGCTTTCGTCCTTATTTCCAAAATACTAATTCCCGGCGTATCATCAATATAAATTGGTGCATCCGCCAACTCTCCCATTGCCCTTTGCAGCCGGGACCAGTCTTCATCTTTAAGTCGCCCCGTTTTGAGCCTCCAGGCATCGATTTCGCCTTGAGAAACCAGTAAACGATCCACCAATTCTTCTTTAGACATTTCCAAAGAAAAAACGCCAACGGGAATCTTGCGTTCTACTGCCACATGTTGAGCGATGTTTATTGCCAAAGATGTTTTTCCCAAACCAGGACGGGCGGCCAAAATTAAAAGGTTTGAATCTTGCAGACCAGCCAGTTTATTATCTAGATCTTTAAAACCGGTTGACACTCCACGTATTCCACCAGCCTGTTTATGTAATTCATCCAAGCGATCAAATGACTCAGTTAGAACATCTTTTATCGGAATGAAGTTTTGGCGCGAATGGACCGAAGAAATTCCGAAAACTGCCTGCTCGGCCTGATCTAAGAGCTTCTTAGCCTCGACACCTTCATCAAAAGCAATTTCGGTCAGCTTGGCCGCGGCAGAGATCAACTCTCGTTTAGTGTAATGATCCTGAATAATCCGGCCATACTGCTCGATATGGGCGGCGGTGGGAACAATATTGGCAAGATCCGAAAGATAACCCGCTCCCCCAATTTCTTTATAAAATTTTTTCTTTTTTAATTTCTCCGTCAACGTGACTAAATCAACCGGTTCATGGGCTTCATAAAGCTCCAAAATCGCATCGAAAATTTGGCCATGTTTCTCGTTATAAAAATGCTCGGGACGCAAAAAATCAACGATTTCAACAATCGCATCTTTATCGATCAGAAGTGCGCCTAAAACGGATTGCTCAGCCTCTTCATTGTGAGGGGGAACCTTGAGGTTAGACATAAATTAAAAAACCGGTCCAGGATTTAGAATTTTTATTCCAGGACAACTACTTCCGGCTCACCAGGCAATTTATCTTTATTAACAACCAGTTTGGGTTGCGGCTTAACATTCTCTTTGCCCATCGCCTTTAAAAAGTTATTCACTGGTTCAAGAGCAAGCTTCAAATTATCCACTTTGTAATGCATGGGAATAATAATTTTTGGTTCAAGCTGCGCCGCAACTTCGGCAGCCTCACTTGAGCTAATTGTAAAAAGACCTCCGGTTGGCACCATTAAAATATCAATGTCATTAAGTTCCTCTACCTGATCGCTTGTGAGTTTTGTTCCCAAATCTCCAAGATGAACCAAAGATAAACCATCCATTTTAATTTGAAAGCAGGTAACTTTTCCCCGCTCCGATCCTTTTGAGGCGTCATGAAAAGCGGAAACACCCAAAATTTGAGCGCCCCCCACTTCATACTCACCGGGTTTTTCGATTACCACCCGATAGCCCTCGACTCGCGAAAGGTCGTGATGATCTGGATGGGCATGAGTACAAAGAACCGCATCTGCCGTAACTTTGGGCATCTTTAACCCGATACTATCGTCAAACGGATCAATCAATAAAGTTATATTTTTACCGCGAAGTTTAAAACAAGCATGTCCGAGGTGGGAAATTTCCATAGCATAGTTTATATCACAACTCACCTTTTTTGACAATCATAATGGTAATTAGTTAGTCCCGACTTGACAATTTTTAAAAAATCTTTATGATAAGGAAACGATGAAGAAAGAGTCGATTATTGTCGGCATTTTTGGCTTATCCCTTGGCCTTTTAGTTGCCTGGGGAATTTGGAATTTTAAAAGCGGGCCGACCGAGACCGAAGAAATTCCTACTCCTGAAGTCGCTACCGATATCTCTCCTACTCTGACCCCTCCCACCTCACTTTTGACGCTTGACTTACCAATTGATGGACAACTTGCCACTTCAAGTTCAATGCTGGTTTCGGGAAAAACAAAAGCGGGCGCAACTGTAGTTATCTCCAGCCCCGCAGAAGATAAGGCTTTAGTAGTTCCGACCAACGGCGTCTTTTCGCAAGATTTAAAACTTGAAGAAGGAGAAAACACAGTTACAGTAACCGTTTATCCTCAGGAAGGCCAAAAAGAAGAAACGATTGAAAGAACAGTTATTTACAGCACCGATTAAATATGATTTATTTTAATTTATTACTATTTTCTTTTCTTTTAATATTCTCCCCACTGGCCGTCAACGCGCAGGAAAACCAAACTACCGCAACACCCACGCCCACCCCGCAGGCGGCTGTGAAATCAAGCCAAGATCTTATACAGGAAAAGGTTCAAGATCTTAAAGAAAGAGTGGCAACTAAAGTCGCCCAAATCAGACAACTCCAATCTCCTAAAGCCATCGTTGGAGAAATCCGGTCAAACAAAAGTGGCAATCTAACTCTTGCGACAAAAGCCGGCGACCGAACAGTTTTTGTTTTTGATGAAACAAAAATTTATCAAATTGAAGCCGGCCGAAAAAAAACACTGTCCGTTTCTAACTTAAAAGAGGGTCAGCGGGCTTCTATTGTGGGTATTGGAGATGCTCAAGGTGAATTCCTTGCCAAAACTGTTTTTGTAAAAACCCCGCCACCAAATATCGTCGGCACAGTGGAAAAGAAAGATGAGCAAAAAAACACTCTAACCGTTAAAAACGGTAAAGAAACCGTAACATATCTTATTGAGATTGAAAACAAAACGAAAACTGCTAGATGGGCCCAAGGCACGGGGGCGGTAAAATCCGGCTTTTCTGATATAAAAGTCGGTGATATCGTTCATGTCAATGGCCCGCTTCTGGATGATGCGGCAAATCATGTTAGTGCCAATCGCATTTTTATTCTTGCCCTAAAGACACCCCAGCCGACTCAATGACCCGTTTGAAAAAAATTCAACAAACACTCGGCGCTAAGAAAATCGGCGCCCTTTTAGTTAGCGATTTTTATAATCTTGCCTATCTTTCTCAATTTTTTCCTCTTTCTCCCCAGGAAAGAGAAGCCTTCCTGCTCATCACTCCTCATCGGGGTTTTTTACTAACTGACGGCCGCTACATTGAACAAGCCCGAATTTTAAAAAATGATTTTAATTGTCTGGAAATAACCCCCCGACAAAATCTTGTCCAGATTATAGCCAATCTTGTTCGGGAAGAAAAAGTTAAATGCCTGGGTTTTGAGAAAACAAATCTGACTTTCGGAGAATATGAAAAACTAAAAGCCGAAGTGGGGATAAAACTTATTCCAACATATAATATTGTCGAGGAATCCCGGGCGATAAAGGATCCCAAGGAAATTACTTCAATAAAACGCGCGTGCCAGATTGCCGATTTGGCTTTTGCCCATCTTTTGAAATTTTTAAAACCAGGTCTGACCGAAAAAGAGATAGCAGATGAAATCGAATGGTTTATCAGAAAGAAAGGTGTGGTGGATTTATCTTTTGACCCGATCGTTGCCTCCGGCCCTAATTCGGCTTATCCTCATCACCGCTCCGGCGACAGAAAAATTAAAAAACAGGATATCGTTTTACTGGATTTTGGAGCGAAGGCGGAAAATTATTGCTCAGATATGACGCGGGTGGTTTTTTTGGGAAAAGCAACCGAAGAGCAAAAGAAGGTTTATAACGTTGTTTTAGAAGCACAGAAAAAAGCGATTGAATTTCTTAAGCATTATTGTCATTCTAAACGAAGCGAAGAATCTGGAAACTATGGAATAAAGCCTTCGGAAGTTGATAAAGCTTCTCGAGACTATATCACCTCCCAAGGTTATCCCGCCATCCCCCATGGACTAGGTCACGGGGTGGGACTTTGCGAACATGAATCCCCTCGCCTTTCTTTTAAAAGCAAGGATACATTAAAACCGGGGATGGTTTTTTCTATTGAACCGGGAATTTATTTGCAAAACCAATTTGGGGTGCGAATCGAAGATTTAGTGGTTCTGACCGAAACCGGCCCTCAGGTTTCAACCAAATCTTCTAAAGAAATTATTGAGTTGTAAAAATTTTGATTTAGCTATTATTCGAGCTAAAAAATAATTTCAGTAGCTCTTGGTCATTCCTTAAGGCCGCGAGCGCTCGATGTTGCAATGCTTTAATCGCACCTTCACTCTTGCCTAATATCCTACCTATTTCTCCATTTGATAACTCTTCAACAAATCTAAAATAAATAACTTGCGCTTGAGTTGGTAATAATCTCGATACTGCTTTTCTCACCATCACTACTCTTTCATCTAATTCTACTTCAGACTCAGGATTACCGAAATGACTTGCAAAATCCATTAAAACTTCGTCTTTAGGTTTATCTCCCCCATATTGATGATTTCTATGCCTGCTGCTATCTCGATGAAAATTAGCCATTAAATTGTGAGCAATTCTAAAAAGCCAGCTCGAAACGAGCCCCTCGCCTTTTGGCACAAAATTTCCACAATTCACAAAGGCATTTAAAAATACAGTCTGTGTTAATTCCTCGGTATCTGGGTGGCTTCCGGTACGATAATAAAGGTAGCTATAAATTCTATTCACATGTCGTTCATAAATAGTGCCGAATGCTTCATTTTTGCCCTTTTTGGCTCTCTCGATCAACTCTAAATCTGATATTTCCGATTCCCGGTTAGGCGTAGGTGGGAGAAATTTGTATATAACTATTCCATTTGATCGTTCGCCTTTATCGGATCGTTTTAACGACGTCTTCCCCACCCATGGAATGGTGGGATCGGCACTTTCTGATAAAGGGTAAACGCCCTTATCGCCATTATCTAAAGATGTATCCGGAGCTACTGATTCATCATCTTCCGAGATGGGGTCGTCCGGCGGCGGGGATAGTGATTTTTCATGGATTATCCAGTGTCCATTTTCTCGGGTTTCTTTTATCGTTCTCATTTTTCGAGGTTTAAATTAGTTGCTGTATCTTATCACATGTCGCCAAAAATTGACAAAAAAACAAGAGATTGATATCGTTTGCTTTAAAGTGTCTTTACAAGAACGCGGTCTCCCTATTGAGTCTTCAGTAGAAGAAAAAAGAAATATTTCCGGGTATATTAATTTTGTTCGGACACTTTGTTCCTTACATTCGGATGAGGAAATAGTAAGACGATCCTTATTTAGAAAGCATCTAACCTACAGCCAGCGAAAACGCCACTTACCCAATTTACCTCTTCTACCCGACCCAACTTCTGAGGAAATTCTTACTCAATTTTACCGTAAACATCCGCATCATGCTGAAAGAAGAAATCGCCTAGATGAAATTGCTAATGACCCATTTTTAATGGTATCCCTGATGAATACGGTTGATCAGATACTCGAAACATTAACTCCTCGACAATGTCTAACTCTTCAACAAATATTTGGTTTAGGTCCTGTGAGCCAAGGTCATACTTTAAAAGAAGTTGGTAATCTATTGGGGAAAAGCGTTAATCGTATATGGCAGCTTGGAAATAAGGGAGTGTTGAGATTGCACTCCCATAAGCGCCACCAGCCCGTCATTGAACTTTTGGATGGCAAAAAAAGTTGACTACTTCCTGATGATCTTTAGCAAGATTTACCAGAAATAAGGCGCGCAGGCTCCAGATTTTAAGAGTCCGGGTTAAAATTTGACAAACAGCAATATTTTGCTAAAATAGCCTGTATGACAAACTTATCCTTTTCAGTTTGGCATCATCAACCGCAGTAGCTGTTGGTTGGTTTTTGTTGCCTAAAAGGATAACTCAGATTTAAAACTTTAAAATATTTGTACAACTTAACCAGCCAGCAGGGGCTGGTTTTTTCGTGGGAAAAAATATGAAATTACCAAAATTATATGCACTGGGAAAAAAATTACCGATTGACCTAAGTTTAAGTGAAAATCCACTGGGATGTTCGCCTCGGATTTTTGCGGCTTTAAAAAGTGATTTAAAACTTATCACTAATTACCCCGATCCACGTTCTCAAAAACTAAAAACCGCCTTGGCTCAAAACTTTGCCCTTTCCAAAGAAAATATAACTTTTGGCAATGGTTCGGAAACTCTCATTGATCTGGTTTGTAGAGTTCTTCTCAAACCCGGTGATAATGTTCTCATTCCGGAAGTAACTTTCCCCCTTTTTGAAACAGCAACCATTTTGGCAGGCGCACAACCAAGTTTCACCAAAATGAATAGAAATCTTGATATCGACTTAAAAATGATGATCGCAAATATCAATAAAAAAACAAAATTAATTTTTCTTTGTAACCCCAATAATCCTACGGGAAAGATTTTAAAAGATAAGGAAATCATTAACTTTGTCAAAAAAGTTTCGCCTTTATCTATGATAGTTGATGAGGCCAATATTGAATTTGGCGGGAAATCTGTAGTACCTGCCCTGAATCAATTAAATAACTTAATAGTTTTGCGCACTTTCTCCAAAGCCTTTGGGCTTGCCGGCCTACGAATCGGTGTTTTAATCGCCAGGGAAAAATTAATAAAGGCGGTTGATCAGATCAGACAGCCATTTCCTCTTAATGCCTTTGCCGAAAACGCAGCGATTATAGCCTTAAATGACCAGAAATTTATTAAAAAAAGCCGGCGACTTATGATTCAGGAAAAAGAATTCTTAACTCGGGAATTAAAAAAGCGCGGATTTACAGTTTATGATTCACAGGCAAATAATATTTTAGTTAAGGTTAATCGCGTTTCCCCTGTTTCAAAATTATTTATTCAGGCATTGAGTAAAAATGGCGTATCTGTAGTTAATGGTAGCTTATTCCGTGGCCTAGATGATCGATTCTTTCGTCTCTCCCCCCGCCTACCAAAAACTAACAGAAGATTCTTAAAAATCACCGATAAAATTTTAGAAGGAGGTGAATTTGTGTGTGTGAAAAGAAGCTCTCATGGCAAGAAATTGCTAATAAAATAAAATGTCCATTTAGTGCTGAAGAATGCAAGAGGAATGAAGGTATTAATCAAAAAGAGAAAAGGATCGAAAACGATACCGTATTATACGTGGCAGAATGTAAATACTGTGGCCGAAAAGCCGTCGAATGGGGTTATGACCAGTTTGCAAGTAGTAATGGCTGGACACCACGTTAAAATTTTGCATTTACCTTGTATTTTGATACTAAAATCTTTATGATTAGAGGAGTAAAAAATATGATTGAGCCACGAACACTGAAGGGCTTCCGGGATTTTTTACCTAAGGAAGCCAAAAAAAGGCAGTATGTAATAAACATCTTGAGAAAGGTGTTTGAATCCTATGGCTTTGAGCCGCTTGAGACGCCGGCGCTTGAATATGAGGATATTCTGCTGGGAAAATATGGCGAAGAAGGCGATAAACTGATGTACCGTTTCACCGACCGCGGTGGCCGAAAAGTAGCTTTGCGCTACGATCAAACCGTACCCTTGGCACGCGTGGTGGCGCAATATGGCAACCAGTTACCCACTCCATTTAAGCGCTATCAAATCCAACCGGTTTGGCGGGCCGAAAACCCTCAAAAAGGAAGATTCAGAGAATTTTTGCAGTGTGATATTGACATAGTGGACACCAACTCCCCTCTTGCCGATGCCGAAGTCATTGCCTGTGTAGCCAAAGGGTTGGAAAGTTTAGGCTTTAAAAATTTTAAGATTCTAATCAATGATAGATTTATATTTAACAGCGGAGAATTCCTCACTCTTGGAGAAAGTGAATTAGGTCCTTTCATGAGGTCATTAGATAAAATAAAAAAAATAGGCGCTGACCAAGCCTTAGAGGAAATGGTTAGTTTTAATATTCCTAGAGAACAAGCAGAAAAAATTATTAATTCTGTGGAAAATCAAAAAATAACCCCAAATCTTCAAAAAATAATGGACTTATTAAATAAGTACAACATAACAAATATCGAATTCGACCCCATGCTTGTAAGAGGACTCGATTATTACACAGGTCTGATCTTTGAGGTGGTAATTCCCGAGTATGGAGAAGATAAATCTATTGGTGGTGGTGGTAGATATGACAGTCTAATTGGTATGTTTGCCGGAAAACAGATCTCGGCCGTTGGATTTGCCTTTGGCTTTGACAGGATCATTGAGTCCATGGACCAGCTGAACTTATTTCCCAAAGATCTAATTACTACCAAAGTTTTGGTAACGATATTCTCCCAAGATTTGGCAGAAAAATCTCTGGCTATAACCGAAAAGCTGCGTTCCCAAGGTATAAACACCGACCTTTGGCCAGATCCTGAAAGTAAACTCGAAAAACAGTTAAAATATGCTGATCAAAAAGGAATCCCTTTTGTGGTTATCGCCGGTCCGGATGAAATTAGCCAGAATAAAATAACAATCAAAGATATGTCACAGAAGACCCAAAAAACGGTTTCTGTCGACGACCTGCCCGATGCCTTCAAATTCTAAAAAAAGAGCAATTATTGCCTTAGTGATTGCTGCCCTGATCTGGGGCGCGGCTGTTCCAATTTTTAAATGGTCGCTTGGCAATATTCCCCCATTTTCTTTAGCTTTTTTGCGATTTTTTCTGGCTGCCTTTTTAATTTTTCCCCTGGCCAAAAACCATCTTAAAATCTCTAGTAAAGATATCGATCGTATTGTGCTGATAAGTCTTTTAGGAATCACCTTAAATATTTCTTTTTTCTTCCAGGCACTAAGATATACCACCGCTTTAAACGCCGCCGTTCTTTTAACCACCGCCCCCATCCTTACCCTTTTTACCGCTCATATTTTTTTGAAAGAGAGGTTGAGACCAATTTTAATCCTGAGCTTATCTCTGGCAGTTTTAGGAATGATTGTTTTAATTATCAATCCCATTCGCGAAAACGGCATTGACTCCCATCTTCTGGGTAACTTCTTAATGCTTTTAGCAGTTTTATCCTGGGTGGGCTACGAAATTACCGCTAAAAAACTTTTCGTCTCGTATCCGGCCATTACCATCGTTTTTTATTCATTCTTAATTGGCGCTTTTTCTTTTTTCCCCGGATTTTACGCGGAGTACATCATGTCTCCCGAGTGGGTTTTAGATTTAGATATTAAGGGTATCGTCGGTATTGCCTATGGCGCATTTTTTTCCTCAACCATAGCTTATCTTGCCTGGGATTTCGGCCTTTCCAAACTGCCGGCATCAGAAGTTAGCCTCTTCAGCTCGTTACAACCCCTAGCTGCGGCAGTTATCGCCTTGCCCCTTCTTGGTGAGAAAATCACCTTTCCCTTTCTGATCGGTGCCTTTCTTATCCTGACCGGAGTCTTTTTGTTGGAGAAAAAACGCCTCTTGACCCATTCTCGCCTTCAAAACAGTTGACTTCAGCAAGTCAGAAAAGTAAAATATCCTATAAAAATTGTGCGATGAGAAAAGAACAAGTTCTAGCATACAAACCAAATAAACGATTTAATCCTGTATTTCAGTCCGCAGAAGACCCAAGAGTTGCCTTTGTCGACAAAAATACGGGAGCATCATACAGAAGCGTACGAAAGGAATTGCTTACTAGAGAGCAGGAAATAGAAATTGCGCAAAATATTGAACGCGGTATTGTTGCCTACCACCTCCTAAGAAAACACGACCCGATAAATATTAATCAATCAATAGAAGGAGTGATTCTGGATCGTGTAGCCGCAGAAAGTGAGGATACAAAAACTCCCGAATTTAGAAATAAAGTTGATGGGAATCTTTCAGATCTGCGGAAAAATTTAGTCATCGAAGACCTTTTCCCAGAGATCAATGAGAATGAGCTTTCTGAAAAGGATTTAGAAGAATTAAAAAAAATGGTCGCTAGAGCTAAAGAATCCCGCGATCAGGCAGTCGAACATAATCATGGACTGGTTGTGGAAACCGCTAAATTTTATTATAGAAAAAAAGGTTCTTTAACAATGGATGACCTCATCCAGATAGGTAAACTTGGATTTTTAAAAGGTCTGGCAAGATTTGATTGGCGCTCAGGCAATAAATTTTCAACCTACATTCCTCACTGGGTAAAACATATGATTACTGAAGCAATAGGTAAAGATGGCTCAATAATTGCTCTGCCGAGTCATCGCATAGACTGGGAAAGGGTATATGAAAAGGCCTACGATTTCCTTCTCGACAAAATGGGACAACCTCCTACTGATAGCGAAACTGCTCAATTTCTAGAGTGGCCACTCTCAAGAATCGAGTTAATAAAAAGCGCGCCAAAAGCGAATATTTCATTGGAGGCACCCAAATACGTAAAGGGCAAAGAACCGGTTGCAATTGGAAGCATGATCGAAGACCCAAACGACAACGATAATCCTATATTATATGCGAATCATGCAGGTTTAGTTAGAGATTTAGAAATAGCTTTAAAATCTTTAAACCCAAGATGGAGAAAGATTTTAATGATGCGCAGTGGCATCGGCTACGATCACGAATATACTCTTGAAGAGGTTGGTAAAGAATTCGGTGTTACTCGCGAACGTATTCGTCAAATTGAAGCCCAAGCTCAGGAAAAAATATCCAAGAAATTTTCCCATTTACAGAATCATCTCTGGAACGATTAAAGTCTTGACATTGGTCACCTGAAGTATTAAAATAACCTATAATTCTCCAGTTCCGACTGGAGTTTTTTGTTTTTAATTTATACTTATGGCCGTACAACACGAACAATTTAATAGAAGCAAAACGATAATTCATCCGGATTCTTCCGAGGTTCTTCCGTATAGTTCTTTGGTCAACCCGGATGAGCGGGAATCTAATAATGGAGATCTTCTTAGTTTTGAAGAAGAACAGACCACCTTTAGTGAAATTGAAAAGGGATTAGTCAGCTGCGATGATCTTCGCAAAAAGGGATTTAAAATTGAAGCTAACATGCTTGATTATATCCTTCACTTTAAAGCTGGCGGCGATGGGGCTAAAAAAAGAAATCCTGAAGAAGTAGTCGCGGAGATTAAAAATCAAATAATGGACGAGGAAGCTCCTTTTATCTCTATTATGGAATTATTTTCCGATGGTCAAGTAATTAAAGCAAAAACTGAGCAGATTAAAAAAGCGACTGCGGCTGTTAATAGACTTATTGAAGCCAATATAGGGCTGGTTAAAAAGATTGCTGGGCAAGAATATGAAAAAAACGAGGGCTCAAATAGAGGAATTGATTTTAGGGATGTAGTCCAGGCTGGACTATTTAAAGGCATCCCTCAGGCTATTGGTGTTTTTAGATGGCGTGACGGATTAAAATTTTCTACTTGCGCGACATGGTGGATCCGATCAGCAGCTCAGAGGGAAATGGCTGGATCCCGAACAATCCATATCCCTTTTGGCGTTCAAGAGAAAGTTACTGGAGTTGACCACGCTAAATCAGATTTCCAAATGACTCATGGTCGGGAACCTTCAACTGAAGAACTCCAGACATACGGGTTCTCTAAAGAAGAAGTTGAGCGAGTTGATAGAGCTCGCAGAATGGATCCGGGTTCTTTTGATCAACCGATAAATTCTCCCGAGGCAGATAAGGAATTAAGTCGCGCCTATTTCATCGCCGATGATGATCCAGAAACACAACCAGAAACTGCAGTCGAGCAAACCGTTGGCGAAGAAAAAGTGGAAGAACTATTGAGCCTTCTTACTAACCGGGAAAGAATGGTTGTGGAATTCCATCTAGGATTAAATAATCAAAAAAAACATACACTGGAGGAAATCGGAATTATACTCGGAATTACTAGAGAACGCGCCCGACAAATAGAAGCAAAGGCTTTTAAAAAGATGGTCACCTCTGAAAAGGCTGCGGAGCTTAGAGATCTAGTAGATTTTCAAGACTAATCTCTTGCAATTCAAACCTATTATAAGTATAATAATCTGGCGAATCCTTTTGAGTTTCGCGATTTTTTAAGATCATGAAAAAGAATATTCATCCACAATGGTATCCAAATGCACAAGTAATTTGTGCGTGCGGTAATGTTTTTACAATCGGTTCAACCACGCCGGAAATTCATACCGAGGTGTGTTCCCGTTGCCACCCCTTTTATACGGGCCAGCAAAGATTTATCGACACTTTGGGTCGCGTTGAAAAATTCCAGCAGAAGGTAAAGTTTGCTCAAGAACACGCTCCTGAGATTTCGGCCAAAAAAGCCAAGAAAGAACGACTGAAAAAAGAAGAAGCCCCTAAATCCTTCAGAGATTTCAAAGCAATGCTCTCGCAACAAAAACAAGGATAAAACTTTTTATGGCTTCCAATATTTCTGCGATTATTTTGGAAATCAGGCCGGCTGCCGGAGGTTCGGAGGCCAAAATTTGGGCCCAAGACCTTTTACGCATGTATCTTCGTTTTGCTCAAAACCAGGGATACAAAACCCAGCTTTTAGATGAAGGGGTTTTAAAAATTGCAGGATCGGATGCTTTTGAAAAACTGAAATTTGAGTCCGGCGTGCATCGCGTCCAAAGAATTCCGGAGACGGAAAAAAGGGGCCGGATTCATACTTCAACGGCTACCGTGGCCGTTTTGCCGGAAATCCCGGAAACCGAAATTCATGTCCGTCCAGAAGATTGTGAATGGGAGTTTTACCGTGCTTCTTCTCAAGGCGGACAAAATGTCCAAAAGGTTTCCTCGGCTGTCAGACTTCATCATAAACCGACAGGGGTTGTTGTAACTTGTCAAACTGAACGCGATCAATGGCAAAACAGACAAAGCGCTCTTTCACTTTTAAGATCTAAGCTTTGGGAAAAACAGGAAGAGGAAAAAGAAAAAACTGTCGCTGGCTATCGATCATTAATCGGGCGGGGTATGAGAGCGGAAAAAATCCGGACATTCAATTTTCCTCAAAACCGCGTTACAGATCACCGTATTAACAAGTCATGGCACAATCTTGAGCAGATTGTAGACGGACGTTTGGAACCGGTGGTTAGTACCGTCACCGCCACTCTTTCTTAAGGCGCCTCCCCTAAAGTAACTGACAATTTTGATTCTACGCCATTTCGCCAACTGGTTAATTCAACCCGATCCCCCACCTTTTTTTTGGAAATAATTTGGGCTAAATCCCCCTCATTTTCTCGAATGTTTTTACCATCAATTTTGGTAATAATATCTTTCTCTTTAATTCCCGATTTATCTGCCGGCGAATCTTGCGTAACTTCTACTACATATGCTCCTTCAGGCACGTCGTTTAAAAGAGCGGTATTCCGACTAATCATTTTGTAACTTACTCCCAAATAGGCGCGGGAGAACTTACCGGTTTGTTCAAAATTTACCAATGAGTCTTTAATTAAATTTATGGGCAAAGCAAAACCGATATTTTGTCCTTCGGCAGCCACTGCGACGTTAATGCCTACCACCTGTCCGGCGGAGTTTAAAAGTGGACCGCCGGAATTTCCGGGATTTATGGCGGCATCTGTTTGAATTACATCATCCAGTCTTTCTGCCGCCCCTTCAAAAGGTGAGCCGGCCGTAATCCCCCGCCCAAGTCCTGAAACAACTCCTGTTGTTACGGTATTGCGAAATTCGCCTAAAGCAGTTCCAATAGCAATCACGAATTGACCAACCTCAAGTTTGGAAGAATCACCCAATTCAACCGGCTTAAGATTCGAGGCATCGATTTTTAAAATTGCCAAATCATTGGCTGTATCCCGATAAATTTTCTGAACCTGATAAACCTTTTCGTCGGAAGTAACAACCTTATACTTACCAGTGGTGTCGGAAACTACATGCTTATTAGTAACAATCATTCCGTCAGAAGAAATAATAAAACCCGAGCCGATGTCCTGTTCAATTTTCTTTTCCTGAAGTTGTGGCTGCTGTGGCCGAAGAATACCAAATGGGTCAAACGGGTTAATTTCAAAAGGTTGGCTCACCTGTTGTTTTTCCATTCCAATTGTTACCACCGATGGCCCCACCTTTTTCACAACATCTATTACTACCGATTCCTCAGTTACAATCTTCACCTTTTCCTGGCCAGGGAGAAACTGATTTTCTGTTTTTGGAATTTCAAGTCGAGGAAGACGCTGGCTCAAAGTGTCCCAACCACCAAAAAGTCCGGAAGAAATACCAATAGCCACAAGTACAACAAGTATTGAAACGAGAATAAAATTTTTTTTCATCTCACCAACGTTTCAATCGCCTTTTGAAGCTGAGGGTCTTTCGTGGGATCATCCGAGGCAGTTATTTCAATATCTGGGACTAGGCCACTTTCAACGCCCTTACCCGAGGGTAATAACCATTTAGCGGTGGTGATGTGCAAACCCGCACCCTGACCGACATCTTCTGCCTCCTGGATACTGCCCTTACCAAAAGACTTCTCGCCTAAAAGCTCGGCGCGATTATTTTCTTTCAAGGCTCCGGCAACAATTTCTGAAGCCGAGGCCGAACCCTTGTTAATTATAACAATCATCGGAATTGTCGTCAATTTCCCGGGTTTTTCAACAACATAGGGCCGCTTTTGTCCTCCGGCATTTTCCTGTTGGACAACCGTTCCTTCTTTCAAAAATTCTGAAGCCACCAAAACGGCACCGGATAAATATCCGCCGGGATTATTTCTTAGATCAAAAACCAACCCCTTAATTGAACTTCCCGCCGAACCTGAAAGCTGAGTTCTAATTTCGTCTATAGCTCTATTCCACTCACCCACTTCATCCCCGAATCTTGATAGCTTTAGATAGACAACTTTGCAATTCTTCTCTCCTCCTTTACAATCCTCGCTTTCTTTTATGCTCCATTCCACACTTTTAACAATAATCGTATCCCGAATAATTTCTATATCTTTCGGTTTTGTTTCATTTTCGCGCAAAATTGTTAAAACAATTTTTGTTCCTTTGGGTCCTCGAATTTTAGCAACTACCTCAGGAACGGTCCAGCCGATTGTTTCTTCTGAACCAACTTTTAAAATGACATCGCCAGCTTTAATGCCCGCACTTTCAGCCGGAGAACCCTTTAAGGGAGCAACGATTAGAATGGAGCTGTCTTTTGCCCCAAGCTGAGCCCCGATTCCTTCGAATTTTGTATCACCCAAATCCGCCTTGAAGGCTTTATTCTCTTCCGGAGGCAAAAATACGGTATAGGGATCGCCAACTGCCTTGGTCATTCCGGTGATTGCACCGTAAACCATTTGTTGTGGGTCAAGTTTACTTTTATCAATATAATTTTTGGAAAGACTATCCCAAACATCCCAAAAGAGTTCAAAGTCGACGTCGCGCTGGGACGGGGGTTGGCGATTGATAACAGAGTATTGCGGACGCCAGTTTTGCCAAGCCAGTTTTACTTCATATTTACCCAAATTGTATCCGATCTCACCAGAGAGAATGATGAGCGCTAATATTAAAATATATTTTCTTGCGTTTGTGATTTTCATGACTTGCTAATAACGACTAAATTTTTTTCCTCACCAAAAACAATCACCTGGTGATCAACATATTTTAACACTTTTTTAAAATTATCGGGAGTCAAAGCAAGAAAAGTCAGGGGGCAAACATCCATTTCGCCTCTAAAATCTGTACCTAAAATGGCCTTGATTTGCAAACTTTTTGCTTTAATTAACGCCTCTTTTGTCCAAATTTCCGCCGCAACAATCTTTTCTTCCAATTCGGATGTTAAATCATAAAGACCGACTGTTGGATTTTTTAAGCTGACTAATTCTCCCGTAACTTCGATTCCTCCGCCTTTTTCGGCCGGTATTACGGTCCCGGCACAATCAATAACTATCTCATCATTTTTAATTTCGACTATCTTCCCCGCAGCCGGAGCTTTTAAAATTGTTTTTTCGCCTTTTATGCCAACTGTTAAAACTCCAGTATCTTCCTCAAGTTTTTCCAGCGTTCCGGAAATAGGACTTTTGATTTTTTTCTCTCCCAAAAGGCCTTTTTTCCGGGCGATTATTTCACCCTCTATAACTTCGTCGCCAATTTTTTTAACCAATACGGTTATGACTTTGTTGGGTCTAAGACCGGAGGCTTTTGCCAGATTGAGATAAACTTCGTCTAATTTATTTTCTATTTCGGCCAGAGAATCACCACGGGAAACTTTTTGTCCCTCTGAAACTAAAATTTTTCCTTTTTGGGGAAGGCGGACAGTTAAATGACTCATGAAGATGTTAAATTCTTGCGACGAAAGGCAAGAGGCTCAAATGGCGAGCACGCTTCACCGCGATCGTTAGTCTTCGCTGATGTTTTGCGCAAGTTCCGGTTTTTGAGCGATCTAAAATCTTGCCTCGTTCTGAAATAAAACGGCGTAAAACCTCGTCGGCCTTAAAATCCGGCAACGTTTTATTTTCACAAAAATAACAAACTTGGCGTATGGGACGCTTTTTAAAAACTTTTTTATACATTGGTTATTAAAATGGGATATCGTCAGGATCGATTTTTTCTTCGCCGCCTTCTTCTTTCTCTGCTTCTTCAGCATTCTTTTTACCTTTGCTCCCTTTTCCCTGGGACTTACTTGAACCTAAATTTGAAGGCGTGTTACTTGCTAAAGAATCAGTTTCCCCGACTTCTTCGCCTACGCTCGCTGTCTCAACTTGAGGCGCTGCTTCCTCAACCGGACGGCGGGAATCCAAAAGAATCATGTCGTCAATTACGACTTCTGTAGTTGTTCGCTGACCGCCATCTTGCCCCGTCCAGGAACGGGTGGAAAGTCGGCCTTCAACATAAATTTTTCTTCCTTTAGTCAAAAGTTGGGAACAAAGTTCGGCTAATTTGTTCCAGGCTACAATGCGGTGAAACTCGGTTTCTTCCTTTTTCTCTCCGCCATCAGTTGTCCAAGAACGGTTTGTTGCCAAACCAAAAGTACAAACAGCCGTTCCCTGAGGAGTATAACGCAATTCAGGATCCCTTGTTAAATTACCAATCAATTGAACTCTATTTAACGAACGTGAAGCCATTTTTACCTCCTTGCAAAGTTACAAGTCTAATTACTCTTTCCTCACAAGTAAATGCCTTAAAACTTCTCCTTTCATTTTTATCTTCTTCTCAAGTGAGGCAGTTTTTCCTTGCGGAAGATCTAAAGCATAATAAACATAAAACCCTTCTTTTTCTCTCTTAAGGGGATAGACCAAATTTTTCTTTCCCCAAAGATTTTCGGTTTCAACCTTACCTTTTGCTTCTTCAACCAGCTTCTTAATTTCCGCCAAAAAATCCGCGCGAACCTTTTCGCTCAAATCAGATTTCAAAACTAAAACCAGTTCATAATTACGCATGGGGAAAAGTATATCAAACTGGATTTCCTTTGGCAAGAGGTACGTTCCCAACCGGAGAGCTGGCGTGATTTTCGTTTTGAAATGAGACTATATCTCCATCCTGGATTAGATAATCATCTTCAACCTTTTGTACCTTCCCTACCTCTTTTGCTTTCTGCCAGTTTCCTAAGCTTAAAATTTCTGCGGTTCCAATTACCTCGACTTGGGGAAAATTTTGATTTGAATCAGCTTGTGTTTCCTTGATCGCTTCTAAAATGGTCTTTCCCTCTTTAATTGACCACGCATGAAGCACTCCCCGATTAAGAGTGTAAAAAATGATAAGGTTTAGAAGTTTAAAACAGTGATCAATAATCGTATTTATATTGCCATCTTCATTTTCTCCATTTTTTACACAGGAAAAAATTACCTTATCTATCTTCATTTCAAACTGAAGTTTTTGCCGTAATTTCTCAATTGTAACTTTGTCATTTGCAACTGTTTTATCGATATTTATCAAATACAGAGTCGGTTTTTTAATGCCCGCCAGCCGTAACTCTTCTTTGACAACTTCAATATCTCTAGTTGGGTTTATAGACCCCATAACATGAGGAACGCTTTTAGTGGCATATTCGGAGGTCATGTGAAGCCTGACATGATCAAAAAACCGCACAACATGCAAAATAGCATCGGCTTCTCGAATATGGGCCAAAAAATCATTACCCAACCCTTGTCCATGATGAGAGCCTTTAACTAAACCGGCGATGTCAAGAAATTGTATTGTCGCGGGGAAGATCTTTTCGGCTCCGAGCATCGAGGCCAGATTTTTAACCCGCTCATCCGGAACCTCAATCACCCCGGTATGGGAATCGGTAGTGGTGAATGGATAATCAGCGACTTTGGAGAATTGACGTTTAAGAAGCAGGTTAAATAATGTTGATCTTCCCGTATTTGGCAAACCCACAATTCCGATTTTTAAAGACATTATAAGTTATTATTCAAGATAAACAATTCCTAAAGACTACCCTATTAACAGATAAACATATTGTAATAATTTGTGTCAACTTTACAAATTCCGCCGAAGGAAATCCTTGAGTGCTAACTCATCGGGTATTGGAAGATCGGGATTATTGTAAAGAATCACCCGATGATCAGTGAGTTGCCCAAGTAGCTCCAAAACCCTTGCTGATGCAAGCATCATCAAGCTCTCCCGAATCGCCGTAAGCGGGGATTTACCGGTTAACTCTGCCACTTCGCGGGCATTAGCAATTATTTTTTCAAGCTGAGGATCTCTAATATTCTGTCTCCACCAAACTAAGAAACTTTCTAGGGTGTTTAGGCGGCTTGAAGCTGCGTATACAAGTTTAATTGAGGTCGGAAGACGTAAAAAATCATAAGTTAAATTACGAAAATCTTCCATCTGCCCAACAATATCTATTGGCCCAGATTTTGCCCTTTCAACTTGTGCAACACTTCCTCCCACAGGAAACTTCCAGAGATCCTCCCAGGAAGAAAACCTATCTAGGCCAAAAAGATAGGTTATCCTGTTAGCCGCAGTAAGAGCTTCTTGTTTGTTTTTTTTAAGTCTGGCTTCTTGGATTAAGTGTCGGGCAATAACTAAAAGATCAATCATCGGACCCGGCACAACACTAACATGACCCATTCGTAATCTCTTTCCTTTTATTCCTTTGAAAAAATCTTCCCCTAAATATAAATCCCAAAAAAATCCGGCCCCGTAGTCTCTTGCTGATGCAGGATCCTGATGACCACTGGCGGGTAAGTATGTTCCACCTGGCTTATCAACGATAATTAAATGTCGCGGTCCAGATTTTTTGATCAAATCTGCCATTCGCATTCTCATTAAAACATTGGTGGAAAAAAGAAATTCCTGGGAATAAGGTTCTCCGTGTATTATTCTTAATGAAAGTAAATTTACGGCCTCCTGTTCAAAATTTTCTTTAAAACTTTTATGGCCTGGGGTCAGTTCGGGATGTCGAGCCTTGACCATACCAGCAACTAAGCGCTTAAATCCCCAGGAATAAGGCTTACCCTCTTGCATGGCAACATGTGTTTTTTCAAGCATTGCTACGAGATTTTTTTCTTGAGTGTCCCAGTGAAGAATGGATATTTTATCAACCGCATCTTCCAATTTTTCAGTAAGGTAAGGGCGGATTATGCTGTTCGCAAGATAGCTCTTCCCCGATCCCGGGATTCCTTCAACCATGATTATCTGGGGAGAGAAAACTCCGGCGGTCTCCCGAAAATCTTTGGCGAATTCATCTAAAAAAACCCTTAAATTAGGACTTCCTATATTTCGATAATCTTGATCATGATAATCTTGATAATAATAAACTTGCTTGATGGCTTCGGCTTTTTGTCCCAACGACTCATGATTACGAGGAATAGGTTTTTCTTTAAATGTCATCGCTGGGATTTTTTCAAGGATCTATGCAATCCGTACTGAGGTAATTTAATCGTTGCGGTTGTACCTTTTCCGAATTCAGATTGGATCTCAATTTTCCCTTTATGCTCATGAATAATATATTTTGATAAATACAGCCCCAGGCCCATTCCGGTTTTTTGTCTTCCATGAGCTCCCTGATAAAATTTATCGAAAATATTCGGCAGGTCCTCGCTGGGGATGCCCTGCCCCTGATCTTTGACCGAAAAAATAAAATAGCCATCGTGGAACTTTAAGGTAGAAATAATTTTTGTTCCATGCGGGGAAAATTTGACGCTATTATTTATTAAGTTAACAATTACCTGTGTTAACTTATCAGAATCACCTAAAACCCATGCGTTTTTTTTGTCGAGCCGGTCATAAAATTTTACAACATGATTAGTGAATGTCTTCTGATTGCTTACCAAGGAAGATTTTATAACCTCTTTTAAATCACACTTGGAAAAATCGAATCGCAGTTTTCCGGTACGGATTTGGTGCACCTGTAAAAGCTCGCCGATTAATTTAGTAAGTCTTTTCTCTTCCCCCAATAAAGTTTTAATATACTCAAGTTTTGGTAATTTTCCTTTCAGAGTTGAGTCTTCTATCAACTGTGAATAAAGGATAATTGACGTTAAAGGAGTTTTTAATTCGTGCGCGGCGAGGGAAATAAAAAAGTCCTGATTCTCAATTGATTTTTTCAATTCTTCCGTCAAAATAGCCTTGTGGATAGCCAATGTGGCTAACGGTTGAAATAGCTTAATAAGTTCAAGCTCTTCTTTGCCAAAGATTTTATCTTTAAAAGACATCAAGGACAAAACGCCGATTTTCAACTCATTATAAACAAGGGCAATACTCAAATCGTTTCCAACCCCCAAAGCTCTTAATTGAGGATGGAATTGTTCTAAACTCCTGAGATTTATAATGGAAAAATTCCCACCTCGAAAAACTTTAGCGGTGCTTCCATTTTTGCGTGGGATTATTTTGTAAAGAATCGGCGAGGATGTATAAATCCTTTTAAATCCATCCCCCTCGGGAATAAAAATGGAGCCATATTTGGCCCCGGAAATCTTCATCGCCTGATGAATAACCTCTTTATATGTTTCCTTAAGACTTAATGGATATAAAAAGCTTAAAGTAGCTGAATAAATCTTTTCAAACCCGGTTTGAAGCATCAATATAAAAATTAAACACGAAACTAAGGTGTTTCACCTAAAAATTTTGCTTTATAAATTGTAACATAGATTGGCGCTTATTTAAACTCATAAAAACTAATAAAAAACGCTTGAAAAATTAGCACTCCTGATGTATAATTGCTAGCGTAGTCAGGGAATTACCGGCCACGCCTTGCCTTCGATAGCAGCTTTGCTACTAAAGTAGGAAAGGAGAGGTCCAACTTTTCGCCTTAGGAAATGGTTTTTCCTGAACCTGAGGATTGTTTTCTTCTTCTTTGTGTGGCCGGTAACCTGGCTACAGTAAATCTTCACTAAATTAAACCACCTCCTTTTTTTGTAACATGGGTTACTGCTTTTCCGATTATTAACTTCTATATTTAAAGAAAATACTTATTTTAAAAGGAGGTGAAAAAATGGCTTTTGAACTTACTCCCTGGAGATTTCCGGCGATTTCTTTTCCTTCCATTTGGGAAGATTTTGAAGAATGGCTCACGCCTCAGGCCGCAAGCGGTCTTTCGGTTTCGGAGGATGAAAAAAATATTTATGTCGAGGCAGCACTTCCTGGTATTGATCCCAAAGATATTGATATTACCTTTGATAAAGGGGTACTTACCATTAAAGGCGAAGCCAAAGAGGAGGAAAAAAAGAAAAAATACTATCGCAAAGCCGCACGTTCTTTTTATTACCGGGTTCCGATTCCAAAAGAAATCGATCCCAACGCCGAACCTGAGGCAAATTATAAAAATGGGGTGATGATGGTAACATTCGCTAAATCAATGTCTCAACCCAAAAAGATTACAGTCAAAACGGAAGGTGGTAAATAAATACGTCTAAAAAACTGATTATCAAGACCGGTAAAGCAAGAGAGATTATCGATATCACGGATAAAGTGAATGCTTTACTTAAAACACATCCTACAAAAAATGGTTTGTGCCATTTGTTTTTAACTCATACCACCGCTGGACTTACAACCGCCTATCTAAATCCCGAATCTGAACTAGATCTGATTGGTGCTTTTGATGTGCCGGTACCAAGATTTAATGAGGTTCAATCAAAACACGAGCATACCCATTTTATAAGCCACCTTCCCGACCATATTATTGCCTCTTTCCTTGGAGCATCTTTGGCGATACCGATTAAGCGAGGGAAACTTTTACTTGGGGATTTACAAAGAGTTGTTTTGGTGGAGTTAAACGGACCTAAGGAACGCGAAATTATCATGCATTGCTCTTAGACTAAGAGAATCTTTGAGGCTTTCCAGCAATTTTTTTAAAAAAATCATGTTCCAATCAAGAATTCAACCACATCCCCGTCTTTCATTTCATAATCCCGGCCTTCGGAGCGCAACCAACCTTTTTGCTTAGCCAAAGCAAAAGACCCTGTCTCGATTATTTTTCCATATTCAATCACCTGTGCCCGGATGAACTTTTTCTCAAAATCGGTGTGAATCACTCCGGCCGCTTGCGGCGCCAAAGTTCCCTTTTTGATTGTCCAAGCCCGCACCTCTTTTTTACCCGCCGTAAGATAGGAAATCAGACCCAATAAATTGTAGGCTTTAACGATTAACCGTTCCAAACCGGTTTTCTCTCCGCCAGCTGGCGGACCTAATGATTTTAGATACTCCGATCTTTCCTCATCCGAATAATCCGCCAGCTCCTCTTCCAACTTCGCGCAAATGGCAACAACGTTGTCATCCTGAGCGAGCGAAGCGAGTCGAAGGATCTCCTCAGCATATTCCTTTTCACCAACATTAAAAACATAAAGAATAGGCTTGATACTCAATAGCGGTAAATGTTCAAACCAGTCTTTTAATCGTTCGTCTCGAAGACTCTGAGTAGAATCGAAGGGCTCGACTTTAAATTTTCCCAAACTTCCGCCGCTATCCAAAGTTTTTTTCAACTCATTTAAAACATCTACTTTTTTAAATTCCAGCGGATCTTTACTGGTTTTGGCATTTTTTTTCTGACCCGCAATCATTTTTTCCAGAGTCTGCAAATCCGCCAAACCCAATTCTGTTTCAATTGTTTCCCTATCGGCTTTTGGATTCTCACTGCCCTCGCGGATCACATTCGGGTCTTCAAAATCGCGCAAAACATGGACAATTGCGTCAACCTCACGGATGTGAGACAAAAACTGATTACCTAAACCCGCTCCTTTATGTGCCCCTTTAACCAAACCGGCAATATCGACAAACTCAACAACCGCCGGCACAAGCGGCGGTAAACTCTCCATCTTTTCTTCATTTTTAACCAAACCGGCTAGTTTGTTTAGCCGCTCATCCGGCACGGCGACCACGCCAACATTTGGCTCAACGGTCGCAAAAGGATAATTGGCCGAAAGAGCCACACGCTTTTTCAAAAGCGCATTAAACAGGGTCGATTTCCCCACATTGGGAAGACCGATAATTCCAACTGATAAACTCATATTTCACTATATATTATCGCAAATAGGGTCAGGCAAAGTAAATTAAAAACCTCACCGGGCTTGCGCACTAGGTGAGGCGTTTATATTATTATAGACTAACAAATTTCTAAAATCAAATTAGCGTTACGTAAGAAAAGCCTAGAGAAGCATTAAGAAACCCCCGAATTTCCCTATAAGTAAAAGTATAAAGCTATAATCAAAAAAAGATAGTATTATCAACACCAATGATATTCCGAGTAGAGTTCTCAATCTATCCAAACTTTTATCCGGCTTCTCCTCCGCCTTTATAGTATCTAGCTTATTTTTCACCTGTTCCTCGTCTACCTCTAATAAATGATTTATATTCCCATCTTCAAACGTTTTATTAATCCTGCTAATATTTTCTATCACAATCTCAGAATATACCTTCAACTGTTGATCGAGAGAATTTACCTCTTTAGGAATAATCTCTGACAAATGATAAACAGCGTATAATATTGTCAAAAATAGAAAAAATAGGGCTGTATAAGCGAGTGGTTTTGTTTGAATAAGGCTGGTATTTAATGTTGGTATTGTAAACGAAGCAATCGCTCCAGCAATTATTGTTATATCTCTTGTCAAACCTCTTATCTGTTTTATTCCCTCTGCAAGCAAAGGAACAATATCAGAATAAATTTGCCTGTGCAATCCCCAAGTCTCATCCTTATATTCTTTTAGCGTTCTAAATTGTTTATCTGATAAATTAAGCATAGTCAGACTATTTTCAAGCTAATTTTAGGACTTTTGGGAATCATAGTTCTCAAAGATCTCCTTTATGATTTCTTCTATATCTCTGTGTGCCTTATTCACCTCATCAAATGTGTTTATGTTGAAGGGTTTAAAAATACCCTTAATATTATGATTGTTGATCCTTTCAATCTGTTTATCAAAAAGTTCGTCAGGAATTCGGGCTGTTCTATTTCTCCATGCTTCTTTAGCTAAATTTCGATCTCCATCTAGCCAAAACATTTTTGCGCCAAGATGCTGTAATCTTAATAAAAGAAAATCGTGTGCGATAGGATAAAATCCCCACGTTATTACCGCATCTTTTCCATGGATGTTAATTTCTTGCATTAACTGATCTGGATTAAGACTGGTTTGATGAAACTGAATAAACTCAGGAGAAGAATTTATTCCTGGATCCTCAAGGTCTATGTGGTAAAAATCATGGGTATCTTTTAGGTGGTTGCCAATTCTTGTTTTACCAGTTCCTGGAACTCCCGTCAGAAGAATAATTTTCATAGTGCAAATTTTACACTTCAGTTACACTGAATGCAATTACTACAATGGGGGATCAGTAAAGACACAGCTTTGGGAAATTTCGGCTAGTTTTCGAGGAAATTTTTGATAACTTTTACCATGTTTTCAAATTGAATAAAGGGCGTGAGATGGCCTGTTTCATGGAAAATATAAACTTTGGCTTGAGGGTATAATTTTTTAAGCATCCCTTCATCCTTTGCTAGCGGATCATTGTCGGTTTTAAGAATTAATATTTTCCCTCGCCAATTTTTAAAATCATCCGCGGAAAAGTTTTTTTCTGCTTCCCTCAGGTCCATCCCAATTTTGTAGAAGGATTCCAAGAACTCCCTATTCCAGAAACTGTAGGAAAGCTCTTTTAAATATTCCCGGCGTCTTTCTAAATTTTCCGGCGTGGAATATTTTTGGTATAGAGATAAAATATTTGCTTTACCTACTTGGAATCGACCTACAAATTTCACGGAGAGATACTGTAGTAAATTAAGCGGTAAGATAGGAAGAAAAAAATGTAAAATCTTACCTGGGATGATTACCTTTTTAATAATAGTTGGAGATTTTGTGCTACCAGAATGAGAAATAATTACCCGGGAAATTAAATCACGATGACGTCTAAGGTAATGCTGGGTCAAAAGGCCACCTAAAGACAAACCATAGATAATGATGTTTTTAACTTTTTCTTTTTTAAGAATTTGATCTACATACTCAAAAAATTCTTCTAAACCAGCTAAACCAGAAATATTAATAGCAACTACCTTATATTTATTCTCGAAAGCATCAATTAAATCATAACAAGATAAGGCATTTTGTCCTGCTCCGGGGAAAACCAAAAAAGCAGTTTCGCCACTTCCTCCCGTTAGATACTCAAATGTTTTACCATTAACTGTAACTTGCCTCGGTGGATGCCCAGCAATAAATTCCTCAAGAAAGCCCATGTCACAAAGATTATACCTTTCCAGAGGCTAAAATTCTAGGACTTTTAGGGGATTTTTACCAGAGAGAAACTGGTGAATTTTAGAAGGGGTCAATAATATGTGCAATGGGACTATTCTTTACTCTTTCCCATTTTTCTCTCCAAAGATCTTCGTCCTCAAATTCATATTCAAATTCAATCTTATCCTTTAACTGAACGAGTGGTTTTTCATACCAATTATCCCCCTTCTGGACATAATTAGTATATAAGGATCTAAGATATCTTCCCTTCTGAGGCCCCGTCATTCGATAAAAATCAGAGAGTTCCTGCGCTACGCTGTTTCCCTGCGAATTTTGACCAACCAAATGCTTTATAAAGCCGCCCATTACTTCAACACTTTTTGTATATTTTGAAGCGGTTGGATTGTAACCACCTGCATCCATAACCTGATATCGAATTTCTCCTCGTGCGGAAATTTTTTCCACAAATTGGGTTACAATTTCTTTTACTAAAGCATTGGTTGGGTCAAAAATATTTTGCCCCATTTCCTCACAGGCGCTTTTTAAGACTTGATAATTATCAATAAGGGCCATTCCTTCTCCGATGATATCTCCCGCAACTTCTCCATACAAATTATGCTGAACTTGTTCATAAAGAAAATGACCCACTTCTTCAGTAATTACATCGAGAGCGCGAAATGAATTGGCAGCTAGCATTTCTGAATATCTGCCGGTCATTTTTGTTTGAGTAATAATGTCCGGGGAAATATAAATTACGGGATGCAGATCTGCAAATCGCTTCTTTTGAGATTTACTCAAATCAGTGCTTCGGCTTCTGCGCCATGGTATCGGAAAACGGCCCGCCAGTCGCAAAGTTGTTTCGTTGCCAATTCCCAGATTTTTATCAACATCAGGGTTTCTTGTTAATCCTACTGATTCGCGAAAAGCTTGCTTCCGTAATAATTTTCTTTTTACTTCCTCCTTTATTCCCTCCTCCGTATCTGCGTCTGTGACAAAGAAACCGCTATCCGTCCAATCATTTACGTCTAAATTATGTTCTGCCATTTTTGACGTAACTTCTGGATAAATAAATTTTGATGCCTTCAGAAGATTCAGGTCTCCTAACCCATAGGCGGCCTCAAGTGCCGCCTGGATCTGATCTGTAATACGTTTCAACGACTCTATACCCTCAGGAGTCATTACGTCTTCCTTATTTTTGGGCGATTTTCCTTTATATCGTTCTATGTCAGTCATATTGCGGCATATTATACCAGAGTTGTTAAAAATGAGGAATGGGCGCTCGGACAGAAATTATGGAGTTTTATCTGTGAGGGCAAAAGTTATGTCTCCCTCTGCTCGGACTTTGTTATTAACCATTGCGCGGACGTGTCCTTTGCCGAAGTTGTGCCGCATTCTTGAGATATTTGCTTCCAAAATCACTTCTTCCCCCGGTGTAAGCGGCGAGCCGAAAGTAAAATTGTCTACTCCAGCCAATATTCCGATCTTTCTCTTATTTTCCGGCATACCTAAAATCACAACCGCACCCAATTGTGATAGAACCTCAGCGACAAGAGCTTGGGGAAAATTCTGATCGCCGATTTCTGGATCTTGTGTCCAATCGCGCATTTTGCCTCTGGCGTTAACGCCAAACTCAACATGCTCAACAGATTCCAAAAAAAGTATCGGGTCTCGATGAGGAATAATTCCCGTTATTTCACCTTTTGCCAAAGATTTTTGCTCAATTCCCATAATGATTTTTAAAATTTTACCGGGTTAATGCGGATTATTTTATCATCCCCTGTTTTTGGCGTTCCTCGACCATCACGGTTGCTGGTGGTAATATAAAGCATATTGTCTGGTCCTAAAACTACTTCTCTGATTCTACCAAATTCGCCTTTAAAATGAGTTCGTAAAAGCGTGTTCCCCTGACTAAATTCCATTTCATACAAAGCTTGCCCTCTTAATCCGGCAAAGAAAATGGAATATTTATTATCTGAGTACCTGTAATAGGCAGTTCCGGCCGGAGCCCAAGTATCATCACCGCTGTGAAAAACAGGTTGTTCCATGTCGGTTTTTTTCTGATCACCTATAATTTGGGGCCAACCATAATTTTTTCCGATCTCTATTCTGTTAAACTCATCCTGTCCTGTCCCAAAGATTCCGCCAGAGGGTCCATGTTCTGTTTCCCACAAAATACCATCGCTGTCCCAAGTTAAACCCTGAGGGTTGCGATGACTATAAGAGTAAACTAAATTGCTGAATGGATTATCCGAAGGAACACCGCCGTCATCTCTAATCCTTAAAATTTTTCCAGCTAAGGAGTTTTTGTCTTGCGCCTGAGAAGGATTTTGGGCATCTCCAGTTGTGATATACAAGTAGCCGTCCGGACCGAATTTGATCCTGCCTCCGTTATGATTTGAAGCTCCGGGAATTTTATCAACAATAACTGTTTGTTCGGTCAATAGTCTTCCGTCAAATTTAAAACGGGCCACCCGATTTAAAGTCTCTCCCTCTTTGGCAAAATAAGTATAGTAAAGATAAACAAACTGATTCTCAGAAAATTTTGGATGGACTGCTATACCCAACAATCCTCCTTCGCCAACATGCGCTACCTCGTTTAAAGATAAAACCGGCTGAGACTCGAGACCGTTTCTCTTAGTGACCAAACGTACTCTGCCGGGACGTTCTGTGATCAAAAAATTACCATTTGGTAAAAAATCTATTGCCCAAGGAATCTCCAGATTCTGCGCGATAATTGACACTTCAAACAGGGTTTCTTCACCGGTTTTTTGAAAGTTAGTTTTTAATTCCGGTTCCGAAACCCCGATTTTTTTAAGGTTAACGTAAGCGACAACAGTTATCAAAAAGATTGCTCCAATTATAAATATGGACTTTTTATACATCTTGAGTGGCGGTTTACAATTTAGAAAATTTTACGACTTTTAGGGGATTTAATCTAGTATTTTATCTTTCAATGATTTTTTGTGTAGGTCAACTCTTTTTGTGTTTAAAATACTCAATTTGTGCAAGCCTCTTTTTGGCTTCTTCTTTTGTTGAGTATGTACCCATATTACGCCCGCTCTCAGAAACTACCCGATATCCCTCCTTAACCTTTTTGATCATAAATTCGGCCTCCTTTCCATCGCTAGTAGATTATTTTCCTCCCGGAGGTGACGGGACCTTAACACCTTTTTTTCTGGCTTCAGACAAACCAATGGCTACGACCTATTCCCGGCTCTTAACGGTTTTTCCGCTTCTTAATTGACCCCGCTTCATTTTGTGCATTGCTTCTTCAACCGATTTTTGCGATTTTTACTATATCTTGGCAAAATTTTACCACCGGGCCTTTCATTAAATAATGTACAGAGTAGCATTAAGTTCTCTGTACATTTTATTTTCGCTTAGGCTCTAAACAGTTTACCTGTGGGCCAATGCTTCCCTATCTCACCAAATCTCATGTGGGCAAACCACGGATAAACAAGTCCTAAAACAAACCCGTATACCAGGTACCCGAAAAATCCGGGTAAAACGGTATCTGCTTCTTCCATTGTTAAAACCCCCATTCCTAAGATGACGGGCATAAAAATAAACTGATTCAGTACCCACCAGGCAGCCCCGTATATCAGACCAAATATCATTCCCTTTTCTGTTGCTTCAGCTGAACGCCCGAAAATAAGTGCAAAACCAAACCCGATAATTGCGCTCGCTAATAGCTGGACAAAAAAACCAGCCACCGCCGAAGAGCTACCAATAAGACGGGCAATTATTGGAAGCATATCAAACATCCCGAAAACCATTCCGGAAAAAATCCCTGCAACCATCCCCCCTAAAATTCCGGCTGTAATATGCTTCTGTTCAACCCACATCCGTATATCGTTTACCATCTTTCTTCACCTCCCTTCTCAAAGACAGCACGATATTAGCATTATCCTGGTAAATTTTCTGTTGTCTGGCTTACAAAAGAATTTTAAAGTCGCTTGAGGATTTTGTCTTTTTCTAAAGGGGGAATTTTAGTTTTATGCACAGCCTGGCGCAAGATATTAATAGTAGTATCGTAAGTTTCTCGGTCAATGGGATAAGGAACGGCGTCTTTTCCGCCATGGGCAAAACTGTAGCGCGCCGGGTCCTCATAAGAAGGTACGGCGTCATAGATTACTTCTGCCACAAGCGCTAAAGAACGCACTGTTTTTGGTCCGACGCCCTGCATTTCCACCATGGCCTCATAACTGCCTGGTTTTTGCTCGGTAATTTTTCGCAAAATTTTGTCCAAATATTTGCTTGAGGCAAAATCCTCAAATTCCACCGGATGATGATTGAAATCCTGATGTGACAATTTTAAGAAAGTGTATTTTTCATCTTTAAATTTAAACGAGAGCATTTTGGAGGCGAAATTACTGTGTTTTTGCAGAAGCTGAAGATCATCAAAAATCTGTTTGTATCCAGCTTTAACCAATTCTTGAGAAACTTCACGGGTCTTATCGCTGTCTTTGGCAACCAAATTTAAAACTGCGCCTCCTCTTTTTTGCGAAGCAATGCCGGCGTGCGGCTCATTGACAAAATCATGATGACTTTGAGGATTTAAAACATCAAACCAATGATATCGTCGGGCAGTTTTATTTGTGGTATTCATCCCCTGCTGGACAACTGTCCAGGCTCCATTTGTGGAGAAAAAGAAGGTGTGATGATAAAGTTGATAACCGTCTTGCACTAAGGAACTGTCGACTTTGGCCGACATTTTGGAATTTCTAACCAGTGATTTTGTAGTATTTTGGGGTAGATTTAAAGTCTGCCCCCAAGATTCGATTTGCTCCGGAGTTTTACGCGAGGTTTTTCCTTTCCCGCCGCAGATAAAAATTCCCAAATCCCTTTCCTGTCCCCGAATCGCTTCCTTAAGGGCGGCGGTTAAAATAGTTGTTAAGCCCGAGCCATTCCAGTCAAAAGCCAAAACTGTTCCTAAAGATTGAAACCAAACGGGATCGGCAATGCGCTTTATAAACTCGTCCGGGCCGTACTCATCGACTAAAACCTGCGTCATCTCCCGGCCAAGGCGCACCATTCGCTCGAAAAGCCAAGGCGGGCATTGACCATGGTCTAGAGTGAAGGTGGCAACGCCTCTTTGCATGTATGCAGATATTATACCTCATATTTTAAAGGTGGAGATTCCAATCTACTTAGAAGTTAAATTCTGAGTGATTTTATTTAGCTAGTTTAAGCGCAGTATAAGCCAAGTAGCCATCTACCACCGTAGCAACCATTACCAACCAATCTGGTATTGCCCAACCGGAAATGTCAATTTGCCAACCCAAAAGAAGATAAAGTATACCAAAGGTGGCTTTGGCGGTATACAAAACGCCTACTAATTTGAGAAAGCTTTTGAGCTTCAGAGTCTCACCCCCTTTCTGAGAACGCTACTGCCCCATCATCTGCATCATCCCTGTTCCTGTTTTCATCATGGAACTGCCATTTTTCATCATGGTTGAAGCGCTGGCTTCAACCTCTTTTGCTTTTTGTGTCAGTTCGGAATCACGGTACATTTGCCCTTTCTTTGTCATCATCTGACCAGCGCCGCTCATCATCTGACCCATTTGCATCATTTCTGATCCGCTGCTTTTCATCATAGAGGCGGATTGAGTAAGATAGCCGTTTGAAGCAGCTTGACTGGTTTTACCTAAATAAAAACCAATCAGGATGCCGACAAATAATATTCCTGCAAGCCAAAGCATAAAATTAGGTTGAGCTTTTGAATTTTTTGCCAATTTGAATCACCCCCTTTTAAATTAGATGTCTATATCGAGAGTAGCAAAATAAAAAATGGGGCGCAAGAGGGATTTTATTATTTTTTAATTTCGAATGTTTTTTGCCTGGAGGAAAAACCAGTAATGAGAAACACGCAAGAGGAAGAAACACCGAAATAATCTGCTAAAGCTTTGGCGATAGCCTGATTGGCTAAACCTCTGACTGGTGGTTCTTTAACCGATACTATAAAATGATTTTCATCAACTTTTTCAATACCAATCTTTTTGGCTAATGGTTTTGCTTTAACAAAAATTTTCATTTAAATTCCGTTTTTAGAGCGATATCGTTGATGCGAGGCAGCAATTCTTTTTCGGCTCAAAAAAACTAAAAAAGTAAATATCAAAATAACCGCGGCTCCCAAACGGATGGCAAATTGCCAGCCAAAATGTTCTGAAAAAAATCCGATCTGAAAATTACCTAAAGGAAACAAGCCCATAAACATAATAACATAAAGGCTCATCACGCGACCCCTAAAGCTATCTTTAACCAGGTTTTGAATGGTGGTATTCATCGTGGAAAATTGGGCAAGCAAACCCAATCCCGCCAAAAAAAGAAATGGAAGCGCGCTTGCCATCGATGATGTAAAAGTAAAACCAACCATTGCCAATGAAAATAAAGTACTGCCGCCAAGAATAAAGATAAGGGCATTTACTTTTTTGGAAAATGCCGAAACCGCAATCGTTGCTATTAGAGCGCCCAAACCCGCAGCCGCATACAGATAGCCCAAACCATCCGCATCAACATGGAAAGTATTCTGAGCAATAATAGACATAATAGTTGTATAAGACCATCCAAAAACAGAAACAACCCCGGTAAAAAGCAAAAGCACCCGGATAATTGGATGACCCCAGGTATAAGTTATTCCTTCTTTGATGGCTTGAAAAGGATGTGGGTGAATCTTGGGAATTATAACTTTAGCGTGGATGAAAAGAAGGGCTACGATAACGGCAATATAGCTTATCCCATTGATAATAAATGCGCCGCTTATTCCTGCGAAAGCAATTAAAAAGCCGGCGGCACTCGGGCCAATAACCCGGGCGGCATTAAAAATCCCAGCATTTAAAGCGATTGCCGAATGTAAATCTTCCTTTCCCACCATCTCGATCACAAATGACTGTCGGGCTGGAGCATCAATGGCATTAACAATCCCCAATAAAAAGGCCAAAAGGGCAATTTCCCAGACTGTAATTACATTTAATAAGGTCAAAGTTCCTAAGATAAAGGCTAAGATCATTGACGAAGCTTGAGTCAGAAGAAGAATTTTTCGCTTTGAAAATCTATCAACAAGTACGCCGCCAAAAAGAGAAAAAAGAAGAGTCGGTGAAGTTGCAATTGCCGCTGTCAAACCGATCAAAAAGGCAGAATTTGTTAGTTTCAACACAAGCCAGCTCTGGGCAACAATTTGCAGCCAGGTACCAACCAGTGAAATTAGCTGGCCGCTAAAGTAAAGCTGGTAGTTCCGACTCTTTAATGCCGGAAAAACTTTAAAGAAACGGTCGGTCCAGCCAATTGCCTCTCCCACACTTACTTCCGGACTTTGGCTAAAAATAATTTGTTCTTCAGCAGTAAATTTTTGTGTCATAAAAAAACGGAAGGAATTTCTTTTTGACGAAAAACCCGGTGATTTACCGGAGCTAAAACGAAGTAAGAAAATAGACTTAATTTATTATATTAAAAAAACCCCAATCTATCCATCACTAAATTAAATAAATTGCATTCTTTATGTTATTTTGATATACAAGCTTCTATGGTAGTTTTAACAGAAATCCCTCGGCCGACGGCAGCGGAAACTACACCAACGCCTGACAAACCGCCAACCCTGCCAAAGGGTCTCGCTCAGGAAACTTATGAATTTCTTATTGAGGCCCAAAGATTCCGCGCTTATGAAGAACTCAGCCTAAAACAAAGAAATCTCATTGGGATTTATTTTGGAACCGAAGCCCGGCTTAAAGATCTTGCCTCAATTGCACGGGTTAATGACGCCGGAACGGTTAGGTATCTTATTGTTTCGGGTCTTGAAAAAATGTGGAATCGTCTCCCTTCAAACTTTCAAGGAAAATATCCCAAGGAAAAAGTAATAAGACTGAAAGGAGGTCTCTCTGATTCAGTTCGTGTCAAAATGAGCGAGAGTCGCCGAGGGAAAAAACATTCTGCCGCCACAAAAAAAATTAATGCAGATATCCGAAGGGACCGATGGAATCAAGATGACGAATATCGACAAGGCATAACTAAAACCCTTACAGGAAGGATGATTTCAACCGCAACTAAGGAAAAACTCATTAAAGCTGCCGAGGAAAAATGGCGAGATAGGGGTTATCGTGAGAAGGTTCTGGAAGCTAAATTTGGAGACCCAACAAGACGGATTTTCCATTATGCGCGAGCACGTAGATTATTCCCAAAAATAAGGAAATATGTTAGAAGCACGAACTATATGACCGAGCAACAGTTGGACACCATATTATCTTTTTACGAAGGACGGGTAAGAAAAAAGCCTAGTCAAGATATCATTGATAATTTTTCAATTGTTGTCTTACGAGCTGACGCGGGTATGACCTAAATGGCGGCTTGACTTCATAGGGTATTTATTTTATCCTACTTAGATAAAAACGTGCCCTTTTAGATATTATACTACGCCTTCGGCTTGTATAATTAATTGCAATTATGACCGAAAGACATAGAAGGGGTAAATTAAAAAGGCTCCCCGTTTTTGATCTTAGCAAACCAGAGGATTTAAGTTTACCATTGTCCGAAAAACCCATTGTGGATACTAATAGATTGCAACAGGAATTAGATTCGCTTGCGCGGATGGGCAAACAAAATCGGCATCTTCACAAATAATCTCATTTTAACGCCAACTCTCCTCTTGATGATTTAAGAAAAATGAGATAAAATATGCTGTTAAGTGCCTTAATGGCAACGATTTATGTCGAGATATACAGGACCAAAAGTTAAAAGAGAAAGACGAGTCGGAGTTTCTTTAGGTTTAAAAACCAAACCTTCCAAAAGAATTGAAACGCCGCCGGGTCAGCATGGCCGTCGAGGCCGAAGAAAAATCTCCAACTACGCTCTCCATCTAACCGAGAAACAAAAACTGAAGTGGACTTATGATGTCTCTGAAAAACAAATGCAAAGATATTATCAGCAGGCGGCCCGCTCCAAAGGCAATACCGGAGAAAAACTGATTCAGCTGCTTGAGCAAAGACTGGATAATATGATTTACCGACTCGGCTTTGCACCTACCCGCGCCTCTGCCAGGCAAATAGTGAGTCATGGACACGTCCAGGTTGATGAAAAAAGAGTCAATATCCCCTCTTATCAAGTACGACCGGGCGAGGTTATAACTTTGACAAAAAAGGGCTTGGGAATTCCGGTTGTTCAGGAGTCTTTGAAGGAAACAAAGGACATCCTACCTTGGCTTAAGCGAAAAGGGCCAGTCGGCAAAGAAGAAGCAATCCCCACCCGCGATCAAGTTCCTTTGGACATCAACGAACAGTTGATTATTGAATTCTACTCCCGCTAACGAGGTACCACCTCGCACCAGGTTTAACCTCGTTAAGACCGTCTTTCACCTCTTCACCACCTTTGCCGTGATTTTAGCTTCTACTTCGGGAAAATTAATATTGTCGGTTTTAATATAAAATGTTCTTTCGATGTCGCCGATGTCGGTGTCATCCTTATGAACTGCCGGATCAAAACTCACCGCCACTTTTGTCGATTCGTAAGGGTCAAGGACTTCTTTTTCGACTTTTGCTTTGGTGCAACCGCACGAAGTACTCACCCTAACAATTTTTAAATTACTGCCAGTATTGTTAGCCAAAGTAAATTCTGTTCGGGCAACATCTCCATAAATTACCGTTCCCAAACCTTTTACTTTAGGTTCAATTACCACTTCGGTGTGAATCTCGCGATAGGCGTTTACTCCACCAATTAAATTGTTGACATTAGTGTAACCGGCATCAGCCAAAACCTGTGCGGCCTCAGTGCTCATATTTCCACTACGACAATAAACAATAATTTCGGCTGATTTATCTTTAGGAAACTCATTTAAGCGATTTTTAACCTCGCGATAGTCAATAAACATATCTGTGCCTACAATATGTTTTTGCTCCGGTACATGAACATCCACCACAAAAGGGTCGCGACTGGCGGTTACTTTATCAAATTCCTCAACGGTGATATTTTGAAAACTTGCCTTCGGCGAAGATACAAATCGGTTTGTTAGATCTTTACCCGAAAGCACAATCCCACCACCGCCCGCAAATAAAATCGTCAGTATTATTATATAGAGTATTTTTTTACTCATAATAGAAGTGGACCATGACTAATTCGTTTCGTCATTGCGAGCGCAGTGAAGCAATCTCATTGCAATATATTACTACAGTCGGATTCTCGACCCTCGCAATGATAAGAAACTGTAACTAACTTTTTACCTTAATTTTAGCCCCTTGCGCTGTGTCTTCAATCAGATAACCCCGTCTCTCAATTTCTTCGCGCACATTATCTGCTTCATCCCATTTCTTCTCTTTCCTTAATTTTTCCCGCTCATCCAATAGTCGTTGAATTTCCTGCGGTACTTGCCGGGCCTTACCTAAAAATCCGGAAAGACCCAGGCCTAAAACCTCGTCCATTTTTAAAAGAGAGGCGGCTTTGGCTGAAGGTGGATAATCCGACTTTATAAGTTCCCAAACGACCGAAAGTGCCTGGGGAAGATTTAAATCATTATTTATGGCTTTGAGAAAATTTTCCTCAAATTCGGCACAACCGATTTTCGGCTCATCCCAGGAGGAAATTTCTTCAATTAAGGACAAAAAAGCGTTGTGAGCAGCACCCAAAGATTCCCAGGTGAAATTTAAGCGCGTCCGATAGTGAACTGTTAGACATAAATAACGAAAATCCAAAGCTTTAAAACCTTTTTTTTCTAAATCTTCCAGACGGTAAAAATTATTTAATGACTTGGCCATCTTTTGGCCATCAACCAAAAGATGCTCGCCGTGCATCCAAAAACGGGCCAAGGACTTCCCATATGCGGCTTCGGATTGAGCAATCTCATTATTATGATGAGTCGGAATGTGATCCACGCCGCCAGTGTGAATATCAAATGGCTGACCTAAATATTTAGCCGACATCGCCGAACACTCGATGTGCCAACCGGGAAAACCCTTACCCCAGGGACTATCCCATTGCTGAAGATGAGAAGGACCTGCCTTTTTCCAAAGAGCAAAATCATAAGGATGTCTTTTCTCGCCACGAACAGGCACTCGCGCCCCTGCCTTTTGTTCTTCTACATTAAAACCACCAAGTTTAGGGTAACCCTCAAATTTAGTGATATCAAAATAGATGCCGTCAGAAGTTTCATAGGTATAACCTTTTTCTTCCAAAATTTTTACCAAATCAATCATTTCCTCAATATGGTCTGTGGCGTGAGCAACAATTTCGGGTTTTTCAATATTCAGCTCTTTAACCAACAACCAAAAGTCGTCTTCAAAAAATTTGGCGATTTCTTTCGGAGTCTTACCGGCCTTTCTGGCGGCAATTTCAATCTTATCCTCACCCAAATCCGCATCGGATACCAAATGACCCACGTCCGTAATGTTCATAACCTGTTTAACTTTGTAATTATTGAATTTGAATGTTCGTCTTAAAAAGTCGGCAAAAACGTAAGTGCGGGCGTGGCCAATATGGGCGAAGTTATAAACTGTAGGGCCGCAGGTGTAAATTTTTACCTCATCGGGATTAATTGGTTTGAACTCCTCTATTTTTCTGGTTAGGGTGTTGTAAAAAGCTAACATAAATTAGCCCGAGACATTTCCTTTTCTCTCCGGACCTTTTCTTTGCGCCATCAATTTTGGCGTCGGTAATTTCTTTTGTTCTTTTTGTTCAAGTTCCAGCATCTCAATTTGTTTTTCTCTTTGTTGCTGCTCCTGAACTGTCGGCTGCGGTGGTGGCGGCTGATTAAAAACAGCCATCTGTTTGCGCACAAAGGCCAATTCTTTTACTTTTTTTTCTTCATCCCCTTTGGTCAAATCCTGGATTTTGGCTTCGGCCTCATTTTTCTCTTCCGGTGTTTGGGGCTTTACTCCGGCTTGCTGACCAGCCGTCGCCGCTATCTTGCCCGGCTCACTGGCTATTTGTTTAGCCGTCTGTTTCCCAAACTCACCCAGCTCATCTAAAACATCGCTAATAATTTGTTTCGGCATAATTTTATGCTTATGGCTGATAGCTCGTAGCCAATAGTCAATAATACAATTAAATCTCTTCCGTTGCCATACGCCACCTACTACGTACCACACACTATTTTATGGGGCTCATTTCTCTTAATTGTTTCACAATTGGTGGAAAAACTTCAAGAAAATAATTAACTTCTTCCTCGGTATTATCTTTACCCAAAGAGATTCTTAATGATCCATGCGAAAGTTCAATTGGTGTTCCACACGCCAGGATAACATGCGAAGGTTCCAGCGTCCCCGAGGTACACGCTGAACCAGAAGAAACCGCAATGCCTTTTTCATCAAGTTTTAACAATATTGATTCCCCTTCTGCCCCATCAATCACAAACGAAGCGATATGCGGTGCTCTCTGTTTTGGATGGCCGGTTAATCTTGCCTTGGGAACATTTTTTAAAACCCCATCGATTAAACAGTCTCTTAATTTTTCAATTTTTTTTGTCTCTGATTCATGTTCTTTCACTAGCTGGATGGCTTTTCCTAAACCGACGATACCCGCGACATTTTCCGTTCCGGCGCGCAGATTGAATTCCTGCCCGCCACCATCCATTTGTCGAACCAGAGGCGTCCCTCTTTGTGCGTATAAAACACCCACCCCTTTTGGGCCATAAAACTTATGCGCTGATAATGAAAGCAAGTCAACACCCAAATGATCAACACGACAGTCAAGATATTGGACTGCCTGGACGGCATCGGTATGAAAATAGATACGTTTTAAGCCATTATTAAATCTTTCGCGATTGACCTCTTTAATCATTTGTCCAATTTCAGTAATCGGCTCAACCGTTCCAATTTCATTATTAACACACATTATCGAAATCAAAACAGTATTATCTTTAACGGACTTGCGAATTTCTTCCACGGACACTAATCCGTATTTGTCAACCGGAAGCCAAGTAACTTCATAACCTTGTTTTTCTAAACTTTTAGCCGTATCCAAAACGCAATGATGTTCAATCGGTGAAACGATTATATGAGGCGTTTTTCCCTGGTCCGGACAGGCCGCCCCGCAGATTGTGCAGCGATGAAAAGATTGACAAAGCCCCTTAAGGGCCAAGTTATTAGCTTCTGTCGCGCAGGAAGTAAAAATTATCTCCCGGGGAGTGCAGCCCAAAAAACCAGCCAAATTTTTTCTCGCTTCCTCAATCGCCTCTCTGGCTTTTTGCCCCGGCGAGTGCAAAGACGAAGGATTACCACACTCCTCTGTCAAAAACGGAAGCATCGCTTCACGTACTTGCGGATCAACTTTTGTTGTTGCGGAATTGTCAAAGTAAACAAGTTTGTTTTTTCGCATAGCTCAAAAATAAATCTTCTTCATTTTTCGATTGATTGATTCAACTCATCTAAAAGATTTTCTAAATCTTCACCGACAACCCCATGACTCAAAGCGCCTTCTTCTAGAGTTTCAAAAGAAGCCACATGGCAACCGGCACAAGGCAAACCATATTTAAAAAAAATTTCGATCGTTTGAGGATAACCGGTTACAATTTCGCCTAATTTCATCCTGGAAGTGATTTTTGATTTTTTAATTGTTTTTTTCATTCTAAAACCTCCTTAAGACTTACGGAATCTAAAGCATTAAGAAAACTTTTTTGAATCCTTTCCCAAGCTTTTTTACTTCGGCAGAATCCCTCGCTTGGGCAAACCAACCTAACCTTTTTCGCAACACAATTCACGGGCGCTAAATCTCCTTCCAGGGCCTGAATTATTTCCTTAAGAGTTATCTTTTTTGGATTTCGCGAAAGCAAATATCCCCCATGAGCCCCGCGTTCAGCATGGACAAGCCCATGACGACGTAGAAGAATCATAATTTGCTCCAGATAATCATGGGAAATTTTTTTATCCTTAGCAATCACCGATAATGGCAGGGGGCCCCGACCCCAAAAAGCAGCCAGATCCGTCATCACCTGTACACCATAATGACCCTTACTTGTGATTTTCATAATTCCTACCATTTTAGTCAGAATTAATAGTGCTGTCAAGAGTAAATGTTATCAAGTAAAGGTAGGAGGTGTATATCAAAACTTTCACTCAATGAAATGGGTTTTAATTAGAAGTAGAATTTGAATAAGCTCCCGCCATATTGGACGCCGGAAGACGCTTTTCTATTTTACAAACTAATTGATGCATTATGAAATCTGAGGTTTTGCAGCCTGTTTCTCGCTTCTTTCACGATATTAAAGCGGACTGGATGGCTCAATCGGTTCAGAAAGAATCAACAAATGAGTTTAATAAACTGCGAAGCGCCGTAGATCCCAGCTCCCGGAAAATTCTAGATAACTGTCAAACTTATGTGAGTTCCTGGTATTTGAATTACAAACTTCGGCGGGAGGAGTTTAAAATTACTCCTCAGGAAAGAGTCATTTTTGACTTCTCCCTTTTACTTTATGCCGTTAATGATGTCGTCGCTGATGAAAAACAAGATGTTGAATTGGTTAGCAATTTAAAACAGACCATCGCTGGTGCCCGGGAAGAATATTGGAAGCGATGTTTTTATGATGAGGGTATAACGGCAAATCAGGAAACAGAAAGATATTTTTTAGCTATTGATCAAGCCGCCCACAATATTCATCTTGAAATTACCAATCGAGAAATCGCTGAGCTATATAAAAGTAGTCGCATTAAAAATGCTTCTGAGGTAGCTCGAGATAACATAGCAGATGCCAGAACCAATTTTTGGCCCCTTTATACCCGACCCCTACCGATTATTTAGGCGGCCAAAGTTTTCAAGTCAAAACCCCTACGGGTTAAAACCAACGAATAAACTGTTAAATCGCTCTGGGGTCGCTTGACAATCATGCAATAAATATCTACAGACGAATTGATTGGTTTCTTTGCCTTATAAACTTTCATATCTATTTCTTCATCCTCAATCGCAACTACAGGTTCCTTTTCTTTTCCTAACGCAGAAAAAATTAGGTCTTTCATCGCTAGATCTTTTTTTGAATCCCAGATAATTGATTCAGGCTTCTCCCCCTTTTGAAAAAAAATAGTATCCCAACCTTTCGGCCTGTCATAATTAACACCACCTATGGCAGCTGCGGCAGAAGGCCACATTTTAGAATCAATTGCCCACGCCAATTCTTTTTTAAGATGTTGGACGGAGGTAAGTTTAAAACGATCGCTTTTTCCATCAATTCCTTCCTCAAGAAGACTTAAAAAATTAGCCATTTGCTTTAAAAGACCTTCGCGTCTATTCCCGCTATAGTCGGGGAAATCGTCAAGAGGTACATCGTCCGGTGTCAAAGATAAGTCTATTGGAATTGATTCGCCACCTAGTTTTATTGAGAATTTAAACTTTCCTTCGGGCTTTTTACAAGCTCTTCGGAATTTTTCTTCAATTAGAGAAGGAGCAACTTCTTCAACCATAGATCAAAACTCTCTCCTTCCTTCCAAAGCTCGGCTTAGAGTAACTTCGTCCGCATATTCCAAATCCCCACCCACCGGTAGTCCCCGACCAATGCGGGTGATTTTAAGCGAATCGGCGAGGGCAAGATTTTTAAGTTGATTAGTAATATACATTGCGGTTGCCTCTCCTTCCATCGAAGGATTAGTCGCCAAAATTATCTCATCAACACCATTTTTAACTCTCGGGAAAAGTTCATGTATATGCAGTTCATCCGGCCCGATATTATTTAGGGGGTCAATCGCCCCATGTAAAACGTGATAAAGACCTTTGAAACTTCCCGTTTTTTCCAATGCTAAAAGATCCAACGGCTCCTCCACCACACAAATCACAGAGGAATCTCGCTGAGGGTTTTGACAAATTGGGCAAGGGTCTGTTTCTGAAATATTGAAACAAGTTAAGCAAATTACCGTATCTTTCTTAAGATTCTCCAAAGCCTGGGCGAAATCTACTAATTGCTCCTGAGGTACATGCAGAAGATAAAAAGTTAAACGGGCGGCGGTTTTGGGACCGATACCCGGTAAACGCTCAAACGATTCAATTAACTTCTGTATCGCTTTTGGTAAAATCATGATTTCTGCAGCCAGTCCTTCCCTATAATTTAGAAATGTCCCCCATATCCACTACTCCCGTCTATTATTACTCTAATGATATGTATTATTAGAGTTTTGCTGTTAAAATGCTTTCCTCTTTTTTCCCTTTCCTTTTTCGTGATTTCTTCGCCAATAAGACCAATCACTCCCTTTAGATGGCGGTATTTTACTTACTAAGAAATCCTCGATCTTTTGCCAAAAGGCGTCAATCTTCTCATCGCGCAGAATCTTATCCACCATTTTTTTATAGCCCCTGCCGGAATACTTTAAGTTTAGGCTTACAGAGGATATTGTTGTGGGCGTAACTCTTAAGATTTTTGTGATTGAGGGGTAAGTGTATCCTTTTGCCAAAAGCACCGCAATCGATAGACGCTTTGCCAGCATTATTTTCTCAACCGGAGAAAAAAAATCTTCTAAAAAATCTTCGATTTCTGAACCATCCTTGAGGTTAGCGATGGTGATTTTAAAAACTTCAAACATTCTTTTCTCTACATCCTTATGAATCGGATATTTAGAAACTTGCGCCATATTACTTTAATGATATGTATTATTAGAGTGGTTGTCAATCATTTGCGCGGGGTAGAACTTCAAGCGCATTTTGCGTCAGACGGCTTATACACTGCCCATAATCGCTTCGGCAATCAGCGGGGCGACAGAAACAATTTCCAGTTTGTCGGCCTTTTTTTGTGGAATGGTGTCAGTAATAAAAAGTTTATCAATAAAATCCTGGCCGGTGATTTTTTCAATTACTTCCGGCACTACTAAATGGGTCAAGGCAGCCATGATTTTTTGTGCTCCACGTTCTTTCAAAAATTTTGCGCCATTAATAATCGTTCCGCCAGTAGAAGAAAGGTCATCAAACATAATTACGTTTTTTCCAGACACATCCCCTTCCAATCCCGTTGTCATTGGCCTGTCCTTTTCGGCATAATTCCTTCGCTTTTCCAAACAGGCTGTGGTCAAACCTAAATCTTTTGCAAGATTTTTTACCTGCGTCAAGGCCACCTCATCGGGGCCGACTGCCACCCATTGCCCCTTTTCTTCTTTAAGGCTTGCAAATGCCTTGGCAAAAACGGAAACAGTAGAAAGATGCTTAATTGGAATTTTAAAAAAGTCCAGAATATTTAAACTATGTAAGTGAATAGTAATTAGCTCTTTAAAACAGGCGCCTTCAATGAGATTAGCTATCACTTGAGCCGAGAGAGCTTCTCCGTCCCGAAAAATTTTATCCTGGCGGGCATAACCATAGTAAGGGACAACTGCTATCATTTTTTCCGGTTTCCCCCGTCTTAAGGCATCAGCTAAAAGTAAAAATTCGACTAAATTTTCATCCACTCGCGGGGAAAATGGCTGAATTAAAAAAACAGTCTGATCTTTAACTTTTTCTTCCACCCAAACCCGCGACTCGGTATCGGCAAAGCGGATGATTTCTACTTTCCCAAGCTCCACTCCAAGTTCTTTAGCTATTTTACTAGATAACTCAGGATTAGCGGTGCCGGAAAAAATTTTAAAATTCGCCATATAGTTAATATAGCACTTTTGGCCGGTTAAAATTTTATTAAGGAAATAATCTTGTAACCTTTCAAGACTTCTCGTGGATTTAGATATGTTAGCTCGTTTAAAAAAAGCATTGCCGCCACCTTACCTCCGGCTTTTTCTACAAGTCTTGCTGTCGCTTTAGCAGTCCCCCCAAAAGCCACCAAATCATCAACGATTAAAACTCGTTGACCTTTTTTAATATCATCGACATGAATTTTAACCCCATCAGTCCCATATTCAAGCTTATAAGTTTCTTCCACTGTTTTTCGTGGCAAAAGCTTATTAATTTTCCTTACGGGAATAAAACCTACTTTTCTTTTGTAAGCAATAATCGGCCCAAAAATAAAGCCGCGGGAATCAATCCCGCAAACTACGTCAAATTCTAAATTTTTAACTTCCTCCAGCATTTGGCTAACAGTAGCTGTCAAATACTTGGGATCTAAAAGTAATGGAGTTAAATCGCGAAAAATTACTCCCTTTTGAGGAAAATCAGGAACATCGTAAATTTTATCTCGCAGATTAACTTTTTTCATACCCGTGCTCCAGCAAGCGCTTTGCCACAATCACATTTTTTTTCATTTGGCCACTGAGTAATCATTTTATAAAGAAGTTTTTGTGCTTTTTCGTTGTTTTCTTTAAAAACTTTAGTGAACTCTGCCACCGAGACCGGTTTAATTTTTTCCTGAGCCAAAACACCGGCGTCATAATCGGTCACCAAAGCAATTGCAGCATAGCACATTTCAAGTTCCCGCGCTAAACTAACTTCCGGATATTGAGTCATGTTTACCACATCCCATCCCATTTTAGTAAACCAAAGGCTTTCGGCGGCAGTCGAAAACCTTGGTCCCTGAATGACAACCACCGTTCCTTTGGGATGAATTTTTATTTTTTCTTTCACCCCCACTTTTTGCGCAAGCTCTGAAAGATGGGCGCAATAAGGATAAGCTGTAGAAACGTGCGTTGTGATCGGACCATCATAAAAAGTGTCATGGCGGGCACTTGTCCGGTCAACAAACTGATTTAAAACGACAAAATCGCCTCTTTTAATTTTAGCCTGCAGCGACCCGCAAGCAGTTACAGTTACGATTCTTTCAATCCCTAAAGATTTCAAGGCAAAAATATTGGCCCGATAATTAATTTTGTGGGGAGGAAATTCATGATCTTTTGAGTGACGGGGTAAAAAAACCACCTTTTGATCTGCAATTTTGCCAACCGCGACCTTCCCGGAAGGAGGACCGTAGGGAGTTTCAACTTTTATCTCTTCAGCTTTATCAAAAAGTTTATAAAATCCTGATCCGCCGATTACGCCGATTTTAGCTAACATTTTTATCCCCCTAACAGCCCGCCTAATCCCCCTGACATTTGCGCGAGTTGCCGGGCAGCCACTTCCTGAGCCTTTTTAATTGCTTCATTTACCGCGTCTTTTATGTCGTCATCCGAACGACCATTGGTCTCGATTTTTTGAATTTTTTGTTCACCGGTGATAACAATATGGACGCCGTTTTTATCTACTTCGATAATTTCCTGGGCCAATTGTTTTTGAATCTGCATGGCCTGATCACGCATTTTTTTAAGTTCACCGAGCTGCTTAAATTTATCAAACATTAAATCACCTCTTTCTGTTGATCTTTTTTTGCCTCACCTAACTGACATTTAACTCCGATTTCCTTACCCCAAACTTCCGCTGCTGCTTTTTCCAAAAGCTCGCGGGTTTTCGGATCTTCCAAACGATCTTTATGAAATTTAAAGTTCGTTGCAATGGTTAGGATTTTACCATTAAAATCTACGGGTTGACAACCTCTCAAAATTCCCGCCAGTGTGTGATTATGGTTTTGTGTTGCTTTAATGACTTGGGGCCAAATTTCCAAAAGTTCCCCTTTTGGTGCCGCTGAAGTTTTTTTGGGGTTTTTCATTTCCGACATTTCTATAATCTTTTTAGGAAGATTGCCATCTTCCTCCCCGACGGCCGCCTTAAAAGTTGGCTTTTCGGATTGTACAGATGGTAAGTCGCAATATTCAATTACTGCTATCTCCAATGGCAGTTGGGGAATAATAGCGGTTTTAAGCTCCTGATACACCCGGGAAAAAATCTCAATTAGCTTAATCAGTTCTTCCTTTGTGAAAATTTCAGCTGGGCCACTTTCCTCTGCTTCCACCCCGATTTTTACCATCAAAATTCTATGCAGCTGGGATAGGATTTTTTCGGTATAAACTTGTAAATTTATCCCCTCTTTTACCAAAAGGGCAACTTCTGATACTGCTTTTTTTGAGTCCCTTTGTCCTAAAATTTTAATTAATTTGCCTGGGTCTAGATTATTAGTATCACCCAAAATTTCTTTAATTCGTGTCGAAGTAATCTCTTCTCTTAAAAGAAAAGCTTGTTCTAAAATTTTGGCCGCCTCGCGAAAACTTCCGTCTGCTCCCCGGGCAATTTCCATCAAGGCGTCCTTTTCAACTTTAACTTTCTCCCCGTGACTCATTCTTTCAAGAGAACGAATAATATCTTCTTCCGTCGCTCTTTTAAAGTCAAACCTTAAGCAACGGGAAATAACAGTTTGAGGTAATTTATGAACTTCGGTGGTACATAAAACGAAAATTGCATGCGAAGGCGGCTCTTCCAGCATTTTCAGAAGCGCATTAAAAGCTTCTATCGTAAGCATATGCACCTCGTCAATGATATAAACTTTAAATTTAGCGCCGCTGGGAGCAAGTTTTATTTTTTCTCTTAGGTCGCGAATTTCGTCAATTCCCCGGTTGGAAGCGGCATCAATTTCAAACACATCAAGATTTCTTCCTTCAGTAATTGAAGTGCACATCAGACACTCATTACACGGCTCTCCTTTTTTCTTTTTTAAACAATTAACGCTTTTGGCGACAATTCTTGCTGCCGAAGTTTTCCCCAAACCACGGGGTCCGGTGAAAAGAAAAGCATGAGGAAAACTGTCAGAATCCAAAATAGCGCTTAAGTTTTTGCGGATGGGACCCAAATCTAACTCTTCTATTTTTTGGGGGCGATATTTACGATAAAAAACCATAAAATCCTGATTTATCCTAATATTTACTCCGAATGAATTCTAATTGTACTACACTTTACAGCTTGTATAATGTATCCATTATTCGGATATATTCGGATTAATGTTGTGGGATTAATTCGTATCTATTCCTCATGATGAATACCCAAAAGATGTAACATTCCGTGTTTGACCAAAGTCTTAATCTCCTCATCAACCAAAACATTATTTTCGGCAGCATTCTTTACTACCTGAGGGTAGGAAATAACTACATCTCCTAAATGTAAAACATTATCAGGAGGGTTTATAAAATCACCTGCTTCCAGACTGAACGATAAAACATCTGTTGTCTCATCCTTTTGGGCATATTTTTTATTAAGATCCCTCATTTTCCGGTCGCCCACGATTGAAACATTAACTTCGGTTTTTCTTTTAATCCCTTGTTCTGATAAGATCTCTTCCACTGCCTCACGAATTGCCTTACGGTTAACCGAGTAGCGAGATTCTTTGTAAATTAAAACATTGGCCATAAACTATTTTCCCAGTTCTTCTTTCACAATCCTTGATACCACCGAACCATCCGCCTGCCCCCGGAGCTTTGCCATTGCCTGCCCCATTAACTTGCCGAAATCAGTTATCCCCGTAGATTTAATTTCCCCAACCGCTTTTCTAATTTCTTCCTCACTCAAAGAAGCCGGCAAAAAAGCCTCAAGGATTTTTTTCTCATCTTCCTCTTTTTGGGCAAGCTCCGCCCGCCCGCCTTTTGTGTAAGCCTCAATCGCTTCCTGGCGAAGCTTTACTTCTCTTCTTAAAATAACTATTGTCTCTTCTTCCGAAAGATCGTGGCCTTTGGCAATTTTTTCATTTTGCAAAGCCGACAAAAGAAGCCGCAAGGTAGAAGTTCTAATCCCCTCCTTGTTTTTTAAGGCCTGATTTAAATCCTGGCGAATTTTATCAATAAATGCCGCCATTAACTTCTTGGCCCTCGTTTTATTTTTCTTTCCCGTTCTTCTCTTTCCTCTTTGCGCCGCTCAGAGGGTTTTCGATAGAATTCTCTTTTTTTAAGATCAGTCAAAATTCCTTCAGACGCCACCTTTCTACCGAATTTGCGTATTAAAGAATCCGCCGGTTCTCCTGGTTTTGCAACTACTTTAATCATTAAGTAAAAACACCCCCTCCCTGATGGGACGAAATCTTCTTTCCTCTATCTTAAATTTTCCGATGAGCATCGATTCCTCCCATTAAATGAACATGTAAGTGATTTACCAATTTGGCGCTTCCGCCATTAATAACCAAACGATAAGCTGAGAGATTATTTTTTTCAACCAATTCTTTTACCATCCGAATCATCTCTTCGAAAATATTTTCTTCTACTTTTTTAAAAGCCATCAAATCCTCAATATGTTTTTTAGGTACGATTAGAAGATGCAGTGGCGCCACTGGATTAATATCCGGAAAAACCATTACATTTTTACTCTCCGCAGTAAACTTTTTAGATATTTTTCCTTGCGCGATTTGGCAAAAAACACAATCTTCCATAAATATTAAATATTTTTAAAAATCTTCATCACCTGATCTAAGCTCAATTTCGTTGGTTTCATGCCCGGATTTTTGGACGAGCCATTCAAAAGTAAACATTTGCTTTGATGTAGAAACCAAGTCGCTTCCGGATCGCTCTTTTTCAATTCCTCATAGACCGGGGTTAAATCTACCCCCCGATCATTGCGGGCATAAATTCTTACCCAGCCTTTTCGCGGATCCTTTCGGATCACAATTGAAAACCCCTTTTTCTCTCCCGCTTCTAAAACCGCATCATTCTCCACTTCAAAGGCCAATGCATCACCCCATTTGGTAGAAAATTGTATTCCTTCCTCTAAGGTTTTTTCCGCCTGAATCTTAATACGCAAACCTAAATAAACGCCCTCAAAGGCAGTCATCCCGAAATCTACCAACTCCGGGTCAGTGAAATTGGATTGCTTTTTAAGCCCATCGATAATGGAGTTTAGCGAAAACTCATACCGATCAGTTTGAGACTCGGACCAGTGAATATAATTCCCCCTGTCCGCATCGACTACGACATCAACAAGTCTTGCCAGAGCTTCGTTATTTTCAATTTTTTCGCTTTCAGTCTCTAAATCTTTAAAAACCAGAGAGCAGGCCGGTGCCAGTTTTGCGTCCTGATGGTGGTCGAATTTCCCCAAGCCCGTGTCTACATGAACAATATCCGGATTGCTATCTACCGGTTCATCATTTAGGGTTTTACCGGCGCCGACAAATTTAACCTCGGCATCTGCCCAACTTACATCTTTTTTTACAATCGGCCAAAATTTTCTGATCAACCAAATACAGCAAAGCGCATCAAGGTCAGGATTAAAATGAGTAACAATAATTTTTGCCAATTTTTATCATCTCTTTCTTTATTTATTGTCTTCCTATTTTAACTTTTTTCCTGCTTATTGACAAGTCGAAAAACCAAAATTGGGAATTGGACAACTGGGTCTTGACAAAGATTTTTTTTCTTGTTATCGTGATTTATATGGCAATTTTTAGACTTATTTTTTCTCCTAAAATCGCCGCTATTTTAAGCACTGTCATTCTCGCTTTCGCATTAGTTTTATCAATTCCTCGACAGTCAGTGGCCCAATTTCCTCCTTTACCAACTTCTACCCCCACTCCGACTTTAGCTTCCTTACCCTTAACCGGAGGAACAACGCCTGCAACACCAACAGCAACTGTTACTAAAGCGCCAGCCGCAACTACGCCCGTTGCCGGAAATGCTCTACCAACCTTTACCATCTTCGGCATCGCCGTGATTTTTCTGGTCGGCGGATTCCTATGGCAGCTTAAGACCCCGCAAAAAGTTTCCTAAAATTCCCTAGCACCAAATCAATTTTTCCTTCTTGAAAAATGTGAATCTTTGTCGTAAAGTCTCATTGAATTTGATGGAGAAAAATGGTCAAAGAACAAGATAAAACTTTCTCAAAAGAATATCTTTTAGCTTCAATTACTAAGGAAGAAGGGGCGCTTAACGACGAAGTAGAAACTTTCCAGCAAAGTCTTGGAGAATTTGAGGGTGACGGCGCTGAGGAAGGTGATCCTTTTCAAAGCTTTGTCACCCTAGGTTTGTTAGGAGTTGAGGAGGCTAAATTTTCTCGACAAAAAGTTCTTCTTCTTTTAGGTAAGGCAGAAAAAATTGCTACCAGTGAATGGTTGGTTGCCAATCCCATTCAGCAAACAGAAAGAATCTCTACTATAATTCCTCCCACTCTCCAATCAACTATTAGTAGACTTGCAGCCAGTATAAAAACAGAGCCGAATGCTGTTTTGGAAGCGGCAATTCAAACGCATGTATTAATGGGAAGTATTCGTGAAAACGGGCCGACTTTTTTAAGACTTGGCGGAGGGCCGGAGGGAATTAAACTAACACATAAACTCGCTCAGATTATTACCCCCGATGGTAAGCTTGAACCGGTAGCGACCGGATACGTGCTTGAATACTATACTTTGTTCATCGCTATGGTAAAGGGTGCTCCTATTCCTTTGTATTTACGGATGTCTCACAGCGAACCCGAAAGTCTCGATTTTGATCATGTTTTCCCCCGAGTCCTATTTTTTGCAAAACATGTTAGAAAGAAAAAACAGCAGGATGTTACCCCGGCCAGTAATCAAGAAACTGAATCACCGCAGGAAATATCTTAAATTGACGGTGCGAGAAGTTGATCATTTTGAGCCATTTTTTCCCTTTCAACTCCCATCGCTTTCAGTGTTTTTGATGCAGCTCCCGTTCGCTCCATAATTAACCCTCCCAAGAGATGATGTGGTTCAACAGTTGTGGATCCCGACCGCTGAGCCTCAAATTTTGCGATCTCAATGGCCCGTTTAACCGCTCCAGAAGGAACAACGACTACGCCATTCCTCAATCTCTGACCATTTTTACCCTTACTACTACTGGAGCCGTTTTCAAGAACGAAACGTAAATGATCCGGGTCAATATTGAGTCCAGATAAAAAGCGGATTATGGTTGGATGATAGCTTAATTGGAAAAGTAAATCAGGGGTGCTAAAAGTGATCTGACCTAATGCTTCTGCCCGATGCAAAGTCGCTGATAAAATCTTTTCACTATCTGCAGAAAGATTTAATCCGTTTCTGTGTTCTTTTTCTCCCACTAATCATAGATTAACCGATTTTCTAAGAAGATATCAATATTTAGTTCGCTTTCTCGCCTGTTTGCAGATGGCCTTCGGTCATTGCAAGTAAAGACCCCATCTCCTTAAGAAGTTTTTTGGCGTGGCTTCGGCTCATACCGATTCTAGCAACAATCCTTGCCTGATTTGAAGAACCGAGTTTCTGGCAAATATCCAAAACCAATCCATCCTCGTTAGTAGTCATCAGAATATTATCAGTGTAAAGAATTGGAGTGGTATCTAAATTGACATTGATTGACATTTGCGGTGGTAAATCTTGCTGTTTACGATTACTCAAGTTTTATCACCTCCGACCTTTATACCCATTACCGTTGCCCTCATGAACCGTAAGCGATTTAAAACACTTATGAACTCTTTGTACATTTTCTAAATTTTCTCCGTATAAAACTACATGTCTTTGTTTAGGAAATTGTGCTCTCATCACCCTTTTTTGCTTTGCTTTACGATCTTCTCCTTTATTACCTCTTAACGCTGTAGTAATTTCTACGTAAATACCTCTACCCGTTAGTGTGTTTAAAATATAAAAATCCGGTCTTGTCCCCTCAAGTTTACCATCTCCATTTGTGTATTCAAAAGCGGTGGGCTCATAAGTTAATTTTAAATTGGGGCGTTCAGTTTTTAAAAAAAGCGCGAAATCTCGCTCGACGGGATTCATTTGATCCCTCCATCTTCTTTTATCACCAGCCACCTCTACGGCGATCGCGCTTTCAGCTGTGTTTCTTACCATAAGATAACCCTATCTTACATCTATTTTATTTTTTTTCAATTAGTAATTTATTTACCAAAGTGGAGGCGATAAAAAGCGGTATTTCGGGAAACAACAGTAGACCAATTGCCTTTAGAAAAATTATGGTCCTCGCCCGGATAAGTGAAATAAGTGATGCCTTTATTCAAATCCTTAAATTTTACCGCTAAATCATCCGACCATTTTTGAGGAACTGCCTCATCCTGGCTTCCCTGATGCAGCTGAATTGGTGCCTCAATCCAATCAAAAAAATTGGTGAGCGAATATTTTTCCACATCATAATCTTTTTCAAAATCCGCAACTACTTTTCGCAGCATTTTCCCGTGATCATCAAAATCATCGGTGTAATAAAGAATGGAGTAAGGAAATGGTTTTGAAACCGGAGCCCAAAGAACTGTCGGATAGTTCTTGCCGCTGATTTCCAAAACCGATAGACTTATTTGTCCGCCATTACTGTGTCCCCAAATACCGACCTTTTCCGGATCAACTTTAATATTAGTGCTTATCGGACTTAAAGCTTGGCTTATATTTTTAATCGAGGCAAGAAGTGTCAAGGCGGTAGTGTACGTTTGCAATCTTTCTTCGATTGGATTTGTGGAAGGCGGGTCAGACTGGCCGTATCCCAAAAAATCCGGCGCCAAAGTGATAAAACCCGCTTGGGCAAAAACTTCGCCAGCATGTTTAGTTCCATCACCGGTTGAATATTTCTCCCGATCGATATAACCGCGAAACATGACAATTAGCGGATAAACCCCTTCCTTTTTGGGAATATTTAAAAGTCCGCTGACCTTTTTGGAGTCAACAGTATAATAAAACATGTATGAACTGTAATCTTTTTCATCTTTTAGAATCTGCCCAATAGTAATTATACCCGGATCAAATTGTTTAGATTTCAAATTTTCAAACGCGTATTTTTCTAAAGGTTTTTCTTTAATCTCCTGGACTTTACGTCCAACGGGGCTAATAATATCCCCACCTTTCTCATTAAAAAAGAAAAAGTAAGCGCCGGCGGCAAAAAGGAAAATAATAAATATTGAGAGAGCTGCCTCTTTCATTGATTACTATTCTATCAAACTTAAGAATTTATTGCGGCGCTTCGCGCATAGACTTCTCACGGAGTTTACACCGAGTGACGAATGTGTTCAAAATGACGAAATTTTGACGTTCCGTTTCCCTCAATAACTACGTGTCATTTCGAAGGATTCGGCAAAGCCGAAGACTGAGAAATCTAGCATAGCGCAATTTGATAAGATTGATTAACAGTGAAAAGATATTTTGTTTATATTATTACCAATTACGAAAATAACGTTTTCTACACCGGCATAACTAATAATTTAGAAAGAAGAATATGGAAACATCAGAATGGTTTCATTAAGAACTCTTTTTGTGTAAGATATAGGCTTTACAAACTAATCTGGTTTGAAGAATTTTCCCACCCCTCTGAAGCAATTAATGCTGAAAAGAAGGTTAAAGATATGAGGCGAGAAAGAAAGATTAATATTATTAAAGCTTTTAATCCGAAATTTAAAGATTTATCTGCGCTTCGCTAGATTTCTCGCCCTACTGGCTTCGAAATGACGCGCTGGTTTCAATATGCCTGCCCGAAAAGCCAGCGGTGAACCGCATCTTTACCGCAGTAAATACACTTTCCGTTTTCCTCCGGTGAATCAAGAGGCAAACATCTTGTTGTTGCTTTAGTTTCTTCCTTAATTTTTTCTTCGCATTTAGGATCTTCGCACCAAAAAGCCCGAATAAACCCACGTTTGCTACTCATAACCTTTTTAAAATCTTCATAGTTTTCAACGTCTAAGGTATTTTCCTCTAAAAATTTTCGGGAACGATTTAGTAAGTTTGTTTGAATTTCTTCCAAAAGTTTTTTAACAGTTTGCAAAACATCTTCATTGCCAACCTTTATCTTTTCTCCGTTATCGCGTCGCACAATAAGAACCTCTTCTGTTTCAATTTCTTTCGGTCCAATTTCCAAACGAATTGGTACTCCCTTTAATTCCCACTCATTGAATTTCCGTCCTGGGCTTTGTTCTTCCCGATTATCAAGCTTAACTCTTATTCCCTCTTCTTCAAGATTCTTTTTAAGATCTTCGCAAGCCCTAGCACTTTCTTCAATTTTGCCGGAACCAATTATTGGAATAATCACTACCTGAATTGGAGCAATTTTTGGCGGCAGAATCAGCCCTCGTTCATCCCCGTGTTCCATAATCATTGCTCCCACCGAACGCGTTGCTAGACCCCAAGAAGTTTGCCAAACATACTCCCGTTTGCCGTTTTTATCCTGAAACATTACCTCGAAAGCCTTGCTGAAATTTTGCCCCAAATCGTGCGAGGTACAACCCTGCAAAACTTTACCATCCGGCATTAACATTTCAAAAGTATAAGTATTTAACGCGCCGGCAAACTTTTCTTTCTGAGACTTCATCCCCGCATAACCGGCAATTGCTAAAGTTTCCTCGTATAATTTTTGATACATTTTTAAAGCGCGGAAAACTTCTTCTAAGCTCTCTTCATGAGTAGCGTGGGCAGTGTGTCCCTCCTGCCATAAAAACTCAGTTGTCCGCAAAAATAAATAAGGTCTTTTTTCCCAACGAACAACGTTACACCATTGATTGACTTTTAAAGGCAACTCCCGCCAGGAGGAAATCCATTTTGCAAAAGCGCTATAAATCACGGTTTCGGAAGTCGGCCGCAAAACCAAAGGTTCAGCCAGCTTTTCTCCGCCGCCGATGGTGACAACCGCCAGCTCCGGAGAAAAACCCTCAAGATGTTCTTTTTCTTTTTTTAAGAATTTTTCCGGAATAAAAAGAGGAAAATAAGTATTGGGAACACCGGCTTTTTTTATTTCCTCATCAAGCTCTTTTTGAATCGCTTCCCAGAGAGCATATCCGTAGGGGCGGAAAATCATTGTCCCCCGCACCGGGCCGTAATCGGCAAGCTCCGCTTTTAAAACGACTTCATTATACCAGCCGGAAAAATCCTCATCTTTTTGAGAATAGCGCATACAAACTAGTTTATCACAAAGAGGAATTTCTTAGCAACGAAAGGAAGTATTGTTTACACACCTGACTGCAGCTGATTTTGAGCCAGTTGAGTCGGCGGTGAAGGAGGAACAAGTGGTTCGACAAATTTCTCACCATTTGCTTCCAGAAGAAAAAATTTATACACGGATGGCCCCCCTGGTTTAACCGGCGAATATTCAACACCCCATTTTTCTATAACACTTTTGCCTTCCGCATCCGTAACCCAAACTTCCCGCTCCCATTCAACTATTGCTTTACTTGACTTCCACTCTTCCCAAGGCGCCTCATACCCTCCTCCTAGGTTCCTCCCCGGTGCATATCTTACCTTTAATCCTCCTGAGTAAGTTACAGTACCACTTCTTGAGGGTGTCCCAAAATTTTCCGGTTTTAAGTTCTTGTCCTTAAGGTGCGAGTCTTCCTGCCGCCAGCAATATCCGCTGCCTAATTCACAATCCAGATACTTCTGTAGATCATCATAGCGAGTTAGATAAATCTTCATCTCCGCATCCGTCAAAGCAGTAGAATTATCGACCCTTTGGGAGGCAGTTGTTTCAGTATGGGGAATCGGCGGGGGCTTAATAATCCCTGCAACTCCGCCGGGAACTATTCCCTTCTTTGTAAAATCGCTAAGGGCCTGATCCGATGAAGTTTTTGCCGCCTCAACTATTGCAGGCGTATCTTGCTTTGGCGGAAAATAGGGTTGAATGAATTTTTGATTAAGTTGATCTACTCCGTGAGCGGCAGCGACACCGGTACCCAGTGCCACACCACCCTTTCCCACAATCTCCGCTGTTTTAGTAGCTTTCGGATGTTCCTGGAACCATCCGCCAATCTTCCCCTTAATCTTTCCAAAAAAACCCTGTTCGCTTGCTCCTGGTTCTGACATAAAAAAATCATAGAGTAATTATCTTATTTTGTCAATAATAGGGTTGGGATTAGATATGAAAACTTTTAGGGGAAAAGATTTTTAAATTTCTCAATTAGATTGTTTCGTAAAAGATCGTTATACGAGATTAAAATAAGTAAAATTATAAGTAACAGGAATCCAACTTGATGTGTAATGGCTTCCACTTTTGGTTTAACCCGCTTACCGATTACAGCCTCAATTCCGATAAACAAAAGCCTTCCCCCATCTAGCGCCGGAATTGGCAAAACATTGAAAAAGGCAAGAGAAATAGAAAGCATTCCGACTAAATTAAGCATTTGGGTTATCTTTTCTTTGATATCAGGAATTTGGAGTACTGCCCCAATTATAGAGGCTATACCCAGTGGTCCAGAGACCGACTCACCCACTGGCCCCACTGTACGCTCTTCAAAAGAAAGAGCTATAAGATCGCCTAAGATTTTTAGAGTATAAAAAAGGAAGTTTATAGAATACGTTATTCCGGAAAAAAGTTTTTGTGGTAGTGTATCAAAGCTAATAATAGCCATCGGGAAAAAGGCAACACCCAATGCTCCCTCATTCTTGGGTGGCGTGATTCGAGGAATTATTTTTCCTGTAACAGACCTACCGGTTTTTAATTCTTGCCACTCAATCGCAAATTCCTTACCCCTATATTTATCCACTATATTTTTAAAAGAAGTTTGATCCTCTACTTTTTGTCCAGTAATAGATAAAATTTTAAAAGGGGCTTTCATCCCCGTATTTTCTGCAGGGGACCCGGGTGAAACGTAGCTTACAACAAGTTCTGGCTTATCAACATTATAGTCCGCCTGATTCGCAAGGAAAAATCTGTACTTTGTTACAAGCGGCAGGTCCGTTTTAAAATTTGAAACAAACAAAAAGGTGTAGAAAGCTGAAATGGCGAGGAGGAAATTCATAGCTACTCCGGCCAAAAGAACCACCGTCCGTTGCCATTTTGGTCTTGAAAAAAAAGCCCTTTTTAGATTCTCTTTATGGGATCCGGTAGTAAAATGGCTCTCTTCATCCTCGCCAAAAAGTTTAACAAATCCGCCAATGGGAAGCAGATTCAGGGAGTAAATTGTTTCTCCAACCTTTTTGCCAAAAATTCGCGGCGGAATACCAAAACCAAACTCGTCTACCCGAATCCCCAGTTTTTTGGCAACAAGGAAATGACCCAGTTCGTGAACAAAAACAAGAAGCGAAAGTACAGCAATAAAAACAATGGCGGTAATCATTTTGTCAAATTGTCAACAATTCCTCCTCTTTCTGTTTGCCAATTGCTTCAATTTCTTCCATTATCTTATCAGTAACTTCCTGCAGCTCCTTTTCCTGATGAACTCTTTCATCTTCGGAAATTTCATCACCCTCGAAACCCCTTTTAATCTCGGCCATTCGTTCGTGTCTTATCTGACGGATCATGATCCGGCCGCCCTCGATTTTCTGCTTAACCAATTTAACCATTTCCAATCTTCTTTCTTCAGTCAAAGGCGGAATACTGATTCTTAAGAGCGGGCCATCGATTACTGGATTTAAACCCAAGCCCGAAGTCATAATACCGTTTCGAATCTCGCCAATGATTGAAGGGTCAAAGGGAGTAAGGGTTAAAGTCTGCGGGTCCGGGGCGGAAATTGTACAAAGCTCCATGATTTTTAATTTCTGGGCACCGCCGTAACAGGAAACCGAAATATTTTCCAAAATAGCCGGCGCCGCTTTTCCGGTCCGAACAGTTCCCAAATCATCCCGCAGAATTTGCAGGGTTTTTTGCATCTTTTGTTTTATTTCCTCAATCATTAATTACTCCTTTTAAAAAATTAACTTCACTTTATTTTATCAATTTTGCTCTTACATTTCCATTTCCAAAATTTACCTAAGCAATCCTCCGTAAGTTTCTGGGAACAAAAAAATGTTGGCAACAATATGTTAGTCCCATCTCCGTTCTAGAGAAACATATTTTAGAGGACTATATCTGGAGTCTTTTGAAAGATTTGATGACGATATTTTCGCCAAGTTTGCCGATAACTTCTTTAATCAAATCTCCGATCTTTTTCTTAGGATCGCGGATGTATTCCTGTTTTAAAAGCTCATTAACATCTTTCGGGTCCATCGAGGCAATTTGCATCGCAATTTCATGGGCTAATTTTTTAAAATCATCTGTTCGGGCAACAAAATCGGTCTCACAAGTAAGGGCCACCATCGCGCCAACTTTGCCCGTGGCATGGATATAACAATCTACAATTCCCTGAACTGTTTCCCGGCCTTCTTTTTTTACAGCCCTCTCGATTCCTTTTCTTAAAAGCCATTCTTTTGCCTTTTTAAAATCTCCGTCGCATTCCTCAAGAGCTGTGCGGCATTCAATAATCCCTCCGCCGGTTTCCTCACGAAGCTTTTTAATGTCTTCAATTGTCACTTTCATATGCTTTTTTGTCAAACCTACACATTTCCGTCATTTCGAGCCCCACCCATGGGGCGAGAAATCTAGCGAAGGGACGTCAGACGTCCCGAAGCGTAAATTGCGGCACTTCGTGCCTAGATTTCTCATTTCATTCGAAATGACTGATCATTTTTCCATCTTGAGGTCAAACCTCCTAAAACTCCCTTCTTTATGTTTTTTTCTTTACCCTTTTTACTTTTGTCGCTGTCTCTTTTTTCTTTCCCTTCTCTCCTGTATCCTCCGCAATAGCAACTTTCTTCTTTGCTTTTGGCTTGGCTACTTTTTCCTTATTCTCCACCTTTTTTTCTACAGCCTCTTCTGTTTTCTCTTCCGCGGCTCCTTTTTTCTCAAATATCTGCCTTCCTTCTAAAACTGCATTAGCCAAAAAAGCGGTAATTAGTTTGATTGAACCAACTGCATCGTCATTTGCGGGGATTGGCCAAGCAACAAGATCGGGGTTAACATTGGTATCTACAATGGCGACACACGGAATCCCAACTCTTTCCGTTTCTTTAAGCGCTCCTTTTTCCTTACGAACATCAATGATATATAAAGCATCTGGTTGCTCATCTTTTAAGCTTTCCACACCTTCATAAAGTTTTTCCAGCTTTTTCAGCCTTCTTTCCATCAAAAGCTTTTCTTTTTTAGTCCACTTATCTTTTGTTAACTCCTCTCGTATCTGGTCCATGGCTTTTAGATTTTTTCTCACTTCTTCCCAGTTGGTCAAAAATCCGCCGACCCAACGCTCGGTAACGTAAAAAGCGCCACAGCGCTTCGCTTCTTCAGCAATCACATTTTTGGCTTGTTTTTTTGTTCCCAGAAAAATTATTTTACCGCCTCCAGAGGCTAAATCGCGCAGAAAATTAGCGGCCTCCTCTAAACCTTTTTTAGTCTTAACTAAATCAATAATTTGGATTTTGTCGCGATTGGTGTAAACAAATTCCTGGGCTTTTGGATGCCCTTTGGGAACCTGGTGGCCGAAATGACAACCGGCCTCAAGTAGTTCTTGTAGAGTAATTTCTCTCATATTTCTCCTTTTTGCCTCCACTCGTTTTATATTTGGTCAGGAGAATAAACGAGTGTGTGAATTTTCTGTCATTTTACCAGCAATCACTACGTTTTACAAGGTTGGCTTAAGGGTGAATTTTAGGGCTTAAAATTTAACTGATTCTTGGTTTGATGATTGTTAGGTGGGGTGGATCTGCCGGGTGAGATGATTGCAAATCATAAGATATTCCTTTGCTTTCAAGCCATCCGAGAAGGCCCGCTGCATTCTTCCTCTTCATCTTGGACCACTCATAATGTTTACTTATCCAGGGAAAAATTTTCAGCTTTCCCCCCGGTTTTAAAACCCGTAAGGCTTCAGAAAATCCCATTCATAAATGCTTCTTTATCCTCGATTAAGTAAACACTCAAACATCTGGTTGAAAAACAAAGATCAAAGGTTTCATCGAGAAAGGGCAAATCTCCGGCAAGTGCGGCAGCATATTGTCCTAACCCTTCAGGAATAGAGTTAAAAAAAGTATCTCCTATTTCCCTAAATAATTTTGCGGATTTTACTCTTCCACGCATTTTTTTAAGTTTATCGGTAAACTTATTCATGCTCGTACGTAATTTGGTAAAATCATCATATTTATAATCAATTGCCACAGCCTGAGTACCCCTTCTGGCCAGTTCAAGTGTAACTGTTGATGCCCCGCCACCAATATCAAGAATTCTCATACCTCTGACATCTTCCGGAAGATCAAGCCAAATCGATGCTGATTCTAAATCGATAGCAGTAGCGCCGGTTCTTTTAGCAATTTGATGTTCTACTTGAAGTAATTCTTTCATTAGGATTTTTGGGATTATAGCAGCATCTCATACTAGATTCAATCTACGTGAACAGGATAAAATATTTGAGGTTCAACCTCCCCCATCCTCGTCATTTCGAGCACAGCGAGAAATCTAGCGAAGCGTCATAATTTGACGAGTGCTGGAACTTTAGATTAAACTGGAAGAATGGGAGAAGATAATAAGGAAAATATTCCACCACAAACATCGGTAGAGACTATTCCAGCCCCACTACCCAAAACCCCCTTTAAGCGCTGGTGGAAATTGGGAGTTTTATTGATAGTAATACTATCCCTCTCCGGAGGCGCATATTATTTTGCAAAAATAAAAACCCCACAAACAAGAATCTGCACCATGGATGTCAAGACTTGTCCTGATGGATCAAGTGTGGGCAGAGTAGGCCCAAACTGTGAATTTGCCCCTTGTCCAAAACCTTCTTCCACCTCCACTAACGAAACTGCTAATTGGAAAACATATACAAACAATGAGAAGGGATATTCTATTTCTTTTCCAAAAGATCAGTTTGTGAGAATAGTTTGTCCTCAAAAAGAGTTTTGGCTTGAACCAAATACTCCTCGCTTTCGCACTCAAGAAATTATTGATAGTGAAGTACACATTAATGATGAGGAATGTGATAGGAATTTTGTTTATCACATTGATTTAACTACTTTTAAAAAATCGTCTTATAAACCTCCTCAAAATGATGAAATATTTGAAGTCAAAAAAGAAAATATAACTATCAATACTATGCCAGCAATAAAATATACGGTAGTGACAAAGAGCAAGCTAATGGATGATGGACAAAAGACATTAGAAACAAATTGGACAAATCAAACAGTCATAGAAAAAGGAGAAAATGTATACGTACTTTCTTATGAAAAGCCTGCATGGGCAGATTGGGATAGCATGGCAATCAAAATCCTTTCCACCTTTAAATTTTTATCCACCACGGCGGACAGGGATCAAAAGCAGACAAGTACAAATAATTCAGACATTTGCAATCTTATTAGTAACGCTACTTTTCGTTCTGTGGATAAGCAAAATGATGGTCTTGCAGTGGGTTATTGGACTATAAAACTTCAGAAGGGAACATCTCTGTCAGATTATGGTGAACCAACTTTTCAATGGCAATATTCTGATGTTGTAAAAAGTGGATCGTATTCGTGTAAGAATAGTCTAATTGATGCTAAGGATTCTACTGGTAAGTCAATTTCAGCAACTTATGATGCTAATCAAGAATTATTAGAATGGGATGGGGTGAAATATAAAAAGGCCAAATAAGTTTTTAAATAGATAATTTACCCTCTTGGGAACCCTGTGCTTGAGGTAAGACTAAAAAAGATTGATTTACTACGCTCGCAATGACAAAAGGGAAATGGTAAAATTAGGTTATGGGAAAAACTAAACTGCCGAAGTCTTTTAAAAAATATTTTTGGGATGTGGATTTTAAGTTATTGGATTTTGAGAAAAATAAGACCTTTGTGCTGAAGCGCCTTTTAGACAGAGGTGATACTCAAGCTTTGGTCTGGTTAAAGAAAAATTATAATAGAAACGAAATCGAACAGTTACTTTTAAGCACCCGTGATATTTCACAAAAAACCGCCAACTTTTGGGCTGACTATTTAAAGTTGGATCATAAAAAGGTGCCATGTTTACAAAAGCCATACTCCCGAATACCCTTCGGGCTCTCAAGTTAGTATCTAAGATAGATATTATCAAAAAAAGCTATTTGGCAGGCGGAACTGTGCTAGCTTTACATCTGGGACATAGATTCTCAGAGGATTTAGATTTTTTTACTCTCCAAGCCTTAGATGAAAATATTCTGGCAAACGATTTAAAAAGATTACCTGAATTTGTTGAAGAAGGGAAAGCCTGGAGAACTGTCTGGGGTAAAGTTGGCAATACCAAATTCAGCTTATTTTATTACCAGTATCCATTAATCAAAGATCTGATTAACTTTGAGGATGTGCAGATTCTGGATAAGGAGGATATTGCAGCCATGAAAATTCATGCCTTGGAAGACAGAGGCACCAAAAGAGATTTTATTGATTTGTATTTTTTAGCTAAAGAATTTTCCTTGGAGCAGATGTTAGGGTTTTATGATCAGAAGTATGGTGTTTTAAAAGAACACTTATACATCATTTTAAGAAGTTTGGATTATTTTGCAGATGCTGAGGAAGATGAAATGCCTAAGATGATCAAAAAAGTTTCCTGGGAAGAGGTGAAAGAATTTTTCCAAAAAGAGGTGTTAAAGCTGGCCAAAGATAAATTTAAGGTTTGATACAAAAAGGATTCTTGTTATACTGAATTTAATGCAAAAAGGATTTGCACCGATTTTTATTTTAGTTGGAATATTAGTTATTACTGCAGTAGTAAGCGGAACGTATTACTTTTTAAAACTTAAAACCCCTCAGCCAAGAATTTGTACCATGGATGTCAAGACTTGCCTGGATGGATCAAGTGTTGGCAGAGCTGGTCCAAACTGTGAATTTGCCCCTTGTCCAAAATCTTCTCCAAGTCCTACCCCTATTGATGAAACCGCCAATTGGAAAACATATATAAATAAGCAATTAGGGTTTTCAATTAAAGGCCCGGGAGATATTAAACAATATGATTTTCCCGGCAACATTCCTTCATATATCGCTATTTCTCTCCCTACTATTCCAGCAGATCAACATCAAGGAATAACAATTATGAGGTATCCTAACACTGAGATAACCATTCAAGAACTTATGGAAGATATTTCTTCTCAGCGTTTTTCTAATGCAAAGGACCCATCTGCAATATTTAAAAAATCTTATTATACTGTAGATGGTAAACAAGAAGAAATGATCACAAGGATAAGCTCAGGAAATGGTGAGGCAAGATTTTTATTTATACAAGCGAATAAAAACATTCTCGAATTTACAATATGGTACACAACAAAATATAAACAGGAAACCCTTAAGCTATTTGACCAAATCCTTTCCACCTTTAAATTTTTAGATTAAATTACGGTTATTTTATGCTATAATTGGGGTATGAAAAAGACTGAAGAAAAACAATTTTTTACCAATGTCGTCTGGAAGGAAGGTAAATATTTTGTTGCCCAGTGTCTTAACGTGGATATTTCTAGTTTTGGCAAAACCTATGAGGACGCACTAAAAAATTTAGAGGAGGCATTAGAGCTTTATCTGGAAGACGCCCCTGAGGGCAGCATTACAGAAATCGAAATGCCCTCGCTCTCTATCGGTAGCGCCCCCAAGCATTCACATCATGCCTAAATTACACTCTTCGCAGAAGATTATCAAAGTTCTTCGAACGCATGGCTTCGTTTTTGTCTCACAAAAAGGTAGTCATGGCAAATTCCGTAAGTTGGTCGGTGGAAAAACCTTAACGGCAATTGTACCGATGGGAAAAAGAGAAATCCCGATGGGGACATTCCACTCAATTTTAAGACAGTCTAATCTGAGTAAAGAAAATTTTGAATGATATTACTTTTGTAAATCACCGCCTAGTGGAAGGGAGGCGTCATCTACATTTTTTTTGGGATGATTTTCTTTTGGAGGTCGGACCTCCTTAAAATTCAAAACTTTCTTGTTTTGGTCATTTCCGTTATTTAAAATTTTGAATTTGTTTAGTATTTAGAGTTTTGAACTTCGGATTTTCTTTGATAATCCTTAAAATCTCCTCCGTTACCACGGGTATTGGCTTCTCTCCATCAATGACTACTATCTTGTCAGAAAATTCCTTTGCCAATTTTTCATAATTTTGCCAAACTTTTATCAGGGTCTGTTCTTTTTCAAAAAGTTCCCGCAAGGGTCGACTGGTCATAATTCTTTTTAAAGCTACATGCGGAGAAACATGTAAAAAAATTGTTAGGTCGGGAAAGTAAAGATTTTTTGCCAAACTAAATAGCCACTCTTCGTCAGCCGCTAACGCTCCAAAGGCCACAAACGACCAAATCGACCGGTCCGCCAGCACTATCCCGCTTTTTTCCAAAACAGGCTCAATTTCTTTCTCCTGTCTTTCAGAATGATCGGCGGCAAATAAAAATTCCAAAGTCGGAATAGAAATCTTAAGCTGGTGATTTAGGGCTTGGCGGATCAGGCCGCCAATCGGAGTATCTTTAGTCGCGGCCCGGGTAACAGCTGTTTTAAAACCTTCTTCCTTGAGTCTTTCGGCAATAAGAGTTACCTGGGTGGTTTGCCCCGCGCCATCAATTCCTTCAATATCAACAAAAAAACCGGGATAGGGATGGGTTAACATCTATTATTTATTATTTATGATTTATTATTTTTAAAATAAAATAAGCAGTTACGCAGTGATTTTTAATTTGGCCGTCATTGCGAACGAAGTGAAGCAATCCTCTCATCGAAGAGCCAATGATAGTAAACGACGTAAGCTCTATTCAATATTAAATAATAACTATTACTTATTGCTTGCCAAATAGCGCTCTTCCAAATTGCTCTTCATCTTCTGATGAAACTCTTCATCATAATTTGGCACCATGGCGCGAATTTTGCCGCAGAATTTTTCCTCCGGACAAAAGGCGCAAAGATGACATTTCACCTTAATTTCTTCAGCCAGTTCGGGCAATTTTTCCTTTAGTAACTTCCTTATTATAAAGGCTTCCTTCTCCGTTGTCCTTTGTAAAAGTTCATCCGCAGTAGAACATAATCTTAAAGGAAAGTATCCGGAAATTAAATTATATAAATCAAATTTTTGAAGCATATCAATTCTAATCGCCCGGGGGATAATAAAGATCGCGTCCGAGGACTTAACGCCACCCCCAACCATTTTTTTATAAGCCAAAATCGACGCCTTTCCTTCTTTTAGCCATTTTAAAAGAAGTTCCTTATTTGATTCAATGCTTGGCGGAATATAATAGACTTCATCAATTTTTTTCAAATCCGCATCTGTTAGTTTTTCGGAAATTTCAATTTTGTCAAAAACTTCAGCCGCTTTTTCCACCGCCCAATAGATTGATTCAGAAATAAGATAACAAGTGCGGTGGCGTTTTTTATCGGTATAACTTCGCCAGGTGCCAGAGGAAAGAATTTGCAAATCAACCGCCAGGTTATAATCCCGACAAATCCGGCGTCTTAAATTTAAGAGCTCGTACCATTCCCTAATTATTAAATCTTTGGAGGCGGCCATCTTTTTTGTTCTTTCTGAAAGCTGCCGCAAGCCTTCTCTCAATCCTTCGGTGGGCTGGATTACGGCCGAGGAAATAACTGAATCAATCCCCGGAGTTTGCTGTCGCAACTCTCGCGTTAAATTTGAATTGTTAGGATTTTTAAAAACATGCGGATAGGGAAAAGCATCCCGGGGAGCCACGGCTCGCATCTGATAAAGATCCAAAGCCCCATATTCAGCAAGTTTTTCCTCGATGGTTTTTAGAAACATTTTTGCTTCTTCCGGCATCCATTCGCCCTCGGTCTCAATTTCTTTTTTAATGTTAATCACCGATTCTAAAGGCAGATCCAAAATGCCGGTCCCGAAAATCCCATACTGAACCGCTTTTGAAGCCACGTCGCGCAAAACATTTTGTTCAATCATTTCGTTAAAAAACTTAATATTTTCTTCGGATTGAGAAAAATAAAGATTTTTAAAACTACTTTTCTCAATTGTTGAAGGAATAACAATGTCATCCGGCTCCATGGCTGTTCGTCTGCCTGACGCCATAAGGGATGAGGAAAAATTAATCCCCGTGAACATCAGGTCCAAAAATTTACTGCCTTGAAAAGTGACGCAAAGGTGTGGGGTAGTGGCAATTGAAGAGTGTCCGCGCAGAGAAGATTTACGCAAAATGTTTTTAACTTTTTTATCGATGTCCTGATCTTTTTCCAAAGCCTGCTGGTAAAGCTCTTTAATTGGTTTACCCTTAAAAGTTAAAAGGGCGGAAAAAGCGACAATTTGTTCGGGGTTTAGGAAAAAATCTTCTTCTTTGAAAACAGGGGTAATACCTAAAAAATCAACCCGCAGATCAGCCGTTTTATGCATGGGCTAAGTTTAGCAATTTTTAGGAGGTCAAGCAAGAGGGTTTTTGTTGCAAAATTGCGCGTTTTATGATAAATTTTAGCCTATTACACAGTGTCATTCTGAGCCTCGGCTACGCCGGACGAAGAATCTCATTATCTCGTAGAGAATCTGAGAATCGTTTACTCCCGAGATTCTTCACTTTGTTCAGAATGACAGAGAAGTGTACAATTGAGGTTTAAAAATGGTTTTGGCGGAAAAACGTATCCGAACGCAAATTCATACTGCCGAACCTTTTCTGCGTGAACTGTCAGAACAGGAAAAATTAGCCCGGGCTCGGCTTTTGGCCAAAGACGTAATCGGTGACCGAATGGATCCCTATAACGCAGCCTCCTTTCGAATCGCTTACCAAGCCTATTACGATATCCATCAACCAAATACTCATGTCCCCGAACTTAATATTTCCAGGAGATTCCTTAAAAATCTTAAACGGAGAAAAATTGTTCCAATCCATGATCCAAGCACTAATGGTTGGCTGCTCGCAGAAGCGTCACCAGAGGCTCCCCATTTAAAATCAACAGCCGGACAGCTGGAACGAAGAGCTAAAAAGCATGGCTTTAATGTCCTCACGATTGAACAATATAGGCTCACGGACTTTTGTCAACATCTAATCACCGGGTCCCATCTGGATGAGGAGGGGAAAACCCGCTCCCGGATCGCCTCAGAAAACCAAACAATCTACATTGCTTACTTTACTAAAGATGGCCAGCTCCATTGTCGCCGGGATTATCATCGGGGGCTTCGGGATGAGGAAATTGGTGGCCGCTGGTGCTATTCTCTACAAGCCGCCGCCTAGAGGGAATAAAATAGGCGGTATTCGATTAACCCCAATACGGGAAAGAAACCAGCTCCTCAATGTGAAACCCATTATCTGTTCGCGTTATAAAAACAGCAAAACCCTTGGGTAGTTCCTCTGGATCTAAACTCTCTACTTCCTCTTCTAATCCCTTTTGTTTAATTGCAAAGGCCTTAATCATGGTTCTTCTTTCATCTCTGGTTTTTGACAAAAAAGCTTGTCGTGAATTACCATTATCAAGTTCAACACACTCATAGTGGTGACCGTTAAGTTTGAAACTAGAGTGCGCACCTCGAATTGCTTTTCCCTCCCTAATCTGTTTAAAGTCCACCGACTTTCCGCGGTGAGACGAAACAACACCTTCGTCTGAAATCTGGACAAGATCGCAAAATGGAGGCACTATTCTCCTTCCCGTTCCTTCGTAAATGGAATCTTCCATATATGCAAGCTCGTCTGGTGGTAAATTATAACCATCGCTTGCAGAAAGATATGGACCCAAGCGATGCATGGCAATGGCACACTCATTTAAAAAACCTTGTAATTCTACCCGGGCACTAATTTCTCCAAACGCACGATCTGGACGCTTTTCGGCAATGTCGGACTGGTATACTCCCATTCCTAGTTTGGTTTCTGAATTACTCATAAAAAAAGATCCCACGGGCCTAACCCGTGGAAAAATTCATTTTATCATTTTGCTTATAAGGAGTCAAGCTACACAACCGAATTGTACCAAAGTTAATATTAAATAATTATGATGAAGTCTTATAGGCCTCATGTACATTCAGTCGACTCCACGTCATTTCGAACGAAGTGAGAAATCTAGTCCCAATTTTATGGGACGCAATTACGCTTCGCTAGATTTCTCGTCCCCCGATCTGATCGGGGGACTCGAAATGACGAAAGATTATGGCTTGACAAGCATTTCAAATGTATTTTATGCTGAAGGGGCATGGTAATTTTTACCTGGATCAAACGCAATAAACTCGCTGCTATTCTTTTAATTATAGTTGCCTACTTTTTATTTCGCGGGATTATTAGTAGTTTTTTTGGTATCACTCTAACATCAACCTCGGTAAAACCATTTTCTACTCCTGATGAATTCAGTTCCCTACAAAGAGTTTCCGCTCCCTCGACCAGTTTTGGTTTGCCCATCGGTAGCGGATCATCTATCTATTCTCCAGCGGCTCCTGCCCCCGAGGTCAAAGATCGTTTGGTCGTTGAGGAATCACACGCCTCTCTTTTAGTCAAAAATGTCGCTCAAACTTTGGATTTAATTAAAGGAAAGGCTACGTCTTTGGGCGGCTACATGGTTGAAAGTAGTCTTGACCGGCCCGACGAGGCCACCTCCGGTCAAATCACCATCCGCATTCCCAACAATACATTAGATGAATCCTTAAATTATTTCCGATCGCTGGCGGTTAAAGTTGTTTCGGAAAACCTACGCGGTACGGATGTGACTGATGAGTATGTCGATATCGATGCTCGGCTTAAAACTCTTGAAAAAAATAAAGAACGATTTGAAGAAATTATGGATCAAGCCGTTAAAATTGAGGATATCTTGCGAATTCAACAGGAAATTTTAAGCATCCAGTCTCAAATAGATAGTCTTCGCGGCCAGCAAAATTATTTAGAAAAAACCGCCCAAATGTCAAAAATTACAATATTTCTGTCAACCGACGAATTATCATTACCCTATGCGCCCGAACAACCCTGGCGGCCGCAGGTTGTTTTCAAGTACGCTGTTCGCAGCATGCTTGGAAACCTGCAAAATATTGGCAGTTTGATAATCTGGCTCATTGTCTACGCCGTTATCTGGCTACCGATTATCTTAATTATTCTTTACGCCCGCTCCCGCCTCAAAAAATCCCCCTACACATCTTGATAAGCTTCGACTAAAATTTGATTTTAGATCGTCTCAGCAGTATAATGTCGAATATTATACAGGCCGAGTGCAAAGCATAATTACGTAGTAATTAGTAGCTGAGCGTAGGCGAAACGTTTTAATTGGGCATTAATTAAGTGTATTAGAAACTATGGGCAAACACGAAGTTTTAGCCATTACTGCTCCTTCTGAAATGAAGGCTTTAGCCGAACCCAAATTTGATCCTAAAAAGGCCGCCAGAAGTGTCTGTTCTACTTTAAAAACCATGAGACCTACTGAGGATTTTGACGAAGAAGCAGTTCGTAAAGAGGTAAACAGGCACTACTCCCAAGCCCATATCACCGACCATATAGAAGCCTTAACTTTGGGTAGAATGTTAACCAAAGCCCTTTAAAAAAACACCACCTGAATACAAAAATAATTTATATAATATGGCACCACGATTTGAAGTAGAAATCCCCAAGGGTCAGGAAAAGGCCTTTAGAGAGCAACTTACCAAAGAGTTTCCTGATGCGCAAATAGTATTTGATGAAGAGGAACGGGAAAAAGAAGAGGAAAAGAGAAAGGGGTTTTTGAGAGAGCGTTTTAATGAGTTCCTTAACCCTCAAGATCCTAAGCCCGAGAAGCAGGAAGAACTTAGAAAACATTTCAACGAAATGTTGCCCTACATTTTCGAGAGAAAAATACCTTCTATGTTGCAAAATGTCGAAACTCTGGACGAATTTGACCAGGCTAAGAAGTTATTCTTAGGCTTTTGCACCAAGGTTTTGGATCTTCGACAGATAGTTATTTTAATAGAACGCTACGGCTTATGTGACGGGAAATTTAAAACTCAATACGCGGTTGGAGAAATTTTTGGACTTGGACAAGTCCATGCGGGGACTTTGGAACGCAGAGCTGTGGGAAGATTGCGACTTTATGCATCGCGCCCCGAATTTCAAAACTCGATACAAAACTAATGGTCTTTAGGGATTGAAAAAAATCCTCTATTTAACTAAAATGACTTCATGGTTTTAGGGACTGAAGAAATTCTAAAATTAGTTAAATCTCACAAATTGGTCACCGGTCTTTCTGATCGCGAGTTAAACACTCCTGAAGGCGCGGGATTTGATTTAAGACTGGCTGAAGTTTGGGAAGTTGTAGGACAGGGATTTTTGGGAATTGAGGAGAGAGAGTCAGCAAAACTGAAATTGGTGTCTTCCATTACGAGGTCTCACCTTAACGAGGTCTCACCTCGTAAATCTCAAAGGAAAAAAGTTATTTCGTTGAAACCCGGAAAATATTATGTTGTCAAAACGGTTGAAGATCTCAATCTGCCGGAAAATATTATCACTATTTTCCGTCCCCGTTCAACCCTTTACCGCTCGGGAGTGGCCCTTTTTTCTGGCAATGCCTCGCCGGGTTATTGCGGCGGAATCAATGTGGGACTTATTAATTTTGGCCCAAAACCGTTTGAAATCGAAATGGGGGCGCGCTTTATCCATGTTATTTTTATGGAAGTCCGAGGCGGAACTCATCTTTACCGGGGTCAGTGGCAAGGCGGGCGAACACAAACTAAAGGACGGGAAAAACAAGTTTAGGCCTCGCAAGCGGAGAACCCACAAGAAGGACAGGAAAGACAACCTTCACCCCGAACAAGTTCATGACCACATTGGGGACACGCATGCAAAGTATTTCTGGTTTGTTCCTCAACTCTAGCCACTTCTCCGTTGCCGACATTCAAAACCTGAGTTTGTCGTGATTTATCGCGATAAATTGTGATGCCTTTGCATCCTAACTTCCAAGCCAACACAAAAACATTTTGAACGTCTTCGATGGTTGCCTTGTTGGCAAGATTTATGGTTTTAGAAACCGCGTTATCAGTATGTTTTTGAAAAGCCGCCTGCATTTTAATATGCCATTCGGGAGAAATTTCGTGAGCAATGACAAAAGTCTGTCGGACATTCAAGGGTATTTCCTTAATATCACAAACACTGCCAGATTTAACAATTTTTTCCCTTACCTCTTCCAAATTTTTAAGTTTAAGTCCTTCAAGAACTTTCATTAGGTCCTGATTAACCTCAGGCAAACGCGTACCACCAAAGACTTCCTTATAATAAGAAAGTGCAAATAGTGGTTCAATACCGGAAGAAACACCGGCCAGCATTGCCAATGACCCGGTTGGTGCGATGGTGGTTGTCGTTGCATTACGCATCGAGCGAATTTTTTTCTTATGCCAGCGCGAGCCTTCAAAATGAGTAAACGATCCTTTTTCCCGGCCCAATTTTTGACTTTCTTCGTGAGAAACTTTGGTGATAAATTTAATTACTCTTTCCGCTAATTTTAGCGCCTCATCGCTATCATAGCGTACTCCCATTTTTACCAAAAGATCGGCCCAACCCATCACACCCAAACCGATTTTGCGATTACCTTTGACTACCCTATCAACCTGAGCCAGAGGATACCTGCAGACATCAATAGCATTATCCATAAATCTTACGGCTATTCGAATAACTTCCTCCAGGCGCTTCCAATCAATATCCGTTAACAAGGTCCGTCCTTGTACAGGGACGGACCTTGAAAAACTTGAAGAATTCCTTTTTATGAATTTTACTAAATTTATACTCCCTAAATTACACGCCTCATATGATAATAAGGGTTGTTCTCCGCATAAATTAACGGCATCAATTTGTCCAAGATGAGGAGTCGGATTATCCCGGTTAATCCGATCTAAAAAAATCACTCCCGGATCGCCGCTTTTCCAGGCATGGGTGGCCGCTAACTCAAAAATCGAGCGGGCCGAAAGGGTTTGATAGATCTGGCCGTTACGCGGGCTAACCAAATTCCAATCTTCTCCTTTTTCCACCGCTTTCATAAATCGAGAATCAATCGCTAGCGAGTAGTTGATATGTGGTAAAAAATTATCCTGTTCTTTGCAGGAAATAAACTCTAAAACATCGGGGTGGGAAACAGAAAGCACTACCATATTACCCGAGCGTCTTCCTCCATCCTGAAGTAAAATATCGGAGGCTGAATCCAAAACTTTCATCAAGGCCACTGGGCCACAAGCGCCTGACGCGGTCCGGGTGAAATCTCCTTTGGGTCGAATTTTAGAAAAAGAAAATCCTACCCCACCTCCGTTTTTTTTAAGCAAAGCCGAGGCCTTAATCGACTCAAACATTTCTTCAATATTGTCTTCCATTGGCAAAACAAAACAGCTCGCCAGCTGCCCGGATGGGCTACCAGCATTGGCCAAAGTCCGGCCTCCCGGTAAAAATTCCAGTGAAGTCATAATTTCAAAAAATTTATCAGCCCAAAATTTTTGCTTATCTTCTTCCTCTGCTCCCGCGATAGCCGAGGCAACCCGCCAAAACATTTGTCTAGGCGTTTCACGAACTTCACCTTTGCCGTTTTTTTGTAAATATTTATTTTTTAAAACCAGAAGGGAATTAACCGGAAAACCCACATCATCCTTTACGCCTAATAGTTCTTTTACCTTTTCTTCAGACTCTTTTTCCTGACGATCTAAAATAAAAAATCGCGCGGTTTTAGCATGACCCTCTTCGATCAGAATTTTTTCAACCGCATCATCCAGTTCCTGTTGAGTAAAATTTTTCTTTTTGGGGAATTTGGTCGCCAGATATACTAAAACCTTCTCTGCGATTTCTCCGGCTAAATCTTCATTTTTGCCACCGACGGCCTGGGCCGCCTGAAAAATGACATGAGTAATTAGTTTTGTGTCCGGGGGATTTTCCATCCCAAACAGTTTACAAAAATGGAATTAATTATTCAAGAGGAAAAGAACCGAAAAATTGACAATAATCCCGCAAGTGTTTATCATACGTGCTCAGTAAACTATGGAAACCAAAGAGAAGCTTCCGTTTGCTTACACTGTTAGTGAATTGGCCCGCAGTTTAGTTATCGTACCGTCGGACGCTCCAGAAGAAATTCAGCGAAAGTGCGATGGCTGCTTTTTTATATTGGCTGCCAATTTTTCTCTCAATATAGAACAGGATCTTCAGAACCGTCAAATTATCGGCGGAGATCGATATAAGGGACATACTAAAAAAGGTAAAGCAACCGCCAGATTCACCAAAGAACAAGTTAGACCCTTAGTGAAAAGAGGAATATTAAACTCTAAACCACCGTATGAGTTTGAGAATTTACTTGTACTTGTCGCCACTGAACATCCGATAATTACTGATCTTGGATTGACTGAATCCGAGATCCGTACCACTCTCTACAGAGGAGCAGAAAAAGTAGTCTCCGAAACTAAATCACAGCTGGCCGCTAATGAGCTCGGATTGCAAGTAGAATTTTACCAGCCTAGTGAAAACATAGATAATGCTCTTTTACGAAAAACCATTTTTACTCTTCAAGCATTCCAGGAAAAACTTTTAATGCGAGTCTTACTGCCATCTCCTGATATCAATAATAAATAGATTTTTTGCCAGAATTTCTTACCCAACTCTTACCACTTTTTGCTTCTTTTCTTTATTAAAAGTTGCATAATTGGGCTTATCATGGAAAGCTCCAAGCAACCCTACTATAAATCTCTCCATCTTCCGCCGCTAATGTTTACTAAACGCTCAAACCGCTTTTCTGGCCTTTATCTAAAAATTAGAATTCAGCGGTTTTGCACTAGTAAAAACTGCGCCACTCTTTCCCAAAAAATTCGTTAATTTCTTCCATTGACGATCGATTTAGGACTTCCCTAAAGCCCCCTTTTGTAGTATAATCTGCGTAGCAGATTAGTAGTGAGCGAAGCGAGCGTCTAATTTGCGCAAGATTAATGTGAGCGAAGCGATTAATCTGCATAGCTTTAACGATAATTTAACTAATAATTTAACATAATAAAGCGATGAGGCCAAAGATTTTGATTGTTGAAGATCATAAGGATCTCCAAGAATATCTAAGGCTGATTATCGTTGAGAATGGTTACACGGTAGAATCAGCCTATACGGGGTCGGAAGCAATTAAAGCTTTAAATCGATCTTTACCAGACCTTGTTCTTCTAGATCTTGGACTTCCCGATATCAGCGGTGAGACCCTCTGTAAAGACTTCAAAAAAAAGTATCCCGATTTATCAATTATTATTTTAACAGCCAGAGATACCACTGATGATGTGGTCCATGGACTTGATCTCGGGGCTGATGATTACATCGCCAAGCCATTCCAGGCCGAAGAGTTGTTGGCCCGACTAAAAGCCCGCCTTCGTCAAATCAAAAATTCGTCCAATACCCCGCTTAGAATTGACGATTTAGAACTTGACGGCCAGAAAGTTCAGGTAAAGCGTGGGAGCCAATTGATCGACCTTACCCAAAAAGAATTTATGTTGTTGGAATATTTAATGAGAAATAAAGGCCAGGTGCTTTCAAGAGAGATGATTTTGGACCGCGTCTGGGCGTATTCAAATGATGTCGAAAGCCGGGTAGTTGACGTTTATATCGGATATCTTCGTAAAAAAATCGACGGCAAGTCCAGTAAAAAACTTATCCATAGCGTTCGAGGTTTCGGCTACGTAATAAAGGACTAAAAACTTCTTGCTTTTTTCTTACTTTTTACTCATCCGCCTTTAAAGATTTTTTTCTATACTTCAATTGATTTAAATAATTCGTTGAGGGTAAAAGCGTGATCATTTTTTGGTGGGTTATATTCGGTTTAATCAGCGGTTTTTTGGCTTCTTTGATTTTAAAGGGCCATAAGCATTGGGAGCTAATAAATGATATTGTTTTTGCTTTAACAGGCGCTTCTCTGGGAATTATATTAATGTATTTTGCTGGTCTTGCTCCGACTAACTTTAATATTTATGGGTTATTTGCTTCAATTTTTACCATCGTCATTTTCCTTTGGTTTACAAGAAAAGTCCATTTGTAAAACCGCTCAAAAAGCTAACCAGCCTCCTACAAATTAAGCAACCGGCGCCATCATCAACGAAATTAAATCAGCCAGAAGGCTCCGCTTAAACCAGCTGACCATTTTTTCTTTAGCAATTTTAGCCATTCTTCACCTCCTTTCATTAGAAAAGGATAAGGTCTGGAGTTAAAAAATCTTGCAAAAACAAGTAAGAATCTAGTAAGAGTCTGAAGGAGATTTAATTAAGAAATTTTTTAATGCTGGTTAGTAAATCATTGATGCTAAAGGGCTTTGCCAAAAAGTCATCGGCATAAAAATCGCTGGCGGGGTCTGCAGAAACATGTGCGGAAATCATAACTATCGGGATATGCTTTGTCTTCTTATTACTCTTGAGCTCGCTGGCTATTTCTTTACCATTTTTACCCGGTAATAAAAAATCAAGAATTATCAAATCCGCGGGAAACTCTCTGATTTTTTGAAAAATCTTTTCGCCCCGGGTTAGAACATCAACATGATAACCAACAATCGAAATAGCCATCTTCAAGGCATCTAAAATCGCCTCATCGTCATCAACAATCAAAATTTTTTTCAATTCATTCGTCATTTTTTTCAAAAGGCAAAGAAAAATAAAAAGTTGAGCCCTGATCAATTTTACTCTCAACCTTAATTTCACTGCCGTGCAGCTTTATGATTTCATTCGCTACATAAAGACCAATTCCAAGACCGGAAGGGAATCTACCATCTCCACTCTTTACCTGATAAAAACGCTCAAATATTCTGGAGTGATAATTTTCACCAATTCCAACTCCCTGATCCATAACACTTAATATTGCCTTAGTGGAGTTGGCTTTCATCACAACCTTGATTGCTTTATCTTCAGGTGAATACTTCATTGCGTTGGAAAGTAAATTTATAAGAACCTGACCAATCCTAATTCGATCGCCATAGACCCTTTTACGCAGTTGGCCTTTGATAATAATTTTATGCGCCTTAGATATAGTCCTGACTTCGGAAGCCACCTCCTTTACAAGACCGGACATCGAAAATAATTCCCGACGAAGCTGAAGTTTTCCGGCCTGGATTTTCGATACGTCAAGCAAATCATTGATTAACTGGGTTAGTTTGTCAACCTGATTATCAATCCGGGTAAAATATTTCATTATAGTCGTATCGTTACATCTTTTAGCACAAAGCCTCGGCAAGATTTGGGTTAACAGCTTGATGCTCGTTATCGGTGTTTTAAGCTCGTGGCTTGCGATGCTGATAAACTCATCCTTACGCGCCTCCAACTCTTTGCGCTCGGTAATATCGCGAATAATCCCCGCCAAAGCCACAGTCTCCCCTTTAACACCTTTTACCACTGCTGCTTTTAACCAAATGGGGAAATTTCTCCCGTTTTTGTGCTTGACCAAAATTTCTCCGGACCAGTAACCAGTTTTTTTTAGGCTGGGAAAAACAAATTTTCGCGCAAATTGGGGATCAACATTCATCTCATTGACATCTTTCCCCCGAAGGTCTTCCGGCGAAAAGCCATAAATATCTTTTACCGCCCTATTGGAATACATTATTTTTCCTTGAAGATCAATAATCTGCACGCCATCCGGGGCCTCCTCAATCACCTTTGAGTATAATTTCAATTCCTCCTTCACCTTTTTACGCTCAGTAATATCCTCTTTTACCGCCAAAAAATGAGTAATAACCCCTTTGGAGTCTCTCACTGGGGAAATTGAAGCCGATTCCCAAAAGAGCTCGCCGGTTTTTTTCTTGTTATGAAACTCACCGCGCCATTCATCGCCTAAAGTAATTTTTCCCCATAATTTTTTATACTCCGATTGCGGAGTTTCTCCGGATTTTAAAATGTTGGGGTTCTTACCAATAACCTCATCTGAGGAATAGCCGGTAACTTGGGTGAATTTGGGGTTAACATATTCGATGTTCCCTTTGATGTCTGTAATTATAATAGAGCTGGGACTTTGCTCCACTGCCCGGGATAAAATTATGAGCTCTTCCTGAGTCTGTTTAAATTTAGTAATATCTCTTACCGCTCCAATGGTAAATTTAGGTTTTCCCACATGGTTTCGAATCAAAGAAACCGTAATATGAACCCAGATTATCTTACCGTCTTTGCGAACATATCGTTTTTCTAAATTATATTTTTCAAGCCTCCCCTTTTTCATCAATTTAAATTCCTTGCGATCCAAATATTGATCTTCGGGGTGAGTAAAATCCAAAAAAATCATTTTTTTTAACTCTTCTTTACTAAAGCCGGTCATGTTTTCAAAGGCCGAATTAACCTCCAATGGCTGACCCGCAAGATCGGCTAAGGTTATGCCAATACCCGCATTCTCAAAAATAGCCCTAAACCGTTGTCCACTTTCCCGCAGTGCTTCCTCAAGCGTTTTTTGCTTCGTAACATCAGTAACCAAAGCCCCCGCGCCAATAATTTCTCCGTCTGGGGAACGGGCCGGAAAATAGCTTATACGGCGGTGCTGTATTTCTCCGGAGCCGGATTTGGTTGTTCCGGAAATTTCCAGATTTAAAACAGGTTTGCCTGTACTTAAAACCTGCTTCATTTTAGTCATGGCTTCATTAGCCATTGAGGGAACAACATCCCGTGTTGTTTTTCCCAGATGCTCTTCAGCAGGCAACCCATTAAGATCAGCCAGGAATTGATTAACCCGTAAATACCTTAAATTCTTATCAAATAAAGCAAAACCAATCGGCTCCGTATCAAGTATCATTTCCAGGAGGGCACGTGTTTCATCGACTCTTTTTTCCATTTCCTTCCGCTTTGTAATGTCGGAAAAACAAACCAGCAGCCCATCTTTTGATGGGTAAGCATGCACTCGAAACCAAGTATTAAACGGGGGATAAAATTCTTCAAAATAGCCAGCGCGGCCGGTTTTAAAAGCCTTGTAATACATTTGGTAAAAGTTGGAACCAATGGCTTTAGGAAATTCCTGCCAAATATTTTTTCCCAAAAGGCTTTCTCTTTTTCGGCGCAGTAGTGGCTGAGCTTGTTTATTAATGTAGATAAAATTAAATTCCTTGTCCAGCATAAAAAAAGCGTCGCTGGAACCGTCGAGGATTTTAAGAATGTTTTGCATTGCTTTCGTTCTAGTATCTTTCATTTTAATCATATTGCCCTATACATCTTGTAATGTCGGGCTTATTATACTACGTCGCGCCAGCGCGACTTGTGTTTGGCGTTGCCAAAAGATTCTTATTGTTTTCAAGCCACAAACAACCCTGGTAGGATACAAAAATTTATTATCATAAAATTATTTGGCTTGCATATCCGGCTGCATGATCCCAAATAAATTGCCTTCAGTATCGTGACAATAAGCCAGCCAACCAACACTGGGCACTGCCATTTTAGGCACAACAATTACCCCCCGGCATTTTTAATTTTTTGGATAAATTCGTCAACGGAAGGAACGTCAATTATGCAAACATAAGACCCCATGCCATCGCCATTTACGGGTTTTTCGCGCTTTAAAAGACCCCCATCAATTCCAGGATCTGCCTTATTTCCGGTCATAACAAGCCAGTAATCTTGCGGTCCCTCCCATTTTTTGATCTCCCAACCAAAAACACCGCTGTAGAACTTAATTGCCCGTTCGGGTTCATCGGCATGAATTTCAAAATGTATAATTCTTAACATATTATTCTTTTAAGTTTTAAGCTTAATACTCTGCGATAAAGAGCTTTAAGTTGACACCACCGCTTTACACCGTTTCTACCATAGCCCGAATCTCCTCATCTGAAGCCTCCATGTCGTGCATAGTCTTGGCATGTTTTTTCGCTATCTCCACCAATTCTTCTTCGTCATGACTCTGCACCATAAATCCGCATTCCGGATCGCAGATTATTCTTTTTAATGATCTATCCATTTTTCACCTCCTTTCTAAAAATACTTTATTTCACTTAAATAAATTTGTTATAAGACTTTCGTAAGAAATTGGTAAGAGGAATTAAAGACGTAGACTGAAAAAACCAAAGGGAGAGGGTGGCAGATTTCCACCCTCTCAACTCATATCACTTAAATCAGGGATCTCTGACGAAGAGACTGTCCAAAACTATGAGTTCACCGAGCCGGGATACGTTACTGCCGTTCCTTGCCACACCATCTGTCGGGAAAAGGCTATCCAGAACAATTAGTTCTCCCAGACGGGATGCTTGGGCGCCGCTTACAGCTCCATCTCTAGGAAAAAGATTGTCCAAAACCATTAATTCTCCTAAACGGGAAACGTTACCGCTGCCCGACACTCCATCATTAGGAAACAATCCTTCTAAGACAATTAGTTCGCCTAGACGAGAAACATTTGTCGAGGCGGCAGAAGCCCCCGGAACAATTGCATAAGCCGCAACTGAAAACATAACTGCCGTACTGGCGATTACTGCGGTTGCTTTTTTAAGAAGTCCTTTCATTTTTTCACCTCCTTTCTAAAACTTGTTTCGATAATTAATACCAATGTAGCGCGATTTGGTTAAAGGGTAATGAATAAATTGTAAGACCTTCGTAAGGGGAATTTACGGAAATAGTAAGATAATTTACACTATTTTATTGACATGGCGTCATTTAAATTATCAATTGAGGAAAAATTTTACCCTGAAAGGTGAAGGCGGGTCATTTTTCTTTTTGAGCAAAGCTCGAAAACTAGTGATTTTGGGTTTTTGTGGGTAGCCGTGGAATCGAACCACGCACTCCTGTCTCGCCGAAGCCTCGGCGTAGGCGGATCTTCTTTAAAAATGTGGGCTGTGATGGGATCGAACCATCAACCTCGTTCTTAGACGCCCCGATTTCATCGGGGCTAGAAATTTGTGGGTCGGGATGGAATCGAACCATCTACCTCTTCTTTATCAGAGAAGCGTTCTACCAGTGAACTACCGACCCTCATGATCCACAAATTTGCAGAAAGCGCTCGGACTTTATCCGGCTTTGACGAAACTGAGCCAACAGCCCATATATTATTTATTACCCGCTTTTCTTCTGACTTCTTCTTAATAGTTCGCCGCCTGCTGCTAAAGCGATTCCAGCAACCAGAAGGGGCTCACTAACTAAAAGCCCAATTAGCCCTGCCACAATTCCGCCGTTTCTAACAACACCTCCAAAGCGCTCCAGTTTTCCTGCCGATCCTTGTTCTTTTCCCACTCTATGCCGCCTTTAAACTCATTTTTTGTTTACCCTCTCTCTGTTTTTGCCATTTATCAAGAATCATTATTTGAGCCTGATCAACTATTACGCTTAAGGCGGCTACAGTCGCAATGCCTGAGGCCCCGACTATCCAAGCTACACCTAAAACTCCCAACCCGATATTCCTTGTTGTCTCGTTAAATTTTTTGTACCCTTCAACCATTCCAGATCTCTCTGGATTTGTCATACCTATCACCTCATTTAGAGGCGCAGGCCGGAATCGAACCGGCGTATCGCTGTTTTGCAGACAGCCGCGTTACCTCTTCGCCACTGCGCCGCTTCATTTTAGCATTCTATCGAGTAAAAAAATTTTACCATACAGCCTCCCAAAAGTCTATCTTCCCAAGAAAAATTGTTTTTGAAAATTTAACCCCTAGAACTTGTAATTTAACCTATAGAAGTCTATAATTGACCCTATGACTGAGAGACAAAAAATCAATTATTACCGGCATGAAGGCATTACCCCGCGGTTATCTCTTGACGGACCCGTGGACAATTCTATACAGGTGACTCTTGTCCCGAACAAAAACCCTTTTTTAGGAATTAAGGGAAGCTGGGGAACAATTAAACCAAGAGCTAAAGACGTCTTTTATGATCAGCGTTTTGCATTGAATGAAAAAAATTTACCCCCCGCGGGTCTTACGGAAACCTTAGTACGGGATCTGACGGAAATGGAAGCTACAGATCAAAAATCTGCAGACAATCCGGAAGAGGTAAGGGTTTTAGCCGAAGAAAACCTTAAAATATCTATCTATATTGATCAGGCGGAAGGCGGAATTGGCAGCTGGAGTTTAGATATTCCCCCCGAGATAGACGCCAAAACAAACCGTCAATTGATGGAAATTCTTGATGAGGTTGAACCAGAGGCAAGAGGAGAATTAATTGGAATATTTGAAAAGTTTCTCCCTCGCTGTTCTGTTGAGCCTGAGGAAGGCATTTTTCTTATGCTGGATGATGAAGAAATGTTTTCCATAAAAGAAAACAGTCTAAATGTTCGCTACGAAAATGAAAATTCGGGACCGGTTGAAAGCAAGCAGGGCGAATGGGCCGGAGAAGCCCCCTGTCTTTATAAACTAGAGCTGAACAACCCATCGCGTTTCGAATTTATAGCAGGTGATTTACCTCTATGGGGAAAAATGGAACAATTTGCTGTTCGGTTTATCGGAGGTCTTGAATTTTCATCAACCGAGTTTTGCGCAATAAGAGAAGCTATTGATCGGTTGCTGTCGGGTGGTAATAGCATCAGTACATCTGATATTCGAGAACACCTCAAACCATACATGCGGGTAGAATTAGTTGATAGGAATAGCCGAAGTTTTTACCCGGAAGATAACCCGGAAGAAAATCCTCCTGAAGTAAATCGAAATTAAGAATCATCCCCTTAAACAAGATCGAGCTCTCGCATTTCGGCGGGTTGGGAAACTTCACTGGCTGGCCGTAATACGGGTTCCCGAGAAATTGATTTTAACTCCAGCCCTGGCATGAATTCTTCATCAGCATCGCCAATGGTATTTTCATCGCTCTGTGTGTTTGAATCAGTCACCCGACCATCGGGGGTTGTCGGGGCCAGGAAACCTCGCCGGTTTTTACTGAATGCAAATGCCAGATCTGACAGTAAGCAAGGGTTTTCTAATTTTGGCATCGAGGATCACCTCTTCTCTGCTTAAAACTTTAACCTACCCATCTAATCTAGCACTTCTCATTTAGTTGTCAATATGGGAAAAGTGCCGGTAAAAATGATGCACAAAAAACCCCGCATAAAAGCGGGGTTTACTCATTCCTCAAAATTGAGCAATTTTTTTCTTCGACAATCAGGAAGTAGCAGGAAAGTTCCAGATTTTTTAGGAGATTCTGGAGAAACTCCGGTGTTGGTTTCCTCCTCCGACAAAAATCGGGGGGAACCGTGAATACTCCTAGAAAGGAGGTGATCCATCCTCAGCTTCGGCTAAGGATACCTTGTTACGACTTAGCGCTCATCGCCGACCTTGGCTTAACTCCGATTAAATCGGAGCTTCGGCCACTGCCGACTTTGCTCACTTGACGGGCGGTGTTCTGAGATAGCGCGTTACAACCATCTAAACGCTTCTCACCCACGGAGCACACGGTTTTCCCGTACTCTCGCGGACGGCTATCCAAACATTGGCCTTCTATTATTCATAAATTCCCTGATTTTCAAAAGTTGGTCTATACCTTTCTCAGTAAGATGGTCTTTTTTCCTGAAAATCTCTGCTGCCTGGCAGAAAAGTTCAAAGTCCTTTCCCTTCTTACCTTTTAAGGGAAATTTCTTAAAGAACGGAATAACCTTATGAAGAATATCGCCTTGTTTCCTAACGACAAACTTTACGTGAGGTTTCCATCCATATCTATCATAATTCAGTTCTACTATTCTTCCACAGTCAAGCCTTTTTTGAATTAACTCCAAAATTGGTTTATCGTCTGCCCGAAGCTCAATTTCAAAACAAAGATTTGCATCCCTACCTGTTTTCTTTGTTTTATGCTTCGTTATCAGAATAGCAAAACATCCTTCCCCATCGGTAAAACCAACAATATACCACGGACTTAAAAACTTGTATGCACTCATGTTTGGTTAGCTTCGATCCTTCACCCCGATTAAATCGGGACTACTATGATCTCTGCAGACTTCCAGTATTTACTCGGTGTCAGTTCACACTGACACTTACTTCCATTGTTGATTAACAACAAATAAAAGTCAATACTGGATCTCCCTTTGTAGCCATATTTTCCATCTATTATCATCTTGAGCCCAATTACCTAATTAGCTGTATTTAGTAAATGGCTTCCCTATTTGTACGAAAGGTCGCCAACTGATTAGGCCGTCTCGACTTCAAGCTAATAACTGTTACTTTAGCCCTTCTCGCTCCAACATTACTGCAGGAGGATGCTATTTCGCTTTAAGAGCGTTACTTACTCTTAGAAGGATTTCCCGCTTCGACTTCGTCGAAGACGAGGCGAGTCACCTTCTGGAAAAAATGGCCGAAAGGCGCAATTTATTTTGTACAAGACCCGAGAACGTATTCACCGCGGCCTGCTGATCCGCGATTACTAGCAATTCCGCGTTCATGGGGGCGGGTTTCAGCCCCCAATTCCAACTGAGGCGAAATTTTAGAGATTAGCATACCGTTGCCGGTTAGCCACTCGTTGTTATTCGCCATTGTAGTGTGTGTGTAGCCCAGGGCATAAGGGACGTGCTGACTTGACGTCGTCCCCGCCTTCCTCCCCCGATTTAATCGGGGGCAGTTCCCTTTGAAAAAATTTAACAAAGGGTGAGGGTTGCGCTCGTTATGGCACTTAAGCCTACACCTCACGGTACGAGCTGACGACAGCCATGCATCACCTGTTCTACCTTCCTTGCGGATCGTCCCGCTTTTCGGCGGAACTAAAACGGTAAAATGTCAAGCCCTGGTGAGGTTCTTCGCTTCGTCTCGAATTGAACCACACGCTCCACTGCTTGTGCGGGTCCCCGTCAATTCCTTTGAGTTTTAGCCTTGCGGCCGTACTCCCCAGGCGGCTCGCTTAACGGGTTACCTTACGACACTCAAGTAAACTCGAGTATCTAGCGAGCATCGTTTACGGCTAGGACTACGCAGGTCTCTAATCTGCTTCGCTACCCTAGCTTTCGTGCCTCAGCGTCAAAATTTGGCTAGAGGTCTGCCTTCGCTTTTGGTGTTCTTTCCGATATCAACGCATTTCACTGCTACACCGGAAATTCCAACCTCTCCACCAATTTTCAAGTCAGACAGTATCACACCCTTTTCTCTGATTAAGTCGGAGTCTTTAAGGTATGACTTACCTGACCGCCTACGCACTCTTTACGCCCAGTAAATCCGGATAATGCTTGCACCCTACGTATTACCGAGGCTTCTGGCACGTAGTTAGCAGGTGCTTATTCATCCCGACATACGTCGGAATAAAAGAGGTTTACAACCCGAAGGCCTTCATCCCTCACGCGGCGTCGCTGCGTCAGGCTTTCGCCCATTGCGCAATATTCCCGGTTGCTGCCACCCGTAGGTGTATGGACCGTATCTCAGTTCCATTCTGGGGGGTCGTGCTCTCACACCCCCTACCCGTCATAGGTTTGGTGAGCTATTACCTCACCAACTGCCTGATAGGACGCAGGCCACTCCCGAGGTGGGAAGTTAAGCCCTTTACTCCCCCGATTAAATCGGAGGAGACCATGAGGGATTACCCCGTCTTTCGACGAGCTATACCTCTCCTCGGGGCATGTTCCTACGCGTTACTCAGCCGTCTGCCACTGATTTGGCTTGCGCCAAACCCGTTCGACTTGCATACCTAAGGCACGCCGCCAGCATTCATCCTGAGCCAGGATCAAACTCTCAAAAAATGCCCGTCTCGACTGTCTTGCAACAGTAAGACGAGGCGGATATTCCTGCTACATCCTGACTATCGAAAATTTAAAAAGTGATGTTTGCTTATTAAGTTTTAAAGGTGCTTATGATGCTGGACAAAGAAAAACCCCGCCAAGCGGGGCCTTATTTCGTTATCCACTTGGGCAAAAATCACATCATCATAAATTTAAAATTCTTTTCTGCGCCAATTAAAAACCAACGCATTGCATATATATGATACAAAATTGCGGGTTCTTTGTCAATGACCAGCTGGTCTTTTTACGGCGCAACTTCTTCCCAAGTAATATCATCAGGATAAATATTTTTAGGCGCATTCATGATATAGCTCGGATTATAAGTAAAAATTTCTGCTGGATCATTAATATTGTCTAATTTTCTTTGAAGATTAAATCCGCCATGGGCAACAAAGACACCGTTACCTTCTAACTGCTCGTCCGACCCGTCCGTGCCGGTAGAAATCTGTCCATCAGCCACATAAATTCCATCGATAGACTCAACTTCCTCATCAATAATAATGTTGCCATTGCTGGGGCTTGTCTTTTTGACAAAGAAAGTAAAAGATCCATCCTGGGGAATTTTTATTCTGTCTGCAGAAAGGCCGGGACCGATCTTTAAGTTGGCGCCATCAACAAAGATTAGAAATCGTTTTTTACCGGAAATTACCCAATTTCCGCTTAAGGTTAAATCGCCTTTTGTTGCTCCGTCCCAATATAAAATTTTCTCGCAATCCGTTCCTCCACCACTAGCCCCACCGGGGCTACATCCAATCGGACCATTACCGGAAGCCAACGCTTCTGTGGGTTTTACCATGTTATAAAAATAGTCATAATTATACTTTACTCCACTGGAATAACGGTCATAGGAATAACCATTGGGAGGTGAACTGTTTTGATCGAGTAACCAGCCGGTCGAAGAAACATCCCCGGGATTAAAGGTAGCGGAACCGTTGGCAGAAACTACACCGGGATAATTATTTACAGGTAAAGAGAAGTTTTCCGAAGTAGGAGTCATCGCGCTTAAAGAACCTTGCACATGGACGTCTCCCCCGGCGGTCTGAAACCAGGAGCCCATTGTTCTGACAAAGAAATTATTGCTACTGGGTGCAGATACCGCATTAACTGTTCCCTTGCAACCAGGTTGACAGCCAGCGCAAACCCAATTATCAGGTAAAGAAGTTAAAGTTGTGACCGAATCTTTATAAAGCCAAAGGCTGTGAAGTCCTGAGGTCGGATTATCAAATAGAAAAGCCGAGTTGTTGGCATTATTAAATGGGTCCAGTTTTTCACCCGCCGTCATTGGGTCTAATTTTGCTACAGCGGTGCTCCAGACCCCGCCTCCACCAACCGGAGACGCAGTAGCGACATTACAGGTATTATTCGGATCATTATAAACATTACCCTGAATCGACGGATTAATACATGTAAGAGACATTGCTACTTTAGTACCAGTGAGCACATTAGTGAGCTGCTCCCATGTTCCGGTTTGAGGATCCCTGGCTTCAACCTTAATGGAATGACTTACTCCGGTACTAATTAAACCCCAAAGATTTATATTAAAAGAGCAGTTGCCGCCCGTACACAAACCGGGAAGAGCGGTAAGATTAGCTCTGTATGTGCTGGCTATTCCCTCCGCCACTTTCACCCCGTCGGAAAAAACCCTGATATTCAACCGGGTATTTGGATTATCACGATCCGAAGCCCAACCCATAGCCCGGCATTCGGTTGATCCCCGAATTGGCGGACTGGAATCACCCTCATGAAAACCTTCCGGCAGATTGCCGATGACCGAAAGAGTGTATGTGCTGCCACATTGCCAGGAAACTTGCTCGACATAAAAACGGAATTGATAGGTACCGACTTGGTCGACTGGCACCTGCCATTGAAAAACTCGCTGGGTGTAATTCCGAGGCCAACCTCCAACTACCACTGTTGTCGGCCGGTCAAAAGTAGCGCTAGGCCTCCCATAAGAGACCCGGGCTCCGGAAGGTGTATTGGCTCCTAAGTAAACCGGTCTGGCCACTTGGGTTGCCCAAGGTCCCGAATTTTGATCATAGGCTTTGTAAGAAGCCATTTCCACTGTGACTGTAGTACCAACAGCTGCCGGATTCGGACTGATAGACAGCCCTCCGCCCCCCCACTGCGCAGTAGTATCACCACAAATACAATATTTAACGTCGTACCGCTCAAAATCCCAATCACCACTCCACTCACCGGTGCAACCACCACCAAATTTGTTTACCCAGTCACAATCATTGATATGCTGTTGGATTTCGTCTTTCCCGGGGCCATAACTTTGCTGTTCCCAATTGGGGCCGCAGCCAAAATTCCCTCCCTCTGATTTACTTAGTTCATATGTTTCCAGCATGGTAGCCGGCTGATCACTCCAAATACCCGTGCCATATTTGCATTCAACGCAAGACATCGGCCCCCCATCGCCTACACAATTTTTCGGATCCCACATACAAACGTTACTTGCGTTTACAAAACATTGAGAAGATGGTTGACAGCTAAAGGTGGCGCCATCAGAACAAAGGCTTTTATTGGGATCACCACCACAACCCCCGGCACAACTCCCGCAGGGCTGATCTGAACCGGGAGTAGGTGTTACCGTAGATGTTGGCGTCGGGGGTGGCTCGCTACACCCCATACAACCGCCTGAACCACAGTCATTATATAAGTAGTCCCAAGTTCCCCCAGCGTTGCATTGCCAAACTTCCCGCTCGCACTGCCCGGGATAAGATACTTGGTCACAAGACCTTGTGGTGCACCTTGTATCATAGCTTCCCGGTAAACAACCGCCCCCGGAAAGAGGAGTAGGGGTTGGAGTAAAAGTGGGGGTGGGCGGCGGCCCGGGAGGATTTAGGCGGATCGTAAAATCTCTTGATTGGCCGTTGCAAATGGTGTTTGAATCACCACCAGGCTGTGGGGGTAATCTTCTAAAGCCGCTCTCGGTTCCAAGGGTCACATTAATATCATACGTCTTCGAACAGTTTAATCTGTGTATTCCAACGACCCGGCCGAAAGAATCAGCATCGTAGGTCCAAGAGTAAGTTCCATCTTTAAATGGCGTCTGACCACCGTCGGGTGAAGAAAAAACAACGCTCGCTCCCGAAGCTGGCGACCCATCCGACCTTTCGATTGTCAGGTTACCGATCATCGCCCCGATATTATTGATTTCTTTAACGTTGGGAGGGATAATGGTCACGTCTACATTATCTCCAGGGGTGTAGCGGGCACGCGCAAAAGCCCGTCCGGCAATATCGGTTAGACAACTTCCGGTATTATTTACCACCTGACTCTGAAAAGTTGCTCCCAAGGCCGCACCCACATCAACGGCACTTCCATTGGCAGGTATCGTAATCGTTCCGTAAACTGAAGGACTGGGGTTGGCAAAATATGTTGCCTCCCCGGGGGGATTACCGGTTCGAAAATCAATACCCCAAGTACCGGTAACTTCAAACGGTTCGCCGTCGGGGCTAGAAACAAAAAGTTTTGCCGTCGCATAATCAGGACCAGAGATAAGCACAGGAATGTTAGCCTGTGATTCGATAACAATGCTGTTTTGAGCATGGGCCGGGTGAGGAATCAAAAGAAGAGCGAAAGGAGCAAGTAGTAGCGAGAATAGGATTTTTTTCATAACTTTACTTATTTCCCGATTAAACCAAGCTCTAACTTTACTACTGCCAGATATTTGTCTAACAGCGTTGGATCAACCCTGTCCGTGCGTTTCAAGATTAACCCTTGCGGATCGTACTTATCACGAATCTCTTGGGGAATAAATTTCCCCGCCAGAGGATCTCCGAGTTCGCGGATTCCTGCTTTAAGATTAGCTAACTCTTCACGAGCA
>JACQLA010000007.1:0-43535 GCA_016204255.1 Candidatus Microgenomates bacterium
ATCATCAATTTGACCTGAATCTTTGCCTTCCACAAACATGGCCTTACCGTAAGGATAGGCGCCGGCGTTAGCGAGTCTAAAAAACTGCTCATAGGCCCGGTTTTTAAACTTACCCAGAACTAGAATCTTGGGTTGGGAAGACAAGGTAACCATTCCGGCTGGACCCTTGAATTTTTTAATTATTAATCCTTTCTCGTCAACCACCTCTTTCCAATAGTCTGCAGTATATTTTTCTAAAGGATCGGCACTGCTTAAAACCAAATGTTCTATTCCAAACCAAGAAGCAAGACTAGCTACCTCCCGGGGTCCCCCAAAATCGTGTCTTACATAGAAAGACCCCACCTGGTATCCCCAAAGAATCTTATTTAAGCTGGCGATATTTAGTTGAATATTAACCGTTGAGGCCTGAGAATAAAGAGGCAAAGCCATAACCAGACTTCCGTGCAAAGGTGAAATATCCAGTCTACTCTGGCTGTCAATACCTGTTTTTTCTAAAATAGCTTGCATTTTTTCATCAAAAGGCAACCTTTCTTCTCCTAAGCTTAGGCGGAAATTTTTAAGTTTGTCCCAAAAGCGGCAATAATCATTAACCGTTTCTGAATAAAACCAGGGGCCATAACCAAAATAACACGGCACTGCCTCAGGCGGTGGCGGCGGCACATGTCTGAAGACTACAATCCCTAAGCCTGCCAAGAAGATGGCTAAAAAACTCACCAAAACTACTCCAATTGACCCTTTTAACGGAAAAAGGATTAATTTACTCCCTTGGAAAAGACCATAGGAAGCCAATATTGGTAAAATTACCAGAGGAATAGCAAAAGCCCGTTCGTAACTTTGCTCAACGATATTCATGAAAAAAACTTGGACAAACTGCGGAACAAAGTAGGGCAGGCTCGGGTAGATTAAAAAAAGGATGGCTAAAAAAGATAACAAAATTACTAACTTATCTTTTTTAAAAATCGCTACTAAAAATCCCAAAAAAGCGAAAATTAAAACCGGTAAGGCGAAGAACAGAGCAAGTTCGCTCTTCCCGCCCCAAGCATCACCAAAACCCAAAAGAAAAGGCAATGTGACGTAGTTTACTTGGCCGAGAGTTTTGAAGGAAATTAAATTTCTACCAACAATTCCCACGTAATGCAAGAAGGGTAAAAACCAAAAGGAGATTAAGAGAGATCCCAAAAAAACCGTTTTGAACCAGGCTAAAAGACCGAATTTTAAACTCTCCCACTTATTTTTGGCTGAAAAAACGTAAGGAAAAAGCAGAGCCCAAACTAGCAAGATACCCGTAACTAATTCCGCTATAATAATATGGGCTAAAAAAATAAGGCCGAAAGTAAATACCACTAAAACAAAAATTTTTGCTTTTCTTTCTCTTAAATAAAGATCGAAAAGAAAAAACGCAGGAAGGATGAAAAGCACCGAAAAGGGAAGCGCCAAAACGCCAAGATAAGTAATTTCTATCCAGGCCGCCTGAGACAGGGGAAAAAAGAAAGCAGCCAAAAATGCCATTGTCTGGCTTTTAAATCGCCACCAAACTAAAAAATAAATTTCCAGGGAAACTAAAAATATTAAAAGGAAAGATAATAATTTAGTAGTTTGAATGAGAGATAATCCCGTAAAACGATGAAGGAAAGAAATGACGTAATAAACTTCAATCTGGGTCGACTGAGTAACCGACACTCCTCCGCCGTGGGCCGGATACCACTGAACTCCCTGGAAAAGCCAGCGATCAACCCAATCGGCCATGGTGGTAACGAAGGTAAGCTCATTGCCTTTAAACGGAGTTTCCAGTAATTCCCAACCTAAAAGGTAAACGGTCAAAAAAACAATAACTATCCCTAAAAAGGCCAAGGCTACATGAATTAAGATTTTAAATAATTTCAAAGCAGAACCCATTCTTATTCTTCTTCCTTATCCCACCAGCTGGTTGCTTGAGAGAAAACCTTTCCTCCTCTCTTGGTAAAAAGGCCGCTTATTTTTCTTGAGATAATTGATTTTTTAAAAAGGGCTTCAATTAAAAGAAGAGCGAAATACAACCAGGCCAAAATGGCAATCCCAAAGCTTGTCTTTTCAAGCAGAGAAAGACGGTATTCAAATTTTATTGTCTGGGGAAATTTTTCCTGATTTAAAAACACATACATAAACCCGGGTCCGGCAAAGTAAAGTTTTGATGGTGCACGCCAATCCATAAAATTCGTTTCTTTAAAAAGTAAGCCACGGGCCGGTTCTAAAACTTGTGTCTCTCTTTTTTCTGGATGGATAAACTGGTATCGAGTCATAATCGGGGCAAATTCTTGATCTAGACCCAACCAACTCATTAAGTTTTGCCAAAGCTTAATTTCCTCCTCGTTTTTTTTATCAGCGATATGAAAAGGGAAATTGATCCCGGACCAAATAACCTTTCCTGCCCCTTCCTCTTTAGCAGCCATCATAATCCCCTGGTTATTTTCCAGAATAATCTTTGTTCCGAAGGTAAGACCGTTACGATTAGCCAAAGAAACATGCCAAGGATTACCACGATATGTCGCCTCAGCAAACTTAGTCAGGTTAACACCCTCTAGAAATTTACTCTCCTGATTAATAAAGCCCCAGTCTTTATTAACATCGGCTTTTTCAGTCGAGGTTATTGGAAAAAATCCTGGTGTTTTATGAGTCTCCATCTCTTTACCCCGGAAGCTGTCGACGATAATTTTACCTCCACCCTGCAAATATTCGCCAAGTATTTTATCCATTTTTCTTTGATCATCATAAGAGTAGTTATAAAGAAAAATTGCCTCAAATTTCTTAAGCTCAGTCGGAGAAAAACTATCGACTTTCTGATCGGAAAAAATTGGGATCACCTTTTTACTATCAAAACCGGCCAAGGCCAGGCTTCTTAAAAAGACGTCATATTCACTCTCGCTACTAATCACCAGCATCGTCGGTGCGTTAGTAGCTGTCATAATCTCGGCCGAGTGATTATATTTAAATTGCATCAAAGTTATCGCAGGAACAGAAAAGGTTTTTGTTTGGTAAACGGAAAAATCATCAGGCTGACTTAAAAATTTACTAAAGTTGAAGTGCGGCTCACCCACAAAAATATACTTAATAGCATACCAATCGAGTAAAAATTTTGTTTCGTTCCAGTTATCTTTCCAAGCCCAGACGGCTGTTTCCATCCAGTTTTGCCAGTTAATGTGAGGAATGCCTTGGGCAAAATAATCACGCGTTTGAGGCATATCATAACGATAGGTGAACCAGTCGCCCACCAATCCCGAATCAGTCCCAAAACGATGATTAAAATCTTTTCCATCGTCGACTTTAATTACCTGCTGACTCAAATCCTGGAACATACCGTAGGCAGTTAAATCTCTCACTGTTTTCTTCAAATACTCTAACCCCCAAAAAACACTCAAAATGCCGATTAAAAATATTCCTAATAGAGCGAAGTTGATAATCTTAACTTTACCTGTAAGCTTACTCAGAAAACCCAAAAATAGGCCCGCGCCGATAGCCCAGGTGATAGATAGCAACGAGAAAGCAGTGATAGGTGCGAAGCCAACGATATAGAAAGTTTCCGGATAAAACGGCAAGAAACCCGCGCTATTGTAGACTGTATTTCCGAAAATAAAAATACCAAAAACCCAAAGACTAGCCTTTGCGAATTTTGATAAAGAGACCCTTTTGAAAAGAATCGAAATTAAAATCAGGAGAAAACCGCCCAAAAAGGCTAAAGACAGAACGGGTGATAAAGAAAAATCTTCCTGGGCATTAACCGGATAAAACCAATTAAGAACAGGAATAGGATAGGCTGGATTAATCCCGATAAACCTTCCACCGGCCTTACCCGTCAAAAGAAGAGGTAAATACCAATAAGCCGCCGTTAAAAATGGGAAAATAAAAAACTTTAGCCAATAACTCAGCTTTTTATCAAAAGATGGAACTGCAAAAAGAACGTAAAGAAAAACAACCACTAATGTTATTCCTCCTACAAGAAGATGGGAAGAAACCGCCAGGGCAGTAAAAAAAAGCGTTGCCAAAAACCAAGCTTTACTATCTTTTCCTGCCAGAAAACGTTTAAAGTAACCTGCCAAGACCCAAAGACTCAAGCCAAAAAAACCCATGCCAAAAACCCTCACGTAATTACCAAAAGACCACCAATTCCAGGAAGCAGGCGAAGAAACAAACAAAACAACCGCCAAAAGACCGGCTAACCTTTTCCCTGTCACTTCACTCACAAATCCGTAAATACCGACTCCCAAAAGACAAAAAGAAAAGGCAGCCATCACGGTTAAAGCCCTTTCGGCCGTTAAACCCAACAGTTTCACGAAAATAAAGGTCGTAGCTGTCATCGGTAGAGGCGGATAAGACCAGATGGAAAAGGGGGTTCCGGAATCCCAAAATGGATTCCAATTAATATGAGGAAAATAAGCGTCAATTAAACGAATTTTAGTAAGATACCCATAGGTATCTCCACCCTTGGCAAAGCCAGTCAAAAGCCCCATAGCATAAGCGACACCCAGAATAATGCCGATGACAATTAAGATATCTATAAGACTTCTAATCCAGGTCTTCATCTTTTTGAGAGATTTCCTCCTTAAAAAATTGGATCTTAAAATCACCTTTTATGATTACCAAGACTACCAAGACAACTATAGCCATTAGAGTTATTATATATCCCAAATACTCCACTACCGGACGATGATAGCTTAATTTAAGAGTATAATCGCCGCTTATACCGGATTTAACAAGCATAAAATCTGGTCCTGTTTTACCGATTTTAACCTCTTTCCAATCTCCTGATCCGGTTTTCAATTTTGCCTTCCATCCCGGGTCAAAGGTTGATTTAAATAAAATTCCTGTATCTTTGCCGGCGTTTTTCACTTCAATCAATGCTGTGTTGGGGGCAGTGCGATATGGATAAGAATAATTTACTGTAACTCCCTCAGATATGGCTCTTATCGCCTCAAGATAGTTCTTAAGCCCCTCTTCATCCAAAACCGGCTTTACCGGGTGAGAAAATGGCTTAAGGCGTCTTACCTGATTTAAATCCACGGCCTGGACGATATTCTTATTTCCGGGGATTTCGAAAATACGAAAACCATCAATACTGGCCACTTCCAGCAAAGATAAAAATTTATCCGGGTATTTAAAATCTTTATAGGGAGTGTTTGCGTTAAAATCAACGACCGCAAAACGCACATTTAGGGCCTCAAGCCAACCAATGGCCAGCCCGCTTTCCTCACCGGCATTGACCTGATAGGTAATATCCGCCCACCAATGATTTGCTTGAGCATTATCTTCATCTCCTCTTATCTGCGGGACCGGTGCAAACTCATTAAGAAAGAATGCCGGCGAACCGGAAAGATAGGCACGCTCCCCCGTCTCATAAACAATATTTTCTTCCAGCCATTTAGCGATCTTATATTCTGAGGTTGTTTTAATGTCGGGATTTGGGGAAACCAGCTGCCATCCGTTTTGGATAAATCCGCGCGAAATGTAAACCATCCCCGCCAAATAAAGAATCAAAACAATACCCCCGGTTAAAAAGCTTAATTTACCTGATTTACTGGTTATATAATCATAAATTTTAATTAGTAAAACAGCGGCAATGATTGCTGCGGCAATATTAAGTTCCGGCATATAGCGGTTGGGTTGGGATCCAAACCAATAACCTTTGTAGAAGGCATAAGGAATTAACCAAAATATCAGAAACCAAATTCCCAAAACGAGTCCATTTTGCAACTTAGGTTTTTTCTTAAAAATTTCGTAGACAATAAAGAGCACCGGGCCGGCTATAAAGACGGCGATCAAAAACAAAGTGGTTACCGGCGGTAGCCGGAAAACGTTTTCCGGATGCATATAGCCCGATTTCGAAAGAGAAACCAACATAGAAACGTCATAACAAAAGGCAATCAGGGCGTAAATCACGGGTAGAAGAAGTATATTTATAAACAGCTTTTGTTTACTTTTCCCTAAAACCATCTCCGAAAATAAAACTCCTAAAAGAAAATAGCCTAAAGCATAGGCAGAAAACAAATTGATAGAAACTACAACCCCCATTAAAACAGCGGTTAAAAGAAATTTAAAAAAGGATGGGGCACGTAAAAGCCTCCAGTAGAAAATTACGACTAAAGGAACAATTGATAAGGCTATAATATGCGGGCCCTCACCATAGTCGCTAATCACAGAAAGCTGCCATGGAGCGAAAAAAAGCTTTTCTCCCAAGAGGTTAAAATTGGTAATTAAAAAATAATTGGCGGAAGGAGTCAACAGATAAAACAGTGATGCAAAAAAAGCAACTAACTTGCGTTTAGTAAAATAATGAACTAAGAAAAAGAGGGTTGCCGGAGTTAAAACGTAGGCTGAAGCGACTATAATCCGATAAATCTGGGCCATTGAAAGAAAGAAAAATACTTTTTGGATTAAAGCTAAAGTTATTGGTGCCAAAAGCGGGTAAATTAGATGATTGGGAAACCCACCGTACCAGAAAGGATTCCAGGCCTGGTTTAAAAAATTAGCCAAATAACGGGCATTTAGAATGTGGGCAACTCCAATTGAAGCCATATTCCGATCATATTCACCGATAAAAAGCGGCCAGACTAAAACGGTGTTAACCCCAATTAAAACCAGCGCCAAAACTATCGTCAAAATTTTACTTTTAACCATTATTATTGAGCCCTTCTGGCTTTAATAGCCCGAAGCATTCCTAGGTGAGAAGTCGTACTCTCTCTGATCCGGAAATTGTTCTTTTTAAGCAAATCAATCAAATACTTGCCGCCTAAATTGTGCAGATGGGCCCCTTGCCAAACTTTCCCCCGTCCTTTAGTCCAAAAAAACCAGATTAGGCGAAAAAGAAGATTCTCGCTTGGAACAAGAATAACCAGCCAGCCCCCCCGCTTTAAACACCGTCTTGCTTCGACCAAGACCTCGTCAGGATTTAGAACATGCTCCAAGACCTCAAGACACAAGATAAGATCAAATTGGTTTTTGGGAAAGGGCAAGCTTTCCGCCGCCGCAACTTGAAAATTCAACATCGGATAGTTCTTTTGCGCATAACTTATGGCTTTTTTATCAATATCAATTCCAAATATTTCCGCGTGAGAAAAATTTTTAGCGATCTCCTTGGTAAATGTTCCGCTGTGACAACCGATATCCAAAATCCGACTATCCACCTTTGGTAAAAAATCACGCATAAAACTAAAGCGTCTTTTATGCCAAACTCGCTGAAACAAATTACTTTTTACTCCCTTGTCATAATAATTTGGTGGTACACTCATAGTGTTTTAATGCGAGTCTAATTTTTAATCTTACTTTTGAGAAAAATCGCCGAAAACCCGGTTAGAATGGTTATTCCATACCCTGCATAATGGCTTAGCCCGCCGGACGAAACCTCCCGCCAAACAGTTTGAGCGGCCAGTACTTGGGTCCCATCTAAAGAGTTTGTCTGGCTAAAATCCGATAAAACTGGGGTGGCGGAAAATAAGGAAAAGATTGGCCAGGCCAAAAATGCAGTTAGAAATGTGGTTAAACAAACTTCCCTCGCATGGTGGGGAAGATCAAAACGGGAATGAACTTTTATTAAGTTCAGCTTTTTCTCCAATGGTAAATTAATCAGAAAGTTAATTAAAATTGCTCCCAAAAGTGAAAGACCAAGATAAAATTCCGGCAGGAAGCGATCGGGAACGGGTAAAGAAAGGTAGCCCCCAAATTTTTCTATCGCGGTTAAAGAAAAATAAATAAGCGTTAAGACCAAACCCAAAAATAGAGGTTGCAAGGTGGGTTTCCGATCGAAAATCAGAAAGGAAAAAGCGCCAATAATCGGAACACTAAAAATAGCGATGGGAACCAGTTGCCAAAAAGCATTAATAACTGCCCTACCATTCTCGCTGTTAAAAAGTGCGGCAAAAAATGCCGGATGATACCAAAATGATGAAAATCCTTGCGCAAAAATGGCTACAATTAAAAACCGCGTAAGTTTAATCCTCGCTTGTCCTAGCAACATCTCAGAGGCCGTAATAATCATAAAAACTATGTAGAGATTTAAAAGGCCAAACGGGCTGGTTAGAGAAACCAGCGCTATTCCCAAAAAAGAAATAACAAAGAATTTGAAACCGCCACTTTTTAAAAATTGCCAGAAGAAAAAACCAGCGATGGGCAAAAAAACAACGGCCAGGCTATGCGCCCCATCCCCTCTTTCCCAAAATAAAGAAAATCGTGTCTCAAGCGACCAGGGGAGATTAAAAATTAAGCTGGCTAAAAAAGCAATCAGATTATTTCTAGAAAGAGCTTTAAAAAGAAGATGCCAGGTAAATGACGACAGTGGAAAAGAAAGAGCAACCCAAATATTTATTGCCTGCATGAAGCTGAGAGGTGTTGCAAAAGCAATAGCTTTCCCCAAAAGAGGTAAAACTGGCGTGGAGAATTGCGCCTCCGGATATGGTTTACCTAAAAGAGGGCCAACAAAAAAGCTTGTTGAAAATAGTAGAAGAAAAATAATAATGGGGTCGTGCCAGCGAGAAAAAAAATTAATTGGCAACCTCGAATCAACCTCTTTTTTAGAAGAAAACTTTCCCAGCAAACGGTTACCAAAATCCATATATCTATATTAGATTATTGTTTTTTAAAAGACAACGAGAATAGAGTCAACGATGTCTTAAGATTTTTTCTGCTTTTCTTCCAAGACAAATGAGTAACTAAACCACCAAAAGAAAAATAACCAAATAATGGTAACTATCGCCGCAAAGTAGTCATGAAAGAGGATGGCAAAAAATGGACGAGAAACCGCCAAAATTATGATTATTATTGTGATTCGCAAAAGATTAATTAAAAATGTTCCCAAAAGACCAATTAAAACTGTTTCTATTTTGGAAGAAAAGGTATAATTTCCTCTCAGCCCGACAATCAGTGTAATTCCAAAAAGTAAAAGGCTCTGCCAGCCAAGACAATTCCAGGTTAATTGAGCGTAAATACCGTTCACCGACATTCCATTCCGGTAAGCAACGTAATCAATTCCCAAGGGTGAAACTAATACCCCAACCATTTTAACTTCTATCGGTACGATTTTATTTTGCACCCACATATAAAGCTGGAGTTTCTCAACCAGGTGGGTTAAAGTTTCATTGAAGGAAACCAAAAATGGCAAAATTGCCAAAAGTATGGCAAATAAAGCAAAGATTATGGCGAATGTCCGTTTTTCTCTCATTTCAAATTTTTAAAACGCTGATAACTGCGCAGAAATTCCTGAATAGCCGGCTGGTCGGGATTAAGTTTAAGCGAGGCTTCCCAAGCCTCCATCGTCATATCGCGTCTCCCTTGTTTATTATATAAATGCGCAAGATTGTTATAGATTAGCGGATTCCATGGCTCTAGTTCTTTAGCCTCAAGAAGTGCCTTTTCGGCCAACACACTATCGCCCTCTACTCCGGCCAGAATCCCTTCGTACATTCGCATGGTTCCCGACCAGGGAAAAAGCTCGTGCGACTTAGATAGTAAATCCTTTAGTTGCTCTTTTTCTTCCTTCTCAAAATATTCCTGGGCCAAACTAATATAAGACGGGTAGTAATCCGGATTCATCTGAATCGATTCAGAATATCGGCCCATTTTAAAGTAAACCTCCGCTAAGAATCTTTTAAGATGTGGTGAGGCATCATCTTTGGCCAACCCCGCCTCGACAAAACGAGCCGCTTCTTTAAAATCACCCTCGATAAAATTTTTCTTTCCCTCAATTAAAAATTTCCTGGAGTATCTTGCACGCAATAAATCTTCTCTCTTATCATCTGGTATACCCTCAATTTTAAAAAGATCAAAATCGTCCTGAAAGATATCTAAAAGTAAAGAGAAATTGGCCGGTAACGTATTTTCATAAAAACCGTAGGGGGCTCGATATTCCAGAATAGGCTTTAAATCACTATTCACCTCTCCACCATCAGCCAAAATACGGGCCCTATTGTTTCCCGCCCACAAAAGACTAAAAAGCCTTATCTCATCTGCAAACCCTCTTCTTGCTAAACTCTCCCTAACTCCCGGCTTTGATAACGCTTCTTGGAATCTATCCCACTGCAACACAAAGGGAGTCTTTTTCCCGGCCAAAAAGATATCCACCGGGTTAGTGCTGGTCCAAACCTGAACGTAGGGAAAAACGGAAGTAAAAGTTTTTAAAATACTTTTAACTTCCGCTGGCCGCAGATTATAAAGATGGAGCCATTGGAAAAAAACTCCATCCTGAGTAAGTTTGGATTTGCCAAGTTCAAAAAATTCTTTTGTAAATAGATTATTCTCTCCTGCCTGCCAGGGATTTGAAGGCTCGGAAGTGATCACGTCAAATTGTTTGCTTGTTGTAAGCAGATAATTTCTACCGTCACCTATTACGAGTTTCATTTTGGAATCATCTAAAACGCCATAATTTTCTTCGGAAAAATATTTTTTTGCTGCCTCAACCATTGCCGGTTCAATTTCAACAGTAACCAGTTCTTCCACTTTGGCGTGCCGGGCAATGGCTCCGGATGTAACCCCGCTTCCCAAACCAATCACTAAAACTTTTTTAGGATTCTCGTGAAGAAGAATCGGAACGTGCCCTAAAACCGCTTGTGTACCCATGTCTAAATCACTTGAAGCGTCAGCCTTGCCGTTAATTCTCACCGCCGTCATCCCTTCCTGCCAGGTGGTCGAAATTGTCGCCTCTTGTCCGTCTTTATAAGAAAGCAGCTTTATTCCGGCAAATGGCTTAAGAACCTCCCTCCCGTATAAAAACGCTCCGCTTGATAAGCTGTACTCATCCCAGTTTTTCAAACCAAAAATACCAAACAGACCAAGAAAAATAAACAATACAAAAGAACGAATAAAATCTTTTCTTTGTAAGTAAAAAAGTGGAGCAAATACCCCAATTAAAACAGCTGACAACAGTGTTCCATTTTTTAAACCAAAGGTTGGCAACAAAATAATGGCTGCGGCAAACCCGCCCAGTACTGCCCCCACCGTATTAACCGCGTAAAGTAAACCGGCAATTTTGCCCGCTTTTTGAAATTTTGTTTTTAAAACCATTATTCCTGCCGGTAATAATAAGCCAGAAAAGAAACTTGCCGGAAAAATCGTGATTAGGATAAAAATAATATTCATTAATTGGGATTTAATAAATAAATTCCCGGTTCCTTCCGCCTGATTAGTGAGAAAATAAGGGACTTTTGTTACCAAACTTGTGCCGATTAACACAAAAATGGCTTCAATAAATAGAACCCACACAAGGGTTGATATTTTTAGCCGTGTCTTAAGCCAATTTCCGGCAAAAAGCCCACCCAAAGCCAAACCAAACAAAATAACCGTTAAAACGAGGGAAAAAGAATAAATCGAGCCTCCAAAAACCAGGGCAAAAATTCTCATCCAAAAAATCTCCAATGCCATTCCTACAAATCCAGCTATAAACAGAGTCAATAAAATTGTTTTCAAATGGCCGGCGTTAGAATTTGTTGCAGATTTAGCCTCTTCCTGGCTGTTTCCGGCTTTAAAAACAGTAACGCTATCCCTTGCGACAAGCTGTGATGTAAAAACCAAAGCGGCGGCCAAAGCATTCCCGCCAATCCCCACTAGAAGTGTTCCAAATATACCTATGTTTGAAATCAAAAGAAAACTTGAAGAAAATGCTCCCACCGCTCCTCCTAATGTGTTGACAAAGGCTATTTTCCCGGAAACATTTAGATCACTTCCCTGAGTCAGAAGAATCTTAAACATAACCGGCCAAGTTACTCCCGAAACACCAGAATGAAGGAGGACCAAAAACCCGGCAATGAAAATTCGCCACCAGCCAGGAATTTGAGTAAAAATTAAAAATATTTGGAGATTTAAAATAGCAAAAAATAATATTAATAATTCAAGCGCTATGTAAAACCATACCAGTCTCCGGCCTGACTTATGACTTACCAGATGGTCAGCAACTCTCCCTCCCCAAATAGACCCAATTGCTAGCCCTAGTAAAAAAATACCGGCCACCGCGGCCGTCATTAAGGTTACCCCTCCAAATGCGAGGTTGAAAAGCCTTATCCAAAGAATCTGATAAATGATTGCCGAAAATCCGGAAATTAGAAAAGCCGTATAAAAACCAGTTTTTTTCATCTGACCCTAAGTATCTCCTTTCTTAAAAATGGCCCAATTAAAATCGTGCCTCCGTCTTTTATAAGCTTTTATCATAAAAGGTATAAAGGGCACAACAAATATCAAGGCAAGTACATATTCCGGGATGGCAATTACGCCGGTCGTGGTAACTTGCGGATCAGTCGTACATCCCGAATTCCCGGCATGAAAGGTGCTTTGATCAGTACTATCATCATTAGCATCGGTTACTATATTCCAAAATTCAACGTAAAGATAGTTTTGCGTTTCATCAAAGCTAATTGCCCCAAGGCTGTTTTTAGTACAGCTATCGTTGGCGTTGGTTGAACCACTCCATAGCTCATTGGCGCTGCAATCAGTATTTGAGTCGTATGCTACCGTCGAAGAAGCGATAGTTTGGTTTGGCGGAGTTCCGGTTAAGGCAACTTTTGCCAAAACCACCCTTAGGTACCCCCCACCTTTGTTATCTGTGTCAGTGTCGGTGGTACAGATGGTAAATGTCCAGTTCCCTGAACCGATGGAGCCGTTGGTAAAAACGGTATCAAAAATCCATCCATTACCGTTGGGCGTACCAGGCGTAGCTGAACTTGTGTTGGTTGTACCAGGAATATATTGGAAGTTACCGAGATTTTTCGCGGCCTTGGCAATCGTAGTTGAGTTGACCGTGCTCCAGGTATTATCCTTAAGTTGCCAGGAGGTATTTATATTAGCTGAAGCAGCAGAATCTATAGACCAAGTACCGGAAGGATTAGTAGCGTACACTTCGCCAATTTTATAAGTGAAATGATAGATCGTAATTGTCATGGCCAGTATTGCGGCCAAGGCGGCTTTTGAGATCCATCTCATTCTTTTTCTTGGAAGATTAAAATTGTTAAATTTACTATTGGAAGTAGCCAGGGCAAAATACGGGCTTAAATTCGGCAGGATATTTAGCAAGCTTTGATGAGTAGGAGCCACGGCTGGTTGTCTTCCCGGGAAAATCGCTGACAAGAGCCGGCTGAATCGTCCAGGAGTAAAGATATCGGTGATCCTGCCTGTTTTTGGGGTTCTAAACCACGTTCCCTCTTCTTTTTCTAAAAAGCCTTTAACGGCTGCGTAACCTTGGAAGGGAGCCAAAAGATAGGATAGGGCTATAAAGGAAAAAATCCCAACATAATCTCTCTCTTCGGATTCCTCAAGAAAAAGCCCGACGGTGTTAACCAAGGGTAAGGAAAACATATTGGTTAAAACCAAAGACCAACCCCAAAGCGAGGTCCAGAAAGGTAGGCGGACTCTAAAAACAGCTTCCGCTAAAAACCAAGAAAGGGTCCCGAGAAGAAAAAATGTAGCCTGCAGATAATAAGGAGAAAGCTAAACAACCTCAAGCTTTTCGACGGGCGTCAGATGGGTAGATCTGATTAGCTGCCAAAACATTTTTTTAACATTGTAAGAGTGGCCTTCTGCCCATCTCATTCGTTGCCGAATAAGTCTTTTCAGGGTTGAAACACATTCTGAAGGGGCCTGGATATAGGGAGTATAAACCACCTTCCAGCCATCCCGATAAAGCCTTAGAGTTAGTTCAAAATCCTCGGTAATAGAGTTTCCCCAATCATATTTATCCAAAACATCCTTACGGATCATATAGACCGAACCGGCAATCTGTTTTAGGGCCCCCACAATCTCTGCCCCAGATCTTTCAATTATGTAGGAGCCGGCATACTCACTTCTGACACCTCGGGTAATCCAGTTCTCTGATTTGTTTAAGACATGCCATTGGTATCCCTGTATGGCAGCAATGTTGGAACCAACCCTTTTGTCATCCTGAGGGAGCGAAGCGACCGAAGGATCTCCTTTGGACTTGAGATTCTTCGCTTCGCTCAGAATGACGGAGGGATGAGAAAAATCCAACGTTCCCGCCGTTGCTTGAAAATACTTTAAAAACTGGACAATCGTGTCCGGGTATGGGAGGAAGTCGGCATCAAAGATCAAAATAAATTCGGTCCGCGGATCGGTAATCTCCAAAGATTTTTTTAGGGCGCCGCCCTTAAATCCTTCTCTTGAATCCCGATGGCTGATTTTTATTCGAGGATGCCCTTTCCATTTTTCCAAAAGCTGAACTGTCTCATCATTTGAGTCATCGGCCACGATTACTTCATAGTTTTCGTAATCCATAGAGGTAGCTGCCGTAAGCAAGCGGTCAATTACCCGCTTCTCGTTGTACATTGGCAGATGAATTGAAACAAAAGGCCAGCGGTTAAGCTTAACGTGATCTAAATTTGCCTGAAGCCCGCCTAGACCCACAGACCCTTGATTATTAACGTTTTTATAATCATTTTCATTCCCACCAAAAACCTTTTGCCAAAGAGATCCCCCATTCCCCCAACCCTGCTTTATATCTTCTTCCGGAACACCTTTCTCGTTTATATGTCTTGAAAAGCCCAAAACTAAAGTCAGAGTGAAATAGTATTTCAAGGAATAAATAAAGAAGATCAGGCCAACAAGCAAAGAAAATGTGGCAAATGCAAATCCAATCTTACTCCCAAAACTTGCCGCGGCAAAAGCCGAAAGATAGTCACCAACGCCGAACAAAATAACAAAAGTAAAAATTCCGAGTAAAAAACTTGTAGTAAGCTGCACCAATAATTTTCTTGTGGGCGCAGGAAATGTATATAAAGTGGCGAGCGCATTCTGAAAAACGTGGATATATCGATCTATTATCTTTGGATGATGTAGGGCCTTGGAATAAGCTAGTCTTTTTTCATAAGTACCGAGATTATACCGCCTTAAAACATTTTGAACACCGTGGTTAGAAAGAATCGGCCGGCCGCCAATTTGTGGTAAAAATTCGACCAACTTGTGAGTCGAAAGCTCAGGATGTTCAATAATAAGACTTAAAACCGCCTGCTCGTAATTTTGAGGAGTCTGACGCCAATATCTTTCCACTTTGGGTTTTTTATCCCAAAGGGCTTCCAATCTCTGATCCTCTACCGCCGCCTCATAACGCTTTAGCCAACGATAGAAAATCGTGCGGGACACGCCAAAATCCTGACAAACTTTTGTTACCGGCGAGCCAGCCTTTACGCGCTCAATCATTTGCAGCCGCTGTTGGGGTGTCAATTCTTGATTTTTAACGACGGGTTTTACCAACTCGCCTTTTTTATGAGGCTTCAAGGAAGCTAATTTTTGCTGACCCCCATCCTTTTGGCAGCGGGCCAGCCATCGATAGAATAAAACCCGAGAGATTCCAGCTTCGCGGCAGACTTTGGCAACTTTCTCCCCACCATCGACTACTCTTTTTATTAATCTAAGACGCTCTTGCGGGGTTAATTTGGGCGACATAAGAATGTTAACATCAAAGTTAAAAATTAGCTTCAATTTCAATGTTAACACTATACGGGTATTAGTTGTCAAGAGGCTATAAGATATAGACTTATAGAAGTAATTAACCCGTTTCAGATTCAAAATTAGTTTTATTTCGCTTTTAAATTAAATGTTATCGGTTTAAATTCTTATATAACTATCGGATATTTACGATAAATTATAGGTCGGTAATTTTTGGAAACTATAAGACGGCTGTCTCTTTGATCAGCTTCGTTTTTCTCGAATTTTGGAGGCTAAAATAAACATTTAAAAATTGATATTAATTATCTTTATCCATCTGTAAAGATTAGCTTCAACGCGTAGAGAAAAGAACGAGCACCACAACTATAATCCAACGAGGTCGTTCAGAAGTTCTAGGAGGGGTCTTTAAACCGAGAAATGGACTACCCCCTAGCCATATTCATGACATAGTTTCCGGGATTGTTTGTCGTCAATATCAGTTATGGGTAAATGGGCTAAAGTTCTCCATAAAGACTCACTTAAGATCTTTAAGGAAGACCACTAAAAGTGTAAACATCAATGGCCAAATCTAGCTTCATTTTTAATGCTAATACCAGGTGGGTACACTATCTTTTTGCCTTCAAAATTACAAGTAAATTATTCTTTAGGCCCTGTATGGCGCTTTCGAAATTATCTAAATATTGGAATTAGCCTCGACAAATCCCATGATTAAGACTAATTTGCAGCATATTTAATTATTCTCTGGGATTATAAATTAACCCTGGGAAAGTTTCTCAAAACAATGAATGACTGGACAAATTGCGCCGTAGTTAGGAAGTTGTTTCTAGACTTATAAAGAGAATTAAAAGAAGCGATTAATGTCATTCTTAACTATCATTCAGCCCCTTAAGACGCAAAAATTACTTCCTGACTTCGCTGATATTGATTTCTTTGATCGGGTTTTAGAGGATATCAAATGTTCAATATTATACCGTTTAATGATAAATTCAAACGGTAGGTTAATTTTAAATATAGTAATTTTTCTGCCTTGCTGGAAAAAGATCTTTATTTCTGCTGAAGAATTAAGTATCTTATTTACTCTAGGATAATCAATCGTAACGAAGAACTATTTCCATTTTTCCGGTAATTCCGGGTTCAACTAAAATATTTCCTAAGACATCTTTCTTGACCTGGCATTTTCCCCGACCCACTTCGCACTTCCACTGAGGATCCCACGTTACTGCAACACTTATCCCTTCTCCGCCAGTAATCTCTCCGTTAATCCTGATGTCATTTGGACTCACCCACTCTAAGTCAACGCTGCTTCCTAATTGTGAAACATAAGCGCTAACTCCACTGCTATTCGCCCCGTCTTTAGGCGGCATTAGCTTGTTGAAATTCTGGATATTTATAATCCGAGCCAGGCTTACCCCCTCAATCATATAAATAATGGTGTCCATGTCAGAAAAGACTTTCTTGAGGCTTTGGGAGCCTTCCGTCTTATTTGACAGCTCTTCAAATTTTTCCGGATATTTAAAATCATGATAATATTCGGAGCTCGTCAGAGGATGGACCGCAAGATAAGAAACTCCCAAAGCCTTCAACCAATTCACTGCCAACTGCCCATTTTCCCCTTCCCGAATCTCATAGCTGGCTTTTGCCCAAAAGGGGTGAGTTGCAGCCTGATCGGCTCCGCCGCGTACCTGTGGAAGATCAAAAAGAGAGTTTAGCCAAAAGGCAGTGGTCCCTGAAAGATAAACCCGCTCATTGGGCTTAACGTTTTCTGAAAGCCACCTTCCTGCCTTATATTCTACCGAACCAGTTATATCTTTTCTTACGCCTAAAAATTTTTGAGGAGCTAAAAGCCAAGGCAATATTAAAATTAAAACTATTCCTCCTAAAAATAGGCTTCGTACGACAAGCGATAATTTAGAAGGCTGCAAAAGACGATCTATCGCCATTGCTAAAAGAATTGATCCGCCCATTTGTAATTCAAGACTATAGCTTATCCAGTCTTGCCAAAAGTCAGGGTCAGACAAAAAGCGCATGGTAGTTAAAAACCCAAAAATAAAAAGCCAAAAGAGCGTAAAAGCTTTTAATATATTTTCCTTAGCGTGAAATTTTTTAATGGAAAGGGTGGCTAAAAAGACAGGTATTACCACGGAAAGCAAGCGTATCAATAGAATAATTACCGATCCCAATCCTTTGCCGGCAAACGATGGGGCGGATAACAGATGGAGCCAATAAGAAGGCGTGTACCAAAGAGTTGATAAAGCCCAACCTAAAATAACAATGAGAATCGTCTTTTTTATCTTTTCTTCAAGATCTTTCCAATCCCCGATCGCCAAAAGAATACTTAATAACCCTATTAGTAGCGAGGGCAGAATCAAGTTGTTAATTAGTAAAACAAAAGCAATCAAAATACTAATTAGTAGCGCTTTCTTTCCCGACCAATTTTTCAGAATCTGAAAGTATAAAAGAAAAATTAAGGGAGCAAAACTTAGGGCTATTAAGGAAAGCCCATCGTTAAAAGAAAAAAACAGGGGTAAAAACGGACCGATAAGAAAAATTGAGGCAGCTAAAATGACTGCAAAGCCTTTTTGCCCTAGGGTTTTGACTAAAAAATAAAGGTTTACTCCCCCAAAAATCAAAAAGACCACGATTAAGAAAAAATAAATTTCAAAAAGACTAAATTGAGGCAGAATAAGGTGGATTGCAGCTAGAAGAAAGGAAACAACCGGACCGCCTAAATATCTAAAAGGAACACCTAGATACCAGTAAGGATAATTTCCAAAAACCGCGCCAAAACCATTGTTTTCCAAAAACCGCGCCAATGACGCAACTACGGGCATCATTGAAGTTGAAGCAGGATAAAGCATAGATAGGTTAATAATACTAAAGTCTATGCATTTTTGACTAGCCTAGCTATTCTTCCCTTGAGGAAAAAATCTTGAGAAAAAACATTATCCCAAGGTAAAAACCCAAGGTAAAAACACCCCAGAATAAAAGCATGAAAATCACCAAAGGGACAGAACTTGGTCTCCAGAAATTAATTAAGGCAGAGGTAGGGCTTATATTACTAATTTAGTCAAAAATGTCAAGAGAGAAAGAACCTTTGTTAAACGGAATTTGTTCTTTCCTCTTAAAAAGAAATTTAAACTTTCACATTAGGCGTCAGAAGATTGCCACGCTCAATTTGTTCGCTCGCAATGACAGTAATATTTAGAAGATTTAGACTCGCAAACTAGGAAAATTAGAACCTCACATTACCAACTCTGAGTACTAGTATTTTTGAGAGGGCTTGTTAAAATTATTTAAGATGAGCGCAAGTAAAATCTCTATAGTTGCCAGCATTGGTCTTTTTTTGGGTGGAATTATTCTTTTGGCACTGCGAATTCCCTTTTGGGGATTTTTTTTAGGCCTGCCGGCTATTCAAATTGGAATCATCCTCATGATTCTTTCCTTTGACCGACTCTCGCGCGAAGAGGTTGAAAAGGAAATCAGTGAAATTCACGAAACTCCTTGTTCAGTATGTGGAAAGCCTATTTTTGTTAAAGGAGACAAGAAGGGTGGGATTTGTACCGACTGTGCCAAAAAAATTCTTGAGTAAATTAATTCTTTTTCGATCCACCGTTTTGGTTCTGATCGCCTCTTTTAAGACCATCCATAAAACCGTCACGCCAAGCCAAATGAAAGGCAATAATCCAAAAAATGACTGCAAGTAGCGCTAGAATAAAAACGCTGAGCACAAAATTCTGATTTTGGGAAAAGTTAGACCAAGGCCCAATAGCGACATTTAAAGGCGTGGCTATAAAAAGACTGATTTTTGTACCGTCAATTTTAATCGGAGTAAAAGCCACAACCCTTCTTGCTGATTTTTGCTCGTTAGGATCAGAAAAATACCATTCGCCTACCCCTTCTTCCCGTAACCCCTTTTCTAGACCCGAAACATAACTTTCCCAACCTTCCCATTTCTTTTCCTTAGCATAATCTATCAAATTCTTGCCAAAAAGCTCTTTTATCCTTCCCCCTATCAAAATCCCTTCGTCTGTCACAATAAAAGCGCGGGTTTCCTCAAAAAGTCGCAATGGTAAAACATATTTTTCTACAAACTGTGAGATCAAAAAACTATACAAAATAACACCGTCAAACTGGTCATTATGAAAAACAGGGGTAGCCAGGGTAAAAATCATCTCTCCCTGATGAGCGCCCCCACGGGGAAAGACGGGCTGGCCGACGTAAAATTTGCCCTGATTTCTTTCTTGTTGGGCCCAGATAAAATAGTCTCTATCCGAGACATCTCCTCCCTCGCCGCTATTTATCCTTTCTTTATTGACCAAAAGAGCGATTTTCCCTTCCTTGTCTATTCTTAGAAGAGCCGAGACCGGACTATCGACTAAATTATCGACTATCCCTTCGAAACGATGACGGATTAATTCTTTATTTGAAAGGCTTGCAATTTCTCTATCTTGAGAAAGCAACGATAACTCTCCCTTTCTTGATCTTAAAAAATCAGCAATTGCCACCGAACCTGCGCGGGCTAAAATTAAAGCGCGTTGCTGGGTAACCACAATTTCACCACTTTCCACAGCCTTAACATTTCGCCAATAAAGTAAAACCTCCAGGGTAACTAGAACCAGGAAGGCGGCTAAAGAAAGGGTAAACCAATGCCGGGCAGACGTTTTGCTTAAAAATTTATGAAACATATTTTTATGCTAACTCCTTTTGACAAAAAGCGCAATTATTCTTCGAATATCGTCGATCAAAAACGGCCGCCAGGACTTTATAAAAATTTATTACTATTATTGAGCCGCCAACGCCCATCAGAGGTAAACCCACCACAAACTTAAACCATGATAATGCCATCTGGAAAAATATCAAACCGCTAAAAAGTAGTGTAAACCCAATCAGAATAGAAACCCCGCTGGTGAAAACTGTTTTTACCACAACAAATAACCAATGCGAGACAGGGTGCGTGTAATTTGCTACGTTTTTTTCCCAAACCGCGATTTTATCCTCGCGGGTTGGATTTTTGAGGCTCATAAAAAAATGATAACTAAATTTCTCTCTGTTTGCAAACGTAAATATTTTAGGGTAAAATGGAATTTATCTCATTGTCCGGCGGTTTGTACAAATTCGCCGACTGGCAACCTTTAAAAAAGGCTTGCTTTTAAGGGCCGGCGTGGCTCAGTGGTAGAGCAAGTCATTGGTAATGACTAGATCGTGGGTTCGATTCCCACCGCCGGCTCAAGATTAAACGATAAAAAGGAGGTACTTATGGCTAAAAAGGGAGAAAAGCGTGTTTTAATAGGACTGATTTGCCAGGTTTGCAAAAGACGCAATTATGTCACTGAAAGAAATAAAATGAATACGCCAGAGAAATTGGTTTTAGAAAAGTATTGTTTACGTTGCCGAAAAAAAACTGAGCATAAAGAAACCGAGAAGCTAAAATAACCATTTCCTCGATTGCGGGATGAAGGCCTGTGATGAAACGGTATCATGGCGGTCTCCAAAACCGCTCTTCCAGGTTCGAATCCTGGCGGGCCTGCACATCAGAACGGACTTCGGGTTTGAGGAGTATGTTGTAAGGCTTTTTGAAGCTAAATTCAAGCTTTTTGTTGTTTAAAAAGAGGTTCCAACCAACACATTCAATTAAATCCCGTTTCTTCTCATAATCCTCACCCTGCATAATTTTTCGTGCCCGATAACAGGTTTCAAAGAAATTTTCAGCTAGTTCCAACCAGTTGTCCGAAGATTCCTCTTTGTCTGTAAGTTTTTCTTCTATTGCGACTTTTTTATCTAGTAATAATTTCTTAGCTTCCGTATACTCCTCAGCGGATATTTCTTCTCTTAATCTCATATCCAACAATTTCTGCAAATCTCTCTTAACTCCTTCCTTTTCTTTCTCAAGTCTTTTTGAGGCTTCAATAAACTTATCCATTTCATCCTGATGTTTGGCTCTTAAAAGCTCAATTCCAATCTCCCAAACTTCCTTATCAATATCAATTTTTAAAATATAATCTCTCATCATTTCTTCCATCTCCTCTTCAGTAATAGGTTTTTGAGAACATTTACCCCTTCTTTTAGTACAGTAATAGTAAGTATAAATTCCAGTATTTCTTGTTTTTTTGTAATACTTTTCCTTTGTGGTGGCAGTAATTGAACAACCACATTCAGCACACTTAACTAAAGTCTTATAAGTATGAGTCCAGTCTTTCTTTCTCGGTTTTCCTCTGTCCTCTAAAACTTCTTGAACCCTGTCAAACAGTCCTTTAGTTACTAAGGATTCATAACTTCCCTGATGGGGTTCGTCAGCGTGAATATAAACTCCGTAATAAGCAGTTCGTCTTAGAAGTGTATACATTCCGCTTTTTGCGATTTTGTGGTTAAAAACACTTCTCAAACCCCAAGAATCAGCCTTTCTAACTAAATCCTGAACCGAGTACTTACCTGTAGAAAACTCCTCGAATAACTTTCTTACAAACGGAGCTTTTTCAGGGTCTAAAACGATATTTGAGGAGTTGCCGACTTTGGAATTTAAATAACCAAGAGGAGCCTTACCTACAAACTCTCCTCTAGCATATTTTTGTCTGTTACCTCTTTTGACATTTGCACTAATCTGTCGAGAATAATCATTACTCATTCCAAAATGGATATACAACAGCATCCTATTATCTTCTTGCCTAAAACATTCATAAGGGGTTCTTATCTCCATAAGCTTTTTATCATCCATAGCTTGAATCACTTTTCCCCCATCTAAGGCATTCCGAGCTAACCTATCTGGTTTCCAAGTAAGTATCGCATCAGCAAGTTCATCTGCTATCATCTCCATTACGATAGTAAAAATAGGTCTGCCCAATTTATAAGCAGATTGAGATTCTTCAAAAATCTTGACAACCTGAAGTCCGTTTTTCTTCGCAAATTCCAACAGTTCTCTTCTTTGAGACTCTATTGAAAGCACTTGCCTATCCCTCTGTTCAGATGATTTGCGACAATAAATTATGTATTTGAGTTTTGATTCCATACAATTTAAATGCCCCCACTGGTGTGCTCACATCCTTTCGGGACATGTCCAATGGGGGCATTAAAAAGCCCGAAGGATAATCGTGAGCACGATTTAATTATCTAATAATTCAAGCGTAATATCAATAACTTTATCGGTATTACCACCATACTTTACTTACACTTACAACCTCTCGGTATGATAACCATAGCTACACTTTCTCCTTACTAGATAATTTCTAGTATTATTACTTGTTACATAATCGTTACTATATACTGTTAGCATATTGATTAGCTTCTTCAATTAACTTTTTCGATAACTGTTGCCATAAAAGGTCGTTTTTCAATTTAATTACCCAAAAATAATTATTATTCCTTCCTTTAACGGATGGCGGTGATACAATCCAAACGGGATAAGTTGTTGAATACTTTGTGGTTGTATATCTAACAACAAATCCCCTTAACTCAAGTTCACCTAAAACGACTACATTCGCAATAACACAGTTTTTCTCTCTATCATACTTCTTAATTTTAATTTCAAAATCTTCGATGTTCATATTAATCAGATTGCAAATATTCTGTTTTTGAGCCTTGTTAGCACTTCGTAATAATCCCTAGCATTAACCAAAAGGTTTCCAAAGAAAAAATCGTTTGAGATTTCCTCACATTTTTCCTTGTTCTCAAAAATAAACCAGCATATCTTGTTGGTTTTCTCGATTTCAACTAGTTTTATCTCCCGCAAAATTAAAACTGCAGATTCTGCTAAATGTTTGGTTTTATAGGTGTTTTTCTCCATAGATGACCAATTAGTCCACTTTTAGTTCTGAACCACCGCCAGACACCCCTAATTGCTCCGAAACACTTGTTTTAACCGTGGTTAGTTTATTAACAATCTCCCAAACTTCAGCTCTGGCTTTTTGAATAGCTAATACCAATTCCTCTAAAGTTTTCTTCTCCGACTGCGAAGCATAAAACTTAATCTTGTAATCCAGTAGTTCTTGAAACAAAACATCAAGTGAAGGGAAATACCATCTGTTTCGTGGGGGTATCACAAGTAACCAATTATTTAAATTAGCTTTAATCTCTGCTCCGTCTTTTAATTTCAATACGGATTTATATGATTCTCCGCTGGTTTGTCTTTTCATATTGTCTCCTCTTACTTATTAATATCACTTCAAAAAAACTAGCTAAGTTTTGAGCTATTTCAATAACTACCTCGTCCGATAGTTCTTCTTTATATCGAGGCTCAAATATTCTTCTAACCTTTTCTTTTAGTTCTGGTGTTAACCACGAAAGTCTTTTATCCACAACCTAAAACTAGTGGAAATAGGCTTCAAAATATACGAGGTTGTTTGGAGATAATATGGAGAACGAAGACGGATTTAAAGAAGCGGTCTGAAAGTATAACCATTACTAGCTACAAAATACTTCTTGGGTATCTTTAGAGGAGCTTTAATCTCTTTTATTAAATCATTTGCTAACCGCTTGGGGGCATCTTTCCTACTGGTTATATAAGTACTGATAATTTCATCTTCCGAAAAGTGTCGGTTTGGATTTTTCATAAACATATCCACCAACCTATACTGCCCAGTGCCCTTTTTAAAAATGTAAGACCTATCTTTGTAACTCCAAGTGCCGAAACGGGTATCCAGACTAAAGTCTCCATTCTTAATAAGAAATAAAAAATCTTCTGCTTTATCTCTCCTAAGGCTAACTTTATAAGCAAACTTACTTGAATCTTTATTCTTCTTGAGAGTATTTATTAGTTTAAGTACTCCCTCCGAATATAATAAAGTCATAGTTTGGGGATTAACATAACAGGGTATCTTTTTACTACCTTTTGTAGTTTTAGAACACGGAATAATCTTAACTGCAGGTACTTTCCCTTTTGGGTTAGAAGTATCTAATAATAATTTAGTAAGTTTTTTAGCTTCTCTATAAATCTGACTATCCATATTAATCTCAATTTCTAACCAGATTATATCTAAAAGAAGACTTTATTAAAAATTACAGAAACAGAAGGATAATTAAATACTTTGAGCTTACCACTCTTCAAAATCTAATAGCGTATATCTATATTAACTATCGTTATATAGTTTATCTATAGAGATAATAATAATCTTTATACATATTAATACTAATAATATTAAGTATTAAATAGATATAACTAGCTTTCTAAAAACATATCGCAAATTTGGAAGGCTTCTAATGGGTTTTGGGGTTCTAAAAATTAGGGTGTAGGGGTATGCCCTAAAAAAAGTATGAAATTGAACCTGAAATCTCCGTTACTTTTGCATTTTCTGAAGTGTGGTTAGTATCTCACCAGAATTATATTCCTCACAAGTTCCTCCTATCCCACTAAGAGACTGGCTAATTACTGATTTCTTACTTACGGTTGCAACTTCAACCTGACTAGCACTTTTTTGAAGTTTGTTTAGGGTAGCACATACTTGCTTACCCGTTTCAGAAATTATCTCTGGTGAAATATTATTATCTGAAGAAATTTCTACCTTTACGAAGGTGCTAATCGTAGTATTTCCGATAGTCAGTGGAGGTTTGTGCTCGCCATATGCAACTTGAAAAATCAAACTTGGATATAATTTTGTCAAATCTGAAACTAGTTCTTTTTCCTCAAGACTTCTCGGTTGACTTGTGTTAATCGTGGAAGTAGTGGTTGTTCCTTCAAATCGAATCCCCCCTGCTATTACAAACCAAACCACTATCGACAAAGTAACACCTATGAGAAGAAATATTAACTTTCTCATCTTCGCTTGTTTCTCTTTTACCATAATCAAAATAATTCCTATTAGGAGTCCCAAAACCGACAGAATTAATCCCAAAAGAAAGTAGACTAAATACTTAACTTTTGATTCTTTTTCTTCAGTAGTTATATTAGAAGTTGCGTTGGAAGTCACGGCAAAAGAAGGTTGCTGTTGATAACTTGTAGGGCTTGGTTGGACTGAAGGAGTAGTAACAGTTTGGGTAACACTTGGAGTGTTTAGTGGTTGACTATTTGGGATAGCTTGATTAGCAAAAGAATTTGACGACAATGGCTCTTGCTTATTATTCTCATCCATAAATTTATATTAGTGCATATTCATACTTGAAATCAATAGTCTGCATTTTGAAGAAGTTCCTAACATAGTTCACTAGCCCCTGCAACTCTAAAAGTCTACCTTTTTTAAAAAAGTTTCGACGAATTTTTTTCGGTGGAGTTTTGTGATTCCGTATTTTAAAATTGCTCCCTGATGCTCCTTGGTTCCATAACCTTTGTTTCTTCCCCATCTATACTGCGGGTGTTTTTTGGCCAAACCGCGCAGTAGTTTATCCCGGTAGACTTTGGCTAAAATCGAGGCCGCGGCAATGGAGATCGATTTCTCATCTCCGTGAATAATAGCTTTTTGATTTTTTAAACCCAAACCGCGCAGGTAACGAATATAAAAAGCATCAATTAAAACGAAGGTTTTTTGAGGGGAAGTTCGGCCGTGATTTAATTTTTTAAACAGACTCCCGACCGCCTTCCTCATAGCCACATTAGTAGCCTTACCCACGCCTATTCTATTAATCGTCCCCACCCCCACCTCTCCGATTGACCAACCTAGACAGTGCTTTTTAATTAACTCTGACAATTTTTCCCTGTGGCGGGTTTTTAAAGCCTTGGAATCATCAATCCCTAGCTTTTCGATCTGAATTTTACCAGATTGAGAAAAAGCGCAAGCTGCAACTACCAGCGGCCCCACCCATGACCCCCTTCCCACTTCATCCACACCAATAACCACTCTAAAACTTTTTTTCCATAACTTCTTTTCTTCGGAAAAATCGGGAAGAGTTTTACTTTTTTTGGAGGAAATCATCCAACTTTCAGCTTTTTGAGGTAGTTTTTGAAGGGACCGTTTAAATCAGGGTGGTGCAGGGCAAATTCAACCACGGTTTTAAGATACTCCAGCTTATCGCCGGTATCATAGTAACGACCATTTTGGATTTCGCAGGCCAAAACCGGTTCAACTTCAGAAAGTTTATCAATTGCATCAACCAACCAAAATTCTCCGCCTTTACCCGTTCCCAAATTTTCAAGGATCGGAAAAATCTCCGGAGGTAAAATATAGGCGCCATGAGTAGCTAAATTAGATGGAGCCTCTGAAGGCGAAGGTTTTTCAACAATTCTTTTAATTTTAAAAATATTTTTTTCGTCCTGCCAATTTTCAAGATCGGCAATGCCATAGCGATGCAGATCGTTATCGGGAATTCGCACACCGGAGATGACGGGATGGCCATACTTTTCATAGACCTCTATCATCTGGGCAAGTCTTGGGGGCTTAGCTGAAATAAACTCATCTCCCCACATAACCGCAAACGGTTCATTGCCGATCACCTCTTTAGCACATAAAACCGGGGTAGCATTTCCGTAACCGCCCTTTTGACGGATATAGACAAAGTTCGCCATCTCAGCTAACCGCCGTATTTCCTCAAGCTCTTTCTCCTTTCCCCATTCCGCCAATCTTTTTTCAAGCTCAAAGGGATAATCAAAGTGGTCTTCAATTGAACGCTTGTGCCAACCAGTAACAATTATTACATCTTCAATTCCTGAATTTACTGCCTCTTCAACGACATATTGAATTACGGGTTTATCGATAATCGGCAGCATTTCTTTCGGCATAGCCTTGGTTTGAGGCAAAAACCTCGTCCCAAAACCGGCTGCCGGAATAATCACCTTGCGAATTTTAGACATAGAAACAATAATAATAGATTAAAGATTGAATTTCAAGTTGTTTGAAAATAGTTTTAAGGTGTGATAGAATGCTTAAATGACTAAACCGGTAACTTTTGTAAAAGAAGTCCAGGTTGAGCTTTCCAAAGTCGTTTGGCCGACAAGAAAGCAGGTTATAAAACTCACTTTGATCGTGATTGGCGCATCGATTGCGGTGGGTGTTTTTATTGGTGGATTAGATTATATTTTTACAAAAATCATGGCAATTGCCTTAAAAGGATAAAATGGCAAACGAAGCAAAACAGGAAGAGGCCAGGTGGTATGTAGTTCACACCTCCAGCGGTCATGAGAACAAGGTAGCTGAGGCTTTAAAACAGCGCGTTGATTCCATGAAGCTTCAGAATCAGATTCTTGAAGTTCTGGTCCCGGCTAGAAACGTAGTTAGAGTTTCCGGCGGTAAAAAAGAAGAAACCACGGAGAAAATCTTTCCTGGTTATCTATTAGTCAAGATGATTCTAACAGATGACTCCTGGCTGGCCGTCAGAACCACACAAGGGATTACCGGCTTTGTCGGTGTCGGTAATCGGCCAACTCCTATCTCAGGAAAAGAAGTCGAGGCCATTACCAACTTCATGCAAGTTAAGGCACCGAAGTATAAGGCTGCTTTTTCTGTTGGTGAGGCGGTTAAAATTATTGATGGCCCCTTTGCTGAATTTTTAGGCACCATTGATCAAGTAGATGAAGAAAAAGGAAAGGTGAAAGTTTTGGTTAGTATTTTTGGTCGCGAAACACCGGTTGAGTTAGATTTTTTACAAGTGGCGAAGCTTTAAGCAAGCCCTCCTGAGCAAACGAAGTAAACCGAAGGATCCAACGGGATTCTTCGCTAACGCTCAGAATGACATTTAAGTTATGGCAAAAAAAGTAAAGACAATCATAAAGCTTAATATCCCTGCGGGCGAAGCAACACCAGCTCCCCCAATTGGTCCGGCCCTGGGTCAACACGGCCTGCCAATCATGGATTTTGTTAAGGCCTACAATGAAAAAACCGCGGCTTTAAAAGGCCAGATTATCCCGGCGGTTATCACCGTTTATGAGGACCGGACTTTTTCTTTTATCACCAAACTACCACCTGTGGCGGAAATGATTAAAAAGAAACTTGGTTTAGCAAAAGGGGCTACCAAGCCTAGCCGGGAAAAAGCCGGGACTTTGAGTAAAAAACAGGCCGAAGAAATTGCTCAAGAAAAGATGAAGGATTTAAATGCTAAAGATTTAGCTGCGGCCGCAAAAATCGTTGAGGGGACAGCCAGATCAATGGGCGTGAAAGTTGAGTAAAAACTATGGGGAAAATTAGAATCAAAGCCTTCGGCTCTCCGGAGGAAGAAGCCAAACAAAAAGAAAAAGTAAAGGCCCGTAAAGAAGCCAAGAAGGCACGGATCGAGGCTGAAAATAAAAAAGCAGTCAAAGCTGCTCCTCCTCAGGAGGAGAAAAAAATCGAGGCCGTACAAGTTGAGGAAAAAGAAAAAGCTACTACTAAATCAGCCAAAGTAGATAAAGAAAAAAAGACAAAACCCGCTGAAGAAAAAGAATCAGCAAAAAAAATTAAAAGGGTTCGTGGTAAAAGATACCAAAATGCGGCCAAGGCGGTCGAAAAGAAACAGCTTTATCCCCTCTCTCAAGCGGTGGAGTTAGCGCAGAAAACAAGCTTTGCCCATTTTGATAGCAGTATAGAAGCGCATCTTTTAACTTTGGAAAAAGGAATTTCCGGCGAGGTTAAACTACCCCATGGAACCGGTAAAGAGTTAAAAATTGCTATTTGCGATGATAAGATCCTGACAGAAATTGCTGCGGGTAAGATTAATTTTGATGTCTTAATTGCCACGCCAGATATAATGCCCAAGCTGGCAAGATTTGCCAAACTTTTAGGCCCTCGAGGGCTTATGCCTAATCCCAAGGCCGGGACAGTTACCGATAAACCTGATGAGATAGTTAAAAAACTACAGTCTGGCCTGATTCGATTTAAAACCGAATCTGGCGCGCCGCTTATTCATCTCATAATTGGCAAAACTTCCTTTCCCCAAAAACACCTTGAGGAAAATCTAAGTTCTTTGATAAATGCCGTTGGCCGCGCAAAAATCAAAAAAATGACTCTTTCCTCAACTATGGGACCCGGGATCAAGGTTGACTTAAACTCCATTTAGTGCAGTAAACTCATGTCATCCTGATCCGGCTTTGCCGGAGGCGGTTGACAAATCAAGGTAAATATAGTTTAATTTAAAATACATTTTAAAATCCGAAGACAGTAGGTCGTCTCCTGATTAAATCGGGGGGATTAAATTACCTACCGAGGAAAGCTAGTATAAAGCTTGTTTTTTATTTTTATTAGCACTCGGTAAAGAGTGCTTTTTTAGTCATTATGTCAACACAAAAGAAAATTAACATTGTCGAAGATTTAACTGAAAAATTGAGTAAGGCTAAAAGTTTAGTTTTGGCCGACTATCAGGGACTCACTCATCAGCAGCTTGAAGATTTGCGGAAAAACCTTGAGGAAGCCGAGGCGGATTTTGTGGTTATAAAAAATACCCTTCTGAAGAAAGCTCTTGGAAAAACCGATTTAGCCGAAAAACTCTCTGATGAAACTTTTCAAGGACCCAATGCCCTTCTTTTAGCCTATGGTGATGAGCTTTTGCCCCTAAAGAAAATCACTCAATTCGTTAAGCAATTCCAGTTGCCCAATTTACGGGCAGGAATTTTTTCCGGTAAAGCTTTAAATAAAAGTGAGTTGATTACCCTCTCTACTCTTCCCAGTAAAGACGTTCTTTTGGGACAATTAGTAGGTCAGCTAAAATCGCCGCTTATAAGGTTAACTTTTGCTTTAAACAGCAATTTACAGCGGCTGGTTTTAGTCTTAAGGACGATAGAAAAAACCAAAAAATCAAATTAATCAGCTGTGATCCATTTACAGCTTTATGAAAGGTGGTGATTAAGTTATGGCAGATAAAAAATTAACTTCCGAAGATATCTTAGGCGCAATTGAACAGATGTCGCTTTTAGAATTATCCGCTTTGGTTAAAGCGATTGAAGAAAAATTTGGTGTTTCCGCACAGGCAATGATGATGCCAGCCGGTCAGGCCCCTGCTGCCGCAGGCGCTGAAGCGGCCGGAGGTGCACCCGCAGCAGAAGAACAGACGATTTTTAACGTCATTCTCTCTTCCGCTGGAACCAATAAAATTGGAGTTATTAAAGCCATTCGCGAACTTGTCCCCACCCTCGGACTTAAAGAGGCCAAGGATTTAGTTGAAGCCGCACCAAAAGAGGTAATGTCGCAAGTCAACAAGGCAACCGCCGAGGAGGCGAAGAAGAAACTTACCGAAGCTGGAGCACAGGTTGAGCTTAAATAACTTTTTAGTTTTGAAAATTATTTAAAAAAGATTGGCGATTTCGCAAGAAATCGCTTTCTTTTTATTTCAAAGGGTCTTGACAACTTTTGTCATAGTGTGTTATTTTAAATCGCATAAGGAGATAAATTAATATGGCATTAGGTGATGACTGGCCAGACTTATTAACTGTTCGGGATGTTGCAAAAATTTTGCGCGTTTCTCCCCTCACTATTAAAAGATGGGGTAAAAGAGGCAAGCTACCTGCTATCAGGATTAACTCTCGCGGAGACCGTCGTTATAAAAAAGAGGCTGTCTTATATCTTCTGGGTCTTGGGAAATAATCTTTCTATTCTCTTAACTCTTTTGCAGCTTCGGCCGGATCTTTAACGTTAACCGAAAGCCCTGTTCCCAACTCAAAACCTGCTCGATCTACCAAGCGTGGGATGATTCGCAAGTACCAACTTTCTCCTGGATAGATATAGTAGTTATAGTAAAGATTGGGAAAAAGCTGATTTAATTTTTGTAAAATTTCCTGAAGAAGCTGAGTTAGATCATTTAGGGCCAGATCAGTTATTGAGCCAAACTTTTGCCCCTGATTTCCCGATTCAACCGGTGCTAACCAAACTTCATATGGCCATTGAGAAAAATCCGGACAATAAACCCAAAAAAAGTTTGTTTTACAAATGATATTACAAACCGGCTCCAACCCTACAACATCCAAATTAATCTGATCCGGAAGAACAACCAGTTGAGAGTGCGGATGGGCCAAAGAAGCGCCTGCTTGCAACCCCTGATTACAAAAAATCAAGACTTTACCATCGTTTTGATGAGCCTGGTATCTTTCCCGATAAGCAACCAAAACTTGCCGGGCTTGATCAGGCGTCAAACGGCTGATATCTTTTTCATGATCAGGACTGTGAATAATTACCTCGTGGATATCGGTAATCGGATATTTATTGGGGACCACCCTTACCTGCCAACCCGGATTGTCTGCCTCCCCTTCTCCAATGCGAAAGACCTCCGGCGGCGTTTCTTTCTCGTTACCCATGCAAAAAGGACAGACGCCTTTTTCTTTTTTTTGCCCCAATTCATCTGCGCCCGGCCGCTTGATTCTATGAGGTGAAATAATCACCCACCGATGAGTTTTACTGTCTGGAACAAACTTTGCCACAATAAACCCATCCTAGCACATTTCATAAGAAGAAGAAACACTTCTAAGGAACTACTTAGGCTTCAAGAGGATCAATCAGAAGAAACTTTTTACCTATCCCTTCGCTGATATATTTTCCGGCCAGAACTTGCAAAAAAATCCGGTATTGGAAAATAGCTAAATAAATCAAAAAAGTGGGTAAAATTTGATTCGTCATCGCTCCTACGGCTAAAAGCAGGGATCTAATATCCCGGCTAAATTTTAAATTGAAATTATATTTCAAGTCTTTTTTTACATTTAACCGGAAATGAATACGAATATATTGGTCAAACATCATTAAAAGTATCATAAAAATAGCGATTGGCAGGATAAGTTTATCGCCATGCACATTCCAAAACCCATAAGCCATTCCAGCAATAATCGCAGCATCAATATAGCGATCTATAATTGGGTCAAGCCAGCCTCCCCATTCTGATTGCTTAAACTTAAGACGGGCGATCTCCCCGTCACAACCATCCAAAATCGATAACAACTGTATTAAAATGCCACCGATTAGAACCCAAGGATAGGTTCCTTGGGCCAGAAAAATAACTGTTGGAACCACCAAAAGCGGCAAAGCAAAAGAAATTATGTTTGGGGTAATCGGCGTTTTTACTAAAAATCTGGTAATAAATGTTGAGATTTTCCTATTGAACCTTTTAGAAACAAACCCGTCTTGGGGTTTAGTTAGACTATTCAATAAATTTTTTCGGGCGAATTTAAGATCAGCGTAAGTATCACAATCCGCCCAAAATCTATCTTTAATATCAAACGCTCTTAGTTTACCCTTTTCGGCTAAAATAGCCATTCCTGAACTCAGTGATTTTTTCCCTTTTTTAACTGCTTGTCCCAGGGCAGTAAAAATCTCGGGAGAACAGATAAACATCCCTGTGTCGTAGGCATTGTAAGCGGTAAGATTTTTGCCGATTTTGTTTATTACTCCATTTTTGATATCAACCTTAGTTGCATCCTGGGGATCATTAACGGCAGAAAGGTTACGATCGATCGCCAGGACGGATTCCCCGCCCTTAAGCTTTAAGCGCTGAATTTCAATTAGCGTCTGCCAATCAAAGATATGATCTCCCATTAAAAGGACGAAATTTTCTTTGAATTGGTCTTTTGCGGCCAAAACCGAAATGCCGTTTGCCACTTCCCAATTGTTATTTTCCACAAATTTGATTGAAACCCCGTATTTTTTCCCATCCCCCACTACTTTCCTCAGCTCTTTTCCTTTATAACCAATAACTATCACAAACTCATAAATGCCTGCCTTTTTAGCCCCCAAAATTACTCGCTCAATAATTTTCAACCCTAAAAGCGGTATAAGAGTTTTATGATGTTTTTTAGAAAAGGGTTGCAGTCTACTACCATCCCCGGCTGCAATAATTAGAGCTTTCATGCTTTATCCCCTTATAAAGGTAATTTATTAGAATTAAATATTTTATGAGATTTAATTTTATGAGATTTTTACCTAATAACGCTTATGCTTTGGAGAGACCGAATTACTCTTTTTAAAGTAAAGCGTCAGGTTTAGAAGTTAGAAGTAGCTACTGTAAAAATTTTAATTGCTCCCCAAATAAATATCATATTTAAAATACCACCGCTGATTGTAGCAAAAATTAGCCTCGAGCGCAATAGAGAAAAAGATCAGCTGTTTAAAAAGAAATTTTGAGACTTAGCCTGATCCTTTAAATTTTTGTAACAAAACTAAATAAACAAATTTAATCAGGGCCGTTTGGCGTTTTATCCGCCAGGGCTGACAAATCAGGCGAAATAGCCATTCCAAACCCAGATTCCGCATCCATTTGGGAGCGCGGGGAACAATTCCGGCCAGATAATCGAAAGCTCCACCTACTCCCATGGCTACCTTTACCGGCAAACGCTCAAGATTCTGACTCATCCAAATTTCCTGCTTGGGCGCTCCCAGCGCCACAAACAACAGATTGATTTCCTCTCCTCGTTCAAGGTCTTTCCAGTCTTCTTGCGCTAAAACTATCTTAAGCCCAGGGTATTTTTTCTTTAAGCACTCGCTGGCTCTCTCTGCTACTGTGGGGCCCCCGCCTATAAGTCCGATTGTAAAGCCATCTTTAGCTGCCAAAAAACAGAGTTTTTCCATAAAGTCAACCCCGGTGATTCTTCCTTTCAAGGGTTGGTTCAAAATCCTGCTGGCCCAAATAAGACCCATCCCATCAGGAAGCGCCAAATCGGCGTTATTCAAAATGGCGTTAAATTCCCTGTCATTTTGCGCGGCCACCAAAAATTCCGGGTTAGGAGTCACAATATAGCGTTTTTTACCTCCACTTTTTAACCACCTTTTTGTTTCCTCTAGGGCTTCTTTGGTAGAAACGTCTGAAATCCCGATTTTCAATATTTTTATTTTTTCCACTTTAACCTTTTTAACTATAAGTCATAACTGTTGTTTTTTAAAATTTTTAAGGTCTGTTTTATGAACAAGTTATTTATTCAAATATTTTAAGCTTAATACAAGCTTAATGTCATTTCAAAATAACCAATAATTATACCACATTCCCCTGTTATAACTCTAGGATATAACATCTTTTAGTTAAACTATCTTTCTTAAAAATTTCACTGAGCCAATGTCTCGCTCTATTTATGATTATAAGATATTACTCTCTATTCCCGGTTAATCCTTTAGTTTTAAAACCCTCGTAAACAATATTAATCTTCTCTGGTTGACATTTTAACTTTCTAATTAAATCGTTTTTAGTGTTTTTAGAAACCGCGATTATCGCAGTGGCATGACGGGCTACATACTCTGTTGACCGGTTAAGATAAAGCTTTTGAGGAAATTGATGATATCCGGGCAGGAACTCTGCTCCCAGATCATGAATTACCGCCACTGTTTTTAAACCCGGCCGCCGCAAAACAGGAATAGTGTGGGCGGGAACAAAAAGAACATCGGGGGGATTAAATAGGCATTCGAGGGTTAAACCAATCTGGGTCCAAAGCCTGGGCCAAGGAATAACTTTAAATTTAAAGTTAGAGGGTAATCGCAACTCACCTTCAGAATCGGATCTAACGTAGAGGGTATACTTGTTTTTTCGATCCTGATTGGCCAAGGCTTTGATTAATTGATAGCTATACTCCTCCGTCCCCGTTCTTTCTTTTAAAAAAGCACGACTAGCATCAATACCAATATGCATAGAAAAGTATAAAACTATTTCTTACTAATGTTTCCTTTAAGACTGCGAGGCAGTCGCAAACGTGAGATTATCGTTTAGATATCGAGCGTTTATAAAGCTCTATATTTTCCAGAGCCACTCCCGTTCCTCTCGCCACACAAAAAAGAGCGTCTTCAGCCACATGACAAGGAACCCCTAATTCTTTGGTAAAAAATTTCGACAGATTCTTTAAAAGGGATGTCCCTCCGGACAAAACTACGCCTTTATCAATAATGTCTGAGGCAAGTTCAGGAGGAGTTTGTTCCAACACGCCCTTAATCGCTCCTAAAATCGCAGACAGGGTAGGTTGAATAGCCTGGGAGATCTCAACCTCGGTCACTTCAATCATTCGAGGTAAACCTGTCACGCTATCCCTGCCTCGCACTTCTTTTTTCTTTTCCTGTTTCGCAGATTGACTCTGTGCAGTACGCGAGGATGAAACCGACTCGCCTCGCTGAGTTGAAGCGGACTCTTCCTCAACTAAAGCATTACCAATTTGGATTTTAATTTCCTCTGATGTTCGCTCACCAATTAAAAGATTAAAGCGCCGCTTGACGTAGTTAGTAATAGCTTCATCAATTTTGTTCCCCGCCACTCTGACTGAATTATGAACTACTACCCCACCCAGGGAAATTACGGCGGCTTCCGTTGAGCCGCCTCCAATATCTACGATCATGTGACCGGCGGGTTGGGCCACCGGAATTTTAGCCCCGATTGCAGCCGCCAACGGCTCATCGATCAGATAAGCAACCTTTGCGCCGGCCGCCAGCGCCGCATCTAAAACCGCCCGACGCTCTACTTGAGTACAGCCAGCCGAAACGCAAACCATCACTTCCGGTTTGAAAAAATAACTCCTACCGCAAACTTTTTCCAGAAAATAAGTTAGCATCGCCTGTGTAACCACATAATCGGCAATAACCCCATCGCGTAGAGGACGGGAGGCAACAATATTGCCGGGGGTCCGTCCCAACATCTCCTTAGCTTCATTACCGACAGCCACCACCCGATTATCATCAATCGCTATGGCCACAACCGTCGGCTCGTTTAAAACCACACCCTCACCCGCCAGATACACAAGAGAATTAGCCGTGCCGAGATCAATTCCTAAACGTTTGGAAAGCATGTTCCCATTTTACCACCCGGGGTATATACTGACAATAGATTCTTAGATTCCCGAGACAAATTATCCGTTACTGTAGTATAATGCAGGCATTATACAAGCCGAAGGCGCAGCACAATTATAATTGGTCGGCTTATAATCGTCTTGCCGAAAAATCCGGACTTTCAGTCCAGAGAAGTTTATAAACGGATTTTAAAAAAAGTTTCATCACGCCGAAAGATAAATATAGCATTAAGATATAATAAGCCATAGTAAATCATTATTGAAATATGAACAATCGAGCCTTTATTTCGATTATTACTTTCTTTTTTCTCCTAGCGGCCACAGCCTTGGCTATTGCTTATAACCGTGGCTACAAACCTAATTTCGGGAATGGTCGTCCGGTTGAAGAAACCGGAATATTGGTCGCAACTTCTATCCCGGATGGCGCCCAAGTTTTTCTCAATAATGAACTGCGAACTGCCACCAATAACACTCTTAATCTCCCCGAAGGGGAATATCAGATTAAAATTGTTAAAGACGGTTATACTCCCTGGGAAAAGAATTTGAAAATTAAAAAGGGCGTTGTTTCCGAAACACGGGCAGCACTTTTCCCCACCGCTCCTGATTTACGCGCCCAAACCCTAACCGGGGCATTTTCGCCCACCCTCTCCCCTGACGGAACAAGCATTGTCTATGGCGTGGCCTCCGGATCGGCCCAAAAACAAGGTGTTTGGGTAATGGATCTAAATGAGAAGCCTCTTTTATCTCAGGCTCAAACGCGGCAAATCGCTCAAACTCTGGCCAGGGCCAGCTTCCGCTGGTCTCCGGATGGCAAACAGATCCTGGCAACTATCGACTCTCAAAAATTTCTTTTAAATAGTGATCGTCTTAATATGATACCCCAGGATGTAACCATCACCATCGATTCTCTCCTAAAAGTTTGGGATTTGGAATTAAAAGAGAAAGAGAGGGAACGTTTGGCCAGACAAAAAGAAAAATTCTTAGAACAAGCTAATAAGATGACTATTGCTTCCTGGTCGCCGGATGAGAATAAGATTCTTTATACCGCCACTCAATCGGCAACTCTCCCACAGATTCTTGGAAAACCATTTGTCGGAGCCTCAACTCAGCCCGAAGACCGGGAATTAAAAAAGGGTAACCTTTACGTTTACGATATCAAAGAGGACAAAAATTTCAAACTCGACTTACCCCGTGTTGAAGACCTATCCAGGAATTTAATGTGGTTTCCTGATTCTTATCACTTAATCTGGATCGGAAAAGACACTACTTCAATTATGGAATATGATGGAGCTAATAAGGCTACTGTTTATGCCGGACCGTTTGAAGATTCTTTTGTTTATCCCTGGCCAAATGGATCAAAACTAATCATTTTAACCAATTATCTTAATCCCACCGCCGCCCCTAATCTCTATACGATTAGTTTGAAATAGTGGATTGGTTAGTTGGTTATTGGTTCGATAAATGGAGGTTTACACTGAAAAATCGCTGGATTTTTAGTGCGGCCCTGGAGGGAGTCGAACCCCCAACCTTTCCCTTAGGACGGGACTGCTCTGTCCTTTGAGCTACAGGGCCAATAGGTGGCAGACACACGCTTATTTTACCATAAAACTGGAATTTGCTCCTAGGAAAGGATAAAATATTTTCATCGTGGAAAAAAATTTCTTCAAAAATCTTTTCTTAATTCTAACAGTAATTCTTCTTCTATTGCCCCTAATCACTACTTTTAATGAATTTTTAACAACAATCGTTATGAAAATAGAAATTTACCGTACTATCCAAGATAAAATTGTCCCCACCGAGGTAAAAATGGTTGCCGGTATTTTAAAAGTCCTAGGAATTGACTCGCAGGCCTCACCCACCTCATTTCTTATGACTAAGGGAGAAGAAAAAGTAGGCGTGACTATTTCGTGGAACTGTATCGGTTGGCAAAGTTTAATTCTTTTCCTGATTACATTGGTTATGGGTTTACAGGGGCCTTACAAAGCTTACAGTAAGGTTAAAACTATCATCATAGGTTTTTTGGGAACACTTCTTGTTAATATTTTTCGCGTGACCTTGGTCGCCTTGATTGCCTATTTTTTTGGTCGTTTCCCGGCAGTCCTTTTCCATGACTATGGTTCAACTCTTTTAATTGTTGCCTGGATTTTTGTTTTTTGGTGGCTTAGCTACTCTTTGATTCTAGAACAGACCGAAGCAAGTCATTGAAAAGCAAGCAGGTTATCTACTTTTACCCAGCGCCTTTCCGCCCTCCAGAAGAATGAATGAGGTTGAGCTTGAGCCGTAAAGAAAAGGAGAAGCAAAGCTCACTTTTAGGGTATAGGTGTCGGGAGTTAAATCCAAGCTTTTTGTTTGAATATTTAAGTGATATTGATTGCTCTGGGTATCTATGCCGATCGCCGGGTTCGTTTCCTCATTAAAAGGACCTGCCACAAGCTGACCCGTGGAGTTGTAAGCTTCCAACTTTACCGAATTATCGGCGATAAAATTATCTATGGAATCTAGAAGAGAAAATTTTAATGGTAAAGTGCTACCATCCTGCATGGTGTAAACATCCTGAGTGGATAAAGGTGGCAGCCAAGTTAAGGCATAAACATTGAAGTCAAAATTTTTAGTAGCGGCATTCCCCATTTGGTCGACGGCAGTTATCGCAAGTGAGTGCCAACCTAGTTGAGAAAGATTAATCTGCTGCGGGTTTTCGACTGCTAGTCCATCCAAGGTAACATTTGAACTGACTACTCCCGAAAGGTTATCTGAAATTACCACCGCCAAGCTTGTTCCCAGAAGATAGTTTTGAGCTGATGGAGAAATCTCAACCATTGGTGGAGTATTGTCAATTGCTAAGATAAATAAAGAGAAGTGCTCGAGCTGGACAGTTAGAGTTTTAGCCTCTGTGTCCACGACACCCTGCTTTAAAACCCATTGACCTAAGGTTGAATCCCAGACATAAACTCCCAAATTAGCCGGATCCCCACCCCCTAAATCAGCATCAGTATATTTAAAAACAACGGTCGCCGGTTGGGCAAAAGTTGTTCCTGAAGGCCCAAATTGATATGCGCGGGGTAAAACTACTGCTCCCTCCGGTAGAGACGCGCTAACTTCAGAAGAAGAAATCACCTGGGCGGTAATATCGGTAGTAGTACTTAAGGCACCCGTTGGTACAGTTAAACTATCACCGTAATAAGTATTAACCGTTCCCCCGTCTGAACCCAGAGTTTGTTGGTAATTGGAAAAGTCAAGAGTAAAGGTAGCTTCGACATGGGGACTTTCCTGTCCAGCCTGATCAACTGCCCAAAACTCTAAAAGATGACCACCTGAAACGTCTATTTTTAAACTATTGCCACCAAGCTCTGTTATCGCCCCCCCATTAAGTCGATAATAAAAGGTTGCTTCCTCACTACCCATCGCATCTTGAAAAAAGATCAAAGGTGCAAAATTTAAGGTTGCCCCTAATAAAGATGAGAAAGAGATGGTATCCTGATATTGACTGTTTGCGTCAAAAAGCATAATAAAGGAAGCGATCGCTATCGGTGGCCGGGTATCAATTTTTACCTCTCGCCACATTAGCCCTTCGATATTACCGGCGCTGTCATATGAACGGTATTGGAGTCTGGTAGTTCCCTCCGTGCCGATTGTAAATGAACCAGCATAGGTTTGGAACGGGCCGGAATTAAGGCTGTATTCTGTTTTAGTAATCGTCCCACCAGCAGGAATGGCGGAAAAACTGATTGTTACCGGCGAAGAGGTAAACCAATCATTGGCGCCAGCTGTACCCGTCAAATTAACCGTGGTGTTCGGCTCCACCGAGCTTGGGGTCGTCTTCTGTAAACTCACTTCCGCGGTTGTTAAAGTAGAAGTGCCGTATTCCACCCAAACTGCAAACCAGACATCACCCGAAGGGCCTACCAGATTATTAATGTTTAGTTGGGAGTGGTGTGTGCCTGAATTACCGGTTTGATCAAAAACTACAGCCAGACTGGTAAGTTGATTTTGAGGTATATTTTTACTTACTACCAGATTATTCCAATCCCAGCTTTGAGTGGTTTGGTTAAAAATCCGGATTTGAACACCGTCATTAACGGAGGAGGCAATAGAACCGTTCCAGGAAAAGGTTAGCTTTGTTTGCGCCGGATCAATTACTCCCACATTAAAATGAAAAAACATAACTGCATTGGATTCTAACCATGAGGCAGCAGGATATCCGGAGGAAAAAGTTGTCGCTAAATTTTGGTCGGAAACCGCAGTCAGTTGTTCGGCGGTCATGGGCAAAGCCGTCCCCTGGGGAGGAGGGACAGAGTTGCCATAATAACCCCCGATTAAATCGCTTGCTTCGACTGAAGAAGAAAAGAAGAGAAAAACGAATGAAAGAAGAAAAGAAATAATGATTTTCTTAGAGAAGAAACTTCTCATGCCGCCATCTTAAATTCTTTTTGGTATGTTGTCAAGCCCCTATAACGTAACTATTCAGCATTTTCCAGTACCTTGTCATTCCGTGCTTGACACGGAATCTATATAATATAATATGGATTCCCGCTTTCGCGGGAATGACACTGGAGAAAACTGAACTCATACCGTATAATAAAAGTGTAGGTCATTAAAAATTTAGGTCCAGAACGAACCCGACTTTTTAAAGGAATTCAACCTTACTCAGGGTCCTCTCTTTCTAACTTCTCTCATCTTAGATTCTGGAAAACGTTTTTTAAGAAGCCTTTTCTTTTTTCGATCTTGACTTATCCTTTTAATCAAGAAAGGAAAACCCATAGCTAAAACTCCCAACCAAATCGTTATTCCCTCAGGTGTTATAATAAATGTTTGATCATCACTTGAAATATTAGTAAAATATTGAAAGATTAAGATATCTGTCCGAATGGTATTTTCCACTGGGTAAGTGGCATAAGAACCGCTTGAGACAGAACCCCTAATCCACCAAAGAGATCGCCCCGAATTTACATTAGACTTTACCCAACTCGCAGGATCGGTAAAATAAAAGTTGCCCGATGAGCGCAGATGTTGGGCATTGGTGTCAGTATCAGTCATTGTTAAGGTGGACCAGGTATCGCAAGCAGTCATTACATCAGTATTGGCGCTGCAATATTCCCAAGTTATTGAGGCATCACCGACGCCCACCGTCGCTAGATCAAGATTAACGCCTGTAAACTGATCGTGGCTACCGATATAAAAGTAATCAGTGGCTGTCACATTATCGCCGATTGTACAAGTAGCCTCGCCAAAATCAAAATCCAAAGTGTCATCGTTTAAATACTCAGCAGCATCACCCGTATCTCCTCCATTGGCTAATCTCTTATACCCTCCAGTGCCACAAGTACCATCACCGTCATACGCCCAAGCTTCGGAGAAATTAGCGATGTCAGTGTTATAATCCGTCCCTGAAGATTTTGCGGTGCCCTCCACTGTCACTGAAGAGGGTTCAGCCTCATCACGGTAGGCCCGGATTTTGAAAACCGGTTGATAACGGGTATTAGTCCCGCCGTCTAAGTCAAATTCAACGTTTGAAGAGGAAGCGTCAAGGTTATAAGTCAGTTCACTTTGATTATAAAAATCAGTTGAAGAGACGGTATTTTCATCTGCATCAAACCATCCGCTTCCGGTAACAAGACCGTCAGTCAGATCATCAGGATTACTGTAATCACTATTCACCCCCGCAAGTTCCGACGACTGATCGGCATCATCAATAACCATCAGCGCCCAGGCGTTTGTTTCACCCGTTCCCGGCTGAAACGGCGACGAGAGAGTTTGTAACCACGGCCATCGACCATAGTAACTTCCGGCGTGGTTATCTACCTGGGGGCCTCCAACGTTATCTTTATGGACTAAGCCGAAATGAATTGTCGGTGAGGTTGAATCGTCGCGATAATTTGAGTAGGTATCCTGGCGGTTTAAGTCAACAAAACTATTTGTTGGTGAGTTAGTCCATGTTCCGCCAGTAACGCTATATTGTTTCGTGCCTGAGACATTGGGACTTGAAGCTCGAAGCTCCCATCTGGCGATGCGTGTGGTCCCGCTGTTTCGCCAAACTTTCCAGGTGAAAAGAAAATATTCGGGATAAAAAACAAAATAATCTTCACTTCTCCAATCCCCCATATCAGTAAAATAATCCCAACTTCCCCACCTCCTGATTACTACGCGCGTATCATTCACCTCTAATAATTCCACATCCCAATCCGTTCCCCGTGTCCCGGCATCAAGTCCGCTATATAACCGTTGGGTTGCGTTTGGATCATAAACTACATTATCAAACCAGTTATTATCACCATTCCCACTCCGATCAATCCAATTTTGTGCGCCGTTGGCCGGATTATAATACTCAATAATCCCTTCTGCGCCGTCATTGTCCACCACGGCCTTATAGCGATTGCCAGTAATGGTGATCGTAGTATCAGAAACGGTGGTGGACATGGTTGGATCAATCACTAAATCACCGGTTAGTCCATTTTCGTAAAACCAAATTCGAGCGCGTCGGTTTTCTTTATCCAAAGCGATTCTCGGATCAAAATCGGTTATCTCTTGCCAGTTAAAAAAGGCGTCGGCGAGTCTGATTATTTTCGGCCGGAGACCGTTTTCTAAGTAATCATTGGTAGTTGCGGCAATAGCGTTGGCTAAATCCTGACTCACGCTAACGTCCCAATAAGTCCGTCGTAAAAGTGCACCGCTCCAGATATCAGGTTGGTAAACGGTAATTTTTCGGAAATGTTCCTGGCTTCCATTAAATCCAAGTTTCATTTCCATTCTGCCATAAGCTGCCGGTGCTTCATTAAAATTAGCCTGGATCCAAACTGTAATTGTACCATCGCCAGGTTCATTCTTACCCATCTGAAGCGTCGAAAGATTATAAGTCGCATTCTGCCATGCCCCGGCCTGAAAATATTGAAACCTAAACCACGAACCAGAAATAAGCTCCACAAAACCAGCGCCTTTATTCTCGGATAGATGTATCCCGTTTTGATCAAAGTCATAACGCATGATACCGTTTTTCGACTTCATATCAACCTGGTAGTGGTTAACGTCAACCTGGCGAAATATATAAGGAGTGTCATAAACGCCGGGGTTAGAGGGATTTTCGAGATAAAAATCGGCTGGATTGGTTTTTGGACCATACTGATTTAGCTGGATTCCGCCGGGAGTTTGAGCATGCGCTTGCTTGACTCCCGGCCCAATACCGAAAACTTGTCTTGATCCGTTTAATCTTTCTTGTTTAGTCAAAGTTATAGTTTGAGCAAGATAAGAAATTGTCATGGAGATTAGTAAAAGAAAAACAATTATTGTTTCGGCAAAACCCTTAATAACTTTTTTTCTGAGCCTGAAATGGTTGAAGTGATTATTGGACGTATTTAAAGCAAGATAAGGATTAAACCCATCGTAAGAAGCGGTATTTGAGAGTTTTCCCGCGGCTGGCCGACCAAAGAGGCCGGAAATAAACCTGGCAAATCTCCCCGGTGTAAAAATATCGGTAATCCTTCCGGTCTTAGGGGTTCTAAACCAGGGACCTTCTTCTTTCTCAGTAAATCCCTTTAAAGCTGCGTAGCCCTGGAAAGGAACAAGAAGGTAGGAAAGA
>JACQLA010000008.1:0-37802 GCA_016204255.1 Candidatus Microgenomates bacterium
CTGCTTAAGTGCTCCCATGATCTCTCCCCCTGATCTTTCAATGACATAGGAACCGGCATACTCACTCCTTACACCTCTTGTGATCCAGTTCTCTGATTTGTTTAAGACATGCCACTGGTAACCTTGGATGGCAGCGATGTTTGAGGAAGAGATGGCATCCAGACTCCCGGAGGAAAGCTGGAAGTACTTTAAAAACTGGGTGATGGTATCCGGATACGGTAAGAAGTCAGCATCAAAAACAAGAATAAACTCTGCCTGTGGGTCAGTAACCTTTAGGGCCTCTTTTAAGGCGCCCCCTTTGTACCCTTCTCGTGATTCTCTATGGATTACCTTAACCTTGGGATGGGATGCCCACTTCTCCAAGAGTCTGGTGGTTTCATCAGTTGAGTCATCAATTACAACCACTTCAAAATTCTCATACTCCATCAGTGTACAGGCGCTTAACAACCGATCTACCACCCTTTTCTCGTTGTACATTGGCAGGTGGATGGAGACAAAGGGCTTTCTCTCCAGCTCTACCCTGGAGAGATCTGGCTGGAGACCACGCAGATCGCCATTCTTCCCGTTACTATGACCATTCCCGATATTAGCAGGCGCTAAATCCGATTGCCAATCGCCATTCTCCTTCATACCAAAAAGTCTTTTGAGAATTCCTCCGGCCGGCTTTTCCCCAATCTCATCGCCTCGCTCATGCACCTGCCTTGAGAAGCCCAAAACCAAGATAAGGGTAAAGTAATATTTTAAAGAATAAAGGAAGAAGAAAAGACCAAAAGTTAAAGAAATTAAGGCGAAGAAAATTCCGGGCGTGAACTGGAAGGAAAAAAGCTCTTTGTATTGGAAAAAGGCACTCGAAATGAGCAGCGAAAGAATAAAATTCGTAAGGAAAAGCCTAAATAAAGGAAATAGCTTGGGAACGGTGGCAAAAGGAGCTTTAAGGAAACGCAGAATTTTAGGAGAAGTGAAGATTTGAGGCTCTGGGGCAACATTCGGGAAAGCGGAAGCAGCACTTTGGCGCTGGGACTGCTGGTAAGTCAGCCTCCTTTGATAGGTGTTTAAATTATTCCTTTCTAAAACCCTTTGCACTCCATAATGACCAATTACTGGCCCGCCAAACTCATTTTGAGGCAAAGAAGCCAAAATTTGCCGGATACTGTAGCTGGGATTTTCTAAAACTAGTTCTAGAATCTTTTGTTCCCACTCAGTTGGAACCTGACGCCCATAATTTTTAGCTACTCTTTCCTGATCTCCTAAGGCTTGAGCCTCCAATCCTTTAGGGGCCTGCAAGTAACGATTAAGCCAGCGATAAAAGGTGAAGCGGGAGATACCGAATTCCTGGCAAATTTGACTCACCTTTTCTTTATTCTCCACCACCCTTTTAATCATCTGTAATCTCTGGGCGCTATTTAAAGTCCTGCCCTGCTGCCAAAGAGCTTCGCTTTGCTCTTGCTGTTTTTTCCCAAAAGCCAGTCGATCTTCATAAGTATTTAAGCTATGCCTGCTTAGAACATTTTGAACGCCATGGTTTCCCAATATTAGCCTTCCCTTGCGATTAACCCCTAAGACTTGGGAAATCCTTTGCGAAGAATACTCCGGGTGTCTTAAAACAAAGTCTAAAACTGCTTTTTCTTTCTCCGGTGGAGTCTGACGAGAAGATATTTTAGCGGATTTAGGTGATTGAGAACTCTTAAAGGACCGAAGCCAGCGATAAAAAATCGTGCGTGAGATATCGGTCTCGCGGCAGGCTTGAGAAACAGATTTTTCCCTATTAAGAACTTGTTTTATTAACGCAATTTTTTGATCGTCGGGCAGGCGTTGATACATATAACTAATTTGTCATCCTGAACGCTAGTGAAGGATCTTGCTTTGAAAGAACAAGATTCTTCGGCCTTTAAAGCCTCAGAATGACGGTTTAAAAATTAGTGGGTATTATTACCCATACAATCATGTTAGGAGGTATTGAATAATATTGTCAATATGGCAATCTGACAATCTGGAAAAAATGTTTACACTTTTTGGAACGGACCAAATTTTTCTACTAAAAATCCAGAAATTAACCGGAAAAAGTAGTTTAAATTTTTGCGTGAAAGATTAAAATATCAGACAAATTTAAAGACCGTCTAAGTAGATCTAAATACTTACTAAAAACATCAGCCCTTAGAGCTCTCGGTTGACATCTGGGTAGTTATTTTTTAAACTTATTTTATGCATACTCAATCTAAGGGTATTCTAGGAAAGCTGATCTTTGCCTTTCATCTTATCCAGAAAGGTTATACCGTACTTGATCCTCTTAATTTGGGATCAGGTTATGATCTGGTTACCGAAAAAGAAGGAGTGTTTAGTCGAATTCAAGTGAGGTATTGTACGCCTAAAAATGGTATACTAAGAGTCGAGCTTGAGAGACCAGAGAAGATTGAGGCTATCGGAATATACGATTCTGTCAATCAAAAATTTTACCTTATTCCGGTCAAAGCAATTCAGAATAAAACTGAAGTTTGGTTAAGGTTAATTAAACCGAAAAACTTACAGAAAAATAAAATTAATTGGGCTGGTCAATATGAAATTTAGCGGGAAGTAGTAGAACGCTCGTTTCCCCTGAGAAAATTTTACCGGGGATTGGCGCAGCGGTAGCGCGCACGGTTCGGGACCGTGAGGCCGTGAGTTCGAATCTCACATCCCCGACCAAAATTTTCCAGAGTAAAACCTGTAATCATATCGTCATCTCAAGCATCAGCAAGAGATCTAGTAAAGCGTATTCTTGCGGCACTACGTGCCTACCTGCCTCGCAGTAAGGCGGGGATTTCTCACTTCGTTCGAAATGACTGGTAACCTAGAGTTGAAATTAAAATATCGGAAATATCAACACAAAACTTTAATTAAGCCCTGGTTTTTATCCGAAGAATAGAAATAAAGAAATCAATTTCTATCGAAAAGCATCTTAAATATTTCCCGCAAGTTGGTAATTAAGGCTAAAAGTCGAGGGGCTTTAAGATTCAAAAATCTCTTCTGATTTAAAAATGAGGCTCTCTTCTTTCTGAACTGCTTCAGGTGAATCGGACACATGGACAATATTTCTTTGAATGTCTTTACCAAAATCGCCTCGAATCGTCCCTTTTGGTGCGACTTTACTGTCTGTCGGACCGCAAAGTTGACGAGCCCTAGCAATGGCATTTTCTACCTGCCAAAGCATGGCCACTACTGGTGTTTCCTGCATGAAGGCGCGAATTGAGGGAAAAAATGGCTTGTCTTTATGATGAGCATACCAAATTTCCAGCAGCTCATCGCTTAGTCTGATCATTTTAATGGCTAGCAACTTAAAACCGGCTTTTTCGAAGCGAGAAATTACTTCACCAATTAGACATTTCTCTACCCCATCCGGTTTGATAAGAACGACTGCTTTCTCCATACTTACAATCGTAACAGCTTTTTAAGATTCTGTCCATTTCTAAAGGGACCAATAAGAGCCAAATTTAGCTTCTGATTAATAAAAATTTCCCTAGCCACCCGACGGATATCTTCCGCTCCCACTTTATCAATCTCTTTCATAATCTCTTCCGGAGTTCTAATTTTTTCCTCAAGAATTTCCTGGCTCCCAAATAACGAAGCTACACCTTTTGAGTCCTCAAGCTCCAGAATGAGATGACCCTTTAGATATTCCTTTGCTTTAATAATTTCATCTTCATCGCACTTCTTTTGAGTTATCTTCTTATATTCCTCCAGAATTACCTTGACAGCGTCCTCAATGCGACCAATATCTGCGCCAGCTTGAGTAACAAAAGTCCCAGTATCAAGAAAGTGATCATCGGAGCTTCGAATATAATAAGCTAATCCCCTTTTTTCTCGCACTTCATGAAATAGTCTGCTAGACATTCCCGCGCCCAAAATCGCAGTCAGAACAGAAAGAATATAGCGATCGGGGTGGGAATAAGGAAAAGTCCGCACTCCCAAGCACAAATGAGCCTGTTCGGTCTTTTTGAAACGCACTAAAACTCCCGGAACCGTCTGTTTTTCTACTATTTTCTCATAACTTAATGGATCAAATGACATCATCTTACCTAAGTACTTCTCTATTAAAGTTAAGGCTTCTTTTTCTTTAAAACCACCAGCAATAACGACGGTAATTTTTTTAGGACTGTAAAATGATTTAAGGTAATTTAAAAAATCCTGGCGTCTTATATTGCGAATAATTTCCTTACGCCCCGCTGTATCCCAACCCAAAGGGGTATCATTATAAAGAAGCTCTTCGTAAATATCCGCAATCTTCCTCATTGGAGTATCTTCATAAAGATTAATCTCTTCAAGGATTACTCCCCGCTCTTTATTGATTTCTTTCTCTTCAAATTTGGAGTTAAGAAGCATGTCGGATAAAACATCGATATCTAAATCCAGATGTGTGTTGGCCGATTTAATATAAAAACCGGTCAATTCTTTGGAGGTAAAAGCATTAAACTCACCACCGATACCGTCGATAAGCCTTGAAATATCTATGGCTGTTGGCCGCTTTTGAGTGCCTTTAAAGGCCATGTGTTCAAGAAAGTGGGAAATACCACTGGTATTTTTACTCTCATACCTTGATCCCACGCCGACAAGGATCATGGCAGTAACTGATTCAACCGATTCCATCGGAACCAATAATACGCGCAAACCATTACTTAATGTAACTTTCTGATACTTCATAAGATTTTTATTCTACCATACGTCTGGCTTCTAGGCAAACAGCTGATTAAAACTCCCCGCATCCATCACATTTTTTCGGGTGCAGCAATCCCTAATAGTCTTAAACCGTTTTCAACCACCTGCCCCACTGCAGCGGTTAAACCCAAACGGAAATCTCGCTGACTATCATTTGCTTTTAAAATAGGATGTTTCTGGTAAAAAAGATTAAATTTTTGAGCCAGATCAAATAAATAAGAACAAATTAAATTAGGCGCATAACTTCCGGCGGCTTCCTGGACTACTTCAGGGAATCTATGTAGTCCTCGTAAAAGAGACATTTCTTCGGCGTTGATTAAATCCTTAGAAACTTTTATCTTTCCTGATCCTAATGAAGTAGAAGATTTAGCAAGAACACTTTTTATCCTTGCATTAACATATTGTAAATAAGGACCAGAGTTGCCTTCTAAAGAAATGGATTCGTCAATATCAAAACTTATCTCGCGTAAAAGACCAACCTTTAAAAAGGAGTATTTTACTGCCCCAACAGACACCAATTCGGCAGTCTCCTCCGTCATCTGATAAGTTTCTTTCAGCTTGGATTTAACCTCATTTAAAAGCCACTCGCCTAAAACTACCTCTCCGCTACGCGAAGACATCTTGCCGGTCTTTAATCTCACCCATCCGTACATTAAATGACACTCACCTTTGGCAATCTTTGGATCAATAAACTCCAAGGCTTTAAAAAGAACATCAAAATAACCTCGTTGCTCCGGACCCACTACATGCAAGCAGCGTCCGATTGGAAATTCGTTAAATTCTTTTTGGGCCAAGGCCAAATCTTTAGCCTCATAGGTTGGTAGTCCCCGGCTATTAAGAAAAACACGATTATGCAAATCGTACTTTTCTCCGGGAAAAATAATTGCTCCTTCGCTTTCCTCAAAAACACCCTTTCTAAGATATTCTAAAACCAGTTTTTTGCCGAGATCGGCCATTTCGCTTTCAAAATATAGGCGGTCAAACTTGACGTCAACTTCTTGATAGATCCGGTCAAAATACTCAAGACTCCAATCGCGAGTTTCCTGCCAAAGACTGGCAATTTCCTCACTTTTTTGATAGATTTTTAAATTTAACTCCTCTATTTCTTTGCGAACATCAGGGCTATCATCGTAGTTTTTGTTTCCCAAAACATAGGCTTCTGATAAAAATTTAATCTTCTCCTCCAGAGTCTTTAAGTCCTCTAGCCTTATCCCTTCGGTGGCTATCTTTTTTCTTACTCCCCAAAGACATTTGGCAACATGCAATCCAATATCTCCCTGGTAATTTGTACGAAAAACCTTAAACCCCTGCGACCCCAAAATACGCGCAATCGCCTCCCCGGTGGTAATATTGCGCAGATGCCCCAAATGAAAGGCTTTATGGGTGTTAGGATGGGCAAACTCAACCATTACCGCCTCACTTTCTATCTGTGAGTTGCCAAAATTTTCACCCTCCCTAGCAATTTGAGTAATCGCACCAACTAAGAATTCTTCCGAAAGCCAAAAGTTAATAAAACCGGGGCCGGCCACTTCGATTTTAGCAAGATATGGTTTGCTTTTCGCCCGATAGCACTCAGCAACTTTTTCTGCTAAATCCACGGGCTTGGCAAAACCCTGACTTTCCCATTCTTCTTTTTTTCTTTTTCCCCAGAGCCCCAAGACCAAGTTGGTTGCATAGTCACCATGAACTTCCTGGGCCGGATGCTCCAGATCGATCTTTTCATATTCGAGATCTATACTGCGCAAAACATCCTCAAGATCCTTAATTATTTGCTCTTTAATCATCTTTTAAGTATAGCATTTCATCCACTAGCCAGCAATCTGACTCCTGACAAGGGTTCCCCCCTAAATAATTTATTAAAATTATGTTATAATTGCGTAGCAATTAGTAGCTGAGCGTAAGCGAGGCGTCTAATGACGTAGTAATTACTAGTGAGCGAAGCGAGCGTCTAATGAAATATAGTAATTTCGGGTTTAATAAACAAGTTTGTTTTCTTTGCTTCGTTTAAAAAATAAAGGATAAAGCAGTCTATGAAAGTCACGGATGCGTTAGAAAAAAATCCTATCACCGTTACTCCGCAAACTACCCTCCGCCAAATTGCCAGACTTATCTTCGGTGCGCAAATGTCAGGTCTTCCTGTCGTTGATGACAAAGGTAAACTTGTCGGCGTAGTAGTCGAAAAGGATATCCTTTCTCAATTTTATCCCTCTCAAACAGAATACATCGAAGACTTCACTTCAACTTACGATTTCGAAGCTATGGAAGAAAGAGCAACTGAAAAAATGAATCTGCCGGTGGAAAAATTTATGACCAAAAATCCCGTTACTATTTTACCACAGACCCCTCTTTTAAAGGCTGGCTCTTTAATGATGAGCCGAAGATTTAGACGTCTTCCGGTTGTTGATTCTAGGGGACATCTTTTGGGAATGGTTTCTTTAGGCAGTATTTTTCGGGCGATTGTAAAAGAAAGGCTTCCGGTAGGAAAAAAAGGGCTAGGTTTTTTTACTCATCTGGCGCGCGTTTTTGATTTAAGTTACTCTTGGGAAGAAAGAGAAAAATACGAAATCCCCTTCTTAGTTAAAAATCTTAAAAAGCGCGGGGCCGAGACAGTGATTGATGTTGGCTGTGGAACTGGCGGTCACGTTACTGCTTTGGCTAAACTTGGTTTTAAGGTTACTGGCGCTGATACTTCCAAAGAAATGATTAATGAGGCGCGCAAAAAACTCGCCGGTCTTCCCCAAAAAGTTCAAAAAAATATTGACTTTGCTAATATCCCTTTAAAAAAGTTCAATACCCTCAAAGGAAAAAAATTTGATGCCGCCATCTTTATGGGTAATGCCTTGTCTAATTTTTTGGATATTGAAAAAGATATAAGGGCTCTTAATGAAATTTTAAACCCAAAAGCAACACTCATTTTTCATTTAAGAAATTTTGAGAAATTAATGGAAACAAGGCAACGATTTGTCAGTCTCAATTTCAGCCCGGGTTTTGATGAAAAGGAAAAGGAGTTTGCCTTTCTGCGTTTTTACGGTTATCCGGACCATGATACAGTTATTTTAAATATTGAAACCTTAGTGTACGATGGTCGCCGATGGCGTTCATATGGCGTCGAAAGCACTGTCCAACGTCCCTTTACACGAACCGACATCAAAAACCTCGTTGAGTCAATTGGCTTTAAAAAAATCGATTTCTATGGCAATTTTGGCGGCGAAAGCTACCGCGCGAGCAATGAGTTTATGATCGCGGTCGCTACACGATGATACCGGGAATATCCTAGTCAACAAACCAGCGATAACCATCAGAGATTATTCTTATTTTCCCTTTCTGATTAGTCCGTAAAACCTTTATTCCAGCCTTCTGAAGAAGCTTTAAGGTCTCGGGGGCGGGATGACCGAAACGATTATTCTCCCCTACAGAAATGACTGCCAAGTTGGGCCTTAAAATCTCTAAAGATTTCTCACTTAGGCCGTTTTTACTTCCATGATGGGATACCTTCAAAATATTCACTTTCCCCAAACCGGTGATTTGTTCCAAAGAATCAGTCTCGGCATCACCAGTTAAAAGCGCCCGAAAATCCCCATATTTGACTTCCAAAACAAGTGAATAGTCATTTAAGTTTTTGATCTCTGGTTCGGAACTGTCATCTTCGTCCCAAATTTTTTTATCCCCTATTGCCTCTTTAGGCCAATAAAAAACCAGCTCCAGATCACCTAATTTTATTTTGTCGCCGGCTCTAGGATTATAAATCTTGGCCTTTTCTTCTTTAACGGCATTTTCAAATTGACTAAAAATGGCGGTTTGATTTATAATATTTTCTAATAAAATATAGTCTATATTATATCTTTCTAGAACAGGAATTAGACCGGTTAAATGATCCGCCTGGGGATGGGTTGAGGCTAATAGATCGATTTTACGATCATAAAAGGGCCGTTCCGAGGATAAACAATCCAAGACACTTTCGTCTGGACCACCATCAATTAATAGCTCTTTCCCGTTGGGAGCCTTAAGATAAATTGCATCGCCTTGCCCGACATCACAAAAAACCAAATGTAGTCTTCCGTCATTAAATTGAACAAACTGCCAGGCTCCCATGACTACAGCGCCTAAAACTATTAAGCCCAGGATTAGACTCAAGCTCCTTTTAAGGTTTATTCCGAACCCCTCCACTTTCCCTCCTTAACCAAATTAGAAAGGCTGTTAAAAAAGCAAAATAAGCGCTTGGAAACCACATGGTCAATTCTTGGATTTTAAATGAAAGCAAAAAATAATCCCCGGATAGAGTAGTGACCTTTTCAAAATAAAACAAAAGCGGGTAGGCTAGCCAGGAAAGAAGCTGGCCTATTGGCTTAATAATCAAACCCAGGACTCCAGCCATACCTCCAATTCCCATGATCCAAGGGATAGTCCAAAGAACCAAACCATTAGTTAAGATTGAAAAGAAATTATAATAACCAAAAGTGGCTAAGATTAAAGGTAGGGTTGTTAATTGAACTGCTAGAGTGGTAAGAGTAGCCTCCCCGACAAATGGGATTTTTTTCAAAGCAATAATTAATCTTATCCTTTCCAAGGATGGCTGAACAAAAATTAATCCTGCTGTAGCTAAAAATGACAACTGGAAACCGAGGTCAAAAATAAGTGAAGGATTTAAAAAAAGCATTATGAAACCTGCCAAAAACAAACTTAGCGCCCCCCAACTCTGTCTGCCAATTCCTTGGGACAAAATTACCAAAGAGCCCATTATAGAGGCCCGAATGATTGGGGCCTCAAACCCGGCCAGAAAAGCGTAGAAAAAAATTCCCAACAGGACTAAAATTAAACTTAGCCGCCGCCTGATAAATAAAGTTAAAAAACCGCTTAAAAAACCGGCTACTAAGGCAATATTCATCCCTGAAGCAACTACAACATGCGTCAAACCCGCAAGGCGCAGATTTTCTTTAAAATCCTGGTTCATCGGGGTTTTAACTCCCAAAACTATTCCGATTAATAAAGAAGCCGAAGGCTCAGGTAGGAATTCCTGATAATTTTTAACTAAATTCCTCCGTAAATCAATCACTGTTTTTAGAAATTTATTTCCCTCTTCATGTTTAATAATCTCAATCTTGGGAAATGTCATTAAATCTGACTTTTTAGAAGGTAGCAGACTCATTGACAGACTGCCTGTGTCGGGCTGTTTGGCCTTAATAATCCCCTCAATCTTTAATTTATCTCCATAGTGATATTCGGGATAACGCCCTGTCACTATTTCGATATTACCGATCAAAAATCGTTGGCTTTTGACAGAAATTTGAGGTTCTGAAGAAAGAGTATTTACTAAAACTACTCGCTGATCGACCGCATATTTTTGTGGTTCAGATGGGAAAATGAACCGTATTAGTAACAAAAGGAGCAAAACAATGATGAGGGCAGAATTTCTAACCATTACCAAACAGTAATTTGGTCTTTAATTTTTTCAAAAACTGAATTGCTTACAACTTTTTTATCCCTTAGATCATCGATTATTTGGTAAGGACGACCGTCAATAATTTTTTGGGCTGTCACCAGTCCTATTCCCGGTAGTTTATCCAATACCCCCAGGGAGGCGTTATTGATATTAATTTTTTCTTCCGATAAATTACCCATGGTCTCTGAATTACTTACCTGAACCGCATCACCTTGTTGGGGCACATAAATTTTTGCTCCGTCGGTTAGCTTAGCGGCTAAATTTAAATTTTTGGCAGCCCATTCCCGATTGGCCGAAGAGGTAAAACCACCAGCGGAAATCAAAAGCTCCTGGATTCGCGCCTCAGGCCCCAATTCATAAACTCCCGGGTAAACTACAGCGCCTTCAATATCAACCTTTATCTTTTCTGCCGTAATTGTCGGCCTACCCTCCTCAAAAATAATATCTTTTCTAGCATCCCTGGAATTTGTAAATAAAGACACTATACCAGCAAAGAGAAAAACAATTCCAAGAAAAACAAATAGAAGGATAAAAAGATTTTGCCGGAGAATATTCTGAATCCCCTCCAAGGTCCGTCCTTGTTCAGGGACGAACCCTGGTAAACTTGTTAAAGTTTTCTTAGTCATTAAATGACAAAATTAATTAATTTACCCGGAACAAAGATAATTTTATTTATCTTCTGGCCGTTTAAAAAGAACTGAATCTTTTGATCCTGAGAAATTATCCTCTCGACAATTTTTTGATCACTCGCTTCAGTAGTCTGCAATTCCAGCCTCCCTCTCACCCTCCCATTGACACAAACAACCAGAGTTGTCCTATCTTCGGAGATTAACTGTTCTTTATAACTTGGCCAGGATTGGGTATGAATAGAAGCATTACCCCCCAATCTCTGCCATAATTCCTCCGCTAGGTGCGGAGCAAAAGGCGCTAAAAGCAATAGCAGGGTTTTAATATGCACCCTCAGCTCCTTCTCACCCACCTGCAATCTGCTGTCCGTTAAATTATTATAGTACTCCATTAGGGCGGCTAAGGCCGTATTATATTTTAGGTTCTTCAAATCCTCAGTCACGCGCTTAATTGTTTGATTTTTTATCCTCTCGAGCACTTGCTGCCCATCACTGCTAATAGCATCAGTTTTGGGCTTCTCAATAACCATTTTCCATACCCGATTTAAAAATCGCCAGATTCCGGAAATCCCTAAGTCACGGAAATCACCCCCCTGGTCAAACGGCCCTAAAAACATTAGGTAGCAACGAACAGTATCCGCTCCATACCGGGCAATATAATCATCTGGAACAATAATATTTCCTTTGGATTTACTAATTTTTGCCCCATGTGAGATCAAAAGACCATGGGCATAAAATCTTTTAAAGGGCTCCTCAAAACCTATTAAACCCCAATCTTTAAACGCCATGGTTACAAAACGTGTGTATAAAAGATGCAGGACTGCGTGCTCTGCCCCACCGATATACATATCCACCGGCAGCCATTTTTTGGTTATTTCTTCATCAAAAGGAACTTGTTCTGAGCGAGCGGAGCAAATCGAAGGGAAGCGGAAAAAATACCAGGCACTATCTAAAAAGGTATCTGAAACATCTGTTTCTCTTTTCGCACTATTACCACAACCGGGACATTTAACATTATAAAACTCTGCGTGGTGAGCTAAAGGTGACGCTCCGCTTCCGCTGGGTCGATAGTCTTCAATAAAGGGCAGCTCAACCGGCAGTTCAGTCTCGGGAACCGCATACCATCCTGGCATTTCTTTTCTCTCGCCTTTATTTTTTGAAGCACAATCCTGGCAGTAAATCATAGGGATCGGTGGACTCCAGTATCTTTGTCGCGAAATACACCAGTCCCGCAACTTATAATTGACTTTACTAGTGACGATACCTTTTTCTTCAAGCCACAGAATAACCTTATTCATCTGATCCGGCATTTTCCATCCACCCCAGGAACCAGAATTGATCAAGGGTCCATTTCCCGTATAGGCTTCTTTAGAAATATCGCCGCCATCAATAACTTCCCTAATGGGTAAGTCATATTTTTTGGCAAATTCGAAATCTCGTTCATCGTGCGCGGGCACAGCCATAATAGCACCCGTCCCATAACCCATTAAAACATAATCGGCCACCCAGACCGGAATTTTTTCCTGATTAACGGGATTCAAACAGTAATAGCCGGTAAAAACGCCCGTTTTTTCTCGACCCTCAGTAATCCGTTCTTCTTCTGTCTTCTTTTTAGCGGTTTTGATATATTTATCGAGTATTATGTATGTGTCTTTAGCGATCTTTTTATTTCTCTTTTGTAAGGTTTCCAGAAGCGGATGTTCCGGAGAAAGAACCATAAAAGTAGCCCCAAAAAGCGTGTCCGGACGAGTAGTAAACACTTTAATTGAGAATTTATTAGCGGCTGAATCTATGTCCGCAACAAGCGGGAATTCAACCTCGGCTCCTTCTGATCTCCCGATCCAGTTCCTTTGAGCTATTTTGACTTTTTCGGTCCAATTTATTTTTTCCAGATTTTTCAAAAGCCTTTCCGCATAATTCGTGATTTTAAAAAACCACTGTTCAAGCTCTTTTTTCTCAACCATTGTTGAGCAACGCTCACAAGCTCCCCCGACCACCTGCTCGTCAGATAGGACGGTCAAACATTTGGGACACCAGTTTACAGTCGCTTTTCCTCGGTAAGCAAGTCCGTGCTTGAACATCTGGATAAAAATCCATTGGGTCCAGTGGTAATAATCAGGATCATAGGTTTCAAGCTTTTCCTTCCAGGCAAAAGCACTGCCGGTGGCTCGAAGCTGGCGGTAAAAATTTTTCTCCGTTTCTTTGGCCATTTCAATTGGATGTTTACCCATTTTCAGGGCGTAATTTTCCGAATGAATTCCAAAGCCGTCCAATCCCATTGGCTCAAAAACATCAAAACCTCGCATTCTCTGAAAACGACCATAAATGTCAGAGCCTACGAAGGCATACATATTCCCCACATGTAAACCCTCAGCTGAAGGATAAGGAAACATCATAAGATTATAAAAGGGTTTGGGAGCTGCCTTTAAATCAGGCTCATACGTACTGTTTTCCTGCCAATATTTTTGCCAATAGGGCTCGATTATTGATGGATCGTATTTCTTATTTTCTACCATAGCACCAACATTTTATCATAAAAAAATTTATTTGCCCAAGCTGCTAAGACCTTCTTTCTATAATTATCTTTTCACAGAGATAAATTCTAAGACTCTAGGCCAAAAATTCTACCCCTATCTCTTATCCAAACCTCTAACCAGGCACCATCATAAAAAGGTGTGTTAAAAATAGAAACAAAAGCTAATGATTTTAAAGTTTAACAAGCTTTTCCGAACTTTTAGTTTTTTAGCGAACAGTGCTTTTGCTTGCCAATATCATTAAAGATCAGCCTTGTAAATCAAAAATTATTAGGTCTAGCTTTATTAATGTTAAAAAACACCGATGATCCGGTATTTTCTAGTTAGTTTTTGACCATACAACACCGAATTTTTGGATTTTTTCAGGATACTTAAGAAGACCTGCTGCTTGACAAGACGGTCACACCTGATCTACATTATTATTAAGGCTATTTCCCGTGACGGAAATCCCAAGAGAAAATGTTAAATCTGCCCCAGAAACAAGGGAAAAAACAACTTATTCCCACCAAAAAGCTTATTGATCTTTGTAAAGAAAGAGGAATAAATTTAGGCACGGGCGACCCCAATAATCGTATTCGCTACTGGACAAAAATCGGGCTCCTTCCTCACGCCATCCGTAAATCTGCCACAGAGCATACTCAGACACCTGCCAACCTGCTAACCACCGAAGGTCATTACCCTATTGAAACTCTCGAGCTACTTCAAAAAATAAATAAACTCCATCAGCAGGGCAAACCTTCCTTGGAAATTAAAGAAATACTAAGTAAAAAAAACAAAAATAATAAATTCTATCTGCGCCTATCAAGATTTCTTTTTCTTCACACCTTAATTTTTTTCCTTACAGCAACGATAATAGTTTTAAGCATCAGCTATATTTTATCTTTCAAAGAAAACTCTGGCTACATAAAATCCTCTTCCTCTGATCAAGTTTTAAATGCCTCCCCTTCCGATAGTGGCTTCTTGGCTTTTGGCAAGGAAGCATTAGAAGTGATCTTACGCCCAGTTGGCTCGCTTTTTACCTTTCTTGCAGAAAATGATTTACCGGTTCCGGAGAATACTATTTCGGAAATTAATCCTTCTAAAAATGAGGAGGGAAAGACTTTATCTTCAGATGATCAAAATGAGCCCTTGTCTGATTCGCCTACTTTTAACAATCTCACTCTTACCGGCAATTTTTCCGGAGGAAACATTCAAACTGCGGGAAAAAATTTAATTGCTAATTCCTCTTTTGAAGCCGGCGAAGGTGAACCAAAGTTATGGTATTATATAGATCAATCTACTACAAATAATACTAGGGCTTCTCAAGAATCGGTTCGAACCGGAAATCTGGGATTAAAAATAACTTCCGTCGGGCAGGCAACCTATCTCGGAATCGGACAACCAATCACCCTAACCCGCTGGGGAACAGCCTACACCCTTTCCGCCTACGTACGGGGAAACAAAGTGAAGGGCGAAAATATCCGACTGGGCTTTTGGGATAAGGAAAAACAGCAGCGAGTAATCGTTAAAGAAATTTCCATCTCCTCTCTATACAGCGATCCCTACAATACTGCTTCTTTTGACTGGACAAGAATCCAAGCGACGATGGACAACAGTAATCAACCCGTGGGAAAAAATTACTTTCCCATAATTGAAGTCTGGGGACTGACGGCAGGAACGCTCTATTTTGATGATATTCAACTTGAAGAAGGAACCACCACCACTATTTATAAGCAGGACAATACAAGTGTCGGCGAAGGATCTTTAATCACTGATTCCTCTGGCAATATTTATCCCCGCTTAACTGGACAGGGATCACTAGGTCTTTCCGGGCAGAGCTTTTCTTCTTTATATTTAGATAAAGCGAGTATTACCTCAGGCGGCGATTTAACCATCCAGGGCAACGGTACTTTTAAAAATGATTTAACAGTCGATGGTAATCTGGCTTTAAAAAAACAGTTGACCATGACGGCCCTCTCCTCTGCTCCCGACGCCTCTACCGGCCGAATTTATTACAATAGCTCAACCAATAAAATGTATTATTATGATGGCTCCTCCTGGGTGGATATGTCCGGCGGTGATATCGCCCAACTTTGGACTGATGGCGGAACGATCACTTATCTTGCCTCGACCACCGACGATTTAGCTATCGGTGGAACAAACTCATCGGCTTCCTTTTTTATGGACGTTTCTACCGGCAACCTTACTCTCACCGGTGACTTATCTCTGGCTGGCGGCGACCTCACTACCAGCGCGACCACCTGGAATTTTGATGTTGGCAATGGTGGAACCCTTTATTTTCGCGATGGCTCAAACAACCTGATGACCTTAGCCGACAACGGCAGCACCGGAACTCTAACTGTCAATACTATTACCCCCTCTACTATTAATGCATTTACTTTGGGCGGAGCCATTACTGGCAACAGTCAAAATATTACCGGTATTGGAACTTTAGGCGCAACAACGGTTAATGCCTTTGCCGCCGGGGGTAATATTGATATGTCAAACTATATCATAAGTAATCTTGGCAACGCCGGGACGGATTTTGATACTTCAGGTGGTCTAACTTTGGCCGGTGACTTGACGGCAAATGGTAACACTACCATCGGGAATGCCTCCGGAGATACGTTAACGATTAATGCCGCTACCCTTTCTTTAGCCAATGCCTCAACCTTAAATTTAGCCAACTCCTCGACTACCTCTTTAAATATTGAGTCGGGGCTAATGGATTTTGATACCTCAAACTCCCGCATTGGTATTGGAACTACCGCCCCTGCCTCAATTCTGGAAGTATCTGCCAGTAGCTCACAACCAACCTTAACTATTTCTTATAATAGCGATCCCGGCACAAGTAATGCCTTTGCCTCCTTAAATTTAAGATCCCAAGATACTTCTTCCACTCCCTGGACTCTTGCCTATGATACCCCTGCCACCGGTATTGTTGAGTTTGAATTCGATGCCGTAAACGGCGTCATGTACACCGGCGGAAGCGGTTCTGTTTACCGTTGTCCTGTTTCCAGTGGTTGCAATGAGGCTAGCGATTGGAACTCTTACACCAACGATGCCACCAGTGATTTGACCATCGACACCACCAACAGTGTCTTATATGGAGCCGGTGGAGGAACAATTTACCGTTGTGAACTCTCTACCGGTTGTGATGCGGCCGGTGATTGGACAACGTCGTATGCGACACCCGAAAGTAGTATTAACTCAATGGTTTTTGACTCCGCCAATGGAGTGATTTACGCCGGGACCAGAACTAACGGCATCATCTACCGCTGCGCCACCTCGACCGATTGTGATGCGGCCGGTGATTGGACAACGGCGTATGATACCAGTGAGAGTCGTATTTACACTCTTGAGATCGATACCGCTAACAGTATCCTTTACGCTGGGACATGCTGCGGAGGTGTTATTTATCGCTGTGCACTTTCGACCGGTTGTGATGCGGCCGGTGACTGGACCACCTCGTATGATACCAGTGGAGCCGACGTTTTTGATCTCAGTATCGACTCGACCAACAGTGTGATTTATGCCGGAACAAGCGGAGACGGCATCATCTACCGCTGCGCCACCTCGACCGGTTGTGATGCGGCCGAAGACTGGACAACGTCGTATGATACCTCATCATCAGGTATTTATTCTCTTATTGTCGATACCACTAATGCTGCGCTCTATGCTGGCTCGGGTGGTGGCGACGGCATCATCTACCGCTGCGCCACCTCGACCGGTTGCGATGCGGCCGGAGACTGGACCACCTCGTATGATACCAGCGAAGCTGATATCTGGGATTTTGGCTTTGACTCTACCAACGGTGTGGTTTATGCCGGCACTTTAAGCAGTGGTTATATTTTCCGCAACTCCGGCAGCTTCGAACCAACTCTAACCACCTATGGCCAAATTCAGGGTTTGGCCTCTGATACCACTGATTTAAGCGAAGATGGTAGCTTAATCTTTAAAACCATGCAAGCCGCCAGCCTAACTGAAGCGATGAGAATTGCCGGAGCCAATATTGGTATTAATGATAGTACTCCCGATGCTAAGCTTGATATTGATTCCACCGCAACCTCCGGCACCGACTTTGGAATTACCAATACCGGAGTTATGGCGGGGAATATTGTCGGGATTACTGCTGACTCTCTAACCACTGGCACAGGTATTGATCTTTCTTTAGATGGCATCACCACCGGCAAAGGCATTAATTTAACCTCCACCTCCAATGCCATAGATTCAGCTACTTTACTTGGTATCACCGTTAATCCTTCCGCCGCCACCGACACTTCTCTTTCAGCCGATATTGCTAATCTAGCCTTCTCACCCACTTATTCCACCGCAATTACGACCCCTACCGTCTCAGGTAATGTTTTGGATGTTTCCAGATCGGTAACCACCAACTCTTCTTTTGCTTCAACCCTTACTCTCTCCGGCGCTTTAGCTTCATTTTCTGATTCCGCAACACAAACCACTGGAACCCTTACTTCCACGGCTGATGTTGTTCAGGTTCTTCAAAACTATACCTCTAACTCTGGCTCAGCTTTAAATATCACCACAGCCTCTACCAACACTTCCTCTTATGCTTTAAGAGTTAATGACGATGGGACATTAAGCGATCCTACCCCTTTTGTTATAAACTATGCTGGAAATGTTGGCATTGGTACCACCACACCTTCAGGTCTTCTTAATATTTTTTCTTCCACCAGCGGCTGGATAACTTCTAATGATACCAGTGAAAGCCGTGTTTCTGCCTTAGCTTTCGACTCGACCAATGACGTGATTTATGCCGGTACTTACTCAAGCAGTATTATCTATCGCTGCGCCACCTCGACCGGTTGCGATGCGGCCGAAGATTGGACAACCTCTTATGATACGAGCGATGACCGCATTCTTGATCTTGTTTTAGATACCACTAATAACGTTTTGTATGCCGGCACCGGTAGTAATGGTATTATCTATCGTTGCGCCACCTCCACCAGTTGCGATGCGGCCGAAGACTGGACAACCTCCTATGATACGAGCGAAACTCATATCACAACCCTTGTTTTAGATACTACCAACAACGTCCTTTACGCAGGTTCGGGCAACAGTGGCATTATTTACCGCTGTGCCACCTCGACCGGTTGCGATGCGGCCGGTGATTGGACAACGGCGTATGATACCAGTGAAACCATTGTCAGATCCTTCGCCTTTGACTCGGCCAATGGAGTTATCTACGCCGGGACCGGCGAAAATGGTATCATCTACCGCTGCGCTACTTCCACCGGTTGCGACGATGGCGCTACTGATTGGACAACGGCGTATGATACCAGTGAAACCTATATCCTCAGACTTATTTTTGATTCCAGCGATGGCGTGATTTACGCCGGGACCGGCGAAAATGGTATTATCTACCGTTGTAATACCTCAAGTTCTTGTGATGCGGCCGGTGATTGGACAACGGCGTATGATACCAGTGAGCAGCGTATTTGGTCTTTTGCTTTGGATACTACAAACAAAGTTCTTTATGCCGGGTCTGAAACCGGGGGCATCATTTACCGCCATGCTACTCCTCAATTCATGCTCTCTAATAACACCACTACCGCTTACGCCGAGCTTAATATCGACTCCGCGGGACAGCTTGGCTTTTTTCCGGCTAATGGCACTTTGTTCAGTGGTACCAGCACCTTTAATAGTAATGCCATTATTAATGGCAATCTTGGGATAGGAACAGCCAGCCCGACTTATAAAGTTGACATTTCGGCTTCAGACAGCCCGTTAAGAGTGCTGGAAGATGATGCCAACACCAACGATATCCAATCGCTCATTGTTATAGCACGCACTTCAAGTGGAACAACTACAGCGGGTTTTGGTAGTCATCTACGTTTTGATCTTGAGGATGGTGCCGGAAATACTGATTTCGCCGGGGCCATCGGTACTGTTTGGGAAGATGCCACCTCCGGTTCGGAAGATGCGGCTTTAATTTTTCAAACCATGGGTTCCAATGGTACGGCCTTGGCCGAGAAGATGCGGCTTAACTCCTCCGGCAATGTCGGAATCGGAACAACCAGTCCCGCTGCCAAACTAACAGTTGTCGGTGCTGGTTGTTTTGACACCGCTGAGGGAGGTGTTAAATGCGGCTCAGCCGGCACGGCTGGCGATATTTATTACGGATCAGCCCATGCCAACTGGACTGACATTGCCGAAAAATATCCCTCGAAGGAAAACTTGGAAGCAGCCGAGGTAGTCAGTTTGGATTTAGAAAATAGCATCTATGTTAAACGGTCTCGCATTACTTATGATCCCTTACTTTTGGGCGTTGTTTCGACCCAACCGGGAATGACTCTGGGTGATGATTATGGCCGAAGTCAAGATTATTCTATTGCTATTATCGGCCGGGTCCCGGTTAAAGTTTCTTTGGAAAATGGCCCAGTCCAAATCGGCGATCCCCTCACTTCCTCTTCCCTGCCGGGAATTGCCATGAAGGCAACTCAGGCAGGACCAATTATCGGGCGAGCCCTAGAAGCATTTGATGATCTTGAAAATTTAAACCAAGAGGTTGAAATTTTCACTGCTAACGGCGAAAACTACACAGTTGGAAGAGTAATGATTTTTGTGAATACTGGCTGGTGGTCGCCATCCGCATCCCCCGCAACCCAAACCCAAACCGAAACAAGCAATACGTTTATGATTTACGATGAAGAAACTCTTTCGTTGGCCGGTGACTTAACAGTGCTTGGAAAAACTTCTCTGGCTCAAACAACCATCTCCGGCATGCTTTCCCAAGACGGATCATTAGTTTTGCAAAATGGCAATCAAATTGATGCTTTATATAACACTCTATATCTTCAAAAGCTGGGCACTGGAGGCTTAGACATTCTAGACGGAAAACTCAAAGTAGATAAGGATGGAAACGTAGAGATTGCCAAGGATCTAGAAATCAAAGGTAATTTAACTTTAGAAGGGAAAGTTTTGGGCAGTAAAGACTTACGAGGAATTAATGTCACAATCCCCTCTGGCTCCAGTCAACTAAGAATTACCCTTGAGGAAAAACGCGAGTCACCTAATTTTGCTGTTTCTGTTTCGCCCTCATGGAATACGACAATCTGGATTACAGAGAAAAAGGAAGATGGTTTTACAATAAATTTTGGCGCACCCGCAAACGAAGATGCGTCTCTTGACTGGATTATTATAGATTAGCTAGAATTGATTCTCAGGGTTTCTAAATGAAAAAATTTAAATTTTTAAATAAAATCCCAATAATTAAAGCTACGGAGGAAAGATCTGAGGATCATACAAGATCATCTTCAGATTTATTGAAAAAAATCGAGGTCATTGACGGGGCTTTAACTTTAACTCTCGCCGCTTTAATTCTAATATTGCCTCTTTTCTTTTTGCCTTTTGCTTTGGATTTTTTTGGCTTTAATAAACAACTTCTTTTTATAATCATTGTTTCCTTTCTTTGGCTTTTGCAAACCGGCAAAATGGTTCTTTTAAAAAAGGTGCGTTTTTGGCGCACGCCCCTTGACCTGCCTTTATTGTTTTTAATATTCTCCAGTATTCTCTCGACTATTTTTGCTTCGAATAAAATAACGTCTTTACTAAATCTTTTTCCTTTTATATCCCCGATCCTTTTATATTTTGTTATAACCAATCATATTAGATCAAAACAGCAACTTCTATCGCTTTTAAGCGCCCTTTTGTCATCGGGATTTATTTTGGGACTGATTTCTCTTATTCTATTTTTTACTCCCAACTTTACGCTTCCTATTAATCTTTCCGTTTTAAACTTTCCCCTCTCCATCGATAATTCTCTTTGGTCCCCAATCGGTTCAAAGATTAATTTAGTGCTTTTTCTGCTTTCCCTTCTACCGTTGGCAATTATTCCCCTCTTCTTTTTTCTCAAAAAGAGGAAATTTTTTCTTTTAAGTGTTTACTCTCTTGTTTTCCTTCTCTTAATTTCTAGCTTCGCTATCGTTTCCTATCAACTTCTAACTTCTTCCAGGCCACTTTTGTTGCCGCAAAAAGTTGGTTGGGATATAAGCGCCCAAATTTTAAGCTCGGATTTCAAGATGGCGGTCTTGGGTTCCGGTCCCAACAGCTATCTTTCCGATTTCAATCGCTTCAAACCAAGCTATTTAAATTTAACGCCCTTATGGAACCTGCGTTTTAGTTCCTCCTCAAATTTCTATTTTCAACTTTTAGCTGAAATTGGACTACTGGGTTTCCTTTCCTACCTTTTTCTCGTCATTCGCTTTCTTCAGTTTAAAAAATTCAACTTCTGGCAGGCGGAAACGGGGTTATTTTTAAGCGGGATTTTAAATTTTGGTCTGCTTATTTTCTTCCCCGCTAATTTTATTTTTCTTTTTAATCAATTTTTGATCTTGGCGCTGCTGGCGGTTGCCTTAAGAATTTCGGGTGACCACAAGTTTAAATCACTCACTCTCTCTTTTAGCACTTTAAATGAGTCTTTGCTGAAAAAATCTGAGGTCCTTCCATGGTTCCTTTTCTCCTCTACGGCTGTTTTACTTATTCTTGTTTTATTTTTTGCCGGCCGCTTTTGGCGCGCGGAATTTCTGTTTAAAAAATCGTTACTGGCCAGCTCAAAAGGAACTATTCTTGATGCTTATAACTTTCAAAAAAAAGCGATTCAATTAAATCCCTGGAGCACGGAGTACCGTATCAGTCTGACTCAAACTGACTTATCCTTGGCTAACTCCCTGGCGCAGAAAGATAAAAATGACTCTCTTTCCCTCCAAGATCAGCAACTGATTGTAAATTTCATTAAAGAAGCGGTTGAGGAAGCGAAAATAGCGACCACTTTAAGCCCCAATGAGGTTGGTTCCTGGGAGAATTTAGCCAGAATTTATCGCTCGTTAATAACTTCCGCCCAAGGCGCAGACCAATTCGCCTTTAATTCCTATGAAAAAGCGCTAGCCCTTGATCCGACCAATCCCAATTTAAAGATTGAGCAAGGAGGAATCCTTTATGCCCGGGAACAATATGATGAGGCAGCAAAAATCTTTGTGCAAGCCGTTTACCTTAAACCAAACCTGCCCAATGCCCATTATAATCTTGGCCACGCTCTTGAAAAAAAAGGTTCAATTAAGGAGGCTCTAGACGAATACAAGATCGTTCAAAGTTTGGTTAAGAAGAATTCAAAAGACGAAAAACTAATCGCCCAGAAGATTTCGGAACTAGAGAATCGATTTATAAGTAAAACTGAGGAAAAATCTATGATTAAAAATTCTTCAAAAGAAGATCAGGAACTTCAATTGGCCAGCCCATCAGCTCAACTAATCTTTCCCCCGCTAAGCTCAAGCAATTCAGCTACAGCTCCCACGCCCTAAACTGTAATTTAGTGGACCCGAAGAGGCTCGAACTCTCAACCTCCTCCATGCCATGGAGGCGCGCTACCAATTGCGCCACGGGCCCTGAAAATTAGTTTTGAACTATAATTTTCAGGGTAAACCCTACTCTCCAGAAAATTTTCCTCAAAGGTTCACACCTGAAATCAGTTTAACCTAATCTCAAGTGGACCTACCGAGAATCGAACTCGGATCTGGGCAATGCGAATGCCCTATTCTACCGTTGAACCATAGGCCCAAAACCCCTTAATTTTAACACGTCTGGGTTGGGAAAACCAGAATTCTCACCCTGAGCAGCGGTGGAGAATTACTGCAGATAACTCAAGGCGGGCTGAGCCTTACCGTCTTTCCAGATTTCAAAATGAAGATGAGTGCCAGTGGATCTACCTGTTGAACCCATTTGGCCAATAGCCTGGCCCCGACCAACCTTATCCCCCTGATTAACATAAAAATCTTGGAGATGAGCATAAAGGGTTTTAAACCCATTGCCATGGTCTACAATAAGATGCCAACCATAACCCCAGCGTTCTTTCTTCGCCGAGATTACTATCCCACCGTCCGAAGCCAATACGGCTGGTGCAGCTCGATTGGCAATATCGATCCCTGGGTGATACCACGAGAAGCCTTGACTAATCGATCCCGAGGTTGGCCAAGAGAACCGGCCGGAGCCACCAACAATCATATCCTGAGGAATAGTAATCGTTGGCCTTGGAGGCGACCAGGGCTTCTCTTCCGGTTTTACACCGTCGGGAACAAAGATAGTTGTCCCCACAGCCAATGTAAAAGCTGAGGGATCTATAAAATCGTTAAAAGGAAAGTCAACCAGCGCCTGGGGGTTGGCATCATATTTTTTAGCAATTGTATAAATAGTTTCTCCCTTGCGGACAATATGAGAGACACCAGTTACCGGAAGAATTTTTAGCTCTTGGCCAACCGAGATATCTTTAACGCTTTTCAGATTGTTTTCCCACCGAATAGTATCAACTGAAATTCCATATTTCTGAGCAATTGAAGAAAGCGTTTCCCCTTTTTCTACCGTGTGGGTGATTATTTTATTGCGGGGCTTAACCGATTCAATCGTGGCAGTTTCGGTTTCAGAGGCGGTCTGGACGTTTAAAACTGCTGACGGAGGAAGAGGCTCTGGCTCCTTTTGTCCCAAAATAGGATAGCTTGTAGCTAGAAACGGCGCGCCCACAAGCCCTGCTCCTAAAATCGCTGCCATCCCAAAATGTAAAAAGGGCCTTTGTCTAAGGCCCCGTTTTGTTACCAGTAAATCAACTAAATAATTTTTGAGAGTTTCGAAATCCTCGCTGGCAATTTTTATTTTTTTCTGACTGTACCAAGCACAAACTTCTAGCCACTTTTTAAAATCTTTCCCTAGATCCTTCAAACTTTCCATAGGCTTAAAAAGAAAGGTTTAGCCTTTACTAAGACTGGCTAAAAATTCTTTATTATCCTCGGTTTTTTTCAGCCTTTCAATTATCATCTCCGCTCTCTCGGCCGAATCAGGAATAAGCTCGGTCATTCGCCGCAGTGTCGCCGTTTTTTGAAGAGCCTCTTTATCCAAAAGTAGTTCTTCTTGGCGAGTACCAGATTTTTCAACGTCAATCGCCGGAAAGATCCGACGCTCCGCAAGCTTTCGGTCTAAATGAAGTTCCATATTACCCGTACCTTTAAACTCTTCATAAATCAAATCATCCATTCGGGAGCCAGTATCAATTAAGGCTGTCCCAATAATTGTCAATGACCCACCATTTTCAAAGCATCGGGCGGCCCCAAAAAACTTTTTCGGCGGATATAAAGCCGCCGGATCAAAACCCCCTGAAAGCGTTCTGCCGGATGGAGGAATACATAAGTTATAGGCGCGTGCCAAACGGGTAATCGAGTCAAGTAAAATCACAACATTTGTCCCCAGCTCCACCAATCTTTTGGCCCGGTCCAAAACCACTTCGGCCACCCGCGCCTGATCTTCGGCCGGCTCATCAAAATTGGAGGCAATTACCTCACCCTTCACGGACCTAGTAATATCAGTCACTTCCTCCGGCCGTTCCCCAATCAAAGCCGCCATCAAATGTACGTCCTTATGATTAGTTGTAATACCGTTAGCGATATCTTTTAAGATGGTCGTTTTACCTGCCTTTGGTGGAGAAACAATCATTCCTCTTTGCCCCCGCCCGATGGGAGACAGAAGATCGATCATTCGGGTTGAGATAGTCCCTCTGCCGGTTGCCAGGGTTAATTGTTCATGAGGGTAAACGGGAGTCAATTCCTCAAAGCGAGGACGCCTGACCGCCTTTTCAGCCTCTAAACCGCTGACTTTTTCAACTTTCAAAAGCCCAAAGTAGCGCTCATTTTCCTTCGGCGGCCGTACCTGCCCCCCAACCATATCGCCTGGTCTTAAAAGAAAGCGACGGATCTGAGAAGCAGAAATATAAATATCATGGTCAGATGGCGTAAATCTGGGCCTTAGAAAACCATGTCCTTCAGGCTGAATATCTAGAACACCCTCCATATATTGAGTTTGAGAGCTACTCTCCGTAGGTTTTTCACTTAAAGGAATATCGGTTACCGTGTGCGCTTTTGTCGTCATTTTTTTCTCCTTTACCTGCGTCTCATCTTGATTTGAGACAGGCCCACCAATAAGCTCATCCACAGATAGCGAAGCGGCATGATTATCCATTAAAGACTGCTTTTGGGAAGTGTCAGACATAGTAGATTTTTTAAATGTTTTAAATTCGAAAGAGCTTAAATTTTTCTAAAAGTATTCTCTCTTCCTCTTGAGAAATAGATATGATTAAACTATCTTTAGGAGAATTTGGGAAACGCCGGTTAAAGTGTTTTAACCTTTAATCATTAAAGCATATTTCAAAAGGCTTGTCAAGAATTTAACTAATTAGGTAAAATATGTTATGTTTTCTCTATCGCGAAAATAGGACGAGTTTTCTCTATCGCGAAAATAGGCTAAACTATTCTTTAACAAAAATAAAGTATTTATGAGAATCGCAATTCTAGGCGCCGGAATTACCGGTCTTACCGCGGCCTTTCGTCTTTCCCAGCAGGGCCATCAGGTTACCCTCTTTGAAAAAGAACCCTTTGTCGGCGGGCTAGCGGCTGGATTTAAAAATAAAGATTGGGAGTGGCCGCTTGAACGTTTTTATCATCATTTTTTTGCCGGTGATCGAGCAGTTATTGATCTTATTAAAGATCTCGATCTAAAAAAACAGCTGTTTTTTAAAAAACCCCTCACCGCTATTTATTATCCCGACTCCACCAAAGAAAATACGCCGCCATCTATTCACCCTTTTGATTCTCCCATTGCCCTTTTTCGATTCCCTCACCTTTCACTTTTTGAAAAAATAAGGACTGGCACAATATTGGCCTATTTAAAAACCCTCTCAAACTATAAATCTTTAGAACAAACCACTGCCGCTGCCTGGCTTAAAAAAACAATGGGCAAAAACTCTTTTAAAATTTTATGGGAGCCGTTATTAAAGTCAAAGTTTGGCGATTTTGCTGATCAGGTAACTGCTGCCTGGTTTTGGGCAAGAATCAAAAAAAGAACTAAATCTTTAGGTTATCTTGAGGGTGGATTCCAAACTTTAGCTAAAAAACTGGAAGAAAAAATCAGGGAAAACAAGGGTAAAATACTTTTAAAAACAACTGTTAAAGAAATTAAAAGTGAGTCAGGCAAAATTGAAATTGGCTATTTTTACGCAGGTAAAATTAATCACCAGAGGTTTGACAAAGTAATCTGTACACTCCCCACCTCCCCTTTTTTAGAGATCACTAAAAATCTCCCTGAAAACTATTCTCAAAAGCTTTCAGCAATTCCCCATCTTTGGGCTCAAACCCTGATTTTAGAAATAGATAAACCGTTCCTTAATGGTACATATTGGCTCAATATCAACGATCTCAACCTGCCCTTTTTGGCTGTAGTGGAACACACTAATTTTATTGATAAATCCCATTATGGCAAACGCCATATTCTTTACGTCGGTAATTACCTTCCCCACAATCATCCTTTTTTAGAAAAGAATCCCACGGATCTTTTAGCTATTTTTACCCCTTATCTGCAGAGAATTAATCCTGATTTTAATACTCAATTTGCGATTTATAATCTCCGACTTTTCTCCGCTCCTCACGCCCAACCGGTGATCACTATCGGCCATCAACCTCCCCCCTGGGAAACTCCGATCAAAAATCTCTACCTTGCGAATTTAGACTCGGTTTACCCCTGGGATCGTGGAACTAATTATGCGGTTGAGGCGGGAGAAAAAGTAGCGGAATTGGTAAGTGGTGTATGAAAAAAATTTCCATCAAAAGGAATCGAACGGAAATCATTTTTATAATCACCGCCCTCATTTTTAGTTTCTGGTTAATGACGGCAACTTTTGGTTCTGACCCAAATGCAGGAACCATCACCATCGCCGGTAAGGCCTACAGTGATTTCGCCGCTAACATTCCCTTAATTCGCTCCTTCTCCTGGGGAGAAAACTTCCCGCCGGAATATCCTCTTTTTCCTGGTGAACCCATCCGCTATCATTTTCTTTTTTATCTACTGGTGGGGACCCTGGAAAAAATTGGCATTCCCTTAGGCTGGGCGCTTAATCTACCCAGTATCCTGGGATTTTTTTCCCTACTTTTAATGATTTATTTTCTCGCTAAAACTCTTTTTAAGAGTATTCTCGTGGCTGTTTTAAGCGCCATTCTTTTTCTTTTCAACGGTTCCTTTGGTTTTTATTATTTCTTTCAAAAACATCCGCTTTCTTTTCCTCAAACTATCCTTGATATCGCAGCCACTCAGTCATTTTCAGCTTTTGGTCCGTATGATAAAAATCCGGTTACGGCTTTTTGGAATCTCAACATCTACACTAACCAGCGCCATTTTGCCTCCGGTCTCTTTTTTGCCCTGCTTCCACTTTACCTTTTCCTTCGGGCGTCTAAAAAGAAAAGGCCGCCTTCCATAAAAGTTACTATTGCCCTAGGCCTAATTCTAGGCCTTCTCCCCTTCTGGCATGCCACCGCTTTTATTATCTTTCTCATCATGTTGGCCGGAATTTTCCTTTTTTTACCCTTCAAACGCCAAGTTTTTTTAATCGCCTTAATCGGACTATTTATGGCTTTTCCTCAATTCCTCTATCTCACCCGCAGCCAAAACCTATCCAGTCTTCATTTTCATCCGGGATATTTAATAGCAAATAATTTATCCATCACAAGCTTTCTGCAATTTTGGTTTTTGAACTTGGGCTTGTCATCTTTGTTAATTCCTTTAGGCGTCTTTCTAGCTCCGCCCAAAGCCCGTAAAATCTTCTGGATAATCTTGCCTGTCTTTATCATCGGCAATCTTTTTCAATTTAGCCCCGACATTGCCGTTAATCATAAATTTTTCAATTTCTTTCTCCTTGTCGGCAACATCTTTACGGCTTTTCTTCTCTCTTTACTCTGGCGAAAAAATTATCTTACCAAAGTCTTAACTCTTGGACTGCTTTTTTTCCTGACACTCTCCGGAATAATTGATTTCTTTGCTATCAGAAACGACCATTCTTATACACTTGATGATGCACCTCGCAATCCTGATATCGTCTGGATTAAAGAGAACACTCCTTCTTCATCAATCTTTCTAAACTCTTCTTTCCTTTATCATCCGGCTTCCTTGGCCGGCCGTAAGATATTTTTAGGCTGGCCTTATTTCACCTGGTCTGCCGGCTACGATACTAATAAACGAGGCCGAATTTTTCGCCAGCTTTATCAAGAGACGACACTTTTAAAAGCCTGTCAGGATTTGAAAGAAAACAGTATCGACTACATCACTGAAGACCGCTCTTTTGCCAATCCCGATCTTCCCCCTATTTCCCTTCTTTTTCGGTCGCAATTTACTAAACTTTACGAAAATAAACAGACATCTTTTACTATTTATGGCCGCCAGGAAAGCTGTCATGAAAGATAAGCGGCAGTTTTGGGAACTATTCTTCTTAATTCTAATTATCCTTCTGGCTGCTTTTGTCCGTTTATGGCGGTTGGATTCGACTCCCATGATTATTGATGAGGTGGCTAACTTAAGAGATATTACGGCGATGCTTTCTTGGCAGTCAGGATTTTACCCTGCTGACTTTGGTTGGGACTATTCTCAAGCCACTTTACTCTACTACCCAACTATTTTAAATGCCCGAATTTTAAACACCATTCCCAACATCCTCACCCTAAGACTTACCTCTATCCTTTTTAGCCTTTTAGCTCTTATTCCCTTTTATTTTTTGGTTAAAGAATATGCAAATATGATTTTCGCCCTGGGAATAACTTTACTTTTTGCCGTAAATCCTTTTTACCTTCATTTCTCCCGGGTTGGATGGACAACGATTTATGTGGTTTCTCTGGGTTTATATCTTATTTGGTTTTTAAGGATTTTTTTAAAAAATGGGTGTTATTTATGGCTGATATTGGCTGGATTTATGGCCGGGATTATTCTTTATGGCTATCGGTCGGGCGAGGTTTATATTTTTGCCGGTTTTTTATATCTTATCTATATTTCGGCAACTACTGATCATAACCCAAAAAGAATCTTTTTAAACTTGTCAATTTTTACGGCTATCTTCGTTTTAACCAGCATTCCTTGGCTCCTTCAAATTGGTAAAAATTGGGAATTATATAATTTGAGACAGCGTGTAGTTAACGTTTCCAGTATCCAACGTCCGTATCACGGATTAAATCAAGAAGGCGATATTTTGAAATACCAGACTATAACCAGCGTAAAATCATGGATTTTTCTTGGGGCGGTTGATGGCGGCGGGATCGAAAACCCCCGTTATCTACCGCTTAAAGATCCGCCCGTTAACATAGTTATAAGAATACTTTTTAGGCCGGATTGATCTTGGCCGTCTTAAGAATTAAAGAAACATTTGTTTGGTTTATTATTTTAATTGCAGGGCTGATTTTCGGCCAGATTTTAACTGTCGACCCACCCAATGGATCCCGCGCATTGGTTTTCCTACCTGTGATTTTTCTTTTCTCCGCTATTGCCTTGGAAAAAATCTTGTCTCTTACGGGTAAACACCGTCTCTTTCTTGCGGCTTTTATCATAATAAATCTCGCCCTGGCTTATGCTGATTTTTCTTACTACCAAAATTGGATGACGTGGATTAAGATGTAATTTAAGGGTAAAATTTAAGCTATGTTTTCAGATTTAGGACTTATCATTTATTGGTGGAGTTTATTTTTAGGAATTGGCTTAATCTCTTTGCCATCGGCGAGTAAAATTTTTGGTAAATTTTATGATTTCGGTTATATTTTTGCCAAAATTTTGGGCTTAGTTGCCATTTCTTATCTTATTTTCCTTTTAAGCAGTCTGCATATTTTATCCTTTTCCCTTTTTAATAGCTGGCTAATTGTTGTCCTCTGGTCAATTTTCAATATCGCCCTGATTCTAAAATTTAGGAAGGAAATTTTTCGGCAGTTAAAGAATGGTTGGAAAATTTCTCTCCTGGAAGAAATAATCTTTTTATTGGCCCTAATATTCTGGGGTTATGTTCGCGCTCACGAACCGTCAATTCATGGTTTGGAAAAATTCATGGATTTTGGTTTTATAAATTCCCTTTTGCGGACTGATTTTTTCCCTCCAAAGGATATTTGGCTAACCCCTCAAACTATTAACTATTATTATTTTGGACATCTCAATACTGCTATCTTAGCTAAACTATCTAATATTGACTCAGCGACTACTTTTAATTTGATGATGACTGTTATTTTTGCTTTCACATTTGCGTGTTCTTTTTCTCTAGGCTTTAACTTATTTAATTTTTTCCTTCATAAAGAAGGGGGTCAACATGATTCATGGAAAATAGTCTCCATCATCCCCGGAATAATTTCTTCTTTTTTAGTCACCTTAGGCGGCAATCTTCACCCTATTTTTGCTTTTATCCGGGGTTTTAATAAATACTGGTACCCCGATGCGACTCGTTTTATCCCCTATACCATTCATGAGTTTCCCAGCTATTCCTGGGTAGTTTCGGATCTGCATGGCCATGTCTTAGATATTCCCTTCGTTTTATTAACTATCGCCATTATTTTAGCGTTATTCATTACTAAACCTAAAAGGCTATTGCTTGTCACTTACTGTCTGCTGCTTTCCCTCATGCTTTCGGTAATGTATATGACAAATGCTTGGGATGGCCTAATTTATCTTGTTCTTGGCGGTCTGACCTTATTTTATTTGTCCATTCATCATTCTCAAACTATCTCTCAGGAAAATCGGAAGGATAAATTTAATCTCAAAAATCATTATCTTAAATTTAAGATTTTTGGTCATGACGTCTCATTTTTTATTGTCGAGTTTATAGCTCTTCTTTTGGTAATTGGCTTGGGGTTTTATATTTTCTCTCTTCCTTTTAATCTTCACTTCAAACCGTTTGTTTCCGGAGTTAACCTGGTTAAAGATCGCTCGCCGATATATATGCTGGCTGTACTGTGGGGCTTTTTTTACTTTTTCGTGATAAGCTTTCTGATTTTTCTCCGTAAAGAAGTAAAAGTGCTTAAAAATCTAACAACAACCGACGTTTTTATTCTTATTCTGGTAATTATTTCCACCCTCCTTTTAATTTTCCCCGAGATTGCCTATGTAAAAGATATCTATCCCCTTCATTACCGCGCCAATACTATGTTTAAACTTGGCTACCAGGCTTTTATAATGCTTTCATTAGCTTCTGTTTATATTTTTATGCGAATACTGACCGCGAAAAAAAATTATTTTAAACTTTTATTTTCTGGCTTGGCAGTACTTCTGTTTATCCCAGTCGTAATTTATCCCTACTTTGCCATTAATTCTTATTACAATGGTTTAAAAAACTTTTATGGCCTTACTGCTGGCTTAGATTGGGCCTCAAAACAATATCCGCAAGACTTCCAGGCTATTTCCTGGTTAAAAACAACTATTAAAGGTCAACCGGTAATTTTAGAGGCAGTTGGAGAATCATATACCGACTATGCGCGTGTTTCAGCCTTCACCGGACTGCCTACGGTTGTCGGTTGGCCCGTCCACGAATGGCTTTGGCGGGGATCATACGACGAGGCTGGGAAACGAGACGCCGAAGTTAGACGGGCATACGAGACCAAAAGCTTAGAAGAAACAGAAGCCTTTTTAGAAAAATATCAGGTTAAGTATGTTTTTGTGGGGACCCTTGAGCGACAAAAATATCCTCTGGCAGATTTTAAAAAATGGAGTAAACTAGGAAAAGTTGTCTTCCAGTCCGGCCAAACCACCGTCTACGCCATTAACCTTTAGGCCACCGACAAAATTCCCCTAGGCTTTCTTGGCAAAAATCAGTAAACGATCAATTGTGGTCCCTGGCGGCCAACAGGTCTGTAAAATTAAAATTTCCTCGTTATTTTGAGGCTCCAAAACAGAGACATCGGAGGCAGGAACGATTTTTTTCTCCGTCACCCGATAAAGATGAATACGGTCAGCAAAATAAATAATAATCTGGTCTCCCTCCTCAAGTTTCTCAAGATTATAAAAAACAGCATTATAGCGGGCGATGTTGGCCGATATATCGGTCGAATGGGCAAATAGATAAACATTACCCCTCTGCCCGGGGAAAGCAGTCCCCTTAGCATGTGCAACGCCCTGTTTAAGGATTGGCAAATATTCGTTTTGGTCAGCTGGGGAAACGTCGGGGAAAACCTTGGCTTTGGCGCTAATTTTGGGAATAATTATGGAAAAGTTTGGATCGGGGGCCGGATAAGAGGCCTCAATTGACTGTGATCCCAAAATGTCGCCAAAACTAAGTCTAATCTCTGGTTCGGGTTTCCGAAAACGGTAGGAAAGTTCTCCTACGAAAATAGGACCCGCAAGAGATAAAAATCCAAGTGCTGAAAAGAGAATAAGTAAATTAGAAAAGAAGAGAAGGCTTCTTTTAAGAGGCAGTCTTTTTTGAATCTGAAGGGGAAGCAAGATGCCTGCCCTACATCCCACTCCCCCCTCAGGCTCAAAAATTAATTGGCCGTAGTTTTTACCTCCATATTGATAAATAATTCCTTCGCTAAACATAGAGGTAAATTAGAGTCTCCAAAAAGAGTCGCTCTGTGCGTACTTAAAAAATCTAAAGAAAAAGCCATATTGCGCGCTAAATTATCAAATTTAGCTTCATGATTTTTTCTTGACAAAGAAAAATCTTTATGTTATTCCCTTTAATTAAGGTTTTTGGTCTCTCTTTATTCCAATGCAGCATTGGGATAATCTGAGATTAATACCTGCGATAAAGAGCATTACTACACGTAGTCCCTGCCCACTCAAACTAGCGGTAGTGATGCTCCCTTTTTTTATTTCAACTTAAATCCGAATTACGGGTATCGATAAACCCTTCTCTCTTAAACGCTCTAGCTGTTCGCGGGCGAAAGCGCCGACAAGCTCACTTTCTTCCTGCATCCGGCTTTCTTTATTTTCCCTCTTATATTTCCTAAATAGTCTAAGCCACAGATTATACATAGGGTTATCTCAACTAAGGTTTTTTATATCACACCTCGGAGGTAAATGTCAAGTCCCATAGGAAATTTCCCCAAAGAAAGATATTATCCTATAGCTTTAAAAGTCTTCGAGTAGGGCTTTGGAATGGGGAAATTAAAGTTGAAATAATCGTTGTGGATAAATTCAGGATAAGAATTTCTTGGCTACATCCTTTAAAAGCGGGTGGTCTTTCGCGCTGGCGATTTTTGTCAAACCCAATCTCTTGGCTTCCTTAATTCTTTTGTCCAAATTGGCAACCGGGCGTAATTCGCCTAAAAGGCCTACCTCGCCAATAGCCACTAAATCTTGAGGCAAGGGCTTGTCTTTAAAAGAGGAGATAATCGCCAAACAAACACCCAAATCAACTGCCGGCTCCATAATCTTTAGCCCACCAGCCACATTGACGAAGATATCACAGGTATAAAGGGGTAAATTAAGCCTCTTTTGTAAAACGGCAATTAGTAACTGCAGCCTAGATAGATCAATTCCGGTCGCGGTTCTGCGGGGAGCGGGAAGTTTCGTCGGAACCACTAACGCCTGCACTTCCCCCACCAGCGGGCGTGTTCCCTCCATAACCATCACCAGACTTGAGCCGGAAAGGTTTTTTCGTTCCTCGGAAAGGAAAAGGCCCGACGGATTTTTAATCTCCTTAAGGCCCTCCTCCTCCATTTGAAATACCCCCACTTCATCAGTCGGACCAAATCTGTTTTTAATAACCCTCAGAAGTCTTAAAGACTGAAAACGCTCGCCTTCCAAATATAAAACGGTGTCAACTAAGTGCTTTAAAACCATGGGGCCGGCGATCATCCCTTCCTTTGTCACATGTCCCACTAAAAATAAGGGGAAATTTTTTCTTTTTGCCGCCTGTAAGAGTTTGGTGGCCGACTCCCTTACCTGACCGACAGAACCACTCATCCCCGAAAGATCTGCAGTCCACATAGTCTGCACCGAGTCAATAATCACCAAATTTAAATCCTTTTGAGAAATCTCCCCTAGCTCTTCGAGAATATTTTCAACATTAGTTTCAGCCAGAAATAATAAGTTTTTGTTTTCAACTCCGATTCTTTTGGCCCGTAATTTAATTTGATCCAAAGACTCCTCGCCGGAAATATAAAAACCACCAAGTTTTCCGGCCAACTGTAAAAGAAGAGTGGATTTACCAATTCCCGGATCACCGGCAAGCAAGATAACCGATCCGGGCACCAAACCTCCGGATGTCCCGCCTAAAACCCGATCAAATTCCTCACTTTGAGTAGAAATACGAAGTATTTGTTTTTCCCCAAGATCGCTGAGTTTTTGAGGTTTAGTTTTAGGACGTCCCTTAGTGCTTTTAAAGGCCGATTGCTTAGTTTCGGCGATAATAGTCTCAACCAAACTGTTCCATTGACCGCAAGAGGGACATTTTCCCAACCATTGAATCGATTCATAACCGCATTGCTGACAAACAAACTTTGTGGCTGCACGCATAAAAACCTCGCCAAGGGAAGACTAAGACTAAGAGCCCTCGCTTGTCAAGTGTTATTTTTGGCAGAAGGCTGCTTCTCCTCCAAAATAAAACTGTAGCTGAACCACCAGAAAAAGACGAGCCAAATAATGGTTAGGAACGCCGCGAAGTAGTCATGAACAATCTGGGCGGCAACAGAATTGACATAATAAATGCCCATGGCAATGATCGTCATACGGAAAATATTGACTAATAAAGTTCCCAAAAGACCCAAAGCGATACACTTAAGTCGTGAGAAATTGCTAAAATTCCCCCGCAGACCCATCCCTAAGGACACAATTAACAGTAAAGCGCTTTGCCAACCCAAACAATTCCAAGCTAAATCAACCGGAATAGCCGCACCATCTTTTACCATATAAAGAGCGGCGAGGGTCGAATTTGGAGTCACCTTCGCCGGCACGCCAAATAAGGAAACCGCGGCGGTGACCAGTCTTGCCTCCCAAGGAACAACGTAATCCTGAATGGGCCTATACCAGCCGGCATGATTTAACGATTCCGTTAAAAACGAATTAAGAGCCGCAAAAATGGGTAGCAATACCATTAAAACGGCGAAAGCAGCCAGTAAAATCTTAAATGTTTCTTTCTGTCTCATTTATCCTCCGAAGTTTTAGCGAAGGAGGATTTTCTCCTTCTTAACTTCTTAATTATCCCAAAGACCAAAGCTCCAAAACCAAATAGCATGATCGGGTTTTCCGGAACGGTGGTAAATTCAGGAACAACGGTGTAGGTAGTTAAAAGAGTGCCGTCGGATTCAACCACTCTTAAACAATAGGTGGTATTGTCAGCGGCGGAAAAATCGGTGACGGAAAAGTCCCACTTCCCGTCCTGGCTGGTGAGAACCTCCGAGACCGTGTTGGTAAAGTTGTTGGCTTCTTCGTAGTCCTGGTTACGGATTGTGTCAGAGGAGTGTGTGGGATCATTGGCATTAGCGGTTAAATTGGCCCCGTCGGTTTTTGAGGAGTCGGTATCATCATAATATCTGATATCCCCTGAGCTTGGGGAAAGATCGCTGTAAGACTCATCGGTGGTGCCCATATTGGTATCACAGTCAGGGCCAACTTTTGTGGCAATCTGCAGCTTAAAATTCTTACCATTGGCGACCAAATCATCGCTGACATGCAAAAGAAGTCTTAGGCGAAACTGCTGGCCATCGGAGGTTAAAGTCGCCGCGGTGTCAGCACCGGCCATGGCCGCTCCCACATCCGTACTGTCAACGTCATTATTGGCAAACCAACGGTAGGCAGATTCAGTGAATGTCGGTGCGGCGGTCGGACCGATGGCCACCCAGCCGACTTTGCGTTGAGTAGCATCAGCTGTTGTCCAATTAATGGTAAACCCGCCCGAATCCATGGAAACAAAATCGGCATCAGATAAAAGTGTGGGAGTGCCGGCCTGGAGATGACGAATAACTTTTGAGGTAGATAAATCCGTATCGGCGGCTGTGCCATTTCGACCAATCCAGAAAGCACCCCGCGAGGTTGAAGAAACAGCCGCTCCAAAGATAAAGTCTGGCTCATCCTCCCAGCCGTCAGTACTCACTCCCGCGCCGTCAAAAAGAACTACTGAGGGTTTAAACGATAGACCGGTTATTGACTGGTTACCCGGTAGTAGTCGGTTGAGTAAGAATGCCTTGGGAAATACCCGCACCCTTTAGAGCCATATAGATAGCGCCGATTGTGGTTGCTTGGGTTCCGCTTTCCTGTACCAGGGTAAAGCCGTCGGTATCCATACTCTGCAGATCCCAACGAGTCTCAGCTGGAGTAGTATAAAGATCGTCAGCGGGAGAGAAAAATTCCACACTGTAAAGTCCGCTGCTACCAGCACCATTACTTCTTTCCCTTGCCCCGCTGGTATGTCGACTGGTGGTTGATAAAGCTATTCCATAACCAACCTGACCACGCGTTCCCGTACCCAAGGTTGAATCTTGTCTTCCAACAAGCAAAACAGCGTCGGGTTGAAATCCCACTCCTGAAACTGCCAGGGGACTAGTCGTACCGGTTACTGAACCAACTTTAACATTGGTGAAGCTTGTACCTCCCAAAGCCAGATAAGTCACCAATCTTTGGGTCGAGTCGACAGTCGTCCAGTTAATAGTAAAGCCGTCGGTATCTAAACTGACAATCCCTGCTTCAGCTAAAACTGTCCCAGTTTCATTAACCAGGCTAATCACTTTGGTCGCCACGGTTCTGTCCTGCACCGTATTGAACCCGTCCTGCCAGGCTACGGCTGTGCTTCCCTGATTAGTGCCATCGGTAAAGCCTTTAGCCAAATAAGAACTGGCACCATTCCCCTCAGCAGTTAGATTAGTCATCCAAAAAATAAGTGCTTCCGGCTGAAAACCAACGCCGGTTATTTGCTGATTACCGGTTGAGGTTGGCTGGGAAAGTGTCCCCATCTTCGTCATAAGTCCGGCAGCTTCTACTTCCTGAATCTTTGGCGGAAGCTGCAAGCTATTAGACCGCCAAATTGGCGGCCAGCCGGAAACAAACCAGACTAAAATAAGGGTAAAGATAAAGAAAGTTTTGAAAAGCTTTCTCAGTAAAGCTCTTCTCTTTTTTAAGAGATAAATAAAAAATATTAAAGAAACCAATAAAAACAAAGCTGTAAATCCTGTTAAAGTTTCTAAAGGAACTTGTTTGGCTCCCCCTACGACTATCTCTTTGAAATCAGAGGCCGCCAAAACCTCCTTGGGTATAAATAAACGAAGAGCCTGAGAGAAGACGGAAATATTCTCGCCGGCCACTTCAATTCTTGTTTGAATTGGAAGATCTGCCAAGGAACCCCGGGAAACGCGTTCACCAAAAAAGGTTAAAATTGAGCTTGCCATAATTACTGCCAGAATTACCAAATTCCCAATAAACCGATGTTTTTTAGGTCTAATATTGAAGGAATTAAAGCGATTGTTAGCCGTGGCTAAAGCTAAATAAGGGTTTAGGGATCCTGGAGAGGTCCGACCTCGGTCGAAGACCGCCAAGTGCTCGGACCTCCCGAGGAAATTAAATGCTGCTTTCTGCTCCACCGGCACCATCGATGGTCTCCCAAAAATTCCCGAGATAAACCTGGCAAATCTCCCCGGTGTAAAAATATCGGTAATCCTTCCGGTCTTAGGGGTTCTAAACCAGGGACCTTCTTCTTTCTCAGTAAATCCCTTTAAAGCTGCGTAGCCCTGGAAAGGAACAAGAAGGTAGGAAAGA
>JACQLA010000004.1:0-5422 GCA_016204255.1 Candidatus Microgenomates bacterium
AAAAGAAGTAGAAATTGAAACAGTTTTGGGAAAGGCAATCATACGGGTCGTTGCGGATGATGCGGTTGATCCGGAATTTGGAACAGGCGTTGTAAAAATTACCCCATCCCATGATTTTAACGATTTTGAAATAGCCCAAAGACATAATCTTCCCTTGAAGCAAGTTATTGGGTTTGACGGAAAAATGAATGAGCATGCTGGCAAGTTTGCCGGTATGTATGTAAAGCAAGCAAGAAAAGCAATTATTGAAGAAATGCAGCAAAAAGGGCTAATTGAAAAAATCGACGATAAATACATTCACAGAATTGGCCTTTGTTATAAATGCAAGAATGTTTTAGAACCCTTGCCTCTTGAGCAGTGGTTTGTAAAAATGGAACCTCTGGCAGGGAAAGCAATTCAAGCTGTTAAAAGAGGAGACATAAAGATACATCCTAAGAATTTTGAAAAACTTTATTTTCAATTTTTGGAGAATATAAGAGACTGGAATATCTCAAGGCAGGTCGTATGGGGAATTAGAATTCCGGCTTGGTGTTGCCAAAAATGCAAAAATCAATCCGCCAGCGGGCGGACAAAAAGCAAAAATACAAATCAAAATGCAAAAATAGGAAACAATGAAGCAATAGAACAATCAAACAATAATGGTTGGGTTGTTACTGATGGTACTAAACCAGAGAAGTGTCCCAATTGTGGTTCTGCCGAACTAGAACAGGATTCTGACACTTTTGATACGTGGTTTTCATCCTCACAGTGGCCGTTTGCGACGCTTCAGACTGCAAAACCGGGCGATTTTGAATATTTTTATCCGACATCGGTTATGGAAACGGGATATGATATTTTGCGTTGGTGGGTAGCAAGGATGGTAATGGTTGGAATTTATGCAACAGGAGATGTGCCGTTTAAAAATATTGTTCTGCATGGTATGGTTAAAGACCCTCTGGGAAAAAAGATGAGCAAATCCAAGGGAAATGTTGTTGATCCGTTGGAAATAGTTGAAAAATACGGCGCCGATGCGGTTAGATTTGCGCTTGTTTACGGCACGGCGTTTGGCAATGATCAGTCGCTTTCATATCCAAAGCTTGATGCGGCAAGAAAATTTACCAATAAATTGTGGAATATGGGACGCTTCATTGCGATGAAGCGAATTCAAAATTCAAAATTCAAAATTCAAAATTCAGTACAAAAGATTCTTGAGATTGCAACGCATAAAAACGATGCGGAGATGGTTGAAAGAACGCAAAAATTGATTGAAGAGATAACACGGTATATTGATAGTTACCAATTTAACTATGCAGCCGAGCGGCTTTATGATTTTGTCTGGCATGAATTTGCCGATAAGTACATAGAAGATGTTAAAAAGAGGATTGACGACAATTCATCCTTGATTCTTAATTCATTATTCATTATTCTTCTTAGGCTTCTTCATCCCTTCATGCCTTTTGTAACGGAGGAAATTTACCAGCAGCTTGGATTTGAAGGTTCGCTCATGATACAACCCTGGCCACGAGAGACTAATGAATAAATCTTCTTGGAAGCTAATCCTAATTCGCTTGGTAAGTGGATTTATTAGAAGTTTATAGGGGTAATAATTCTATTGCCGTGTTTGTCAAGATAACTAATTCCTCTAAAAAGTCTATCTACTGGCACAGGTGGCATAACTAATTCTAAAATGGAATGTTTCACAAAGGGATCATCGAAGTCTGGCTTCATATTTGGGTATAGGCGTTGTCCTAAAAGCCTATTTTCGAGATAGCTCATTCCAGCACCAACAAGATTAACTGCATTCCAAGCAGTGTTTGCCATCGCTGTTACTCCTGCAGATAAAGCGAGTGCTTCGGCTGGAATATCTCCGATAGCAATTTTAGCTGCTAGAATTGCAGGAAATAAGACTAAGTCGTAGGATAAAGTCCCCTGATAGGCTACAAAGAAACCAAAATTATAATGGCCACTATTTAGAAGTTTTTCTCTTTTTAAACAAGCCTTTAAACCTCTATTTACTTCTACTTTGAAAGCATCTATAAATCTCTCATCAAATTTTTTATCGCCATTCCCTAAGCGAGCGACTTGGTCTGCTAGCTCCTGGTCATTTATGGCTATATACCAAACTCCACCATCTTCTTTTCTTGTTTCTGTTACATGATTACCTCTCCAAAAATCAAGTCGCGGCATTTGAAGAAACTTTGCAACTCTTACAAACCCAACCTGATCATAATCCATTACTCGCTCTCGTGGTTTTTGAACAATAACGACGTCTCCTCGCATATCACTCGTTCGCATAAAACCATCAGCAATTGGGTCGTTTAACTCCATAAGATCCCTTGCAATTCCATAATATCCGTCGAGGTGAATTCGTTTCTCATGCTTAAATTGATAGCCTTGGGGTTCACATTCTGCCATGGGAGAGATAATACCACAAGGCCGAAGTAAACACAACTATAGGATACCATTTATGCCATCCCCTTATAACCAACACTTATTTATGATAGTGTTTCCAAAAGCCCTTAACACAGTTTCAATAATTGCTATAATAATCTCAGGGTTAAGGCGGAGGTAGCCAAAATATGGTCACACAAGGTTTGGAGAAAGCAAAAGATAAATTCCCGAGTATTTACCGAAGAATTACCGAAAAGAAGATTTGGCTAGCTGTTGCTTCGGTTGTAATAGGCGTGGCGATTCTTATTGTGGGCGCTGATTTACAGAAGAATATCCAAAAGAAACAAGATATAGAGAAAGAAAGGGTTAAAATAGCCAAAGAGATTGAGTATTGGGAGAAAACTATAGAAAAATATAAAGATTTTAGAGATGCCTATTTTCAGCTTGCGGTTTTAAACTATCGGCTTGGAGAACTTGAAAAGGCAAAGCCATTTTTGCAAAAAACCTTAGAGCTTGACCCAAATTTTGAAGAGGGAAGAGAACTAGAGAAATTAGTAATTGGTAATTAGTAATTATAGAGTCGATTACTTTTCTTCTTTTTTAACTTCTTCTTTCTGCGTTTCAGTGGTTGAAGGTTTTACTTCAGTTTCTGGTTTTGACTCACCTTCGGCAGGGGGTTGAGCTCCTTCAGCTTCCGTGACGCCTTCGGCGGGCGCGGCTTCTGCCTTGGTCGCGTCAGACGCGACTTTTGCTGCTTCGGCTGCGGCTGCTTCTTGAGCCGCCAGCTCCTCTGCTTCTTTGCTAACCAACGCCGCAATCTTAACAACTACTTGGGAGGGATCTGTTAAGATTTCAACTCCTTCCGGCGCTTTAAGATCGCCAACTGCTATTTGTTCATCAAGATTTGCTAGTTTCTCAACATTTACTTCTATTTTTTCAGGCAAATCTTCGGGAAGTGCTTCTACCTCAATTTCGGAAAGCGGCTGTAAAATGATTCCGACTTTGTCTATTACTGCCTTTGCTTCGCCAACTGCAACAACCGGCACCATTGCTTTTATTTTTTCTTTTAAGTTTACTTGATAAAAGTCAGCGTGAAGATATTGGTTGCTGAGAGGTTCAACCTGAACATTATGGATAAGAACAGGTTTTACCTCTCCGTTTACTGCAACGTCAACAAGCCCTGTTTCTCCAGCCTCTTTAAAAACAGTTTCAAACTCTTTATCTTTGAGCTGGACCGCCAGGGATTTTATATCCTTGCCATAGATATTAGCCGGAAGAATACCTTCACGTCGCAGTTTTTTTACTTTTTTCCCCAAAATCGTTCTTTTCTCAACCGTAAGTTTTGCCCGTTTCATTAAGTTTATATTCTAACTCAAATCCAGAAGGATTACAAGAAGTGCTATTTGATGTTTCAAGAAAACGCCGAGCGAAGGCGAGGGGATGAATTGAAGCGGAAACGACATTTTCTTTTAGAGGTGAAACCCTGGACTTTAGTCCAGGGAAAATGTCATAATCTTATTAATGCGAGTTTTTGGGATTGATCCGGGAACGGCTACAACTGGATATGGGGTGCTTCGGATCTCAAAAAAAGAAAAGCCCATGCTTTTGGATTTTGGCTGGATAAAGACCGAGAAAAACGGTGAAGCAGGTAAAAGACTTGATCACATTTACAAAAGCATGGGAGCCCTTCTAAAAAGACATAAACCCGATGTTATAGCTATTGAACGCCTCTTTTTTTATTCCAATGCAAAGACGGTTATGGCGGTAGGTCAAGCATGCGGGGTGATACTTTTGGCTGCGGCGCGAGCTAAAATTCCAATTTTTGAGTATGCTCCGGGACAGGTTAAACTTGTGGTTGGGGGAAACGGACGAGCCGACAAAGAAGTTATTAAAAAAACTATTCGAGAGCTCTTTGGCGTTCGCTCTCCAAAAAAAAAGAAAACACATTTTGACGATGTGGCCGATGCAATTGCCGTTGCTCTTTGCCACACAAAACTCACCTCAATTAAACCCTAAGTGGAAGATGGTTTGAAAGAAGGGGAGAGTCGTTATTAGAACCTGCAAGACAAGAGTTGCTAAAACTCCTAAAATAAGAAGCCGATTGGCGCGAAAAAGAGACTGCCCACGAACCACGAAGGCGATCATAAGATGAAAGAAGATAAGAAGATTAAAGGTGATGGTGCGAGAGAACACTTCGGTTTGGGTCTTAAGAAGAAAAGAGAAGACGATTAGTAAAAAACTCGCAAGTCCAAAGCCAACAATCCCAATAAACAACACTCGGTTTTTTGTTAAAATTGGCGTTTTTGGATCGCGCGGAGCATGGGCAAGAACATCGGGGTCTTTAGTATCGCGTGCCAGCGCTAAAGCCGGTATGCCATCAGTTACTAAATTTATCCAAAGAATTTGGGTGGGAAGAAGAGGAGGGGGCATGCCTAAGACGGCCGCCGCAAAAACCAAAGAGAGCTCAGCTAAATTTCCTGAAAGAAGATAGGTAATTGCTTTTAAGATATTGTTATAAATTACTCTTCCTTCTTCAACCGCATGAACAAGGGTAGCAAAATTGTCATCGGTTAAAACAATATCCGATGCTTCCTTTGCCACATCGGTACCTGTCTCGCCCATGGCAACGCCAACATCCGCCCGTTTTAAGGCAAGGGCATCATTGACTCCGTCTCCGGTTACTCCCACAATAAAACCTTTCTTCTTAAAAAGGGAGACAAGACGAAGTTTGTCCTCGGGTCGAGTTCTGGCAAAAATACGGGTTTTGAGAATTAATTTCTCAAGTTCCTCATCATTTATTTTTTTTAATTCCTCCCCGGTTACAACATCCTCGTCCTTTTCGATTAAACCTATTTCTTTGGCAATTGCTAAGGCTGTAAGCTCGTTATCGCCGGTTACCATAATCGGTTTTATTCCGGCTTTTTTTGCTTCTAAAACCGCCTGTTTTGCCTCTTTTCGGGGAGGATCATAGATTCAACAAAACCAAGAAAATCAAGGTCAATTTCTAGCTTTTCACGTGCTTTTTTATCATTTGAAGAAAGGATTTTTGAGC